>NZ_JBIBJK010000013.1:246065-300973 GCF_042958635.1 Streptomyces sp. NPDC007971
CAGCACACGGCGCCTGCCGTACCGGTTCAGCGCACAGCGCCCGCCGCACCGGCTCAGTACGCGATGCTTGCCGTACCGGCCCAGCACGCGGCGCCCGTCGTGCCGGCTCAGTACGCCACGCCCACCCCCTGCTTCACCGTCCCCGCGTCGTCGATCATCGACAGCATCGCGTGAGCGACGTCCGCGCGCGCGATGAAGCGGCCCCCGCGCGGAAAGCCGCCGACGACCGTGCGGTAGCGGCCGGTGAGCGGCTTGTCCTGCAGGCGCGGCGGCCGGACGGACGTCCAGTCGGTGCCGCTGCGCGCCAGCTCGGCCTCCATCTCACTCAGGTCGGTGTAGACGTCCTTGAGGATCGCCGACACCAGGCCGCGCATCCCGCGGTCCAGGAGGCCGTCGTTCTCGGGCGCCGGTCCGACCGGGCCGGCGCTCACCACCAGCAGCCGTCGTACGCCCTCCGCCTCCATGGCGCCGATGACCGCGCGCGTGAGCAGGGCGGCCACCCCGGCGTCCTTGCGGCTGCGCGCACCCAGGCCCGAGAGCACCGCGTCCCGGCCGCCGACGGCGGAGCGCAGCTCCTCGGGGCCGGTGAGAGCGGAGCGCACGACCTCCAGCCGGTCGCCGGTGACGGTGAGCCGGGCCGGGTCCCGCACCACGGCCGTGACCTCGTGACCGGAGTCCAGGGCCTGACGGACGATCTCCCGGCCGATTCCGCCGGTGGCCCCGAAAACGGTGAGCTTCATCGTGATTCCCCTGTTCCCCTCTGGTGGGTGAGCGTTTACTCACCCCCGCTGCCTCTAGAGTGGGTAAGCACTCACCCACTCGTCAAGCCCGAAGGGACGCCTCCATGGAGACGAAGCCGGCGCGTGTCCGCATCCTCGACGCCGCCCACGAGCTGATGCTCACCGTCGGACTCGCCCGAGCCACCACCAAGGAGATCGCGAGGGCAGCCGGCTGCTCCGAGGCGGCGCTCTACAAGTACTTCGACAGCAAGGAGGACCTGTTCGTCCGGGTGCTCAAGGAACGCCTGCCCCGGCTCACCCCCCTGCTGACCAGCCTGGAGGCCCGGCCGGGACAGGGCACCCTGGAGGAGAACCTCACCGAGATCGCCCGCCAGGCGGCCCTCTTCTACGAGCAGAGCTTCCCGATCGGCGCGTCCCTGTACGCCGAGACCCAGCTCAAGCAGCGGCACTACGAGGCGCTGCGGAAGATCGGCTCCGGGCCGCACGCACCGATCGAGGGCCTCGACGCCTACCTCCGCGCCGAGCAGGACGCCGGCCGCGTCCGCGCGGACGCCGACACCTTCGCGGCCGCCTCGCTCCTCCTCGGGGCCTGCGCCCAGCGTGCGTTCGCCTACGACGCCACCGAGACCGGCACACCCCCGCCCGTGGACGCGTTCGCCGCCCGGCTCGCCCGGACCCTGCTGGGCGGGATCACCCCGGAAATCTCCGTTGCACAGGGCGAGGACCGGCCGCGACCCTGAAGCCATGAGGCGTCCCGCACGAAGCTGAGGCTGCACGTGTACAGGCCCAGGACAGGGCCCCACGAGCACCCACGCCCGCACGTTCTTCCTGTTCGGCGACCGGGGTGCCTTCGCCGAGACCGCCGCGTGCCTCGCCCGAGCGGCAGGGTGCGGCCCGCACCACAAGCGCGTCGCCCAAGGCCTCCCGGCGCTGATGGCGGCACTTACGGAGCTGGTCCAGCCGCCCGGTGGCGGGCATCCCGTCGAGGTCCTGATCTGCTTCAAGCCCTCCCCGTCGCCCTACGCCCCCGTCAGACCGCCGGGCGCGCCAGCCAGTCGTCGACGCCGGCCAGCAGGCGCGCCCTGACGTCCTCGGGCGCCGCGGAGCCCCGGATCGACTGGCGGGCCAGTTCCGCGAGTTCCGCGTCCGTGAAGCCGTGGTGGTGGCGGGCGATCTCGTACTGGGCGGCCAGCCGGGAACCGAAGAGCAGCGGGTCGTCGGCGCCGAGCGCCATCGGGACGCCCGCCTCGAAGAAGGTGCGCAGCGGGACGTCCTGTGGCTTCTCGTACACGCCGAGGGCCACGTTCGACGCCGGGCACACCTCGCAGGTCACCCCCCGGTCGGCCAGCCGCTTCAGCAGCCGCGGGTCCTCCGCAGCGCGCACGCCGTGGCCGATCCGGGAGGCGTGCAGGTCGTCCAGGCAGTCCCGCACGGACGCCGGCCCGGTCAGCTCGCCGCCGTGCGGGGCGGAGAGGAGACCGCCCTCGCGTGCGATGGCGAAGGCGCGGTCGAAGTCCCGTGCCATGCCCCGCCGTTCGTCGTTCGACAGGCCGAAGCCGACCACGCCCCGGTCGGCGTGGCGCACCGCGAGCCGGGCCAGCGTGCGCGCGTCCAGCGGGTGCTTCATACGGTTCGCGGCGACCAGGACCCCCATCCCGAGCCCGGTCTCGCGCACCGCCGTGTCCACGGCGTCCAGGATGATCTCCAGGGCTGGGATCAGCCCGCCCAGCCGGGGCGCGTACGAGGTCGGGTCGACCTGGATCTCCAGCCAGCCCGAGCCGTCCCTCAGATCCTCCTCGGCGGCCTCCCGGACCAGCCGCTGGATGTCCTCCGGCTGCCTCAGACAGGAGCGCGCCGCGTCGTACAGCCGCTGGAAGCGGAACCAGCCGCGCTCGTCCGTCGCGCGCAGCCTCGGTGGCTCGCCGCTGGTCAGAGCCTCGGTCAGCGTCTCGGGCAGGCGCACGCCGTACTTGTCGGCCAGCTCCAGGACGGTTCCCGGCCGCATCGAGCCGGTGAAGTGCAGGTGCAGATGGGCTTTCGGCAGCTCAGAGAGGTCACGTACACGCTCCATCCCAGGATCCTGCCGCACGTCCCGGCCGCCCCGGTAGCTCTTTCCCCGAACGTGGCCTTGCTCGCACGCGCGAACGGGCCGCCTCCCTGGGGGGAGAACGGCCCGCACGCGCGCGTGAAGAGCGGTGTTTGCAGCGGAAGGGACCTCAGTCCCGCGCCTCCGCCAGCAGCTTCTGCATCCGGCTCACGCCCTCGACGAGATCCTCGTCACCGAGCGCGTACGACAGCCGCAGGTAGCCCGGCGTGCCGAAGGCCTCACCCGGGACGACCGCGACCTCGGCCTCCTCCAGGATCAGCGCGGCCAGCTCCACGGTGTCCTGCGGGCGCCTGCCGCGGATCTCCTTGCCGAGCAGCGCCTTGACCGACGGGTAGGCGTAGAAGGCGCCCTCGGGCTCGGGGCAGAGCACGCCGTCGATCTCGTTGAGCATCCGCACGATCGTCTTGCGGCGGCGGTCGAAGGCCTCACGCATCTTCTCGACGGCCGTCAGGTCGCCGGACACGGCGGCGAGGGCCGCGACCTGGGCGACGTTGGAGACGTTCGAGGTGGCGTGCGACTGCAGGTTGGTCGCGGCCTTGACGACGTCCTTCGGGCCGATGACCCAGCCCACGCGCCAGCCGGTCATGGCGTACGTCTTCGCCACACCGTTGACCACGATGCACTTCTCGCGCAGCTCGGGCAGGAGCGCGGGCAGCGAGGTGAACTGTGCGTCGCCGTAGACGAGGTGCTCGTAGATCTCGTCCGTGAGCACCCACAGGCCGTGCTCGACGGCCCAGCGGCCGATCGCCTCGGCCTCCTCCCGGCCGTAGACCGCCCCGGTCGGGTTGGACGGGGAGACGAAGAGCACGACCTTCGTCCGCTCCGTGCGCGCCGCCTCCAGCTGCTCGACCGAGACGCGGTAGCCGGTCGTCTCGTCGGCGACGACCTCCACCGGGACGCCGCCGGCCAGGCGGATCGACTCCGGGTACGTCGTCCAGTAGGGCGCGGGGACGATGACCTCGTCGCCCGGGTCGAGGATCGCGGCGAACGCCTCGTAGATGGCCTGCTTGCCGCCGTTGGTGACCAGGATCTGGGAGACCTCGGGCTCCCAGCCGGAGTCGCGCAGCGTCTTCGCGGCGATCGCGGCCTTCAGCTCGGGCAGACCGCCGGCCGGGGTGTAGCGGTGGTACTTCGGGTTCTTGCAGGCCTCGATCGCGGCCTCGACGATGTAGTCCGGGGTCGGGAAGTCGGGCTCACCGGCGCCGAAGCCGATCACCGGACGCCCGGCGGCCTTCAGGGCCTTGGCCTTGGCGTCCACGGCGAGGGTGGCGGACTCGGAGATCGCGCCGACTCGGGCGGAGACCCGGCGCTCGGTGGGAGGGGTTGCAGCGCTCATGGGGTCATGGTTTCAGACAGGAAATGTCCCCGGCACGCGGGTTTCACAGACTGAACAGCAAGGGGTCGAGCCGTGAACAGGGGTCCGAATCCGGCCTCCGGCCAGGACGATCTTCGGTGCCCGCACTCCGGACAGGCACTTTCTGTTCGACGCCGGGCCGCGGACCACGTACACTCTCACCTCGTTGGCCTTCAGCAGCCGCAACCCATCCGGTGCACACCCTGCACCCGGTCGGATGCGGTACGTTGGGGAACACACCAAAGGGTCGTAGCTCAATTGGTAGAGCACCGGTCTCCAAAACCGGCGGTTGGGGGTTCAAGTCCCTCCGGCCCTGCTACACACACCGCCAGGATGTGTGCGCATGTACGTACAGCATTGCACCGCCGTGCGGCTCAGGAACCGGGCGCGGCACGGCCATGACCCGGGATCAGGTGAGGACGAATGACGGACGCCGTGGGCTCCATCGACACGCCTGATGCTCAGGACGAGCTGTCCGAGTCCAAGAAGAAGGCCCGCAAGGGCGGCAAGCGCGCCAAGAAGGGCCCGCTGAAGCGCCTCGCCATCTTCTACCGCCAGATCGTCGCGGAACTCCGCAAGGTCGTCTGGCCCTCTCGCAACCAGCTGACGTCGTACACCACTGTGGTGATCTTCTTCGTCGCGATCATGATCGCCCTGGTGACCGTGATTGACTATGGGCTCAACCACGCGGCCAAGTACGTTTTCGGCTGAGCCAAGAGCGAAGGGCGCCGTGGTACCGGCGCCCGTTTTCGCATGTTCCACCCCTATGTATCCAGGAAGAAGCAGCCATCGTGTCTGACCCGAACCTGAACGACGCCATCGAGCCGGACGAGACGGTGGACGACGAGCTCGACATCGTCGAGGGCGCGGACGAGCAGGACGAGTTCGAGGCTGCCGAGGCCGAGTCGGGCGAGCCGGCCGAAGAGGCCGCGCTGCACGTCGAGGACGAGGAGGGCGAGGACGTCTCCGACGCCGAGCCCGTCATCCCGGCCGACGAAGCCGAAGAAGCTGTCGAGGAAGCCGCCGAGGAAGAGCCCGCCGAGCCTGTCGACCCGGTCCAGGCCCTGCGCGAGGAACTGCGTTCCTTGCCCGGTGAGTGGTACGTCATCCACACCTACGCCGGTTACGAGAACCGCGTGAAGACCAACCTGGAGCAGCGCGCCGTCTCGCTGAACGTCGAGGACTACATCTTCCAGGCCGAGGTGCCGCAGGAAGAGGTCGTCCAGATCAAGAACGGCGACCGCAAGACGATCAAGCAGAACAAGCTGCCGGGTTACGTCCTGGTCCGCATGGACCTGACCAACGAGTCCTGGGGCGTCGTCCGCAACACCCCGGGCGTCACCGGCTTCGTCGGCAACGCCTACGACCCCTACCCGCTGACCCTGGACGAGATCGTCAAGATGCTCGCCCCGGAGGCCGAGGAGAAGGCCGCCCGCGAGGCCGCCGAGGCCGAGGGCAAGCCCGCCCCGCAGCGCAAGGTCGAGGTCCAGGTGCTGGACTTCGAGGTCGGCGACTCGGTCACCGTCACCGACGGCCCGTTCGCCACGCTCCAGGCGACCATCAACGAGATCAACGCGGACTCCAAGAAGGTCAAGGGCCTGGTGGAGATCTTCGGCCGCGAGACTCCGGTCGAGCTCTCCTTCGACCAGATCCAGAAGAACTGAGCAAGCACTCCGAGGGCGCCCCGCCGGTGAGGACCGGGCCGGGGCGCCCTCGTCGTGTCCGGCCCGCGGTCCTGGGCACCGTGGCCGCGCTGGTGCTGACGTACGTCGTTCTCCTCCCCGCGGCCTGGCTGCGGACCGAGGTGCGGGGCGGGGAGCCGGCCAGGGCCACGTTCCACGGCGGGGCGTGCGTCCTCGGCGGCTGCGGTGTGACCTTCTCCGTGGCCGGCGAGGAGCTGACGGCCGGTCTTCCCGTCGGTACGCGCGCCGGCGGCCACGCCGAGGGCGACACCGTGGACGTGCTCCACGCGCCCGGCGAGCCGGAGCAGGTCGCGCTCGCCGACGACACCGGTCCGGGCAGCGTCGCCGTGCTGCTGGCCGTGCCGGGCGCCGCGACGGTGCTCGTCCTGGTCGCCGGAGCCGTGCACGTGCTGCGCGGCCGACGCTCCGAAGCGCCCGCGTCGTCCGCCTGACCAGGCCGATTTCTGGTCTGGAGGGGACAGCGGCTATCGTTGTGCGGTATGCCATCTGCGAGATCTTGCCCCGATGGGCGCAGGTCGTAGGCGCGGATGGCAATCAACCTCTCAGTAAGGACCCGGAGAGAGCATGCCTCCCAAGAAGAAGAAGGTCACGGGGCTCATCAAGCTCCAGATCCAGGCCGGCGCAGCCAACCCGGCCCCGCCGGTCGGCCCCGCGCTGGGTCAGCACGGCGTCAACATCATGGAGTTCTGCAAGGCCTACAACGCCGCGACCGAGTCGCAGCGCGGTTGGGTCATCCCGGTGGAGATCACGGTCTACGAGGACCGTTCCTTCACCTTCGTCACCAAGACGCCGCCGGCCGCCAAGATGATCCTCAAGGCCGCGGGCATCGAGAAGGGCTCCGGCGAGCCGCACAAGACCAAGGTCGCCAAGATCACCGAGGCGCAGGTCCGCGAGATCGCCACCACCAAGATGCCCGACCTGAACGCGAACGACCTGGACGCCGCCGCGAAGATCATCGCCGGTACCGCGCGTTCCATGGGCGTCACGGTCGAGGGCTGAACCCCACCCCCAGCAGTCATGCGGCCGTAGCCGGTCGCACGTGGCAGGGCCTGCTCGGCCCGTACCACGACTCCTTTCAGAACACACAGGAGCAGTTGTGAGCAAGCGCAGCAAGGCTCTCCGCGCTGCGGACGCCAAGATCGACCGGGAGAAGCTGTACGCCCCGCTCGAGGCCGTCCGTCTCGCCAAGGAGACCTCCACGACCAAGTTCGACGGCACCGTCGAGGTCGCCTTCCGTCTGGGTGTCGACCCGCGCAAGGCCGACCAGATGGTCCGTGGCACCGTGAACCTGCCGCACGGCACCGGCAAGACCGCCCGGGTCCTGGTCTTCGCGACCGGTGACCGTGCTGCGGCCGCAGAGGCCGCGGGCGCCGACATCGTCGGCTCCGACGAACTGATCGACGAGGTTGCGAAGGGCCGTCTGGACTTCGACGCCGTCGTCGCCACCCCGGACCTCATGGGCAAGGTCGGCCGCCTCGGCCGCGTCCTCGGCCCCCGTGGTCTGATGCCGAACCCGAAGACCGGCACCGTCACCCCCGACGTGGTCAAGGCCGTCACCGAGATCAAGGGCGGCAAGATCGAGTTCCGCGTCGACAAGCACTCGAACCTGCACTTCATCATCGGCAAGGCGTCCTTCGAGGACGACAAGCTGGTGGAGAACTACGGCGCCGCGCTGGAGGAGATCCTCCGTCTGAAGCCGTCCGCCGCCAAGGGTCGCTACATCAAGAAGGCCGCCATCACCACCACGATGGGCCCCGGCATTCCGGTCGACCCGAACCGCACCCGCAACCTCCTCGTCGAGGAGGACCCGGCCGCCGTCTGAGCCCCGCGCTCACCCCGGTAGCCGCGTCAGGCGCGCATCAATAGCGACGGGCCCTGCAACCTTCGAGGTGCAGGGCCCGTCCTATGTGTGTGCGACCTTTCGTACGACTGTCAGTGGCCTGAGTTACCGTCCAGGCACAGGACACGCATAGGGGTGGGACATGAAGAACACGACCGTACGCCGGGTGGCCCTTTCCGCCGTCGTGGTCACGACGCTGACCGGGCTGGCCGCCTGCGGCTCGCAGGACGCCGGCAAGGGGGACAAGGCGGTCGGCAGGAGCGTCACCCATGTCAGCCCCCTCGCCGCCCTGCTGTCCGCGGACAAGTCCACGGACAAGGCCGAGTCGGCCAAGGTGCGCTCCACCACGAGCATCGGCGACGCCATGTCGATGACGGCGAACGGCGCCCTCGCCTGGGGCCAGGGCCTCAGGGGCAACCTCACCATCACGTACACCGGCGGCCAGATGGCCGAGGCGATGCGCAAGGCGGGCAGCTCGTCGATGGAGGCCCGCTATCTGCCGGACGCCTACTACGCCAGGATGAGCGAGAAGTTCGCCCAGCAGTTCGGCAAGCACTGGATCCGGTACGCGTACGACGACCTCGCCAAGCTCGGCGGCAGCTCCGGCGCCTATCTGAAGGACCAGCTCCAGAACACCACGCCGAACCAGTCGGTGAAGCTTCTGCTGGCCTCCGGCGACGTGAAGAAGGTCGGGCAGGAGAAGGTCTCCGGTGCCGAGGCCACGCACTACTCGGGCACGGTCGACGTCGCCCGCCTCGCCGGCAAGAACAGCCACCTCACCGCCGACCAGCTGGCCGGCCTGAAGAAGCAGCTCAGCCAGGCGGGCGTGAGCACGGAGACCATCGACATCTGGGTCGACGGCCAGGACCTGCTCGTCAAGAAGGTCGAGAAGGCGGACATGGCGAACGGCACCATGACCAGCACGGCCTACTACAGCGACTACGGCGTGAAGGTCACCGCCGAGGCGCCCCCGGCCGGCGACACCAAGGACTTCACGGACCTGGCGAAGTCCGGCGGGACCGCATCGAGCGGCAGCCAGACCTCCGTGCCGGGCGGCTCCGGCACCAGCTCCTGACGGCCGCGGCCGCGCGGGAGACCGCCGGGAACCACTGAGAAGCACCCTGACCGGGGCGCCGCAGAGCCCGATTTGCTCTGCGGCGCCCCGGTCACGTACATTCCTTGAGAAGCCAAAGACCGCTGGTCGTTGCCACACGCTTGAACGAGGGTGTGGTGACCGAAGGATCCGCTGTGAAGTGGACGACCCGCGCAGGTGACAGTGGAAGAACTCCCGGAGCACGCGCTCTCCCGCGTGTGTGGCCGGTCGAGTCCGCCCCGTGCGCCTGCGCCGGGGCGTTTCGTTTTCCCAGCCCCTTCTGAGCGGTCCCATCACCCGGAAGGAGGCCGACGCTCTATGGCAAGGCCCGACAAGGCTGCCGCGGTAGCCGAGCTCGCGGAGCAGTTCCGCAGCTCGAATGCCGCCGTGCTGACCGAGTACCGGGGTCTCACCGTGGCGCAGCTCAAGACGCTGCGTCGTTCGCTCGGTGAGAACGCCCAGTACGCCGTGGTGAAGAACACGCTGACCAAGATTGCGGCCAACGAGGCCGGGATCACGACGCTCGACGACCTGTTCAACGGTCCGACGGCGGTCGCCTTCGTCACCGGTGACCCGGTGGAGTCGGCGAAGGGTCTTCGTGACTTCGCCAAGGACAACCCGAACCTCGTCATCAAGGGCGGTGTCCTTGACGGCAAGGCGCTGTCCGCCGACGAGATCAAGAAGCTTGCGGACCTCGAGTCCCGCGAGGTTCTGCTCGCCAAGCTGGCGGGCGCCTTCAAGGGCAAGCAGACCCAGGCTGCTCAGGTCTTCCAGGCGCTCCCGTCGAAGCTCGTCCGCACCGTGGACGCTCTTCGTGCCAAGCAGGCCGAGCAGGGCGGTGCCGAGTAACTCGGCTCGCGAAATGACCGCCGCCGCCTGAGGCGGAGGTCGTAGCGGGCCGTCGTACGCCCGCCATACATGTACATCCGGCACCAGCCGAATTAGTGGAAGGATCGCCCACCATGGCGAAGCTCAGCCAGGAAGACCTGCTCGCGCAGTTCGAGGAGATGACCCTCATCGAGCTCTCCGAGTTCGTGAAGGCCTTCGAGGAGAAGTTCGACGTCACCGCCGCCGCCGCGGTCGCCGTTGCCGGCCCCGCCGGCCCGGGCGCCGTTGCCGAGGTCGAGGAGGAGAAGGACGAGTTCGACGTCATCCTCACCGGTGCGGGCGACAAGAAGATCCAGGTCATCAAGGTCGTGCGTGAGCTGACCTCCCTGGGTCTGAAGGAGGCCAAGGACCTCGTGGACGGCGCCCCGAAGCCCGTCCTGGAGAAGGTTGCCAAGGACGCCGCCGAGAAGGCCGCCGAGTCCCTCAAGGGCGCCGGCGCCTCCGTCGAGGTCAAGTAAGACCTCTCGGAGTCCCCGCGACTCTCCTCGCGCGCTGAGTGCAGCCTCCTAGGGCTGTAACGCGAACGCACCGAAGAGCGATCATCCATCCGGGTGGTCGCTCTTCGGCGTATCCGAAGGTCCGACCTCGGTTGCCTTGCACTCGCGGTGGCGGCGGGTATGGTGATCTTCGTTGCGTCTCCGGACAGCCCCGTTTGGGCTGGGGGGCCTTGACGAACCGCACGCAGCGCGCAATTCTCAGGACGCGTCGTCACAAGGATCCGAATCCGAGGCATGGATCGACGACGGAGAGGGCAGTATCAACGTGCGTTGAGGGCAGGCATGCCGAGGGCGTTGACGAGGGCGTTGAGAACAACGAGGGTCTCGCAAAACCCGCACTGGACATCAGTGTGCCAAGTGGCTACACTGACCCTTTGCGCTGCCTGTTAGCTGTCCCCTGCCCGTCACCAGGGGTCTGCCCTCACTTTCGCATCGATGACTAAACCTCCCTTGACCTGGGGTTTCTGTCTCTGTGCGGTAGGGGGAACGGCACGCGCGTAGTGAGTCCGAGCCCTCGGAAGGACCCCCTCTTGGCCGCCTCGCGCAACGCCTCGACCGCGAATATGAACAACGGCGCCAGCACCGCCCCGCTGCGCATCTCCTTTGCAAAGATCAAGGAGCCTCTCGAGGTTCCGAACCTGCTCGCGCTGCAGACCGAGAGCTTCGACTGGCTGCTCGGCAACACCGCCTGGCAGAGTCGGGTCGAGGAGGCTCTTGAGAACGGTCAGGACGTCCCCACCAAGTCCGGTCTGGAGGAGATCTTCGAGGAGATCTCCCCGATCGAGGACTTCTCCGGGTCGATGTCCCTGACGTTCCGGGACCACCGCTTCGAGCCGCCGAAGAACTCCATCGACGAGTGCAAGGAGCGCGACTTCACGTACGCCGCCCCGCTCTTCGTCACCGCCGAGTTCACCAACAACGAGACCGGTGAGATCAAGTCCCAGACCGTCTTCATGGGCGACTTCCCGCTCATGACGAACAAGGGCACTTTCGTCATCAACGGCACCGAGCGTGTCGTGGTGTCGCAGCTGGTCCGTTCCCCCGGTGTCTACTTCGACTCCTCCATCGACAAGACGTCCGACAAGGACATCTTCTCCGCCAAGATCATCCCGTCCCGGGGTGCCTGGCTGGAGATGGAGATCGACAAGCGCGACATGGTCGGTGTCCGCATCGACCGCAAGCGCAAGCAGTCGGTCACCGTCCTGCTGAAGGCGCTCGGCTGGACGACCGAGCAGATCCTCGAGGAGTTCGGCGACTACGAGTCGATGCGCGCCACCCTGGAGAAGGACCACACCCAGGGCCAGGACGACGCGCTGCTGGACATCTACCGCAAGCTGCGTCCGGGCGAGCCCCCCACGCGTGAGGCCGCGCAGACGCTGCTGGAGAACCTCTACTTCAACCCGAAGCGCTACGACCTGGCGAAGGTCGGCCGCTACAAGGTGAACAAGAAGCTCGGTGCGGACGAGCCGCTGGACGCCGGCGTGCTCACCACCGACGACGTCATCGCCACCATCAAGTACCTGGTGAAGCTGCACGCCGGTGAGACCGAGACGACCGGCGAGTCCGGCCGCTCGATCATGGTCGAGACCGATGACATCGACCACTTCGGCAACCGTCGTATCCGCAGCGTCGGCGAGCTGATCCAGAACCAGGTCCGTACGGGTCTCGCCCGTATGGAGCGCGTCGTGCGCGAGCGCATGACCACCCAGGACGTCGAGGCGATCACGCCGCAGACCCTGATCAACATCCGGCCGGTCGTCGCCTCCATCAAGGAGTTCTTCGGTACCAGCCAGCTGTCCCAGTTCATGGACCAGAACAACCCGCTGTCGGGGCTGACGCACAAGCGTCGTCTGAACGCCCTCGGCCCGGGTGGTCTCTCCCGTGAGCGGGCCGGCTTCGAGGTCCGTGACGTGCACCCCTCGCACTACGGCCGCATGTGCCCGATCGAGACGCCGGAAGGCCCGAACATCGGTCTGATCGGCTCGCTGGCCTCCTACGGCCGGGTCAACGCGTTCGGCTTCATCGAGACGCCGTACCGCAAGGTCGACGAGCACGGTGTGGTCACCGACGAGGTGGACTACCTGACCGCCGACGAGGAGGACCGCTTCGTCATCGCGCAGGCCAACGCGCCGCTGACCGACGAGCTCCGGTTCGCCGAGGCCCGCGTGCTGGTCCGCCGCCGTGGCGGCGAGGTCGACTACGTCGCGCCCGAGGACGTGGACTACATGGACGTCTCGCCGCGCCAGATGGTGTCGGTCGCGACCGCCATGATCCCCTTCCTGGAGCACGACGACGCCAACCGTGCCCTCATGGGCGCGAACATGATGCGGCAGGCCGTTCCGCTGATCAAGTCGGAGGCCCCGCTCGTCGGTACCGGCATGGAGTACCGCTCCGCCGTCGACGCCGGCGACGTCGTCAAGGCCGAGAAGGCCGGTGTGGTCCAGGAGGTCTCCGCGGACTACATCACCACCGCCAACGACGACGGCACGTACATCACGTACCGCCTGCACAAGTTCGCCCGGTCCAACCAGGGCACCTCGGTCAACCAGAAGGTCGTCGTCAACGAGGGCGACCGGATCATCGAGGGCCAGGTCCTCGCCGACGGCCCGGCCACCGAGAACGGTGAGATGGCCCTCGGCAAGAACCTGCTCGTGGCGTTCATGCCGTGGGAGGGTCACAACTACGAGGACGCGATCATCCTGTCGCAGCGCCTCGTGCAGGACGACGTCCTCTCCTCGATCCACATCGAGGAGCACGAGGTCGACGCCCGTGACACCAAGCTCGGCCCCGAGGAGATCACCCGGGACATCCCGAACGTCTCCGAGGAGGTCCTCGCCGACCTCGACGAGCGCGGCATCATCCGCATCGGCGCCGAGGTCATCGCCGGCGACATCCTCGTCGGCAAGGTGACCCCGAAGGGTGAGACGGAGCTGACCCCGGAGGAGCGCCTGCTGCGCGCGATCTTCGGTGAGAAGGCCCGTGAGGTCCGTGACACCTCGCTGAAGGTGCCGCACGGCGAGACCGGCAAGGTCATCGGCGTGCGCGTCTTCGACCGCGAGGAGGGCGACGAGCTGCCGCCGGGCGTGAACCAGCTGGTCCGCGTCTACGTCGCGCAGAAGCGCAAGATCACCGACGGTGACAAGCTCGCCGGCCGTCACGGCAACAAGGGTGTCATCTCCAAGATCCTGCCGATCGAGGACATGCCGTTCCTGGAGGACGGCACCCCGGTCGACATCATCCTCAACCCGCTGGGTGTCCCGTCCCGAATGAACCCGGGACAGGTCCTGGAGATCCACCTCGGCTGGCTCGCCAGCCGCGGCTGGGACGTCTCCGGCCTCGCCGACGAGTGGGCCCAGCGTCTGCAGGCCATCGGTGCCGACCAGGTCGCCGCACGCACCAACGTCGCCACCCCGGTCTTCGACGGTGCCCGTGAGGACGAGCTGGCGGGTCTGCTGCAGCACACCATCCCGAACCGCGACGGCGACCGCCTGGTCCTCCCGTCCGGCAAGGCGCGGCTGTTCGACGGCCGCTCCGGTGAGCCGTTCCCGGACCCGATCTCGGTCGGCTACATGTACATCCTCAAGCTGCACCACCTGGTCGACGACAAGCTGCACGCCCGTTCGACCGGCCCGTACTCGATGATCACCCAGCAGCCGCTGGGTGGTAAGGCGCAGTTCGGTGGCCAGCGCTTCGGTGAGATGGAGGTGTGGGCCCTTGAGGCCTACGGCGCCGCGTACGCCCTCCAGGAGCTGCTGACCATCAAGTCCGACGACGTCACCGGCCGCGTGAAGGTCTACGAGGCCATCGTCAAGGGCGAGAACATCCCCGAGCCCGGCATCCCCGAGTCCTTCAAGGTGCTCATCAAGGAGATGCAGTCGCTCTGCCTGAACGTGGAGGTGCTGTCCAGCGACGGTATGTCCATCGAGATGCGTGACACCGACGAGGACGTCTTCCGCGCTGCGGAGGAGCTCGGTATCGACCTGTCCCGGCGCGAGCCGAGCAGCGTCGAAGAGGTCTGACGGGAGTCCGGCGGGGCCCTCACCCACAGGGCCCCGCCGACCCCCAGGCCCCCGTTTCAGACCAAAGACTTACGACCCTGAGAGGGATTGACGCATAGTGCTCGACGTCAACTTCTTCGACGAGCTCCGGATCGGTCTGGCCACCGCTGACGACATCCGTCAGTGGAGCCACGGCGAGGTCAAGAAGCCCGAGACGATCAACTACCGCACCCTGAAGCCCGAAAAGGACGGACTCTTCTGCGAGAAGATCTTCGGTCCGACCCGGGACTGGGAGTGCTACTGCGGCAAGTACAAGCGTGTCCGCTTCAAGGGCATCATCTGCGAGCGCTGTGGCGTCGAGGTCACGCGCGCCAAGGTGCGCCGTGAGCGGATGGGCCACATTGAGCTGGCCGCGCCCGTCACGCACATCTGGTACTTCAAGGGTGTCCCGAGCCGCCTGGGCTACCTGCTCGACCTGGCTCCCAAGGACCTTGAGAAGGTCATCTACTTCGCCGCGTACATGATCACGTACGTCGACGAGGAGCGCCGTACCCGCGACCTGCCCTCCCTGGAGGCGCACGTCTCGGTCGAGCGCCAGCAGATCGAGAACCGCCGCGACGCCGACCTCGAGGCCCGCGCCAAGAAGCTCGAGACCGACCTGGCCGAGCTGGAGGCCGAGGGCGCCAAGGCCGATGTGCGCCGCAAGGTGCGCGAGGGTGCCGAGCGCGAGATGAAGCAGCTGCGCGACCGTGCGCAGCGCGAGATCGACCGCCTCGACGAGGTGTGGAACCGGTTCAAGAACCTCAAGGTCCAGGACCTGGAGGGCGACGAGCTGCTCTACCGCGAGCTGCGTGACCGCTTCGGCACGTACTTCGACGGCTCGATGGGTGCCGCGGCGCTGCAGAAGCGCCTGGAGTCCTTCGACCTCGACGAGGAGGCCGAGAAGCTCCGCGAGATCATCCGTACCGGCAAGGGCCAGAAGAAGACCCGTGCCCTGAAGCGGCTGAAGGTCGTCTCCGCGTTCCTGCAGACGTCCAACAGCCCCAAGGGCATGGTCCTGGACTGCGTCCCGGTCATCCCGCCGGACCTGCGTCCGATGGTGCAGCTGGATGGTGGCCGCTTCGCGACCTCCGACCTGAACGACCTGTACCGCCGTGTGATCAACCGCAACAACCGTCTCAAGCGCCTGCTCGACCTGGGTGCTCCGGAGATCATCGTCAACAACGAGAAGCGCATGCTTCAGGAGGCTGTTGACGCCCTCTTCGACAACGGTCGTCGCGGTCGCCCGGTCACCGGTCCCGGTAACCGCCCGCTGAAGTCCCTCAGCGACATGCTGAAGGGCAAGCAGGGTCGATTCCGTCAGAACCTGCTCGGCAAGCGAGTCGACTACTCGGCGCGTTCCGTCATCGTCGTCGGCCCGCAGCTCAAGCTGCACCAGTGCGGTCTGCCCAAGGCCATGGCGCTGGAGCTCTTCAAGCCGTTCGTGATGAAGCGCCTGGTCGACCTGAACCACGCGCAGAACATCAAGAGCGCCAAGCGCATGGTGGAGCGCGGCCGCACGGTCGTGTACGACGTCCTCGAAGAGGTCATCGCCGAGCACCCGGTTCTGCTGAACCGTGCTCCCACCCTGCACCGCCTCGGCATCCAGGCCTTCGAGCCGCAGCTGGTCGAGGGCAAGGCCATCCAGATCCACCCGCTCGTCTGCACCGCGTTCAACGCGGACTTCGACGGTGACCAGATGGCCGTGCACCTGCCGCTGTCCGCGGAGGCGCAGGCCGAGGCCCGCATCCTGATGCTGTCCTCGAACAACATCCTCAAGCCGGCCGACGGCCGCCCGGTGACGATGCCGACCCAGGACATGGTCCTCGGTCTGTTCTTCCTCACCACCGACGGCGAGCTGCGTGACACCAAGGGCGAGGGCCGCGCGTTCGGCTCCACGGCCGAGGCGATCATGGCCTTCGACGCCGGTGAGCTCGCGCTGCAGTCGGCGATCGACATCCGCTTCCCGGTGGGCACCATCCCGCCGCGCGGCTGGATGCCGCCGGCCCGCGAGGAGGGCGAGCCCGAGTGGCAGCAGGGGGACTCGTTCCGCCTGCGCACCACCCTGGGCCGCGCGCTCTTCAACGAGCTGCTGCCCGAGGACTACCCGTTCGTCGACTACTCGGTGGGCAAGAAGCAGCTCTCCGAGATCGTCAACGACCTGGCCGAGCGCTACCCCAAGGTCATCGTGGCGGCGACGCTCGACAACCTGAAGGCGTCCGGCTTCTACTGGGCGACCCGTTCCGGTGTCACCGTCGCCATCTCCGACGTCGTCGTTCCCGAGGCGAAGAAGGAGATCGTCCGCGGGTACGAGGCGCAGGACGAGAAGGTCCAGAAGCAGTACGAGCGCGGTCTGATCACCAAGGAAGAGCGCACTCAGGAGCTCATCGCGATCTGGACCAAGGCGACCAACGAGGTCGCCGAGGCGATGAACGAGAACTTCCCCAAGACGAACCCCATCTTCATGATGGTTGACTCGGGTGCCCGAGGAAACATGATGCAGATGCGGCAGATCGCCGGTATGCGTGGTCTGGTGTCGAACGCGAAGAACGAGACCATCCCGCGTCCGATCAAGGCCTCGTTCCGTGAGGGTCTGTCCGTGCTGGAGTACTTCATCTCCACGCACGGTGCCCGTAAGGGTCTGGCGGACACCGCCCTGCGTACCGCCGACTCGGGTTACCTGACCCGTCGTCTGGTGGACGTCTCGCAGGACGTCATCATCCGCGAGGAGGACTGCGGCACCGAGCGCGGTCTGAAGCTGCGGATCGCCTCGCGCGGCGCCGACGGCGTGCTCCGCAAGGCGGACGACGTCGAGACCAGCGTCTACGCCCGCATGCTCGCCGAGGACGTCGTCATCGACGGCAAGGTGATCGCGCCGGCCAACGTGGACCTGGGCGACGTGCTCATCGACCAGCTGGTGCACCACGGCATCGAGGAGGTCAAGACCCGCTCGATCCTGACCTGCGAGTCGCACGTCGGCACCTGCGCGATGTGCTACGGCCGTTCGCTCGCCACCGGCAAGCTGGTCGACATCGGTGAGGCGGTCGGCATCATCGCCGCCCAGTCCATCGGTGAGCCCGGTACCCAGCTGACGATGCGTACCTTCCACACCGGTGGTGTGGCCGGTGACGACATCACCCAGGGTCTGCCCCGTGTCGTCGAGCTCTTCGAGGCCCGTACCCCGAAGGGTGTCGCCCCGATCTCCGAGGCCAACGGCCGCGTGCGGATCGAGGAGACCGAGAAGACCAAGAAGATCGTCGTCACCCCGGACGACGGCAGCGACGAGACGGCGTTCCCGATCTCGAAGCGTGCCAAGGTCCTGGTCCGCGAGGGCGACCACGTCGAGGTGGGCCAGCAGCTCACCGTGGGTGCCACCAACCCGCACGACGTGCTGCGCATCCTGGGTCAGCGTGCCGTCCAGGTCCACCTGGTCGGCGAGGTCCAGAAGGTGTACAACTCGCAGGGTGTGTCGATCCACGACAAGCACATCGAGATCATCATCCGGCAGATGCTCCGCCGCGTGACGATCATCGAGTCCGGCGACGCCGAGCTGCTGCCCGGCGAGCTGGTCGAGCGCTCGAAGTTCGAGACCGAGAACCGTCGTGTGGTCCAGGAGGGCGGTCACCCCGCCTCCGGTCGTCCGCAGCTGATGGGTATCACCAAGGCCTCGCTGGCGACGGAGTCCTGGCTGTCGGCCGCCTCCTTCCAGGAGACGACCCGAGTTCTGACGGACGCGGCGATCAACGCCAAGTCCGACAGCCTCATCGGCCTCAAGGAGAACGTCATCATCGGTAAGCTCATCCCGGCCGGTACGGGTCTGTCCCGCTACCGCAACATCCGGGTCGAGCCGACCGAGGAGGCCAAGGCCGCGATGTACTCGGCCGTCGGCTACGACGACATCGACTACTCGCCGTTCGGCACCGGCTCCGGCCAGGCCGTTCCGCTGGAGGACTACGACTACGGTCCGTACAACCAGTAAGCGAGCAGTATGAAGGGCGGCCACTCCGTTTCGGTGTGGCCGCCCTTCGGCGTGTCCGGGACCGGCCGGGCCGACCGGTGGGACCGACTAGTGGGACTGTTGCGGCTGAAGGTACGGCTGCAGGTGGTGCAGGCGGGTGTGGTAGTCCGGGTGGGAGGAGAGCAGCCTGCTCAGGGCACTCTCCTGGACGGGCACCCCGCCGTTCTGTGCGGTGAGCGCGGCCTGCTCGTACTGCTCCTGCTGGTGCAGCTTGCCGAGGACGGCGGCCAGCATGGGGGCGAAGCCCAGGGCGGCCGCGTGCTCGTCGGCGCGCAGCTCCGCACGGCGGCCGACGGCGGCGAGCGCGTACGGCACGCCCAGGATCAGCAGGGGCAGGCCGTAGAGCGTGCTGACGGTCGCCAGGGCGAAGACGCCGATGAACAGGAGGACGAAGGCGACGCCGAAGCAGCCGAAGGCGCGCGACACCTTGTACGCGATGCCGGAGACGGCCTTCAGGAGGCGCCAGGCGATCCGGCCGGGCAGCGCGTACCAGTAGCCGAGCAGCCCTGACCAGGCGTGACCGCCCACGTGGTGGCCCAGCTCGTGGGCGAGGACGGCGGCCAGTTCGCCGTTGGGCAGCTGGTTCATGGCGAACCGGGTGACGCCGACGATGTGGCCGGCCGCGGCGACCGCGTTCAGGCTGTCGCTGTCCTCGACCCAGAGCTCGTAGGTGCGGCCCTCGATCCCCGCGCGGGCCGTGACTTCACGCCAGACCGGTTCGAGTTTGGCCCGTTCTTGCGGCGTGGGGTAGCGCAGCCGGAGCAGATGGCGCGCGAGGGCGCTTTCCGCGGGCCGGTAGAACGCGAGTGCGCCGCTGGCCAGCCAGGCCAGCACCACCAGGATGCCGAGGCCGCCGAAGAACACGGACACCAGGCCCACGACGAAGAGGCTGCACAGGAAGTTCGGCAGGTACAGGAGCAGGTTGCCGACCGCGGTGGCGTCGGTGCGGCGCTGGTCCCGGCGGATGTGCACCCGGCCGTGGTCGGTGCTTATGTGGTGCGGATGGGCCGTGGGCGCGGCCGCCGCCGGCGGAGCCTGCGCGTACTGCGGAGGGATGTTCGGGGCCTGGGCCGCAGGTGCCGTCGGCGGAATGGCCGGCGCGGCGGCGTGCGGGTGGTGGGGCGCGTGCGCCTGCGGGTACTGCGGCGCCTGGGGCTGCGGGGCCTGGGGGTATTGCGGCGCCTGGGGCTGCGGGTGGTGCGGCGCTCGGGTCTGCGGATACTGCGGTGCCTGGTGGGCGGCGGACGGCGGGGTCTGCGGGTACTGCGGTGCCGCCTGCGGGTACGGCGCAGCGGACGTCGCGTTCGGGTGGGACGGTGCTTGCGTGTACCCGGGAGGCTGGGCCGGCTGCGGGTACTCGGGAGGCTGGTTCATCTGGGTTCCTGGTGGGTCGTTCGGTGGGGACGTCGGTGGTGGGGCCGGTCGGTGTCGGCCGGTCGGCCGGTCAGCCCGTCAGCAGCGAGGCAGGGAGCAGGACCGTGCCGGTGCAGAAGGCGATCAGGCCGGCCCGGATCCACGCGTGCTTGCGGGCGGCGATCCGGCTCGTCTCGGTGAGGGCCGTGATCAGTCCGGCCACGGGGTCGCGCTCGGTGTCGGCGAGCGCGGTCTCCAAGTGGCCCTGGCGGACGGCCTCGTGGATGTCGCCGAAGTACGACAGAGGCTGTCCCGGCACCCAGGTTCCGGAGCGGTAGCGGGGGAGGACGGCGAGCAGCAGGGCGAAGAGGGAGAAGGCCAGGGACACCGTTCCGGACCACCACAGGAGCGTGGCCGGAGCGGAGAGTGCGGACGGGGTCCAGCCCCGTCCGGCCAGCAGACCGCTGAACACGCCGGCCGTCATCCCGAGAGCGGCCACCAGGACGGACGCCTTGCTGTCGGCCCGTGCGATCTCCGTGCGCAGATCGGTGAGGAGACGCTCGCAGAGTTGGGCTCGCTCTGCGGAGCCGGCGCCCGGGGGAGGGGCGGTGGCCGGGTCGGGCGTCGGATCGAGGGTGGTCAATTCCCGCTCTTCTCGGGGAAGTTGCCCTGGTCGTCCGGCATGCCTCCATCACCCTGCGGGGCGTTGCCGTGCGACGGTGCGGGTGCCCCGTGCGACGGTGCGGGCGCCGGAGGCTGTGCGGGCAGGGTCGGTGTGCTGCCGTAGCCGGGCGGCGGCTGCCAGGACGGCGTCTCCGGGGCGGGGGCGGGGGCGGGAGCAGGTGCGGGTGCGGGCGCGCCCGGGGCGCCGGGATACGCCCCGGCGAACGGGGACGGAGGGGAGTAGGCCGTGGGCGGACCCGGTACGGGGGCCGATGGTGCTGGTCCTGCTGCGGGTGCGGGTGCGGGTGCGGGAGCGGGTGCCGGTGGCTGGGCGGACGGGCCGGGTGCAGGTGCTGTCGGTGCCGACGGCTGGATGGACGCGCCGCTGTTCGCCACCGGGCCCTGGCTCATGCCGGCCGGGTTCTGGCTCATGCCGACTGGGCCCTGGCTCATGCCGGCCGGGTTCTGGCTCATGCCGACTGGGCCCTGGCTCATGCCCGCCGGGCCCCGGCTCGCGCTGACCGGGTTCTGGCTCATGCCCGCCGGGCCCTGGCCGGCCCAAGGCTGCCCGCCAGGTACGCCTGGGTTGCCGCCCGGTGCGCCCAGGCCGCCGCCGGGCATGCTGGGACTGCTGCCCGGTGCGCCCGGCGCGGTCTCGTATCCCGCCAGGGGGTCCTCCCCGAGCTGGGGCGGGAGCAGCGGTGCGGCCTGGGGGACCCCTGGAAGCCTCTGGTTGAGGATGTCGCTGACCGTGCGCAGGGCGAGCTGTTTGGGGCCCTCCAGCTCGTAGTTCTCGGCCGTGTCGCCGCTCAGGAGCTGCTTCACGAGGTCCATCTGGGCCTGGATCATGCGGAGCTGGTCGTCCCGCATGCTGCTCATGACGAGGCGGGAGTCCTCCGGGTGCTGGGCGAGGTGCAGCGCCCAGGCCTGGACGCCTCCCTGCTGCAGATGCCACTGGTAGAACTCGATCTTCTTCGCCTCGATGCGCTGGAGTTCCAGCATCTGCTGCCCCTGCAGCAGGGCCAGCTCGTGCTCCCGGCCGCTCGTGAGCATCGCCTGCTCGTGCTGCCGGCTGCTCATGAGCATGGCCTGCTCGTGGTCCCACTGCTGCTGCTGAAGGGCGAGTTGCTGCTGCTGGTGCCCGTAGGTCATGGCCCGTTCGATCTGCAGCGCGTCCTGGTGGCGGTGGCGGCGGTCCACCTCGACGTCGACCTCCATGCCGCGCTCGGCCACGCGGATCTGCTCGGCGGCGGAGTGGTCGATGGCCTGGAGCCGGCGCTGGTGGTCGATGTTCTCCTGGTCGCGCCGCAGCCGGAGCGTCCAGGACACCTGCAGGCCCGCGGGTGCCCCGAGCGGGCCGAGGACGGTGACCGCCTGGAGCAGTTCCCGCTCGGCGGCTGCGCTGTCGGCGATCGCGAAGCGCCGGGTCACCGGCCGGGCCGCCTGCTGGAGTTCGCCCAGCACCAGCGTCGGCACGTCCCGGTGCCCGCTCGCCACGAACCGGGCCGGGTCGAGGACCTGCCAGGAGAGGTCGACCGCCGCCGTGAACTCGAACGCGTCGTTGTCGCTGGGCAGGGCGAGGTCGGCGGAGAACGGGTGCACGCCCATGTCCACCTCGTACACGGCGGTGTACCGCCGCGCCGCGATCTCGCTGCGGGTGGGCCGCCGGGGCGGCAGATACGGGTCGTAGCCGCCCTTGGGAGTGGCGAAGACCAGGGCGTGGTCGATGCGGACGAGCGACTTGAGGCCCAGGTCGAAGCGGCCGAGCTGCCGCACGGTGAGCACCGGGTCGACCAGCTCGGTGTGCCGGTCCGCCTGCTGCTGCCATTCGGGCGGGCGGTGAAAGGTGGGCATGGTGCGTGTCTCCTCGCGGACGTGCCGGCGTACGACGGGACGTGGGGGACGCCTCGGCCCCGCCGGCCGCCTGGATCAGGTGATTCAGGTGGTCCAGGCCGATCGCCTGGATCGGGCGGTTCAGGTCGATCGGGTGGGACGGGTCGGTCGGGTGGTTCAGATCGATCGGGTCGATCGGGTCGATCGGGGTGGTGTCCGTGGCCTCAGCGGGCCGGGAGGACGGCCAGCAGGCGGGCCGCCACGTTCGGCGGGGGATTGCCGTCCTCGCCCGGCATGGTCCGCAGCAGATGGCTGAGCCGCTGGTGCTCGGCGGGGGTGGTGACGAGCCTGGGCAGCAGGGCGGCCAGCGCCCATTCGGTGGCCGGCGCCCGGTCGGCGATCAGCACCCAGGTGCGCAGCACCTCCAGCGCGTGCCGGGTGGCCCGCGGGTCGGCGAGCGCCGCCCGCCACAGGGCGGGGATGCCGTGGGCCGCCGCACCGTCCTCCTGGGCCGCCCGTGCGTACCAGCCGAGGACCAGCGGGTTGCCGTACCGCTCGTCGTTCCCGGTGCGGCGGCAGGCGTTCACGAAGCCGCCGAGGGCCAGGTCGTGCACGGCGCGGTCGTCGTCGAGCGTGCGGCGCAGCTCGGTCAGGACCTGATCGCTCGCGGGGGAGAGCAGCAACAGCTCCACGGCCTCGGCGAGTTCGCGTGCCATCTCGCCGTCGAGGTCGTCGGGTTCGTCCTCGTACAGCCGGCGGACCGCTTTGCGCAGCGCGGCCAGCGCCTGCTCCGGGCGCTCCGGACCGATCAGCCCGTACGCGCGCACCGCCACCCAGCGCAGCCGCGCATCGCGGCCCTCGCACCAGGAGTCCAGGATGCGCGGGACGTTGGGCGTGTCGATGAGGTGCGCCAGGGTGAGCGCGTTCACGGCGACCAGCCGCTGCCGATACCGCTTCGAGGTGCTCCAGGGTTCGATGACCAGCGCCATCGCGGACGGCAGATCGGTGCGCGCGAGGACGGCGACGGTGGCGGCGGCGCGGGTGCGGACCAGCGGGCGCCCGTCCTCGGCGAGGTGGCGCAGCCAGCCGATCAGCGCGGGCCGTGCGGACGGGTGGCCCGTCCACACCTCGCGCATCAGCACCAGGGAGACCCGGTCGTCGAGGAACCTCGCCTTCTGCTGCACCACCGGTCCCCACTCGGTGTGTTCGTCGTCCTCGAACCGCTCCGCGCGGGCGAGCTGGAGACGCTTGCCGATGTGGGTGCCGAAGACGGGGACCTCGGGGACGCGGGCCGGGTTCTCGGTCTCCTGGAGCAGGCGGTAGAGCAGGTCGCTGAGTTCGGCGGTGAGTGCGTACGGACCGCCGTCGAAGGCCGCGAGGGCCACGAGGAACGCCTTGTCCCGCAGGTGGACCGACGCCTCGTCCTCCTCGAACCACTCCTGGACCTGGTTCTCCAGCGACACGAGGGAGAACTGCGCCACGGCGTCCGCGCCGGCCTCGCCGGCCGCGTGCCGGGTGAGCAGCTGTGCGAAGGCCGCGACCTCGCGCAGCTGGTGGCCGCGGCTCAGAAACGTCTCGACGTCGGGCAGTTCCCGCAGCTTGGCGGCCGTGTCGGCGTCGGTCAGGGTGCGCAGATGCGCGTCGAGGACGTCCTCGGCGGCCGGGGGCCGCCAGGCGGCGACGAAGGGGACGTCCTCCAGCACGGCGGTGGGGTCGACCGTGATCACCAGCCAGCCGTGCTCGCCGAGGCGGTCGCGGGCGGCCAGCAGATGCGGCTCGCGCAGCGGACGGTCGCGGCGGGTGGCCAGGTCGCACAGGACGTAGCCGCGCGGCGCCGCCCCTTCGGCCTCGTCGGCGGCGACCTGCTCGGCGAGGGTGCTCGGGTCCGTCTCGCGGTCCAGGGTGTGCACGGAGGAGACGCCGAGGCGGTGCAGGAGCATCAGCGCGGCCGTGCGCCGGCCGCTGAACCGGGCGCCGGACAGGACGAGGACGCGGTCGGTGCGCAGCCGGCCGAGCAGCCCGGCGACGACGTCCTCGTCGGCGACGAACCGTGCGACCAGCCGGTCCAGGGTGGCCCGCGGGACCTCGCCGGACGCGGGCGCCGACATACCCGACCCGGGCCACGAGAACTGGTAGACCTCCGTCTTGGCGCCCATGATCACATCGCCGGTGACCTGGTTGCCGGTGACGTTGTTCTGGCCACCGCCGACCGTGCCGCCGCCGATACGGGCCCGGGCACCGATGCGCATGCTGGGATGGCTGTGGTCGACCAGGTCGCGCCGTGCCGCCCAGGCGGTCTGCGGCTGCTCGTGCTCCCCGGACTCCTCGTCCGGGCCGTTTCTGTCGGTGTCGTCCGCGGGGGCGGGGTCCGCCGGTACCTGCTCGGGCGCGGCCCCCGCGCCCGCGGGGGGCTGTGCCTCGGGGGTGCTCATGCGGTCTCACCCCGCCTGCGGGTGCCGCCCGAGCCGATGTTCACGTCGCCGCTGATCCGGTTGCCGGTGATGTTGTTCTGGTCGCCGCTCACCGTGCCGCCGCCGATGGTGAGGGCACCGCCGAAGACGGTGCCCGGCGCCGGGGCTCCCCGGTCCGACGCCGGGCGGCCCTGCTCGGGGACCCGCGGCGTCGGGCGGTCCCCCGAACCGCCCGACGCCTCCCCCGCCCCCGTGTCACCGTGGTCCTCCGGTCCCCTGTCACCGCGGCTCTCCGCCGCCCCCCTGCCACCGCGGTCCCCGCCCGCCGCGCAGGCCGGCAGCGGGCCGTGCAGCCAGGCACGCAGCGGGCCGTTCTTGCTGTCCACCGTCATGGCGTGGAACTCGGCGGCCGCAACGCCCGGGTGGTCGTGCCGTACGACCCCGCCGTAGAGGGCGTCCGAGACGCACAGCGCGAAGTCGTCGGAGCGTTCCCTCAGGGCGGCGCGCAGCAACTGGGCGTCCAGCAGCCGGCAGGCGTGGTTCAGGTCGGAGCCGACCCAGCCGCCGCGCTCGTCGATCCCGACCCAGCCCGCGGCGACGACCCCGCGCAGCCGGATCTGCGCGGAGCTGGACGCCATCCGGTTGACCGCGCGCAACTGCACCGGCACCTCGGTGAGCAGGGCCCGCAGCAGCTGGGTCACGGGCGCGCCCGCATCGATCAGCTCCATGACCGAGTCCCCGCGGTCGGCCCGCAGCCGCAGCGTCTCGTCGATGCCGGCACTCTCCAGCGCGCGGTCGGTGATGTCGTAGAGCATGCGCCGCAGATACGCCTGTTCGACGTCGTCCCGGTCGCTGAACCTCTCGATGTCCAGCAGCAGGATCGTGCGGCTCACGGGGTGGGTCATGGTCGCCTCTCGCAGGGGTGTGCGGTGCCGGGCAGCAGCGTGGCGCTCGCGTGCGGGAAGCGGTGAGGGCGGATGACGCACTCGGAGTGTGACCGTGTGCACAGAAGGGCTTCTGGGGCAGGAGGGCATGCGGGGCAGCAGGGCCTCTGGGGCAGCAGGGTCTCTGGGGCGGAAGGGCCTGCCGACCGGATGGGGCGGAAGGGCCTGCCGGCCGGACGGAGTGGGGCGGGGCCGGTGAGCGGGGCCTGCACAGGCCCCGCTCAGGCCGCTCAGGCCGTGCTCACGCCTCGCGCGGTCCCGGGGGCGAGGGGATGCCCGGTGCCCGGCCCGACCCGGCGATGCGGCGCAGGATGTCCGGCCGCCGGATCAGCATCGTGCGGCGCCCGGTGGCGACGGCTTCCTTGTCCCGGAGTTCCTTGAGCAGCCGTTGCACCATCTCCCGTGACGCGCCCACCGAGCCCGCCAGCTCCTGCTTGCTCAGCGGCACGGCCAGCTCGATGCCCTCCGAGGTGCGGCGCCCATGGGTGCGGGCCAGATCCAGGAGCAGCACGGCGAACCGCTCCCGCACGTTCATCGACGCGAACTCCAGCCGCCGCCGGTCGGCCGCGCGGGTGCGGTCCGCGGTGAGGCCGAGGAGGGCGAAGGAGACGGCGGGGGAGCGGCTCAGGAAGGCCCGGAACCTCTCGTGCTCCACGGCGACGGCACGCACCGGCTCCAGCGCGGTCACCGTCGCCGACCGCGGGCGCCCGGTGAGCGCCGCCGACTCACCCACGATGTCGCCGGGGCCGCGCAGGGCGAGCAGGGCCTCGTAGCCGTTGGCCGCGGAGGCCGTGACCTTGGTCCAGCCGTGCACCAGGAACAGGACGTGCGAGGAGGGCTCGTGCTGGTGGATGAGCACCATGCGCGGGGAGAAGGCCAGCTCGTGGCCGAACGCCAGCAGCGCCGAGCGGTCCTCCCCCTCCAGCCGCGCCAGGAAGGGCACCCGGTCGTCCAGACCGCCGTCGTCAGGTGAGTGCACCGCCACTCTCGTCATGCTCGTCCCCCCGGTTCGTCCGTCCGTGCCGCCCGACGGACGGATCAACGTACTGAAAGCGCACATCGCACGGCTCCGAAAGAGCACAAATCGGCCATCGACGGGAAATGATCTACGCCAGGTCCGGAAACCCCCGGGAGCAGTGCGGTGACGCCGGGGAGCGGCCTCGGCCGGGCGGGGCGGCGGTCCGGGACGGGCGGGCGACGGCGCAGGTGGCGAGGTGAGAAGTCCGGCGTGTCGGGGCCCGCTCCATTTGTTTTGACCGAAGTCCGTGAGGTAGGTACGCTCAGACCTTGTGCCTGGGGTGTGCCCTGGCTCTGGTGCGTGCCTTCACACCGCATTGCGAGCCGTCACCGGCCACCGTAATCTGCGCCCCTTTTGCCTCGCGGCGAAGGTCCGCCGGATTCGACACACCCGACCGCGTGGGTCGGCGACGTTCCAGGTTAGCTTCACCATTCGGCACACAGAAACCGGAGAAGTAGTGCCTACGATCCAGCAGCTGGTCCGGAAGGGCCGGCAGGACAAGGTCGAGAAGAACAAGACGCCCGCACTCGAGGGTTCCCCTCAGCGTCGTGGCGTCTGCACGCGTGTGTTCACGACCACCCCGAAGAAGCCGAACTCGGCCCTGCGTAAGGTCGCGCGTGTGCGTCTGACCAGCGGGATCGAGGTCACGGCCTACATTCCGGGTGAGGGACACAACCTGCAGGAGCACTCCATCGTGCTCGTGCGTGGTGGCCGTGTGAAGGACCTGCCCGGTGTTCGCTACAAGATCATCCGCGGCTCGCTCGACACCCAGGGTGTCAAGAACCGCAAGCAGGCCCGCAGCCGCTACGGCGCCAAGAAGGAGAAGTAAGAATGCCTCGTAAGGGCCCCGCCCCGAAGCGCCCGGTCATCATCGACCCGGTCTACGGTTCTCCTCTTGTCACGTCGCTGATCAACAAGGTGCTGCTGAACGGCAAGCGCTCCACCGCCGAGCGCATCGTGTACGGCGCCATGGAGGGCCTGCGCGAGAAGACCAGCAACGACCCGGTCATCACGCTGAAGCGCGCGCTGGAGAACATCAAGCCGACCCTCGAGGTCAAGTCCCGCCGTGTCGGTGGTGCGACGTACCAGGTTCCGATCGAGGTCAAGCCCGGTCGCGCCAACACGCTCGCGCTGCGCTGGCTGGTCGGTTACTCCCGCGCCCGTCGCGAGAAGACCATGACCGAGCGTCTGCTCAACGAGCTTCTCGACGCCTCCAACGGCCTTGGTGCCGCTGTGAAGAAGCGCGAGGACACCCACAAGATGGCCGAGTCCAACAAGGCCTTCGCGCACTACCGCTGGTAGTCGCTACCCACATCGAGACCGAGAGAAGACTGAGCCGATATGGCTACCACTTCACTTGACCTGGCCAAGGTCCGCAACATCGGGATCATGGCCCACATCGACGCGGGCAAGACGACCACCACCGAGCGGATCCTGTTCTACACCGGTGTGTCGTACAAGATCGGTGAGGTCCACGACGGCGCTGCCACCATGGACTGGATGGAGCAGGAGCAGGAGCGTGGCATCACGATCACCTCTGCTGCCACCACCTGCCACTGGCCGCTGGAAGACGTCGACCACACCATCAACATCATCGACACGCCGGGCCACGTCGACTTCACCGTCGAGGTGGAGCGTTCGCTGCGCGTGCTCGACGGTGCCGTGACGGTGTTCGACGGCGTCGCCGGCGTTGAGCCCCAGTCCGAGACGGTGTGGCGTCAGGCGGACCGTTACGGCGTTCCGCGTATCTGCTTCGTCAACAAGCTCGACCGGACCGGTGCCGAGTTCCACCGCTGCGTCGACATGATCTCTGACCGCCTGGGCGCTCAGCCGATCGTGATGCAGCTGCCGATCGGTGCCGAGGCCGACTTCAAGGGCGTCGTCGACCTGGTCACGATGAAGGCGTTCGTGTGGTCCGCCGAGGCCACCAAGGGCGAGATGTACGACATCGTCGACATCCCGGCCACGCACGCCGAGGCTGCCGAGGAGTACCGCGGCAAGCTGGTCGAGACCGTCGCCGAGAACGACGAAGAGATCATGGAGCTGTACCTGGAGGGCGAAGAGCCTTCCGTGGAGCAGCTGTACGCCGCGATCCGTCGCATCACCATCGCGTCCGGCAAGTCCAAGGACACCACGGTCACCCCGGTGTTCTGCGGTACCGCGTTCAAGAACAAGGGCGTCCAGCCCCTGCTCGACGCGGTCGTGCGCTACCTCCCCTCCCCCCTGGACGTCGAGGCCATCGAGGGCCACGACGTCAAGGACCCGGAGACGGTCGTCAAGCGCAAGCCGTCCGACGAGGAGCCGCTGTCGGCTCTGGCCTTCAAGATCATGAGCGACCCGCACCTCGGCAAGCTCACCTTCGTCCGGGTCTACTCGGGCCGCCTGGAGTCCGGCACCGCGGTGCTGAACTCCGTCAAGGGCAAGAAGGAGCGCATCGGCAAGATCTACCGCATGCACGCGAACAAGCGTGAGGAGATCGACTCGGTGGGCGCCGGCGACATCATCGCCGTCATGGGTCTGAAGCAGACCACGACCGGTGAGACGCTGTGTGACGACAAGGCCCCGGTGATCCTGGAGTCCATGGACTTCCCGGCCCCGGTCATCCAGGTCGCCATCGAGCCCAAGTCGAAGGGCGACCAGGAGAAGCTCGGCGTCGCGATCCAGCGCCTGGCCGAGGAGGACCCGTCCTTCCAGGTCCACTCGGACGAGGAGACCGGCCAGACCATCATCGGTGGTATGGGCGAGCTGCACCTCGAGGTGCTGGTCGACCGTATGCGCCGTGAGTTCAAGGTCGAGGCCAACGTCGGCAAGCCGCAGGTCGCGTACCGCGAGACGATCCGCAAGGCCGTCGAGCGCGTGGACTACACCCACAAGAAGCAGACCGGTGGTACCGGTCAGTTCGCCAAGGTGCAGATCGCGATCGAGCCCATCGAGGGCGGCGACGCCTCGTACGAGTTCGTGAACAAGGTGACCGGTGGCCGTATCCCGAAGGAGTACATCCCTTCGGTGGACGCCGGTGCTCAGGAGGCCATGCAGTTCGGCATCCTCGCGGGCTACGAGATGACCGGCGTGCGCGTCACGCTGATCGACGGTGGCTACCACGAGGTCGACTCCTCCGAGCTCGCCTTCAAGATCGCCGGTTCGCAGGCCTTCAAGGAGGCCGCGCGCAAGGCTTCGCCCGTGCTCCTCGAGCCGATGATGGCCGTCGAGGTCACCACGCCCGAGGACTACATGGGTGAGGTCATCGGCGACATCAACTCCCGCCGTGGCCAGATCCAGGCCATGGAGGAGCGGGCTGGTGCCCGCGTCGTGAAGGGCCTCGTGCCCCTGTCGGAGATGTTCGGCTACGTCGGCGACCTCCGTAGCAAGACGTCGGGTCGCGCAAGCTACTCGATGCAGTTCGACTCCTACGCCGAGGTTCCGCGGAACGTCGCCGAGGAGATCATCGCGAAGGCCAAGGGCGAGTAACGCACCGCGTTCACACGCCGTAGGCTTGACCTCGGAGCCTCCAGGGGCATTCATCCGCGTTCGCGGGTGTTTGCCCCGGGGCCCGGGACTTAACAGCAAAGATCACCTGGCGCCGATGAAGTAAGGCGTACAGAACCACTCCACAGGAGGACCCCAGTGGCGAAGGCGAAGTTCGAGCGGACTAAGCCGCACGTCAACATCGGCACCATCGGTCACATTGACCACGGTAAGACGACCCTCACGGCCGCCATTACCAAGGTGCTGCACGACGCGTACCCGGACCTGAACGAGGCCACCGCGTTTGACAACATCGACAAGGCGCCCGAGGAGCGCCAGCGCGGTATCACCATCTCCATCGCGCACGTCGAGTACCAGACCGAGGCGCGTCACTACGCCCACGTCGACTGCCCGGGTCACGCGGACTACATCAAGAACATGATCACCGGTGCCGCGCAGATGGACGGCGCCATCCTGGTGGTCGCCGCCACCGACGGCCCGATGCCGCAGACCAAGGAGCACGTGCTCCTGGCCCGCCAGGTCGGCGTTCCGTACATCGTCGTCGCCCTGAACAAGGCCGACATGGTGGACGACGAGGAGATCCTGGAGCTCGTCGAGCTCGAGGTCCGTGAGCTCCTCTCCGAGTACGAGTTCCCGGGCGACGACCTGCCGGTCGTCAAGGTCTCCGCGCTCAAGGCGCTCGAGGGCGACCCCGAGTGGACCAAGACCGTCCTCGAGCTGATGAAGGCCGTCGACGAGAGCATCCCGCAGCCCGAGCGTGACGTCGACAAGCCGTTCCTCATGCCGATCGAGGACGTCTTCACGATCACCGGTCGCGGTACGGTCGTCACCGGCCGTATCGAGCGTGGTGTCCTCAAGGTCAACGAGACCGTCGACATCGTGGGCATCAAGCAGGAGAAGACCACCACCACGGTCACCGGCATCGAGATGTTCCGCAAGCTGCTCGACGAGGGCCAGGCCGGTGAGAACGTCGGTCTGCTGCTCCGTGGCATCAAGCGCGAGGACGTCGAGCGCGGCCAGGTCATCATCAAGCCGGGCTCGGTCACCCCGCACACCGAGTTCGAGGCGCAGGCCTACATCCTCTCCAAGGACGAGGGTGGCCGCCACACGCCGTTCTTCAACAACTACCGTCCGCAGTTCTACTTCCGTACGACGGACGTGACCGGCGTTGTGACCCTCCCCGAGGGCACCGAGATGGTCATGCCGGGTGACAACACCGAGATGAAGGTGGAGCTCATCCAGCCCGTCGCCATGGAAGAGGGCCTGAAGTTCGCCATCCGTGAGGGTGGCCGGACCGTGGGCGCCGGCCAGGTCACCAAGATCAGCAAGTGATCTTGAACTGACCAGGCCCGGGTCTCAGACCTGGTAGCTGTCGGAGAGGCCCGTACGACTTCGGTCGTACGGGCCTCTTCGCGTTTCTGCGGCCCGCTGCCCCGTGACGAAGCGGACCCGCAGGACGACGTCAACGCCGCGCCCCGGAACACACCGTGACGAAGATCGGCACCCGTCGGTTGAAGCTGCGGAGGGCGGATCCGACGACGGTGGCAGGGGCTGTCGTACAGGGCCGCCTGTCGTACAGGGGAGGGGCGGACTGTGGGTGTGTCGGTCGGCGGAGCGGGGGCACGAGAACTTGCCTCGTCACCCGCCCAGAAGCGGGCGGCGGCGAAGGCCGTGGGGGACCACATCGAGTCGGGCACCCGCAGGGCCGGGGCCTGGGCGGACGGTGAGACCGAGGCGGCGGTGAAGGCGCTCGGCGCGCGGGACGGGGACGGCTGGCAGACCTCCGCCGCACTGCGGACGGCCCACGAGACCTGGGGCGACCAGGTCAGGAACCTGATGGACCGGCTGGGCGCGGAAAAGGACTCCCTGAGCAGCGCGAACACCGTGCTGACCGGCACGGACCTGGCCGTCGGCGCACAGCTGCGACAGTTGTCGTCGCTGGACCGGTACTGAGCGGGGAGCGGCCGGGATGCCGACGTACCACGAGATCATCAGCACCGACCTGTCCGCACTGACGACCGCGGCCGAGCGCTGGGAGGGCATGGCGGCCGAGTTCGCCAAGCAGGAGAAGGCCTACCACCGCGATGTGTACGGCATCACCCTGGGGCCCGCCTGGAAAGGCATGAGCAGGGAGGCCGCCCACGGGCGCTTCGACGTCACGCTCAAGGAGTTCCAGTACGCGCAGACCCAGGCGCAGGCGATCGCCTCCCTGCTGCGGGACGCGCACACACAGTTCGTGGAGCTCAAGGGCCGGTTGACGGCGGCGCGCCGGGAGGCGGTGGCGGCCGGCATGCGGGTCTCGGACCGCGGCCTGGTGAGCGAGCACCCCGGGCATGCCGGTGCGCGGCGCGACGAGTCGGCGGTCCGGGCCTGGCAGGACCGGATCGACAGGGCGGTAGGGGACGTCACGGACGCGGACGCCGGCGTCCGCCTCGCCTTGAAGGCAGCGGTCGTCGACTCGGATCAGCTGGTCGGGGGCCGGGGCTTCAACGGCAGGGCGATCGGGGACGTCGAGAAGTACGAGGCGCTGGAGGCCGAGGAGACGCTGGAGAAACTGCGTGGCGGCGGCCGGCTGTCCCGGCGTGAACTGGCCGAACTGGAAAGGCTGTTCCGCGACAACTCCCACGACGGGACCTTCTCCCGCACCCTGCTCGACGACCTGGGCGCGGCCGGCACCATCGGCCTGACGAACCGGCTGAACGATCTGATCCACGCGGGGGGCGGCCCGGCCGCCCCTGCGTACGCGACGATCGAGACGGGCCTGGCGGACACGCTCGCGACGGCGACACGGGACACGGACTCGGCCTGGTACAAGCGGTGGCGCGCCGACATGCGGCACGCGGGCCTCGGCCACCACGCGACGGAAGTGCAGGGTGAGCGCCTGGACAAGGCGGTCGGATACCAGTCGCTGGTGACACTGATGGAACGGGGACACGGGTACGCACCGCGGATGCTTGCCGATCTGACGGACGACATGATCGCCGCGGAAAAACGGGACCCCGGCATCTGGCAGCTCAAGAGCGAGTACGGCGGGAAGCACGGGGGATGGTTCGCCAACGACCCCGTGGACGGCGCGCTGGGCATCATGAGCCGGGACCCGCACACCGCGGCGGACTACCTCGGCTCCGACGCCCGCATGAAGTACCTGATGAAGGAACGGGACTGGAACGTCGTCCTCCACGCACACGAGGGCCCCAAGGCCGGCACCTACACGGCAGGCCTGGACTCGGACGACCGCACAGGCTTCGGCAGAGCCCTGCAGGCGGCGACGACCGGGATCGACCCGTCGGACAAGCACGCGCATTATGTGGCGCACAGCAGGCAGAACGATGAGGTCTTCAGATCCGCGCTGCGCCATCTGGCCGACAGCGGTGACAAGTTCCCGCCGGCCTTGCGACAGCCGATGGCCGACATTCTCGTCAACCACGGCGCCACGGTGCATGCCTCCATGAGCGAGGTCGACATCGCGCACTCGCCCCTGAAACAGGACCAGCTCTTCGAGGTCGTCAAACAGGTGTCGAAGGACAAGGGTGCTTACGGCACGTTGAACGGGGGGTTGAACCAGGCGATGGTCTCCACTATTCATGGCGACCATTCCAAGTCGACCGAATCCTTGCTCCGCGCGGGCCGCACGGTCGGCTTTCTGGAGGAGGCGCGAACTCAGGCGCAGGGCGACCCGAAAACAGCAGAATTCAAAGCGAAACCCGTCTTCGACAAGGCGATCAGTTATATCCCGATCGCGAGTGATGATGTGCAGCAGGGATTCGATTATGTCACTGACAAGTGGTTGGAGGATGAACAGAAGAGACTGGATGAGAAGCAGTCCGAACGTAACACTGAGGCGTACGAAGCAAGGAATGGCCAGCTGATGGCTCTTGCGGACGAATGGCACAAGGCCCATGCGTCGCACGGTCATGCGAGCTTCGGCACCAGGACCATGATTGCCGAAGCTTCCGAGAGCGGCTCCGCACATGCCGTTGGCGTCTCGGGGGAGCAGCCCAAGTGAACATCCACCTAAGGGAGCCGCTGAGCCTTGTAGTTCTGTCGCTGGCGGCTGTCACGGTGTCCTGTGCCGGATCCTCCCACCAAAGCCTGCCCAAGGTTATTTGCGGAACGCCTGCAGACCCCGATCTCACCCGCCGGCTAGTGGCTGCGGGAAGCGGCTTTCATGAATTCAATAGAGTTGACCGTTCCCAAGCTATCTCTGCCCCGTGCATTTTGTGGTCCGGGAAAAGTCCTGTTATTAATCTGCACTTCTGGTGGGCTGATAGCCCGGTGAACCTCAGGTACATGGCGGAGGAGACCGGATCGGTGTCACGCGTGACGGACGCGAGAGAGATTGATTTCAAGTACAAGGCGCTCATCGGCACTGACGGTGCGATCGCGGCGGCCCAGTGCAAGACCAAGAGGGGCGACCATTTCGCGCTTACCCTCCAGCTCCCCCAGGTCAAACCAATGGACCAAGAGCATCGCAAGGACATCGAAAAGTTTATGCGGGTCTATTTTCCGGCCACTGTCAAAACTCTTGGCTGTGCGTGAGTTCTGTCGGGTGAACTGGGCCTGGGGCGAGCGGGTCCGGGCTCTGGTTCCTCGAATGCCGGCGGGGGAGTCGGCGCTGTGCGGGCCCGACGCCCTGTGCACGAAGTCCGGCCTCGCCGGCTGAGGCCGACTGCCGCCGCGCGCCAGGCCGCTGACTCGCGCTCATCTTCCGTCGGCGCCGCGCCGCGAGGCACCCCTCACCCCCGTGGCTCATCCGAGTGGCAGCTCCGTTGCCGATCGTAAAGATTCATTGCGGAGCGTAGCGGCGCCCTCCGAGGAGTCCGCCGCTCTTTGCGTGCGTGTGTACACGCCGCACCACGACGGCTCACCAGAGGAACGACGAAGGGTGTCGACATGACAGATTCAGGCCGCCCCGGGCGGCATCCATCCCGCTTCGGCGTAGTCTCGCTCGCCGCCGCAGCCGCGCTGCTGGCGGCCGGCCTGGCGCAGTCCCTGCCCGCGGCCGCGCTGCCGTCCGCCACTGCCACGGTCGCCCTCTCCACCACGACCGCCGCAGGCGGCGGTGCGCCGACCGGTGTCTCCACGCTCTCCACGGGATGGCAGACGCCCTGGGGCATCACGTTCATGCCGGACGGACGTTCCGCGCTGGTGACCGAGCGGCTCGACTTCCAGGTCTATCGACTCGACCGCAACGGCAAGAAGACGCGGGTCGGCGAGGTGCCGTACACGGTCCCCGAGCCGTACACCGAGGGCGCCGGCGGGCTTCTGGGCGTCGCTCCGTCGCCCACCTGGAACGGCAAGACGGACAAGCGGGTGTTCTTCATGCACACCACGCAGACCGAGACCCGTGTCGTCAGGATGGATTACAACGGCACCTCGCTCACCCACTACACGCCGATCCTGACCGGCATCAGGCGGGGCGGGGACCACAACGGCGGCAAGATCGCCTTCGGTCCGGACGGATACCTCTACGTCGCGACCGGCGACGCCCTGCAGTCGAAGCTCGCGCAGGACAAGAACTCGCTGAACGGAAAGATCCTCCGGATCACCAAGACCGGCGCCGCGGCCCCGGGCAACCCCTTCGGCAGCCACATCTACAGCTACGGCCATCGCAATCCGCAGGGCCTGGTCTGGGACCGCAAGGGCCGGCTGTGGTCGGCGGAGATCGGCGAGCAGACCTGGGACGAGGTCAACCTGATCAAGCCGGGCGCCAACTACGGCTGGCCCAAATGTGAAGGCATCTGCAACGTCAAGGGCATGACCAACCCGAAGGCCACCTTCGCACCGGAGCAGGGCGTGCCCGCCCAGCTCGCCGTCGTGAACAACGTCCTGTACATGTCCGCTCTGCGCGGCCAGCGGCTGTGGCGCCTGCCGATCGACGGGAACAACGAGCGCCTCGGCACGAAGACCGCCTACTACTCCGGCAAGTACGGCCGGCTGCGCGCCGTCGCCCAGGTCCCGGGCACGAACGAGCTGTGGGTCGGCACCAGTGATCTCGGATACGGCAAGGACAAGATCCTCCGCGTGACCGTCAAGTAACCCCCTGCACCCGGCGAGAACGGACCCCACCGGAGAGTTCCACGACCGAGAGTTCCACGCCGGAGAGATCCACCACCGAAGGAAGACCCACCAGAAGGAAAACCCACCGAAGGAAAACCCACCGGAGAAAGGACGTACCCCCATGAGCGAGGCCAAGGAGCAGCTCAAGCCCGTCGAGCAGATCCCCTCGAAGGAGACGGACCACACCGCCTGGCAGACGCCCGGCTACGAGGTCGTCGACACCGCGCTCGAAGTCACCGCCTACTCCCTCAGCTCCCGCTAGCCGCCGCCATGCTGCTGCTGGTACTCGGCACTGCCGCCGGCGGCGGCATCCCCCAGTGGAACTGCGCGTGCTCCGGTTGCTCCGGAGCACGCGCGCACCCGCGCCGGCGCCGCCGCCACGCCTCCCTCGCCGTACGGACCGACGACGGCCGCTGGTACATCGTCAACGCGACCCCCGACATCGGCGACCAGATCGACGGCAGGCCCGAACTCCACCCCGGTCCCGGCCCGCGGCAGACGCCGGTCGCCGGAGTGATCCTCACCGACGCCGAACTCGACCACACCCTGGGTCTCGCGCGGCTGCGTGAGGCCGACACGCTCCAGGTGATCGCGACGGACCCGGTCCGCCGGGCTCTCCTGGACCGCCTGCGTCTCGGCGACGTGCTGGCGCCGTACACCTCCCTGACCTGGCGCGACCTGCCCCGGCGCGGCACCGGGCCGCTCGGCGGCGGCGCGTCCGGTCTGCAGGTCGGCGGCATTCCGGTGTCGGGCAAGCGCCCCCGGTACGCGGCCGAGGCACCCGACGACGACGCCTGGGTCGTCGCGCTGCGCCTGTACGACCCCTCCTCCGGCGCGACCGCCCTTTACGCGCCCGCGCTGGCCGCCTGGCCGGACCACTTCCAGCAGGCGGCCGCCGAGGCCGACTGCGTCCTCGTGGACGGCACCTTCTGGGACGACGAGGAGCCCCGCCGCACCGGTATCTCCACGCGCACGGCCACCGGCATGGGCCACCTGCCCATCGAGGGACCGGACGGCACCGCCGAACGCCTGGCCTCCCTCTCCGCCCGGTGCCTCTACACGCACCTCAACAACACCAACCCCCTCGTGGACCCGGCGGCGTCCGAGCACAAGCGGCTCGCGCGGCTGGGCGTCGAGGTGGCCTACGACGGGATGGTGATCGAGCTGTGACCACTGCACTCGCCCCGCTCGCGGAGCCCTGGAGCCCCGCGGAGTTCGAGACACGGCTGCGGGCGGTCGGGGAGGAGCGATACCACGACCGCCACCCCTTCAACCTGCGCATGCACAGCGGCGATCTCAGCCAGGAGGAGCTGTGCCGCTGGATCGTGAACCGCTTCCACTACCAGCGCCACATCCCCGTCAAGGACGCCTTGATCACCGCGAAGCTGGACACTCCCGCGCTGCGCCGGATGTGGCTGCGCCGCATCCAGGACCACGACGGGCAGCAGCACGGCGAGGGCGGCATCGAACGGTGGCTGCGGCTCGGTGAGGCGGCCGGCCTGAACCGCGAGACACTGCTCGGCGCCGACACCGTGCTGCCGGGCGTCCGGCTGGCGGTCGAGGGGTACGTCAACTTCTGCCGGCTGCGCCCGCCCCTCGAAGCAGTCGCCGCGTCGCTGACCGAACTGTCCGCCCCGGACCTGATGCGCACCCGCATCGACGCCTTCGAACGCCACTACCCGTGGATCGAAGCCGACGGGCTCGCCTATTTCCGGGCCCGGGTCTCGCAGGGACGGCGGGACAGCCGTGAAGCGCTCGATCTGGTGCTGGGCTGGGCACGCACCCGGGGCGACCAGGACCGGGCGGTGGCCGCGCTGCGCTTCAAGTGCGACGTGCTGTGGTCGCTGCTCGACGCCGTGGACCGTGCGGGCCACCGGGAGCGGAGGTGAGCGCCGCGCCCGGAGCGGACTGGCGGCCCGCGCCGGCCCCCGCCATCGTGCGGCGGCACGACTTCGTACGCGGCGCGGACCTGCTGGTCCTGCCGGAACGCGTCGTCGTGCTGACCGGCCGGGCCGAGACCGTCCTCGCCCTGTGCGACGGCACCCGCAGCGTCCGCGGCATCGTCGACGAGCTGGCCGAACGCTTCCCCGGCGCCCCCGTGGCCACCGACGTCCCGCTCTTCCTGGAGCGACTGCGCGAGGAGGGCTGGCTGCGATGACGTCCGCCAACGCGATGCCCTCCACCACCCCGATGCCCCCCGCCGGTCTGATGCCCTCCGCCGCCCCGTTGGCGTCCTCCGGTCCGCTGACCTCGACCGACCCCATGTCCCCCGCCGGTCCCATGTCCCCCGCCGGTCCGACGCCCCCCACCGATCCACTGACCTTCGATCCGCTGACCATGGCCGATCCGGCGCCCCCCGACGCCGCATCCGCCCCCGGTCGCCCCTGGGCGCTGCTGGCCGAGCTCACCCATGCCTGCCCGCTCCACTGCGGCTACTGCTCCAACCCTCTGGAGCTGACCCGGCGCTCGCGCGAGCTGACGACCGGGCAGTGGGCGGACGTGATGCGTCAGGCGGGCGAGTTCGGCGTGGTCCACACCCATCTCTCGGGCGGCGAGCCGCTGCTGCGCCGGGACCTGACGGAGATCGTCGCCGCGGCCGAGGCCGCCGGGATCTACACCCAGCTGGTCACCAGCGGCGTGGGTCTGGACGAGGCCCGGCTGTCCGCGCTCGCCGCCGCCGGGCTGCGCAGCGTCCAGCTGTCCGTCCAGCACGCCGACCCACGCGCCTCCGACCGGATCGCCGGGCGCCGTTCGTTCGCCGACAAGGAACGGGCCGCCGTGCTGGTACGGGAAGCGGGTCTTCCCCTCGGCCTCAACGTCGTCCTGCACCGCGAGAACCTCGACGCCATCGACTCCCTCGTCGAGCTGGGCCTTTCCTGGGGCGTGGACCGCATCGAACTGGCCAACACGCAGTTCTACGGCTGGGGGCTGCTCAACCGCACCGCGCTGCTGCCCACCCACGACCAGCTCGCCCGGGCACGCGACGCGGTCGAGCTCTGGCGCGAGAGGCTCACGCCGGGCGGCCCCGAACTGGTCTGGGTCGTCCCCGACTACTTCGACGGCGTCGCCAAGCCGTGCATGGGCGGCTGGGGGGCGGTCTCGCTCACCGTCACCCCCGACGGCACGGTCCTGCCCTGCCCGGCCGCGGCCTCCCTGCCGGACCTGGACCCGCCGAACATCCGTGACCACCCGCTGGCCTGGATCTGGGACCACTCCCGGGCGTTCACCCGCTACCGCGGCACCGACTGGATGCCCGATCCCTGCCGCAGCTGCTCCCGCCGCGACGAGGACTTCGGCGGCTGCCGCTGCCAGGCGTACGCCCTGACGGGCGACGCCACCCGCACGGACCCGGCATGCCGGCTGTCCCCGGACCACGACCTGATCCGCTCGCTGGCCGACGACACCACGAACGGGCGGGGGGTGATCAGACGACGGGCACCGAGCCGCCCCGAGACCGCCGAGCAGCATCCCTGACCCCGCTCGGCCCACCGGCTCACCAGGACTGCGACGAGACCGTCTCGTCGGCGCGGCAGGTGCACGGCTCCGGCTCCAGCCTCATGGCGGCGCAGGACGACGGAACGACGCGCTGGACGCCGGACAGCACAGCGTCTCGGTGCACGGATCCGGGCGGGCGGTACCGGGCGGGCACGGAAGGCCCGCACCAGCTCCACGTCCGGGCTGCGCCCGGCTGCGGTTTGACCTACGTCACTCCCGGGGTATTCTCTCCGGCTCGATTGGCGGAGCCCCCGCCCCATATGGCAGACTGTCCGAGTTGCTCGGTCGAGTGTTGATGCTGCGCGCCTCCCGCCGGGAGGACCGGAAGCGAGTCCCACAGTACTCGTCGTCCTAACTGCCACCACGGCAGCACTGGGGCGGACGTACGGGAATCTTCCGGGAAGTGTGAGTGCGGCACCGACCAGGCGCCCGGTGGGCCTTCCGCCCCCGGCTTGCGGTTCCGGTAGGGCCGTGTGCAGTCCCGCAGGGATGCTCGAACAAGGGGCATCTGTGTCAGCGGGAGCGCGACACGCCCGACCGCGTGGGTCGGAGAACGAGACTATGGAACGCCGGGTTCCAGAGCGTGAGAAGAGACAGGACTACTGAGTAGCCATGGCGGGACAGAAGATCCGCATCCGGCTCAAGGCCTACGACCACGAGGTCATCGACTCTTCGGCGAAGAAGATCGTCGAGACGGTGACCCGCACTGGTGCGTCGGTCGCGGGCCCGGTGCCGCTGCCCACTGAGAAGAACGTGTACTGCGTCATCAAGTCGCCGCACAAGTACAAGGACTCGCGCGAGCACTTCGAGATGCGCACGCACAAGCGCCTGATCGACATTCTCGACCCCACCCCCAAGACCGTTGACTCTCTGATGCGACTCGACCTCCCGGCCGGTGTCGACATCGAGATCAAGCTCTGAGGGTCGGTGAGCTGAGAATGGCTAAGCAGATCAAGGGCATCCTGGGCGAGAAGCTCGGCATGACGCAGGTGTGGGACGAGAACAACCGCGTTGTTCCGGTCACCGTCGTCAAGGCCGGCCCCAACGTCGTCACCCAGGTCCGTACGAACGATGTCGACGGCTACGAGTCGGTCCAGATCGCCTTCGGCGAGATCGACCCGCGCAAGGTGAACAAGCCCCTCAAGGGCCACTTCGCCAAGGCCGACGTCACTCCCCGCCGCCACCTCGTCGAGATCCGTACCGCTGACGCCAGCGAGTACACCCTCGGCCAGGAGATCACCGCCGAGGTGTTCGAGGCCGGCATCAAGGTCGACGTGACCGGCAAGAGCAAGGGCAAGGGCTTCGCCGGTGTCATGAAGCGTCACAACTTCAAGGGCCTCGGCGCCGGACACGGCACCCAGCGCAAGCACCGCTCGCCCGGTTCCATCGGTGGCTGCGCCACCCCGGGCCGCGTGTTCAAGGGCCTCCGCATGGCGGGTCGCATGGGCAACGAGCGGGTCACCACCCAGAACCTGACCGTCCACGCCGTTGACGCGGAGAAGGGTCTGCTGCTCATCAAGGGCGCGGTTCCCGGTCCGAACGGCGGCCTCGTCCTGGTCCGCACCGCGGCCAAGGGGGCCTGAGGTAACCGATGAGCACTGTTGACATCCTTTCGCCGGCGGGCGACAAGGCCGGTTCCGTCGAGCTCCCTGCGGAGATCTTCGACGTAGAGAAGATCAGCGTTCCGCTGCTTCACCAGGTCGTCGTCGCGCAGCTGGCCGCTGCCCGCCAGGGCACGCACAAGACCAAGACCCGTGGCGAGGTCCGTGGTGGCGGCAAGAAGCCGTACCGCCAGAAGGGCACCGGCCGCGCCCGTCAGGGCTCGACCCGCGCGCCGCAGTTCGCCGGTGGTGGCGTCGTGCACGGTCCCGTGCCGCGTGACTACTCGCAGCGCACCCCGAAGAAGATGAAGGCCGCGGCCCTGCGCCACGCCCTCACCGACCGGGCGCGTCACAACCGCATCCACGTCGTCTCCGGCGTGGTCGAGGGTGCGAACCCGTCCACCAAGGCCGCGAAGAGCCTGTTCGGCAAGATCTCGGAGCGCAAGAACCTGCTCCTGGTCGTCGACCGCGCCGACGAGGCCGCGTGGCTGTCCGCCCGCAACCTGCCCCAGGTCCACATCCTGGAGCCGGGCCAGCTGAACACGTACGACGTTCTCGTCTCGGACGACGTGGTCTTCACCCAGGCCGCTTTCGAGTCCTTCGTGTCTGGCCCCAAGGCCGCTGACACCGAAGGGAGCGAGGCCTGATGGCTACGCGTCACCCGAGCATTGCCTCGAAGGCCGCCAAGGCCGCCAAGGCCGCGCGCGTCGCCAAGGCGAAGCGCCACGCCACCGAGGGCAAGAACACCGTCGAGACTCCGCTGAGCAAGTCGTACACGGACCCCCGTGACGTCCTGCTGAAGCCGGTCGTCTCCGAGAAGAGCTACGCGCTCCTCGACGAGAACAAGTACACGTTCATCGTCGACCCGAACGCCAACAAGACCCAGATCAAGCAGGCCGTCCAGGCGGTCTTCTCGGTCAAGGTCACCGGGGTCAACACGATCAACCGCCAGGGCAAGCGCAAGCGCACGAAGACCGGTTTCGGTCAGCGTGCCGGCAGCAAGCGCGCGATCGTGACCCTCGCTGAGGGCGACCGTATCGACATCTTCGGCGGTCCGGCCGCCTAAGGGCGGTCCGGATCGTCCGATATCGGACGAGGACTGAGAAATGGGAATCCGCAAGTACAAGCCGACTACGCCGGGCCGTCGTGGCGCCAGCGTTGCCGACTTCGTCGAGGTCACGCGGTCCACGCCGGAGAAGTCGCTGGTCCGCCCCCTGCACAGCAAGGGCGGCCGTAACAACGCCGGTCGTGTGACCGTTCGCCACCAGGGTGGCGGACACAAGCGCGCCTACCGTGTGATCGACTTCCGTCGTCACGACAAGGACGGCGTGCCGGCGAAGGTCGCGCACATCGAGTACGACCCCAACCGCACCGCGCGCATCGCGCTGCTGCACTACGCCGACGGCGAGAAGCGCTACATCCTCGCCCCGCGCAACCTGCAGCAGGGTGACCGCGTCGAGAACGGTCCCGGGGCCGACATCAAGCCGGGCAACAACCTGGCCATCCGCAACATCCCGGTCGGTACCACGATCCACGCGATCGAGCTCCGTCCCGGTGGCGGTGCCAAGTTCGCCCGCTCCGCCGGTGCCTCCGTGCAGCTGCTCGCGAAGGAGGGCTCGATGGCCCACCTGCGCATGCCGTCCGGTGAGATCCGCCTGGTCGACGTCCGCTGCCGCGCCACCATCGGTGAGGTCGGCAACGCCGAGCAGAGCAACATCAACTGGGGTAAGGCCGGCCGTAAGCGGTGGCTGGGCGTTCGCCCGACCGTCCGTGGTGTCGTCATGAACCCGGTTGACCACCCGCACGGTGGTGGTGAGGGCCGGACCTCCGGTGGTCGCCACCCTGTGTCCCCGTGGGGCAAGAAGGAAGGCCGTACTCGTTCGCCCAAGAAGGCGTCGAACAAGTACATCGTCCGCCGCCGCAAGACGAACAAGAAGCGCTAAGGACGGGTTGAGATGCCTCGTAGCCTGAAGAAGGGGCCCTTCGTCGACGACCACCTGATCAAGAAGGTGGACGCCCAGAACGAAGCCGGCACCAAGAACGTCATCAAGACCTGGTCCCGTCGCTCCATGATCGTCCCGGCCATGCTGGGCCACACGCTCGCGGTGCACAACGGCAAGACCCACATCCCGGTGTTCGTCACCGAGTCGATGGTCGGCCACAAGCTCGGCGAGTTCTCGCCGACCCGCACCTTCCGGGGCCACGTCAAGGACGACCGGAAGTCGAAGCGCCGCTAGTAGCGGATCGCATTCAGACACGTAAGTAACTGAGAGGGACAACCATGGAAGCCAGGGCCCAGGCGCGGTACATCCGCGTTACGCCCATGAAGGCCCGCCGCGTGGTGGACCTTATCCGTGGCATGGATGCCACGGAGGCTCAGGCTGTTCTGCGATTCGCTCCGCAGGCAGCCTCCGTGCCGGTCGGCAAGGTGCTCGACAGCGCCATCGCCAACGCCGCGCACAACTACGACCACACCGACGCCGACAGCCTCTTCATCTCTGAGGCGTACGTCGACGAGGGCCCGACCCTGAAGCGGTTCCGGCCGCGTGCCCAGGGCCGTGCCTACCGGATCCGCAAGCGGACCAGCCACATCACCGTGGTCGTCAGCAGCAAGGAAGGAACCCGGTAATGGGCCAGAAGGTTAACCCGCATGGGTTCCGGCTCGGTGTCACGACCGACTTCAAGTCGCGTTGGTACGCCGACAAGCTGTACAAGGACTACGTCAAGGAAGACGTCGCCATCCGTCGGATGATGACGTCCGGCATGGAGCGCGCCGGTATCTCGAAGGTTGAGATCGAGCGCACCCGTGACCGCGTGCGGGTGGACATCCACACCGCTCGTCCGGGCATCGTCATCGGCCGCCGTGGCGCCGAGGCCGACCGCATCCGCGGCGACCTCGAGAAGCTCACGGGCAAGCAGGTCCAGCTGAACATCCTCGAGGTCAAGAACCCCGAGACCGACGCTCAGCTGGTGGCCCAGGCCGTTGCCGAGCAGCTCTCCTCCCGCGTCTCCTTCCGCCGCGCCATGCGTAAGAGCATGCAGTCGGCGATGAAGGCCGGCGCCAAGGGCATCAAGATCCAGTGCGGCGGCCGCCTCGGCGGCGCCGAGATGTCCCGCTCGGAGTTCTACCGCGAGGGCCGCGTGCCCCTGCACACGCTCCGCGCGAACGTGGACTACGGCTTCTTCGAGGCCAAGACGACCTTCGGCCGCATCGGTGTGAAGGTCTGGATCTACAAGGGCGACGTCAAGAACATCGCCGAGGTCCGCGCCGAGAACGCTGCGGCCCGTGCGGGTAACCGCCCGGCCCGTGGTGGTGCCGACCGCCCGGCCCGTGGTGGCCGTGGTGGCGAGCGGCGCGGTCGCAAGCCGCAGCAGGCTGCCGGCGCCGAGGCCCCCAAGGCCGAGGCTCCCGCGTCCGCTCCGGCTGAGAGCACCGGAACGGAGGCCTGACCGACATGCTGATCCCCCGTAGGGTCAAGCACCGCAAGCAGCACCACCCGAAGCGCCGCGGTATGGCCAAGGGTGGTACGACGGTTGCGTTCGGCGAGTACGGCATCCAGGCCCTCACGCCGGCGTACGTGACCAACCGCCAGATCGAGGCGGCTCGTATCGCGATGACCCGCCACATCAAGCGTGGCGGCAAGGTCTGGATCAACATCTACCCGGACCGCCCGCTGACGAAGAAGCCTGCCGAGACCCGCATGGGTTCCGGTAAGGGTTCTCCGGAGTGGTGGATCGCGAACGTGCACCCGGGTCGGGTCATGTTCGAGCTGTCCTACCCCAACGAGAAGATCGCCCGTGAGGCCCTGACTCGCGCAGCCCACAAGCTGCCGATGAAGTGCCGGATCGTCAAGCGCGAGGCAGGTGAAGCGTGATGTCGGCCGGTACCAAGGCGTCCGAGCTGCGCGAGCTGGGCAACGAGGAGCTTCTGGGTAAGCTCCGCGAGGCCAAGGAAGAGCTGTTCAACCTCCGCTTCCAGGCGGCGACGGGCCAGCTCGAGAACCATGGCCGTCTGAAGGCGGTCCGCAAGGACATCGCGCGGATCTACACCCTGATGCGCGAGCGTGAGCTGGGCATCGAAACGGTGGAGAACGCCTGATGAGCGAGAAGAACGTGACTGAGAACGCAGAGGCGCGCGGTTTCCGCAAGACCCGTGAGGGTCTCGTCGTCAGCGACAAGATGGACAAGACCGTCGTCGTCGCCGTCGAGGACCGCGTCAAGCACGCGCTGTACGGCAAGGTCATCCGCCGTACGAACAAGCTCAAGGCGCACGACGAGCAGAACGCCGCGGGTGTCGGCGACCGCGTCCTCCTCATGGAGACCCGGCCGCTGTCCGCGACGAAGCGCTGGCGCGTCGTCGAGATCCTCGAGAAGGCCAAGTAAGTAATTCCCGCAAGGGAATTCCTTAAGCAAGGTTCCTGCGGGGCATTCCTCGCAGGACAGTTCCGCCAGGCTCCGGGAGCCGCTCAGCTGAGCGGCTCCCGGGGAACCGGCAGACAAACAGGAGATAGACGTGATCCAGCAGGAGTCGCGACTGCGCGTCGCCGACAACACTGGTGCGAAGGAAATCCTTTGCATCCGTGTGCTCGGTGGCTCCGGTCGCCGCTACGCGGGCATCGGTGACGTCATCGTCGCCACCGTCAAGGACGCGATCCCCGGTGGCAACGTGAAGAAGGGTGACGTCGTCAAGGCGGTCATCGTTCGCACCGTCAAGGAGCGCCGCCGTCCGGACGGCTCGTACATCCGCTTCGACGAGAACGCCGCCGTCATTCTGAAGAACGACGGCGACCCTCGCGGCACCCGTATCTTCGGCCCGGTCGGCCGTGAGCTGCGCGAGAAGAAGTTCATGAAGATCATCTCGCTCGCGCCGGAGGTGCTGTAAGCATGAAGATCAAGAAGGGCGACCTGGTCCAGGTCATCACCGGCAAGGACAAGGGCAAGCAGGGCAAGGTCATTGCCGCTTACCCGCGCGAGGAGCGCGTCCTGGTCGAGGGTGTCAACCGGGTCAAGAAGCACACCAAGGCCGGCCCGACCGCCAGCGGTTCGCAGGCGGGCGGCATCGTCACCACCGAGGCGCCGATCCACGTCTCCAACGTCCAGCTGGTCGTTGAGAAGGACGGCAACAAGGTCGTCACGCGTGTCGGCTACCGCTTCGACGACGAAGGCAACAAGATCCGCGTTGCCAAGCGGACGGGTGAGGACATCTGATGACTACCACCACCACTCCGCGTCTGAAGCAGAAGTACCGCGAGGAGATCGCGGGCAAGCTGCGTGACGAGTTCAAGTACGAGAACGTCATGCAGATCCCCGGCCTCGTCAAGATCGTGGTCAACATGGGTGTGGGCGACGCCGCCCGCGACTCCAAGCTGATCGATGGCGCCATCCGCGACCTCACCACGATCACCGGCCAGAAGCCGCAGGTCACCAAGGCTCGCAAGTCCATCGCGCAGTTCAAGCTGCGTGAGGGCCAGCCGATCGGTGCCCACGTCACGCTTCGTGGCGACCGCATGTGGGAGTTCCTGGACCGCACCCTGTCGCTCGCGCTGCCGCGCATCCGCGACTTCCGCGGCCTGTCCCCCAAGCAGTTCGACGGCCGTGGCAACTACACCTTCGGTCTCACGGAGCAGGTCATGTTCCACGAGATCGACCAGGACAAGATCGACCGTGTCCGGGGTATGGACATCACCGTGGTCACCACGGCGACCAACGACGCTGAGGGCCGCGCGCTCCTTCGTCACCTCGGCTTCCCGTTCAAGGAGGCGTGAGCGAGATGGCGAAGAAGGCTCTGATCGCTAAGGCTGCTCGCAAGCCCAAGTTCGGTGTGCGTGGCTACACCCGCTGCCAGCGCTGCGGCCGCCCGCACTCCGTGTACCGCAAGTTCGGCCTGTGCCGCGTGTGCCTTCGTGAGATGGCTCACCGTGGCGAGCTGCCGGGCGTGACCAAGAGCTCCTGGTAATCCCCGCTTTTTAGGGATTCCTGAAGCTCTCGGTAAGCATCTGGGTCGGCAGGGGCCCTTCTCCACATGCCGTAGGCTTGTGGGGTTGGGCGTCTGCCGCGCCCGTACGACTTACTACGCCGTAGGTCCACCGCATCGCACCCGCCTCGTCTCGGATCGAGGAGAGGGATGGGCACCTGGAAACCCCGGCGAGAGAGGCCGAAGGCCAATTCATGACCATGACTGATCCGATCGCAGACATGCTTACGCGTCTGCGGAACGCGAACTCGGCATACCACGACTCCGTGACGATGCCGGCATCGAAGATCAAGTCTCACATCGCGGAGATCCTCCAGCAGGAGGGCTTCATCACGGGCTGGAAGGTCGAGGACGCCGAGGTCGGCAAGAACCTCGTTCTCGAGCTGAAGTTCGGCCCGAACCGTGAGCGCTCCATCGCGGGCATCAAGCGGATCTCCAAGCCCGGTCTCCGGGTGTACGCGAAGTCCACCAACCTGCCGAAGGTGCTGGGCGGCCTCGGCGTGGCGATCATCTCCACGTCGCACGGTCTCCTCACCGACAAGCAGGCCGGCAAGAAGGGCGTGGGTGGGGAAGTCCTCGCCTACGTCTGGTAGCGGAAGGGAACGGAGGAAACAGCTATGTCGCGTATTGGCAAGCTCCCCATCACGGTTCCCGCCGGCGTGGACGTCACCATCGACGGCCGTACGGTCTCGGTCAAGGGCCCCAAGGGCACGCTGACCCACACCGTCGTCGCGCCGATCGACATCGTCAAGGGTGAGGACGGCGTTCTGAACGTCACCCGTCCGAACGACGAGCGTCAGAACAAGGCCCTGCACGGCCTGTCCCGCACGCTGGTGGCGAACATGATCACCGGCGTGACCCAGGGTTACGTGAAGAAGCTCGAGATCAGCGGTGTCGGTTACCGCGTCACGGCCAAGGGCTCGAACCTCGAGTTCGCGCTCGGCTACAGCCACCCGATCACCGTCGAGGCGCCCGAGGGCATCACCTTCAAGGTGGAGACCCCGACCCGCTTCCAGGTCGAGGGCATCGACAAGCAGAAGGTCGGCGAGGTTGCGGCCAACATCCGCAAGCTGCGCAAGCCTGACCCGTACAAGGCCAAGGGCGTCAAGTACGAGGGCGAAGTCATCCGCCGCAAGGTCGGAAAGGCGGGTAAGTAAGCCATGGCATACGGGCAGAAGATCCTCAAGGGCGACGCCTACAAGCGCGCCGCGATCAAGCGCCGTCACATCCGGATCCGCAAGAACCTTTCCGGTACGGCGGAGCGCCCCCGTCTGGTCGTGACCCGCTCCAACCGCCACATCGTGGCGCAGGTGATCGACGACCTCAAGGGCCACACCCTGGCGTCCGCGTCCACCCTGGACGCGTCCGTCCGCGGTGGCGAGGGCGACAAGTCCTCGCAGGCCAAGCAGGTCGGCGCCCTGGTCGCCGAGCGTGCCAAGGCCGCCGGTGTCGAGGCTGTCGTGTTCGACCGTGGTGGCAACCAGTACGCCGGGCGCATCGCCGCCCTGGCGGACGCCGCCCGCGAAGCCGGGCTCAAGTTCTGAGCCTGCCGTAGCTAGCGGAAACAGAGAGAGGTAATTCCAATGGCTGGACCCCAGCGCCGCGGTGGCGGTGCCGGTGGCGGCGAGCGGCGGGACCGGAAGGGCCGTGACGGCGGCGCTGCTGCCGCCGAGAAGACCGCGTACGTTGAGCGCGTTGTCGCGATCAACCGCGTCGCCAAGGTTGTGAAGGGTGGTCGTCGCTTCAGCTTCACCGCGCTGGTCGTGGTGGGCGACGGTGACGGCACCGTGGGTGTCGGTTACGGCAAGGCCAAGGAGGTGCCGGCCGCCATCGCCAAGGGTGTTGAGGAGGCCAAGAAGCACTTCTTCAAGGTCCCCCGTATCCAGGGCACCATCCCGCACCCGATCCAGGGTGAGAAGGCTGCCGGCGTCGTGCTGCTCAAGCCCGCGTCCCCCGGTACCGGCGTTATCGCCGGTGGCCCGGTGCGTGCCGTGCTCGAGTGCGCCGGTATCCACGACATCCTGTCGAAGTCGCTCGGCTCCGACAACGCGATCAACATCGTGCACGCGACCGTGGAGGCCCTGAAGGGCCTGCAGCGTCCCGAGGAGGTCGCGGCCCGCCGTGGTCTGCCGCTCGAGGACGTCGCTCCCGCGGCTCTGCTGCGTGCGCGTGCCGGGGCGGGTGCGTGATGGCACAGCTCAAGATCACGCAGGTCAAGTCCTACATCGGTAGCAAGCAGAACCACCGCGACACCCTGCGGTCCCTTGGTCTCAAGGGCATCAACACGCAGGTCGTCAAGGAGGACCGCCCCGAGTTCCGCGGCATGGTGCACACCGTCCGCCACCTCGTGACGGTCGAGGAGGTCGACTGATCATGGCGGAGCAGAACCCGCTCAAGATCCACAACCTCCGTCCCGCCCCGGGCGCCAAGACCGCCAAGACCCGTGTCGGTCGTGGTGAGGCGTCGAAGGGTAAGACGGCCGGTCGTGGTACCAAGGGTACGAAGGCTCGTTACCAGGTTCCGGAGCGCTTCGAGGGTGGCCAGATGCCGCTCCACATGCGCCTCCCGAAGCTGAAGGGCTTCAAGAACCCGTTCAAGACCGAGTTCCAGGTCGTGAACCTCGACAAGCTGGCCGCGCTCTACCCCGAGGGTGGCGAGGTCACGGTCGAGGGTCTGGTGGCCAAGGGTGCCGTTCGCAAGAACAGCCTCGTCAAGGTCCTCGGCCAGGGCGAGATCTCCGTGGCGCTGCAGGTGACGGTCGACGCCGTCTCCGGCTCCGCCAAGGAGAAGATCACCGCCGCCGGCGGCACGGTCACCGAGCTGGTCTGAGTACCTCAGGTCTCTCGATGACGTAAACGATCCCGACCGGGGATACCTCACAATGGGGTATCCCCGGTTGGTCGTTCCAAGGGGGGCAGTGTCGCCGGTAAGGTGGGCTGCACTGCTCTTTTTTCCGTATCCGTCGAATCTCACGACCGTCACCCTTGACGCAGTTGCGCGGGGGTCGCAGGAGGCACCGTGCTCACCGCGTTCGCCCGGGCGTTCAGGACGCCCGACCTGCGCAAGAAGCTGCTCTTCACGCTGGCCATCATCGTGGTCTACCGGGTCGGTACCCACGTCCCGATCCCCGGCGTCAACTACAAGGCCGTCCAGACGTGTGTGAGCGAGGCGGGGGCCAATCAGGGCCTGTTCGGTCTCGTGAACATGTTCAGCGGCGGTGCGCTGCTGCAGATCACGATCTTCGCGCTCGGCATCATGCCGTACATCACGGCCAGCATCATCCTTCAGCTGCTCACCGTGGTCATCCCGCGCCTGGAAGCCCTGAAGAAGGAGGGCCAGGCCGGTACGGCGAAGATCACGCAGTACACCCGCTACCTGACGGTGGCGCTCGCCATCCTGCAGGGCACCGGCCTGGTGGCCACCGCCCGCAGCGGCGCTCTCTTCAACGGCTGCTCGGTCGCGTCGAGCATCGTCCCGGACCAGGCGATCTTCACGACGATCACGATGGTCATCTGCATGACCGCCGGTACGGCCGTCGTCATGTGGCTCGGTGAGCTGATCACCGACCGCGGCATCGGCAACGGCATGTCGATCCTGATGTTCATCTCGATCGCCGCGACCTTCCCGTCCGCGCTGTGGGCCATCAAGAAGCAGGGTTCGCTGGCCGGCGGCTGGATCGAGTTCGGCACGGTCATCCTGGTCGGCCTGGTCATGGTCGCGCTCGTCGTCTTCGTCGAGCAGGCCCAGCGCCGCATCCCGGTCCAGTACGCGAAGCGCATGATCGGCCGTCGTTCCTACGGCGGTACGTCCACGTACATCCCGCTCAAGGTGAACCAGGCGGGTGTGATTCCCGTCATCTTCGCCTCGTCGCTGCTCTACATTCCGGCACTCGTGGCGCAGTTCGCGGGGGGCAATTCGAGCTGGACGGTCTGGATCAAGAACAACCTGACCAAGGGCGACCACCCGATTTACATCACTCTGTACTTCTTGCTCATCGTTTTCTTCGCGTTCTTCTACGTGGCTATCTCCTTCAACCCCGAGGAAGTCGCGGACAACATGAAGAAGTATGGTGGCTTCATCCCGGGCATCCGGGCTGGCCGACCGACCGCTGAGTACCTGAGCTACGTGCTCAACCGGATCACCTGGCCGGGTTCGCTGTATCTGGGTCTGATCGCTCTCGTACCGACAATGGCGTTGGTGGGCTTCGGGGCAAGCCAGAACTTCCCGTTCGGCGGGACCAGCATCCTGATCATCGTGGGTGTCGGTCTTGAGACGGTGAAGCAGATCGAGAGCCAGCTCCAGCAGCGCAATTACGAAGGGTTCCTCCGCTGATGCGTATCGTCCTCGTCGGGCCGCCGGGTGCCGGTAAGGGAACGCAAGCCGTCCGCCTCGCAGAAGAGCTGTCGATCCCGCACATCTCCACGGGCGACCTGTTCCGGGCCAACATCAGCCAGCAGACCGAGCTGGGCAAGCTCGCGAAGTCCTACATGGACGCCGGCAACCTCGTCCCGGACGAGGTGACCATCGCGATGGCCAAGGACCGGATGGAGCAGCCGGACGCCGAGGGCGGCTTCCTGCTGGACGGCTTCCCGCGCAACGTCTCGCAGGCCGAGGCGCTGGACGAGCTGCTGGAGACCGAGCGCATCACGCTGGACGCCGTCCTGGACCTGGAGGTCCCGGAGGACGAGGTCGTCAAGCGGATCGCCGGCCGGCGGATCTGCCGCAACGACTCGTCCCACGTCTTCCACGTGACGTACAGCCCGCCGAAGAAGGAGGGCGTCTGCGACGTCTGCGGCGGTGAGCTGTACCAGCGCGACGACGACTCCGAGGACACCGTCCGCACGCGGCTGGAGGTCTACCACACGCAGACCGAGCCGATCATCGACTACTACAAGGCGCAGGGCCTGGTCGTGACGATCTCCGCCCTGGGCCCGGTGGACGAGATCACGCAGCGGGCGCTGGAGGCGCTCAAGCGCGAGAAGGCCGAGAACAAGTAGATCGCGGTCCTATCGGCCGCGGTGCCCTGCCCCGGATTTCGTCCGGCGGACCCCCAGGGCGCCGCGGCCGTAGTGTTGTGTACGTAACCCAGCCGACGTGAGTGACGGAGAGCGCAGGCCCCCATGGTGCAGATCAAGAGCCCCGAGCAGATCGCCAAGATGCGTGCGGCGGGGCTGGTCGTAGCCGCCATCCACGCGGCCACGCGCGAGGCCGCGGTGCCCGGCGCCTCCACCAAGGATCTGGACGAGGTCGCCCGCAAGGTGATCGCGGAGCACGGCGCCAAGTCGAACTTCCTGGGGTACGGCGGTTTCCCCGCGACGATCTGCACGTCGGTCAACGAGGTGGTCGTCCACGGCATCCCCGCGGAGAACGTCGTGCTGAAGGACGGCGACATGATCTCCATCGACGCGGGCGCCATCGTCGACGGCTGGCACGGCGACGCGGCCTTCACGGCGTTCGTGGGTTCCGGTCACGCTCCGGAGCTGATCGAGCTGTCCCGGGTGACCGAGGAATCGATGTGGGCCGGCATCGCGGCCGTGAAGCAGGGCAACCGCCTGGTCGACGTCTCCCGGGCCATCGAGACGTACATCCGCCGCCAGCCCAGGCCGGGCGGCGGCAAGTACGGGATCATCGAGGACTACGGCGGCCACGGCATCGGCACCGAGATGCACATGGACCCGCACCTGCTGAACTACGTGGACCGCCGGCGCGGCAAGGGCCCGAAGCTGGTCCCCGGCTTCTGCCTCGCCATCGAGCCGATGGTCTCCCTCGGCACTCCCCGCACCGAGGTCCTCGAGGACGACTGGACGGTCATCACCACCGACGGCACCTGGTCCTCGCACTGGGAGCACTCGGTCGCGCTCACCGAACAGGGCCCCCTGGTCCTCACGGCTCCCGACGGCGGCAAGGCCAAGCTGGCCGAGTACGGAGTGACCGTCGCTCCCGACCCGCTGGCTTAAGGATCAGGGGCATGGGGCAGAATCCCTCGATTCGTGTTTCCGGGTGCGCTGACGTAGACTGACTCGTCGGCTCTCGTGCACCCGCATGTCTGCATGCGTTCGCGCTCGCCCCACGGGACGGGTCAGAGAGTCGATCAAGGTAGTCGATTCGAAGGGCGAAGCGTGGCCAAGAAGCAAGGTGCCATCGAGATCGAGGGCACTGTCGTCGAGTCTCTTCCGAACGCCATGTTCAAGGTCGAGCTCCAGAACGGCCACCAGGTCCTGGCACACATCAGCGGCAAGATGCGTATGCACTACATCCGCATTCTCCCTGACGACCGGGTCGTGGTGGAGCTGTCTCCGTACGACCTGACGCGTGGCCGGATCGTCTACCGCTACAAGTAGATCTTGCCCGCACCCTGGCTCGCCGGGGTGATGGCACTGACCCGGAGAACCTCACCCATGAAGGTCAAGCCGAGCGTCAAGAAGATCTGCGACAAGTGCAGGGTGATCCGCCGTCACGGTCGGGTCATGGTCATTTGCGAGAACCCGCGCCACAAGCAGCGCCAGGGCTGACGCACGACCGATCCCTCTGCATCCATCGCAGAGATTCGCGCGACGCAAGCTGAATTTGTTCATACGCAGGACCCGAGCGTTCCAGCTCGACACCCCCGGTTCGGAGGCCGGGGACCCGGTTCGTACCTGGTACGGCGGCCGGGAGCCGGTCCTGCGGAAGACCTCCGAAGATTCACCAGGAGCCATTGAATGGCACGCGTTTCCGGTGTTGACATCCCGCGCGACAAGCGCGTGGAGGTCGCCCTCACCTACGTGTTCGGCATCGGCCGCACCCTCTCCCAGCAGACGCTGGCCGAGACCGGTATCGACCCGAACACTCGCGTCCGTGACCTGAGCGAAGAGCAGCTGGTCGCGATCCGCGAGTACGTCGACAACCACATCAAGACCGAGGGTGACCTCCGTCGCGAGATCCAGGCCGACATCCGCCGCAAGGTCGAGATCGGTTGCTACCAGGGTCTCCGTCACCGTCGCGGTCTGCCCGTCCGCGGTCAGCGCACCAGCACCAACGCTCGTACCCGCAAGGGCCCGCGTCGCGCCATCGCCGGCAAGAAGAAGCCGGGCAAGAAGTAGTCCGCAGCGGACACCTGTCCACGGTCTTCGCTGTAGGACCGACCACCTCCCGTAGGAGTTAGTAGATGCCCCCCAAGGGACGTCAGGGCGCTGCCAAGAAGGTGCGCCGCAAGGAAAAGAAGAACGTCGCTCACGGCCACGCGCACATCAAGAGCACGTTCAACAACACGATCGTTTCGATCACGGACCCGTCCGGCAACGTGATCTCCTGGGCCTCCGCCGGCCACGTCGGCTTCAAGGGCTCCCGGAAGTCCACGCCGTTCGCCGCGCAGATGGCCGCCGAGTCGGCTGCCCGCCGCGCCCAGGAGCACGGCATGCGCAAGGTCGACGTGTTCGTCAAGGGCCCGGGTTCCGGTCGTGAGACCGCGATCCGCTCCCTGCAGGCCACGGGCCTCGAGGTCGGCTCCATCCAGGACGTCACCCCGACCCCGCACAACGGCTGCCGCCCGCCGAAGCGCCGCCGCGTCTGACGCACGGCTGCTTCACCGAGCAGTGCAGGGAGTGTGGGGGATTTCCCCCGCATAGAACGTCGGGCGGTACGGCTCCTTCGGGTCGTGCCGCCCGTACCCTTGCAGTAACCGCACCTCTCGCGGGTGCGACTTCCGTCGGGCGTCAAATAGCGGGCGTCCACGAATGAAGGATCTGATCCACACATGCTGATTGCTCAGCGTCCCTCGTTGACCGAAGAGGTCGTCGACGAGTTCCGCTCCC
>NZ_JBIBJK010000014.1:0-268068 GCF_042958635.1 Streptomyces sp. NPDC007971
GGTTACATTCCGAACCCGGAAGCTAAGCCTCACAGCGCCGATGGTACTGCAGGGGGGACCCTGTGGGAGAGTAGGACGCCGCCGAACAAATTTTGAAAAGGTCGGATCCTGAACTTCGGTTCAGGGTCCGGCCTTTTTACGTTTTGCTTAACGTGTCGTTCACGTTGCGCCCTCAGCATCCAGCACATGGGTACTGCTGCAATGCTCAGGGCCGCCGGCGTCGGAGTCGGTGACGAGGTCGTCGTACCGGCCTTCGGGAACGTCGAGGTGGCCGAGGCCGTGGCTCTGGCGGGTGCGCTCCCGGTGTTCGCCGACATAGACCCGGTCACCTACTGCCTGGACCCCGCCTCCGTGGAAGCGGCCATAACGTCCCGTACCGCGGCGGTCGTTGTCGTCCACCGCTTCGGACGGAGTGCCGACATCAGGCGGTTGCACGCGGCCGGACAGCGGCACGGGGTGCTCGTGGTCGAGCAGGGCGAGTCCGAGGCACCGTACGACGAGATGGCGCAGCGCAGGGAGCGGGCCGCCTATCTCGACGCCAAGCTCAAGGGCGTCCAGACGCCCGACGGCGGTGACGGACACACCTACCAGCAGTACGTCGTGCGGGTGCCGGGCAACGGCAGACCGGACCGCGATGCGTTCGCACGGGCCCTGCGGGCCAAGGGAGTCGAGTGCCGGGTTCCGGTGAAGACGCCCGTGCACCGGCTGCCCGAGTTCCGGCGCTGCGTGGCGCTGCCGGAGACCGAGCGGGCCGCGGACGAGACCCTCGCGCTGCCCGTGGAAGCCTCGTTGACGGAGCGTGAGATGCAGCGGGTCGTCTCCGCCTGCAACGCCCTTGGCGGCCTGCTGCAGCCCGCCTTCTGAGCGGTCACCGAACGAATTTGGGAACTCGGCCCTGTTCAGGGTACTCTTTTCTTGTCGCCGGGAGGGAAACCTCGAAAGCGACAGGCCCCTATAGCTCAGTCGGTAGAGCGTCTCCATGGTAAGGAGAAGGTCAACGGTTCGATTCCGTTTGGGGGCTCCAGAAAAAAGGCCTCGCCCTTCCGGGCGGGGCCTTTTTGCATGTCCAGGTGGAGCGATGTTCCCGTGTTCACATGCCCGGGAGGGCCCGGAGCCTCAGTCCTTCTGAAGCCCCGGGACCCGCATCGCCAGAATCGCCATGTCGTCGGACGGGGCGTCGGACGCGAAGCGTTCCACCGCGCGCATGATGCGTGCCGCCACCGCCCCCGCCGTGAGACCCGTGCAGGTGGTGAGGACGTCGGCGAGGCCGTCGTCGCCCAGCATGCGGGTTCCCTCGCGGCGCTCGGTGACGCCGTCCGTGACGCACAGGAGGACGTCACCCGGGTCGAGGACGACCGTCTCCTCGTACAGCTCCAGGTCCTCGATGACACCCAGCAGCGGCTGGGGTTCGGCCGAAGCGACCACCGTTCCGTCCTGGCGCAGGCGCAGGGGGAGCGGGTGGCCGGCGCAGACCACCTTCAGTTCGGCACTGCCGTCCGTCTGCGGGCGCAACTCGCCGTACAGCAGCGTCAGGAAGCGGCTGCGGTCGCCCTCGTCGAGGATCGCGGAGTTCAGGCGTTCCAGGACCGCCGGGCCGGAGAGTCCCTCTCGGGCCAGCAGGCGCAGGGCGTGCCGGGCCAGGCCGGTGACCGCCGCCGCGTTGGGGCCTGTACCGCAGACGTCTCCGATGGCGAAGCCGTAGGCGCCTTCGCCGATGGGGAAGACGTCGTAGAAGTCGCCGCCGACCTCGTTGCCCTCGCCGGCCGCCCGGTAGATGACCTCGACCTCGACGCCGTCGATGTGGGGCGTGCCGGGCGGCAGCAGGCTGCGCTGGAGGGCCTGACTGATGGCCGTGCGCTCCGAGTACAGACGGGCGTTGTCCAGGGCGAGGGCGGCCCTGCGGCTGAGGTCCTCGGCCAGTTCGAGGATCTCCTGGCGGAAGTGCTCGTCGGTGGGCTTGCCGAGGGTCAGCATGCCGATGACGCGGTTGCGCGCGACGAGGGGCAGGACCACCGTCTCGCCGCCGACCGCGGAGGCGGTCGCGAGGGTCGGGCCGATGCCCGCGGTGATCTGCTGCACGGGGCCGCCGGTCAGCCCGAGGCTGCGCATCGAGGTGCGCAGGGCCGCCTGGTGGGCGACCTCGCCGGGGGCCGTCCAGACACGGGCGCCGGGCGTCGGTACCGGGTCGGGCGGGGGCATCTTCGACAGCAGCGACTTGATGCCGTCGATGAGTTCCTCGTCCTCGTGCAGCACGTACGACAGGTACGGCTCGGAGGCCTGGTCGGCGATCGTGTAGACCGCGCACCAGGTCGCCAGGGTCGGAACGGTCATCTGGGCCATCAGGGCCAGGGTCTGGTCGCGGTCCAGAGTGCCGGCCAGCAGGTCGGAGGCCTCCACGAGGAAGCTCAGGGAGCCGCGGCGCAGCCGCTCCAGCTCGCCCAGGCGGGCCGATTCGACGGCCAGGGCGATGCGGTCGGCGGCGAACTGCAGGCGCAGCGCCTCCTCGTTGGAGTACCGGCCCGGGGCCTCGGCCCCGACGCCCAGGGAGCCCGTGAGGCGGCCCTCGACCTTGAGCGGGACCGTGACCACGGAGCGCATGCCGGTGCCGGTCAGGAGCGGTACGGCGCCGGGCACGGCGGTGAGGTCGTCGTGGACGGCGGGCATGCGCGCGGAGCCGTAGCGCCCGGGACCCGCCTCGACGGGGACGCGGGCGAACCGCTGGCGGGCGGAGGGCAGGCCGGTGGAGGCGCGGACCTCCAGCTCCGTCTCGTCGTCCGTCGCAAGGAGCAGGAAGGCCGCGTCGCCGTCGAGCATGTCGCGGGCCCGCTCCACCGTGCGCTGCAGCAGCCCGTCGAGATCGTCCGGGGCCGGGGAGCCGATGAACACCTCGAAGGGGTCGGTGTTCTGGCCGTCGGAGGCCGGCGACGGGTCGTTGGAGGGGACGCGCGTGGGTGTCTGCAGGACGGCGCGTTCGTGGTCGCGGACCAGGAGGCAGACGGTGGAGGGTTCGCCGCCGGTGTCGCGGACTCTGAGGTGGGAGGCGTACACCGGCGCCACCCGGCCGTCGGCGCCGCGGACGCCGTAGCTGCCCTCCCAGCGCGAGAGCTGCAGGGCCTCGGCGATGCCCGTGCCGGTGCCCGGGGTGTGCGGCCAGGCGGCGAGGTCGGTCAGGGGCTTGCCGATGACGTCGTTCGACGCGTAGCCGAAGAGTTCCTCCGCGTCCTCGTTCCAGGCGCTGATGGATCCTTTTCGGTCGATCTGGAGGACCGCGACGCGGACCCGGCCGTCGGCCAGCGGGAGCAGGTCCGCGGGGAGGGCGGGGCCGGCGGCGCGGGTGCCGACCGGACGTTCGGGCAGGGCGAGGTGGAACCAGACGTTCTTGTGCGTGGGCGTGTAGTCCACGCCCCAGCGGGCAGCCAGGGCCGCGCACAGCTGGAGGCCGCGGCCGCCCTCGCGGTCGGGGCTGCCCATCGACGCGGGGGAGCTCTGGAGGGGCACCTCGCGCTCCGGGTAGCGGTCCGCGACCTCGACGCGCACGCCGTCCTCGGTGCGCAGGCACAGGACGTCCGCGTGCGTGCCCGCGTGGACGACCGCGTTGGTCACCAGTTCGCTGGTGAGGACCACCGCATCGTCGATGATGTCGGCGAAACCCCAGCCCTGGAGGGTGTCGCGGACGAAGGAGCGGGCGGTCGCGACGGACCGCCCGACGGGCTCGAAACTGGCGGCCGCGCGCGCGGTGATCACAGAACTCCTCGGCCGGTTGTCGACGTGCAGGGCTGGTTGGCCGGCCGGCTCGCGCCGCTGCTGCGGCATCCGCTCGCCCGTCGGCCGTGGCTCCGGGGGGTGTTCCCCGGGGATCAGTCCGGTGGTCATGGTCTGCGGCCGCCCCTCCGATGCCCGCTCGTTCTCGTGCCACCGCCCAGGCCGGTCGGAGCCGGTGCGGCTGGACAGCCGGATGCAAGGTTACTTACCTTCGCCGTCCGAGCGGATGCCGGTCGCCGGTGTTTACGCCCCCAGGGTGTGCGGACGATGTGCGAAGCTGCCGAACTGTTATGGCCTGGTTCGGCCGGGGTGAAACACTGGGCAAGCTTCTGATGAAGGTCGGACCAGACTGCGTGTATTCCGTGCACGGCGGGCAGCAGCCTCTGGTGTGGCCGGATCTCGTCTGGCAGAAATACCAAGCAGTAATGGGTACGCGGAAGTGGCCGGCGGGCCGGGGGACCGGAACGCCGGGGCGATGCGGCCGAGCACGGCAGTAATGGTCTACCCCTTCGGGAGGGACACAGTGGAGTCTGGCGCAGCGACGCGGGGGACGAAGGCGCGCGCGAAGGGCGGACCGTCCCTGGGCAGGCGCGGAGGGACCACCGCCGTGGACACGGCTGCCCTGGACCGGCTGCTGACGGCCCTCGTGGCCATGCGGGACGGCAACTTCCGCAAGCGGCTCACGGTCTCCGGGGACGGCGTGATGTCCGAGATCGCGGCCGTCTTCAACGAGGTGGCCGACCGGAACATGCACCTGACGGGTGAGCTGTCGCGGGTGCGGCGCATGGTGGGGCGTGAGGGAAAACTCACGGAACGGCTGGAGACGGGCGCCTGTGAGGGCTCCTGGGCGACCGCCATCGACCACTCCAACGCGCTGGTCGACGATCTGGTCTGGCCCGTGTCCGAGGTCAGCCGGGTGCTGACGGCGGTCGCCGAGGGCGACCTCTCGCCCCGCATGGATCTGCGTACACAGGCGCCCGACGGCACCGGGCATCCGCTGCGGGGCGAGTTCCTGAAGGTCGGCCGGACCGTCAACAATCTGGTCGACCAGCTGTCGACGTTCACCGACGAGGTCACGCGGGTGGCCAGCGAGGTCGGTACCGAGGGCAAGCTCGGCGGGCAGGCCCGGGTGCGGGGCATGTCGGGTTCGTGGAAGGACCTGACGGAGTCCGTCAACACGATGGCGAACCGGCTGACCGCGCAGGTGCGCGACATCGCGCTGGTGACGACGGCGGTGGCCCGCGGTGATCTGTCCCGCAAGGTCACCGTTCACGTCGCCGGCGAGATGCTGGAGCTGAAGAACACCGTCAACACGATGGTGGAGCAGCTGTCCTCCTTCTCCTCCGAGGTGACCCGGGTCGCCCGTGAGGTGGGCACCGAGGGCATCCTGGGCGGCCAGGCCCAGGTGCCCGGGGTGGCCGGCGTGTGGAAGGAGCTGACCGACTCCGTCAACACCATGGCGGGCAACCTGACCGCACAGGTGCGCGGGATCTCCCAGGTGACGACGGCGGTCGCCAACGGTGATCTCTCGCAGAAGGTGACCGTGCCGGCGCGTGGCGAGGTGGCGCAGCTCGCCGAGACGATCAACCAGATGACCGAGACGCTGCGGATCTTCGCGGACGAGGTCACGCGCGTGGCCAACGAGGTCGGCGCGGAGGGGCGGCTCGGCGGCCAGGCGAACGTGCCGGGCGCGGCGGGCACCTGGAAGGACCTGACGGACTCCGTCAACACGGTGTTCCGGAACCTGACCACGCAGGTGCGGGACATCGCCGCGGTGACCACCGCCGTGGCCAGCGGTGATCTGTCGCAGAAGGTCACCGTGGACGTGGCCGGCGAGATGCTGGAGCTGAAGAACACCGTCAACGGGATGGTGGACCAGCTGTCGGCGTTCGGTGCCGAGGTCACCCGGGTCGCGCGGGAGATCGGCGTCGAGGGTGAGCTGGGCGGCCAGGCGCAGGTGCCGGGTGCGGCGGGCACCTGGAAGGACCTGACGGACTCCGTCAACACCGCCTTCCGCAACCTGACCGGTCAGGTGCGCAACATCGCCCAGGTGACGACGGCGGTGGCCAACGGTGACCTCTCGCAGAAGGTCACCGTCGACGTGTCCGGCGAGATGCTCCAGCTGAAGAACACCGTGAACACGATGGTGGACCAGCTGTCGAGCTTCGCCGACCAGGTCACGCGGATGGCCCGGGACGTGGGCACGGAGGGCCGGCTGGGCGGTCAGGCCCGCGTGGACGGTGTGTCGGGTACGTGGAAGGAGCTGACGGACTCCGTCAACTTCATGGCCGGCAACCTGACGTCGCAGGTGCGGCAGATCGCCCAGGTGACGACGGCCGTGGCGCGCGGTGACCTGTCGCAGAAGATCGACGTCGACGCGCGCGGGGAGATCCTGGAGCTGAAGAACACCATCAACACGATGGTGGACCAGCTCTCCGCCTTCGCCGACCAGGTGACCCGGGTCGCCCGGGACGTGGGCACGGAGGGGCGCCTGGGAGGTCAGGCACAGGTGCCGGGCGTCGCCGGTGTGTGGCGGGATCTGACCGACTCGGTGAACGGCATGGCCGGCAACCTCACCGCACAGGTGCGCAACATCGCCCAGGTGGCCACCGCCGTGGCCCGCGGTGATCTCTCCCAGAAGATCACCGTGGATGCCCGCGGGGAGATCCTGGAGCTGAAGAACACCCTGAACACGATGGTCGACCAGCTGTCGTCCTTCGCCCAGGAGGTCACGCGGGTGGCCCGTGAGGTGGGCACGGAGGGCATGCTCGGCGGCCAGGCCGAGGTCCAGGGCGTCTCCGGCACCTGGAAGGACCTCACGCAGTCCGTGAACTTCATGGCGAACAACCTGACCATCCAGGTCCGCAACATCGCCGAGGTCACGACCGCGGTCGCCAAGGGCGACCTGTCCAAGAAGATCACCGTGGACGCGAAGGGCGAGATCCTCGAGCTCGTCACGACGGTCAACACCATGGTCGACCAGCTGTCCAGCTTCGCCGAGCAGGTGACCCGGGTGGCCCGTGAGGTGGGCACCGAGGGCATTCTGGGCGGCCAGGCGAACGTGCCGGGTGTCACGGGCATCTGGAAGGACCTGAGCAACAACGTCAACCTGATGGCCAACAACCTGACCATGCAGGTGCGGAACATCTCCCAGGTGGCGGCGGCGGTCGCCAACGGTGACCTGACCCGGCAGGTGACCATCGAGGCGAGCGGCGAGGTCGCGCAGCTCGCCGACACCATCAACACCATGGTGAAGACGCTGAGTTCGTTCGCCGACCAGGTCACCAAGGTGGCCCGCGAGGTGGGCACGGACGGCATTCTGGGCGGCCAGGCGCACGTACCCGGTGTGGCCGGCACCTGGAAGGACCTCACCGAGTCGGTGAACCAGATGGCGTCGAACCTGACCGGTCAGGTGCGCAACATCGCCATGGTCACCACGGCCATCGCCAAGGGTGACCTGACGAAGAAGATCGACATCGACGCGCGCGGCGAGATCCTCGAACTGAAGACGACGATCAACACGATGGTCGACCAGCTGTCCAGCTTCGCCGAGGAGGTCACCCGGGTGGCCCGTGAGGTGGGCACCGAGGGGCAGCTCGGCGGCCAGGCACGCGTGCGGGACGTGGACGGCACCTGGCGGGACCTGACCGAGTCGGTGAACGAGATGGCCGGGAACCTGACCCGGCAGGTGCGTGCCATCGCGCGCGTGGCGACCGCGGTGACCCGCGGTGACCTGAACCTGAAGATCGACGTCGACGCGTCCGGCGAGATCCAGGAGCTGCAGGACTACATCAACAAGATGATCGCCAACCTGCGCGACACCACGATCGCCAACGAGGAGCAGGACTGGCTCAAGGGCAACCTCGCCCGGATCTCGGCGCTGATGCAGGGACGCAGGGACCTGGAGGACGTCGCCTCGCTGATCATGAGCGAGCTGACGCCGGTGGTCTCCGCGCAGCACGGCGCGTTCTTCGTGGCGATGCCCCTCATGGAGGGGCAGGAGCTCAGCGGCGACGCCGAGGACCAGTACGAGCTGCGCATGGCCGGCTCCTACGGCTACTCGATGGGCTCCATGCCGACGTCGTTCCTGCCGGGTGAGGCGCTGATCGGCACGGCCGCCGAGGAGAAGCGCACGATCCTGGTGGAGAACGCGCCCAGTGGCTATCTGAAGATCTCCTCCGGGCTCGGTGAGGCGCCGCCCGCGCAGGTGGTCGTGCTGCCGGTGCTCTTCGAGGGCAAGGTGCTCGGTGTGATCGAGCTGGCGTCCTTCACGCCGTTCACGCAGATCCAGAAGGACTTCCTCAACCAGATCGCCGAGATGATCGCGACCAGCGTCAACACCATCTCGGTCAACACCAAGACCGAGCAGCTGCTGAAGCAGTCGCAGGAGCTCACCGAGCAACTGCGGGAGCGTTCGGCCGAGCTGGAGAACCGGCAGAAGGCGCTGCAGGCCTCCAACGCCGAACTGGAGGAGAAGGCCGAGCTGCTGGCCCGGCAGAACCGCGACATCGAGGTGAAGAACACCGAGATCGAGGAGGCGCGGCAGGTCCTGGAGGAGCGCGCCGAGCAGCTCGCGGTGTCCATGCGCTACAAGAGCGAGTTCCTCGCCAACATGTCGCACGAGCTGCGTACGCCGCTCAACTCGCTGCTGATCCTGGCCAAGCTGCTCGCCGACAACGCCGAGGGCAACCTCTCGCCCAAGCAGGTCGAGTTCGCCGAGACCATCCACGGCGCCGGTTCCGACCTGCTCCAGCTGATCAACGACATCCTCGATCTGTCGAAGGTCGAGGCGGGCAAGATGGACGTCTCCCCGACGCGTATCGCGCTCGTCCAGCTCGTGGACTACGTGGAGGCGACCTTCCGGCCGCTGACCGCGGAGAAGGGCCTGGACCTGTCCGTGCGGGTCTCCCCGGAGCTGCCGGCGACCCTGCACACCGACGAGCAGCGGCTTCTGCAGGTGCTGCGGAACCTGTTGTCCAACGCGGTGAAGTTCACCGACTCCGGGTCCGTGGAGCTGGTGATCCGGCCCGCGGGCGCGGGTGTTCCGCCGACCATCCGCGAGCAGCTGCTGGAGGCGGGCTCGCTGACCGATCCGCATGCCGACCTGATCGCGTTCTCGGTGACCGACACCGGGATCGGCATCGCGGCCAGCAAGATGCGGGTGATCTTCGAGGCGTTCAAGCAGGCGGACGGCACGACCAGCCGCAAGTACGGCGGCACCGGCCTGGGGCTGTCGATCTCCAGGGAGATCGCGCAGCTGCTCGGCGGTGAGATCCACGCACAGAGCGAGCCGGGCCGCGGCTCGACGTTCACGCTGTACCTGCCGCTGCACCCGAGCGAACTCCCGCCGCAGGGCTACCAGCAGTCCGTGCCCGCGCTGGAGGCCGTCGAGCTGGTCGCCTCCGAGGCCCGGCGGTCCTCGGAGCTGTCCGCGGTGGAGATCGAGATGCCGGCCGAGGTGAAGTCGTACCAGGAGACCCAGAACGGGCCGGCCGCGCTCTTCCGGCGGCGCCGTCGCAGCCTGCCGTCGGCCGAGCAGCGGCCCGAAGCGTGGACGACGGTGGCCGAGCAGGACAGCAGTCCCCAGCAGTCCCGTGCGGTGCGGTTCGGTGGCGAGAAGGTGCTCATCGTCGACGACGACATCCGTAATGTGTTCGCGCTCACCAGCGTCCTGGAACAGCACGGGCTGTCGGTGCTGTACGCCGAGAACGGACGCGAGGGCATCGAGGTGCTGGAGCAGCACGACGACGTGGCCGTCGTGCTGATGGACATCATGATGCCCGAGATGGACGGCTATGCGACGACCACGGCGATCCGTCGGATGCCGCAGTTCGCCGGGCTGCCGATCATCGCCCTGACCGCGAAGGCGATGAAGGGGGACCGGGAGAAGGCGATCGAGTCGGGCGCCTCCGACTATGTGACGAAGCCGGTCGACCCCGATCACCTGCTGGCGGTCATGCGGCAGTGGATGCGCGAGGAGTGACGGGACGACAGGCGGCGATGTGAACGCCGCGGGAACCCTGGGTGTGTACGCGGAGTTCCCGTACCGGCAAGCGCGAGGACGTGTGGGAATCCCGGATTCCGGGAACCTTCAGGTCTCCTGCGGCGTTTCTCTTATGTGCACAGTGACATCGCGGTGACAGGGTGTGGCGACGGGCGGGGTGCGGCTACGATGACCGGCACAAGGACGGGCGGCGAAAGGGAGTCGTCCTCTGGGGCGGCGCCCGGCGTATCGCCGGGGCGAGGAGGGCGGGCCATGGTGCAGAAGGCCAAGATCCTCCTGGTCGATGATCGGCCGGAGAATCTGCTGGCGCTGGAGGCCATCCTCTCTGCGCTCGATCAGACGCTGGTGCGGGCATCGTCCGGGGAGGAAGCGCTCAAGGCACTGCTCACGGACGATTTCGCGGTCATTCTGCTGGATGTCCAGATGCCGGGCATGGACGGATTCGAGACCGCCGCGCACATCAAGCGGCGCGAGCGGACCCGGGACATCCCGATCATCTTCCTCACCGCGATCAATCACGGCCCCCACCACACCTTCCGGGGGTACGCGGCGGGCGCGGTCGACTACATCTCGAAGCCGTTCGACCCCTGGGTGCTGCGCGCCAAGGTCTCGGTGTTCGTCGAGCTGTACATGAAGAACTGCCAGCTGCGCGAGCAGGCGGCGCTGCTGCGGCTCCAGTTGGAGGGCGGCGGCAAGGGCGCGGTCGGCGGCAAGGAGTCCGCCGGGCTGCTCGCCGAGCTGTCCGCGCGTCTCGCGGCCGTGGAGGAGCAGGCGGAGGCGCTGTCCAAGCAGTTGGACGACGAGTCCGCGGACGCGGCGGCGGTGGCCACGGCCGCCCATCTCGAGCGCAAGCTCACCGGGTTGCGCCGCGCGCTGGACGCTCTGGAGCCCGGGGCGGCCGGCGGCAGCGCATCGGTGCCGACACAGAACTGAGGTCCGTGGGGAGCGCAGTTGCCCATGAGGGTGCGTCAGTTCCCGGCCCTGCTGCGGGCGACACGAAAGGGTGAAGCAGTGGGCACACGTGTCCGCTGTCGTCTCCCCCGGTAATCTCACCTCCATGGCCTCACGTCCCTCCGCCGCCAAGAAGCAGCCCGCGAAGAAGGCGGCCGCTCCCGCGAAGGCTGCGGCGGGGAAGGCGGCCGCGAAGAAGAAGCCGGCCAAGAAAGCGCCCGCCAAGAAGGCCCCGGCGAAGAAGGCCGCGCCGCCGCCCAAGCCGGCGCCCAGCCCCACCGGGGGTGTGTACCGGCTGGTGCGTGCGCTCTGGCTGGGGCTCGCGCACGCCGTCGGCGCCGTCTTCCGGGGCATAGGGCGGGGCGCCAAGAACCTCGACCCGGCCCACCGCAAGGACGGCGTCGCGCTGCTGCTGTTCGCCATCGCGCTGATCGTCGCCGCCAATACCTGGGCCGACCTGCGCGGCCCCGTCGGCGATCTGGTGGAGATCCTGGTCACCGGCGCCTTCGGCCGGCTCGACCTGCTGGTGCCGATCCTGCTCGCGGTGATCGCCGTACGGTTCATCCGGCATCCGGAGAAGCCGGACGCCAACGGCCGGATCGTGATCGGCCTGTCCGCACTCGTCATCGGCGTCCTCGGCCAGGTCCACATCGCCTGCGGCTCGCCCGCCCGCAGCAACGGGATGCAGGGCATAAGGGATGCCGGCGGTCTCATCGGCTGGGCGGCGGCGACCCCGCTGACGCGCGCCATGACCGAGGCGCTCGCCGTTCCGATGCTGGTGCTGCTGACGCTCTTCGGGCTGCTCGTGGTGACCGCCACGCCCGTCAACGCCATCCCGCAGCGGCTGCGCGCTCTCGGCGTGCGCCTGGGTGTGGTGCACGAGCCCGAGGAGGAGGAGCACACCGAGGACGACGAGCGCTACGACGAGCAGTGGCGCGAGGCGCTGCCCGCGCGCCCCCGCAAGCGCCGGAGCGCTCCCCAGGCGTACGACCCCGAGGACGCCGAGGCGGAGGCCCTCTCGCAGCGCCGCAGCCGTCCCAGGCGCTCCGCGGTGCCGCAGCCGGATCTGCAGCGGCAGATGGATGCCGTGGACGTCGCGGCGGCCGCGGCGGCGGCGCTCGACGGTGCCGTCCTGCACGGCATGCCGCCGTCCCCGCTCGTCGCCGATCTCACCCAGGGCGTGAGTGTGGGCGACCGCGAGGAGACCACACCCGTACCGACACCTTCGCCGGAGCCCACACCCGCGCCCGCGTCGGCGCCGGTTCCGGCACCGGCGGGCCGCCCCAGGCAGGAGAAGCTCAAGGCCGAGAGTGTCCCGGACCTGACGAAGGCCGCCCCGGAGGCGTCCGGCGGCCTGCCGGTGCGCGCGGAGCAGCTCCAGCTGTCCGGGGACATCACCTACGCGCTGCCGTCGCTGGACCTGCTCACGCGCGGCGGCCCCGGCAAGGCGCGCAGCGCGGCCAACGACGCGGTCGTCGAGTCCCTGCGCACCGTCTTCGGCGAGTTCAAGGTGGACGCCGACGTCACGGGCTTCACCCGCGGACCGACCGTCACCCGCTACGAGGTCACGCTCGGACCCGCCGTGAAGGTCGAGCGGATCACCGCGCTGACCAAGAACATCGCGTACGCCGTCGCCAGCCCCGACGTGCGGATCATCAGCCCCATCCCGGGCAAGTCCGCGGTCGGCATCGAGATCCCGAACACCGACCGGGAGATGGTCAACCTCGGCGATGTGCTGCGCCTCGCGGACGCGGCCGAGGACGACCACCCCATGCTGGTGGCGCTGGGCAAGGACGTCGAGGGCGGCTACGTCATGGCCAACCTCGCGAAGATGCCGCACGTCCTCGTCGCGGGGGCCACCGGCTCCGGCAAGTCGTCGTGCATCAACTGCCTGATCACCTCGGTCATGGTCCGTGCGACGCCCGAGGACGTCCGCATGGTCCTGGTCGACCCCAAGCGGGTCGAGCTGACCGCCTACGAGGGCATCCCGCACCTGATCACGCCGATCATCACCAACCCCAAGCGGGCCGCCGAGGCGCTCCAGTGGGTCGTCCGCGAGATGGACCTGCGCTACGACGACCTGGCGGCCTTCGGCTTCCGGCACATCGACGACTTCAACGCGGCCATCCGCGAGGGGAAGGTGAAGCTGCCTCCGGGCAGCGAGCGGGAACTGCAGCCGTATCCGTACCTGCTGGTGATCGTGGACGAGCTGGCCGACCTGATGATGGTCGCCCCGCGGGACGTCGAGGACGCGATCGTGCGCATCACCCAGCTCGCGCGCGCGGCCGGCATCCACCTGGTGCTGGCCACCCAGCGTCCCTCGGTCGACGTGGTGACCGGCCTGATCAAGGCCAACGTGCCCTCCCGGCTGGCCTTCGCGACCTCCTCGCTCGCCGATTCCCGGGTCATCCTCGACCAGCCCGGCGCCGAGAAGCTGATCGGCAAGGGCGACGGGCTCTTCCTGCCGATGGGGGCAAGCAAGCCGACCCGTCTGCAGGGCGCGTTCGTGACCGAGGACGAGGTCGAGGCGATCGTCCAGCACTGCAAGGACCAGATGGCGCCGGTCTTCCGGGACGACGTCACCGTGGGCACCAAGCAGAAGAAGGAGATCGACGAGGACATCGGCGACGACCTCGACCTGCTGTGCCAGGCCGCCGAGCTGGTGGTCTCCACCCAGTTCGGGTCGACGTCCATGCTCCAGCGCAAGCTGCGCGTCGGTTTCGCCAAGGCCGGGCGGCTCATGGACCTCATGGAGTCCCGGAACATCGTCGGGCCCAGCGAGGGCTCGAAGGCACGTGACGTTCTCGTGAAGCCCGACGAGCTGGACGGCGTGCTCGCGCTGATCCGTGGGGAGACGGAAGGGTAGGGCGGAGCGTGTGCGCTGATCCGCGGGGAGTCCGGAGGGCCGGGGGCGGCGTGTGTGGGCTGCTGCGCGGGGAGTGCGCAGGGCAGGGCGGAGTGCTTGCACCGATCGCCGCGAAGTGCGTACGGCCGGGTGGCGGGCCGCCCGGCGTGTCGCGTTTACGCCGGGTGGCGGCACGACCGTGATCCACCCGTTAGAGAGCTGCGGGCAACCGTTTCCCTTTGCCGTACGTCAAGTTGAGCGAAAGGACAGCTACGGATCCCATCCTGGGGTACATGTCTGTCCCACCATCGGATTGTCCGGTCATTCCGATGGCGTACAAAGTCCCACCTCCCGGTCGCCCCACCCTTTGGCACCCCCCTAGACTGAACCTCCAGCACAGGTGGCTCAAACGCTCGAAAGGCGCCCCCGTGTCCATCGGCAACTCCCCTGAAGACGAGCGTCCGTTCCCAGACGAGTCCGAGGAATTCCGTCCCTCCGTGGGCCGAGCCCTGCAGAAGGCGCGGATCGCGGCCGGGCTCACCGTCGACGACGTCAGCAGCGCCACTCGTGTCCGTATCGCCATCGTGCACGCCATGGAGGCGGACGACTTCGCCCCCTGCGGCGGTGCCGTCTACGCCCGCGGACACATTCGCACGCTGGCCAGGGCCGTCCACCTCGACCCCGAACCTCTGATCGCCCAGTACGACGCCGAGCACGGCGGGCGCCCCGCGCCGACCCCGGCCGCGCCGCTGTTCGAGGCGGAACGTATCCGACCCGAGCGCCGCGGGCCGAACTGGACGGCGGCCATGGTCGCCGCGATCGTCGCCGTCATCGGCTTCGTCGGGTTCACCGCCTTCAAGGGCGGCGACAGCGGGAACGACGCCAAGTCGCAGGTCGCCGAGGGGACAACCGCAACTCCCACGAAGTCCGCCTCGCCCACCCCCACCAAGGACAAGCCCGCAGACCCCACGTCCGAGGCCTCCGACAGCGCCATCGCGGCCGCACCCCAGGACAAGGTGACCGTCCAGGTCAGCGCGGCGAACGGACGCAGCTGGATCTCGGCCAAGGATCACAACGGCCGGATGCTCTTCGACGGGCTGCTGAAGAAGGGCGAGTCCAAGACCTTCCAGGACAGCTCCAAGATCAATCTGATCCTCGGTGACGCCGGCGCGATCCAGCTGTACGTCAACGGCAAGAAGATCGAGGACAACTTCCAGAAGGGCTCGGTGGAGCGCCTCACGTACACGAAGGGCGACCCCGAGGCCGGATGAGCCGCCCCCAGGGGGAGCCGCGTCGAAGGGGTTGGCCAAGATCGGCCAACCCCTTCGACGTGGGGTGTCGGACAGACAAAGTAGTCTTGAGCCCATGCCTGAACGCCGTACCGTCGCACTGGTCACTCTCGGCTGCGCCCGTAACGAGGTGGACTCGGAGGAGCTCGCAGGCCGTTTGGAGGCGGACGGCTGGCAGCTCGTCGAGGACGCCGCGGACGCCGATGTCGCCGTGGTCAACACCTGTGGCTTCGTGGAGGCCGCCAAGAAGGACTCCGTCGACGCCCTGCTGGAAGCCAACGACCTCAAGGACCATGGCAGAACCCAGGCCGTCGTGGCGGTGGGCTGCATGGCCGAGCGGTACGGCAAGGAGCTGGCCGAGGCGCTGCCCGAGGCCGACGGTGTGCTCGGCTTCGACGACTACTCCGACATCTCCGACCGCCTGCAGACCATCCTGTCCGGCGGCATCCACGCCTCCCACACCCCGCGCGACCGCCGCAAGCTTCTGCCGATCAGCCCCGCCGAGCGCCAGGAGTCCGCCGCCTCCGTCGCGCTGCCCGGCCACGGGCCGGCCGACCTCCCGGAGGGAGTCGCGCCCGCCTCCGGCCCGCGCTCGCCCCTGCGCCGCCGGCTGGACGGTGCCCCGGTGGCCTCGGTCAAGCTCGCCTCCGGCTGCGACCGGCGCTGCTCCTTCTGCGCCATCCCGTCCTTCCGCGGCTCCTTCATCTCCCGCCGCCCCAGCGACGTGCTGAACGAGACGCGGTGGCTGGCCGAGCAGGGCGTGAAGGAGATCATGCTGGTCTCCGAGAACAACACCTCCTACGGCAAGGACCTGGGCGACATCCGCCTGCTGGAGTCCCTCCTGCCGGAGCTGGCCGAGGTCGACGGCCTGGAGCGGGTGCGCGTGAGCTACCTGCAGCCGGCCGAGATGCGTCCGGGCCTGATCGACGTGCTGACCTCCACCCCGAAGATCGCCCCGTACTTCGACCTGTCCTTCCAGCACTCGGCGCCCGACGTGCTGCGTGCGATGCGCCGCTTCGGCGACACCGACCGCTTCCTGGAGCTGCTGGACACCATCCGCAGCAAGGCGCCCCAGGCCGGTGTGCGCTCCAACTTCATCGTCGGCTTCCCCGGCGAGAGCGAGTCGGACCTGGCCGAACTGGAGCGCTTCCTGAACGGCGCCCGCCTGGACGCCATCGGTGTCTTCGGCTACTCCGACGAGGAGGGCACCGAAGCGGCGACGTACGACAACAAGCTCGACGAGGACGTCGTCGCCGAGCGCCTCGCCCGTGTCTCCCGGCTCGCCGAGGAGCTCGTCTCTCAGCGGGCCGAGGAGCGCCTCGGGGAGACCGTGCGTGTCCTCGTGGAATCCGTCGACGAGGCGGAGGGCATCCACGGCCGTGCGGAGCACCAGGCGCCTGAGACGGACGGCCAGGTGCTGCTCACGAGCGGCGAGGGCCTGAGGGTCGGACGTATGGTCGAGGCGAAGGTGGTCGGTACGGAAGGTGTCGACCTGGTGGCCGAGCCGCTGGCGGGCTCGTCCGGGTGTAGTGAGGAGGCGGGCAGATGACCGGAGTCCCGGCATCCGCCGCGGGCGGCTCCTCCGGCGCGCAGGGCGCCCGTGGTTCCGCCGCCGCTGCTGACGGCGCTGCGTCCGAGGTCTCCGGTTCTGCATCTGGTCCCGCTGCCGGTTCCGCCGGCTCTCAGGAGAGCCTGCAGGAAGGTGCGAGGCCCGCGCGCGGCGGGAAGCTGGCGGCGGCCGCCGTCAACCAGGCAAGCGTGTGGAACGTCGCCAATCTGCTGACGATGCTGCGCCTGCTGCTCGTGCCCGCCTTCGTCGCCCTGATGCTGGAGAACGGCGGTTACGACCCGGCCTGGCGTTCGCTCGCCTGGGCGGCGTTCGCCGTCGCCATGATCACCGACCTGTTCGACGGGCATCTGGCGCGCACCTACAACCTGGTCACCGATTTCGGGAAGATCGCCGACCCCATCGCCGACAAGGCGATCATGGGGGCGGCGCTCATTTGCCTTTCCGCCCTGGGCGATCTGCCCTGGTGGGTGACGGCCGTGATCCTCGGCCGGGAGCTCGGCGTCACACTGCTGCGTTTTCTGGTCATTCGCTACGGCGTGATCCCCGCCAGCCGGGGCGGCAAGCTCAAGACGCTCACCCAGGGCGTGGCCGTCGGGATGTACGTCCTGGCACTGACGGGGTGGCTGGCCACTCTGAGGTGGTGGGTGATGGCCGCGGCGGTCGTTCTCACCGTCGTCACCGGACTCGACTACGTGAGACAGGCCATTGTGCTGCGCCGGCGGGGAATCGCCGAGCGCGCTGCCGCGTTGGAGGAGAAGCAAGCGTGAGTTCCCCAGCCACCGAACTGGTGCGACTACTGACCGTGAGGGGCGAGAGCCTCGCCGTCGCGGAGTCGCTCACCGGTGGTCTGGTCGCGGCCGAGATCACGGCCGTCCCGGGGGCCTCCAAGGTCTTCCGGGGTTCGGTCACCGCCTACGCCACCGAGCTGAAGCACCGGCTGCTCGGGGTCGACGCCACCCTGCTGGCTCAGCGTGGAGCCGTGGATCCGCAGGTCGCGGCCGAGATGGCGGCCGGGGTACGCAAGGCGCTGGGAGCCGACTGGGGCCTCGCGACGACCGGGGTCGCAGGGCCCGAGCCGCAGGACGGCCGGCCCGTCGGGACGGTCTTCGTCGCCGTCGACGGCCCCCTCACGGGCCCCTCCGGTTCTGCCGGTGGCGGAAAAGTGGAGGCCCTGCGGTTGAACGGCGAGCGTGCGGAAATCCGTATGGAGAGTGTACGGAGCGTACTCGCCCTGCTGCTGAGGGAGCTTGCGGGCGAACAGACCGGGAATGAGCGGGCACAGGATACGGAACGGAACGGGGGGTTTTGATGTTTACAGCCCTGAGTGAACACGACATCGCTCCCCGCACGGCCGCGGCGCAAGGCGGTACGGTGGGGCGAGAAGGATGCGGCTACGCGGTCCGAGGAGGGAGCCACCGATGATTCTGCTCCGTCGCCTGCTGGGTGACGTGCTGCGTCGGCAGCGCCAACGCCAGGGCCGTACTCTGCGCGAAGTCTCCTCGTCCGCCCGAGTCTCACTCGGCTATCTCTCCGAGGTGGAGCGGGGGCAGAAGGAGGCTTCCTCCGAACTGCTCGCCGCCATCTGCGACGCGCTGGACGTACGGATGTCGGAACTCATGCGAGAAGTGAGCGACGAGCTGGCGCTCGCCGAGCTGGCGCAGTCCGCCAGGGCCACCGACCCCGTGCCTGCACCGGTCCGTCCGGTGCTGGGTTCTGTGTCGGTGACCGGTGTGCCGCCGGAACGGGTGACCATCAAGGCGCCCGCCGGGGCGGTGGACGTGGTCGCCGCGTGACGTTCGCGTGTGCGGCTTAGCGGCCCTATACGTGTGAAGCCCCGGCCGGGCTTCGCCAGGGAGACCTGGGGAACCCGGCCGGGGCTTTCGTATGGCCGCCCGTGAGATCCACGTCTCCTTTGCGCCCATTTGCCGGTATGGGGTGGTGCGGTCATCGTGGGAGGGACGTGATGGCGCCGACCCACCGGAGGAATCGGATGTACGTCGTGAAGAGCCCGTTGCCCGACGACGATCTGAAGATCGTGTCCGAGGCGCTGCAGGGTGCCCTCCTGGACCTGGTGGACCTCTCCCTGGTGGCCAAGCAGATCCACTGGAACGTCGTCGGACCGCGCTTCAGGTCCATCCACCTCCAGCTCGACGAGGTCGTCGCCTCCGCGCGCACCCACTCCGACACGGTCGCCGAGCGGGCGTCGGCACTGGGAGTCCCGCCCGACGGACGCGCGGCCACGGTGGCCTCGGGCAGCGGAATCGGGAACACCCCGGCGGGCTGGATCAAGGACACGGACGCGGTCCGGACGATGGTGGATGCACTCGGCGCCGTGATCGGCGGGATGCGGGAGCGGGTGAACGCGACGGGGGAGGCGGACCCCGTCTCGCAGGACATCTTCATCGGGATCACGGCGGACCTGGAAAAGCATCACTGGATGTTCCAGGCGGAGAACGCGTAGGGAGGCGGCCGGGGTCGGGTGCCCGGTGCTGGTCCAGGTGTCCGGGACGGGTGTCACCTCCGGTGACGGCCCCCCCGGGCCCTCGCAGTCGGCCTCCGGCCTCGTCCTTGAACGCCGGACGGGCTGTTCGCGGGGTCCTGCGTTGCATCCGTGAGCCCTCGGTGCGCCTTTCGTGCGGGTCACACGGCGTTCTAGCGTCCGGCTGGAGGTGACGGCCATGGTGAGGCGGGTGGTGCGCTGGGGGTCCGCGCTCGGTTTCGGGGCGGTGTGGTGGTGGGCCGTGCTGCGGCTGGCGTTCGCGGACGGCGCGGGCGTACTGGAAGGCGCCGTCGCGGTTGGTGGGTGGGGCCTGAGTCTGCTGCCGGTGCACTGCGTGCCCAAGGGGCGTGCGGAGGGGGCCGTGGAGGCGGGCAGGTGGTCGGCCGCCTGGCAGGGCGGCGACGCTACCAGGGCATCGCCACGCCCCCGTTCGGGCGCAGGATCTGACCCGTCGTGAACGCCGAGGCGTCCGACGCCAGATGGAGCACCGTGTGCGCGACGTCGTCCGGCTCGCCGACCCGGCCCAGCGGTGACATCCGGGCCATCCGGGACTCGGTGTGCTCCTGTGCCTCCCGGTCGTGGCGATCGGTCATGGGGGTGCGGACCCAGCCCGGTGCGACCGCGTTGACCCGGATGCCGTGCCGGCCGACCTCGGATGCCAGCGTCTTCGTCAGCTGGACCACGGCTGCCTTCGCCGCGCCGTAGCAGAGCAGGCCCGGGGCACCGGTGTCGACCGCACCGGATGCCATGGTCACGATGCTGCCGCGGGTGCCGCGGGCGAGCATCAGCCGGGCCGCCTCCTGGCAGGCGTACAGCACGCCCTTGAAGTTGACGTCCAACACCCGGTCGAGGTCCTCGTCCCTGGTCTCCAGGACCGGACTGCTGTGCATGATCCCGGCGATCGCCGCCAGCACGTCCAGGCGTTCGCAGGAGCGCACGGCCCGAGCCAGTGCGCTCCGGTCGGTGACATCGAGGACGTGGGTACGGGCGGTGCCGCCGCGCTTCTCGATCAGTTCGGCGGTGCCGTGCAGTCCGTCGGTGTCCCGGTCGGCACAGTGCACCGTCGCGCCCGCCTCGGCCAGCAGGACGGCCGAGGCCCTGCCGATGCCGCCGGCGGCTCCGGTGACGAATGCGGTGCGTCCGGTGAGGTCGTACGCCGTGAGGGGCATACAGGGACGGTACGAGCGGATCTGACGGTCCGTCAATTGGTTGGGCGGGGGTAGCGGTTGCGCCACTGCTGCGCTGCTCCCGGAGCCGGCGCCGGGCCCGTCTGGCAGGCCGGGCACCAGTAGGTGGGGCGCTCCTGGGATCCGTCGCCCTGGTCGGCCACCCGGACCGAGGTGCGGCAGCGCAGGCACGGCCGGGGCGCGCGGCCGTACACGAAGAGGTCCTGGCGGTGCACGCCCGTGGTCTGGCGCACCGGCCGGTCGCGGTTGGTCTCCAGCAGCCTCTTGGCCAGGGCGGGCAGCCGGGCGGCACGGTCCGCGGGCAGGGCCCCGACCGGCAGCCAGGGGGTCACGCCGAGCAGGAAACACAGCTCGCTCTTGTAGATGTTGCCGATGCCGGCCAGATTGCGCTGGTCGAGCAGGGCCTCGCCGAGCGGGCGGGCGGGGTCCGCGAGGAGGTTCTCCAGGGCACGATCGGGGTCCCAGTCCGGTCCGAGCAGGTCGGGGCCGAGGTGACCGACGACGCGCTCCTCCTCGCCGGTGCGTACGAACTCCAGCACCTGGAGGCGGTAGCCGACGGCGGTGCGGTCCGCGGTGCCGAGGATCGCACGGATCTGGTGCGCCGGGCCGCCCCGCCAGCGCTCCTGCGTGCCGTACACCTTCCAGGCGCCCTCCATGCGCAGGTGCGTGTGGAGGGTCAGGCCGCCCTCGAAACGGGTGAGCAGGTGTTTTCCGCGCGGGGTGGTGTTCAGGACCGTACGGCCGGTGAGGTCCACCGTCGCGTACTTCGGCACCCGGAAGTCGCTGCGGGTCAGCACCTTTCCCGCGAGGGCCTCGTGCAGCCGCCGCGCGGCCTGCCAGACCGTGTCACCTTCGGGCATGCCTCCAGCGTGCCACGGGGCGGTGGGTCCGGCGGGCCGCGCTCAGGCTCTCAGGCGCAGGCCGCGCGGGGTCGCGATGAAGCCCGTGTCTTCCAGAAGGGTGCCCAGCGGGGAGGTCAGGGCCTGGGCGCCGTTGACCCGCTCCACCGTGACCGTGCCGAGGGAGCCCGCGCGGGCGGCCGCGGCCAGGGCCTCGGCCGCCGTCCGCAGACGCGGGTCGTCGACGGCGGCGGCGTCCGGGGCGGAGGGCCAGGCCAGGAGCGTCTTGCCGCCGCGCTCCATGTACAGCGCCAGCTCGCCCTCCACCAGCACGACGAGCGAGCCCGCCTTGCGGCCCGGCTTGTGCCCGGCCCCGGTCGGCGGCTCGGGCCAGGGCAGAGCCGCTCCATAGGCGTTGGCCGGGTCGGCCGCGGCGAGGACCACGGCACGGGGATCGGGGGTCGAGGGCTGCCCACGCCGGTCGCCGAGGCCGCGGTACGCCGACGAACCGTAGGGGGCGGCGGAGCCCCCGCCGCGCGGGCCGCCGTGGCCGGGGGAGGCGAAGGGGTCGTCGACCGGAGCCAGGTCGCGGGGCGAGACGTAGTCGCCCGGGGCGACGGGACGCTCCTTCGGCGGCCGGCCGAAGTCGTCGCCGGGGCCGGCCGGACGTCGGTCGAAGTCGCCGGGGCCCGCCGGCGGCCAGGTGAAGTCGTCGTCCAGGCCCGGGTGGGCGAACGCGCCCTCGGCGGGGTCGAAGCCGCTCGGGGTGGTGTGCTGGCCGTCGAGGAAGAGCGAGGGGTCCGTGCCGCCGTCTCCGATGCCGTCCGGGAGGCCCGGGGCGGGCAGGCCCGCGCCGCGTTCGCGGGCGTTGGACACCGCGCGCAGACGATCGACCGCCCCGTCCATCGCGAACTGGGCGGCGCCCAGGCCCTCGACCACGTAGCCGCGCCTGGCCTGACCGCTGTCCTCGAAGGCGGACAGCACGCGGTACACCGCCGAGAAGCCGCCCTCCACGCCCTCCGCGGCGACCGCTCCCCGTGTGACCACGCCATGCCGGTCGAGGAGGGCGCGGGCCCGCGCGTGGGCACGTACGGTCGCGTCCGGTTCGGGTGCGGGAAGCAGCGACCAGCGGCCGGCCACCGTCGGCGGACCGGTGCGGGAGGCGGTGCGGGCGGCGGCGGTCAGGGAGCCGTAGCGCCCGCGCGGGACGGCGCGCTTGGCGCGGTGGGCCGTCGAGCCCGCCGTACGGCCCGAACCCAGCAGGGAGCGCATCGGGGCGAGCGTGTCGTTGGTCAGCCGTCCCGACCACGCCAGGTCCCACAGGGCGTCGGCCAGTTGGGGATCGGTGACGTCGGGGTGGGTGGTGGCGCGGACCTGGTCGGCGATCTGCCGGAAGAACAGGCCGTAGCCGCCGAAGAGAGCGGCCAGGACGGACTGGTGGAGCGCGGTCTGCTCCAGGGGATGCGGCGCCGGCAGCAGCAGCGGGGCCGCGTCCGCCAGGTAGAGGCAGACCCAGCCGTCCTTGCCGGGCAGGGCGCCCGCTCCGGCCCACACCACCTCGCCCGCGGCGGTCAGTTCGTCGAGCATCGCCGGCGTGTAGTTCGCCACGCGGGAGGGCAGGACCAGCTTCTCCAGCGCGGAGGCGGGTACGGAGGCGCCCTGCAACTGCTCGAGGGCGCGCACCAGTCCGTCGATGCCGCGCAGCCCGTGCCCCTTGCCGATGTGCTGCCACTGCGGCAGGAACTGGGCGAGAGCGGCCGGCGGCACGGGCTCCAGTTCGTGCCGCAGGGCCGCGAGCGAGCGGCGGCGCAGCCGGCGCAGCACGGCGGCGTCGCACCACTCCTGGCCGATGCCCGCCGGATGGAACTCGCCCTGGACGACCCGGCCGCCCGCGGCGAGCCGGTGCAGGGCGCCCTCGGTGACCGCGACACCCAGACCGAAGCGCGCCGCGACGGTGACCGACGTGAACGGGCCGTGGGTGCGGGCGTAGCGGGCGAGGAGGTCGCCGAGCGGGTCCTTCACCGGCTCGGTGAAGGCCTCGGGGACGCCGACCGGCAGCGCCGTGCCGAGCGCGTCCCGCAGCCGGCCCGCGTCCTCGACGGCCGCCCAGTGGTCCCGGCCCGCGATCCGGACCCTGATGGCCCGTCGGGCGCCGGCCAGCTCCCGGGCCCACCGCGGCTCCGCACCCCGCTCGGCCAGCTCGGCGTCGGACAGCGGGCCGAGCAGGCGCAGGACGTCGGCGACGCCCTCCACGTCCTTGACGCGGCGGTCCTCCGTCAGCCACTGCAGCTCGCGCTCCAGCTCGGCGAGCACCTCGGCGTCGAGCAGCTCGCGCAGCTCCGCCTGGCCCAGCAGCTCGGCCAGCAGCCGGGAGTCCAGGGACAGCGCGGCGGCGCGGCGCTCGGCGAGCGGGGAGTCGCCCTCGTACAGGAACTGGGCGACGTACCCGAACAGCAGGGAGCGGGCGAAGGGGGACGGCTCCGGGGTGGTGACCTCGACCAGACGGACCCTGCGGGACTCGATGTCGCCCATCAGCTCGACGAGCCCGGGGACGTCGAAGACGTCCTGGAGGCATTCGCGGACCGCCTCCAGGACGATCGGGAACGATCCGAACTCGCTCGCTACCTGCAGCAGTTGGGCCGCCCGCTGACGCTGCTGCCACAAGGGGGTGCGCTTGCCCGGACTGCGGCGCGGCAGCAGCAGCGCGCGGGCGGCGCACTCGCGGAACCGGGACGCGAACAGGGCGGAGCTGCCGACCTGGTCGGTGACGATCCGGTCGACCTCGCCCTTGTCGAACGCGACGTCCGCCGCGCCGACCGGTGCCTGCTCGCTGTCGTACTCGCTGCCGGCCTTGACGGGCTCCTGGTCGAGCAGGTCAAGGCCCATCAGGTCGGCGTCGGGCAGCCGCAGCACGATGCCGTCGTCGGCGTGCATCACCTGCGCGTCCATGCCGTACCGCTCGGAGAGGCGGGCGCCCAGCGCGAGGGCCCAGGGGGCGTGGACCTGGGCGCCGAAGGGGGAGTGGACGACGACCCGCCAGTCGCCCAGCTCGTCGCGGAAGCGCTCGACCACGATCGTGCGGTCGTCCGGGACGTGGCCGCACGCCTCACGCTGCTCGTCCAGGTAGGACAGCACGTTGTCCGCGGCCCACGCGTCCAGACCCGCGGCGAGCAGCCGCAGCCGGGCGTCGTCCCTGGGCAGCGCGCCGACCTCGCGCAGGAACGCGCCCACCGCGCGCCCCAGTTCCAGCGGGCGGCCCAGCTGGTCGCCCTTCCAGAACGGCAGCCGGCCCGGCACACCGGGCGCGGGGGAGACCAGGACACGGTCGCGGCTGATGTCCTCGATGCGCCAGGAACTCGTGCCCAGCGTGAAGACGTCCCCCACCCGGGACTCGTACACCATCTCCTCGTCCAGCTCGCCGACCCGGCCGCCGCCCTTCTTGGGGTCGGAACCGGCGAGGAAGACCCCGAACAGGCCCCGGTCGGGGATCGTGCCGCCGGAGGTGACGGCGAGGCGCTGGGCACCCGGGCGGCCGGTGACCGTGCCCGTCACGCGGTCCCACACCACGCGCGGGCGCAGCTCGGCGAACGCGTCCGACGGATAGCGGCCCGCGAGCATGTCCAGGGTCGCCGTGAACGCCGACTCGGGCAGCGAGGCGAAGGGCGCCGCGCGGCGGACCGTGGCGAGCAGGTCGTCGAACTGCCAGGCGTCCAGCGCGGTCATGGCGACGAGCTGCTGGGCGAGCACGTCCAGCGGGTTCGCGGGGACCTTCAGGGACTCGATGGCGCCGGTGCGCATCCGCTCGGTGACCACGGCCGCCTGGACCAGGTCGCCCCGGTACTTGGGGAAGACCACGCCGGTCGACACGGCGCCCACCTGGTGTCCCGCGCGGCCCACGCGCTGGAGACCAGAGGCCACCGAGGGCGGGGACTCGACCTGCACGACGAGGTCGACGGCACCCATGTCGATGCCCAGCTCCAGGCTGGAGGTGGCGACCACGGCAGGCAGCCTGCCCGCCTTCAGATCCTCCTCCACGAGGGCGCGCTGCTCCTTGGAGACCGAGCCGTGGTGCGCGCGGGCGATCACCGGGGGCGCGCCCTGGGCCGCACCGGAGCCGCCCATCAGCTCGGCCGGGGCGTGATGCTCCTGAAGGGGCTCGCCGGTCACCCGCTCGTAGGCGATCTCGTTGAGCCGGTTGCACAGCCGCTCCGCCAGACGCCGCGAGTTGGCGAACACGATCGTGGAGCGGTGGGCCTGGACCAGGTCGGCGATCCGCTCCTCCACATGCGGCCAGATCGACGGCCGCTCCGCCCCCGCGTCGCCGTCGGCGGCCGGGGAGCCGCCCAGCTCGCCCATGTCCTCGACCGGGACGACGACCGAGAGGTCGAACTCCTTGCCGGACTCGGGCTGGACGATCTCCGCCTTCCGGCGCGGCGAGAGATACCGGGCCACCTCGTCCACCGGACGCACCGTCGCCGACAGGCCGATCCGGCGGGCCGGCCTCGGCAGCAGCTCGTCCAGCCGCTCCAGGGACAGCGCGAGATGCGCCCCCCGCTTGGTGCCCGCGACCGCGTGCACCTCGTCCAGGATCACCGTCTCCACACCCGTGAGCGCGTCACGCGTGGCGGACGTCAGCATCAGGAACAGCGACTCGGGGGTGGTGATCAGGATGTCCGGCGGCCGGGTGGACAGGGCGCGGCGCTCGGCGGCCGGGGTGTCCCCGGAGCGGATGCCCACCCTCACCTCGGGCTCGGGCAGGCCCAGGCGCACGGACTCCTGGCGGATACCGGTCAGCGGACTGCGCAGGTTGCGCTCGACGTCGACCGCGAGGGCCTTGAGCGGAGACACGTACAGCACCCGGCAGCGCTTCTTCGGGTCGGCCGGAGGAGGGGACGAGGCCAGTTGGTCCAGGGCGGCGAGGAACGCGGCCAGCGTCTTGCCCGAGCCGGTGGGGGCGACCACCAGCACGTCCGAACCCTCCCCGATGGCCGCCCACGCACCCGCCTGGGCCGCGGTGGGCGCGGAGAACGCCCCCGTGAACCAGCCGCGGGTCGCGGGCGAGAAGCCGTCGAGGGCTCGATGTGCGGAGCTGACCATGCCCCCCATCCTGCACCCGGCCACTGACAATCGTGCTGACCTGGCACATCGGCGGGAGACGGACCGGCCGCAGGGCGGAGCACGGGCGGGACGGACAATGGGCGCATGACGGGTTCGGGGGAGCGGGCGCGGCACTGGCGGTACGAGGAACTGCCCGGTGTCGACCTGCTGCGCGCCCGGTACATCCGCAAGACCTTCGTCCGGCACACCCACGAGAACTTCGTGATCGCGGCCATCGCCGACGGCGTCGAGGTCTTCCACCACGGCGGCTCCGACGTGTCCGCGGGCGCCGGGGCTCTCGCGCTGGTCAATCCGGACACCCCGCACACGGGCCGGGCCGGCGTTCCCGAGGGCTGGCGCTACGGCGCCGTCTATCCGTCGCCCGAGGTGGTGGCCGGGATCGCGGCCGAGACCACCACGATCCGCGGCACGCCCGGATTCGTCAGCCCCGTCCTCGACGACCCGTACACCGTCCGCCTGGTCCACCAGGTCCTGCGCGCCGCCGACGAGGGCAACGCACTCGCCGCCGACACCCTGCTGCGCGTGGCCGTGACCAGACTGCTGCGGCTGAACGGAGGCCCGCTGCCGCAGCGGTCCGCGAGGTCGGCCGGAGCGCGGACCGCCGCACGCGCGCGTGCTGTGCTCGAGGAGCGGATGACCGCGCCGCCGACCCTGGAGCGCCTCGCCACCGACCTCGGGACCAGCCCGTTCGCCCTGCTGCGCGCGTTCCGCGACACCTACGGCATGCCGCCGCACACCTGGCTGACCGATGCCCGGGTGCGCCGCGCGCGGCTGCTGCTGGACGCGGGTACGGCACCCGCCGAGGCGGCCGTCGCCGTCGGCTTCACCGACCAGCCCCACCTCAACCGGCACTTCACCCGGATCGTCGGTGTGCCCCCGGGCGCCTACCGGCGCGAGCGCAAGAACGTACAAGACCCGGGCGGGCGGCCGCCCGTACCGTCCGGGGCGTGGCACACGACATGACATTCGCCGACCGGGCTGCCGGCGGCACGGACAAGCCCGACGCCGCCGTCGTACGGGACGCCCTGGGCGTCGGCGTCGCCGTGGGACTGTCCGGGTTCGCCTTCGGGGTGACCTCGGCCGGCAGCGGACTCGGACTCCCGCAGACCTGCGTCCTCAGCCTCATGGTGTTCACCGGCGCCTCCCAGTTCGCCCTCGTGGGCGCGCTCGCCGCCGGCGGCAACCCGTTCACGGCCGCTGCCGGCGCCTTCTTCCTGGGTGTGCGCAACGCCTTCTACGGACTGCGCCTGTCGCAGCTGCTGGCCCTCCCGCGTGCGGTGCGGCCGTTCGCCGCGCAGTGGGTGATCGACGAGACCACGGCGGTGACCCTGGCCCAGCCGACCCGGCGCGCCGCGCGGATCGGCTTCACCGTCACCGGACTCACCCTGTACCTGCTGTGGAACCTCACCACGCTGCTCGGCGCGCTCGGTGCCAAGGCCGTCGGGGACACCGACGCATGGGGCCTGGACGCGGCCGGGCCCGCCGTCTTCCTGGCCCTGCTCGCCCCGATGCTGAAGACGCCCACCGAGCGCGCGGTCGCGGGCCTCGCCGTCCTGCTGGGCCTCGGCCTGCTGCCCGTCCTGCCGGCCGGTGCACCGGTCCTGGTGGCGGCGCTGGCGGCGCCGGCCGCGGTGTTCGCCGAGGGACGGCGCGCCGGCCGTGCCCATCAGGACGCGGCGGAGCGGCCGCAGGAGGACCGATGAACACCTGGATCGCCATCGGCGTGACCGCTCTCGGCTGCTACGCCGTCAAGCTCGCCGGACTGCTCGTGCCCGCGAGCGCCGTCGAGCGGCCCCTCGTGCGGCGGCTCGCCGCCCTGCTGCCCGTCGCCCTCCTGGCCGCGCTCACGGCCCAGCAGACGTTCGCCGACGGACACGCGCTCGTGCTGGACGCCCGGGCCGCGGGGCTGGGCGCGGCCGCCGTGGCACTGGTGCTGCGCGCACCCTTCCTGCTGGTCGTCCTCGCGGCCGTGGTGGTGACGGCGGGCGTGAGGGCGACCGGCGGGTGAGACGGACGCGATCCGCGGGTGGGGCGGACGCGATCGGCGGGTGAGGCGAACCTGATCCGCGGGAGGGCGAACCCGGTCGGCGGGCGGGGCGGACGCGATCGCCGGGGCCCGGTCGCCGGGGCGGATCCGATCGCCGGGTGGGGCGGACCCGGATCATCCCACGAAGCGGCCGTACGCCCTGAGGGTGCGCAGCGCCTCGATCGTCACGACGGGGCGCGCCTCCAGCGCGGGAGCGGGTGCCCACAGGTGCCGGCGGACGGGCCAGCCGCCGTCGTCCTGCTGCTCGGCGGCGAGGAAGTCCAGGGAGCGCGCCATCTCCTCGTCCGTGAACCACGCGCGCGCGAGCGACTGAGGGTTCTTCGCGAAGTCGTGCGGGAAGTGGTGCTCGCCGGGGGCGCAGCCGGGCGCGACCGGGCAGGCGTCGAGGTGGTCCGGCTCCAGCGCGGCGAGCCGCTGCCGGCGCACCAGGCGGCCGAGACGGTCGGCGGCGGCCTGCGCGCGCGTGCGGTCGGGCGCGGAGTCCAGGAAGGCCACGGCGGCCTCCACCTCGTAGGGGTGCGACTTCTCCAGGGACTCCACCGCCTGCCAGCAGAAGTCGGTGGCCCGGAACAGCCAGGCGTGCCAGACCTCGTTGCGGTGCAGCAGGCCGACCACCGGCCCGGTGGCGAGCAGTTCGCTCGGAGGGTCGTCCACGACCGGGACGAACGGCGCCACCGGGTATCCGCGCTGGCTCGGACGGACCGCCGGCAGGGCGCCGTCCGCGGTGGAGACGGAGGTCAGATAGCGGCACACCCGTTCCACGCGCTGCCCGCCGCAGCGCCCGACGGCGTCCAGGACGCGCAGCGCGTGACCGGTGTGCAGGGGCTGGCTCACCGGACCGCGCAGATCGGGCTCCAGCCCGTGGCCGTACCCGCCGTCCTCGTTGCGGTAGGCGTCCAGCGCCGCCTCCACGGGATCCGCGGCGCCGTTCAGGAAGTGGTACGCGAAGAGCCGCTGCTCCAGTACGCGCGCGCTGAGCCAGACGAACTGTTCGGCGCGGAAGAGCGGGGAGCGCGCCGGAGACGTGGAGGGGAGTGGGGAAGCTCCTGTTTCGGACATGCGACAGACCGTAGGACGGAAAGCGGTCTCGGCAAGCGGCCCCGGGCGGGCCCCACCCCCGGGCGCGGGATACTGGAGGCATGCGGTTGACGGTCTTCTGGCAGCGGATGGCGGAACACTTCGGTCCGGGGTACGCCGACACCTTCGCGCGCGATCATGTGATGACACAGCTCGGCGAGCGCACGGTGCACGAGGCGCTGGACGCCGGCTGGGAGGCCAGGGACGTGTGGCGCGTGGTCTGCTCGGTCATGGACGTGCCGGGGGAGAGGCACTGACCGGTCGCGAAGACCCCGGGCGGGCATCGGGCTGTCGGCGGCGTGGGCGACACTGGGCGCGTGGCACCCACTGACGACATCCAGCCGGCCGCCCGGCACGCAGCAGCCCCGACCGATACGACGCCGCCCGACCGCCCCTCGGCCGACGGCGCCGTTGTGCCGGGAACGCGCATGCCTCGCTGGCTGCCGCGCGCCATGGTGCTCGCACTCGCGCTCGTCGCGGCGTTCCAGCTGGGCAGCTGGGCCTTCCACCAGCTGACCGGACTGCTGATCAACATTCTGATCGCGTTCTTCCTGGCTCTGGCCGTCGAGCCTGCGGTGAGCTGGATGGCCGCCCGCGGGATGCGCAGGGGGCTCGCCACCTTCCTGGTCTTTTTGGGGCTGACGATCGCCGTCGCCGGCTTCTTCACCCTGCTCGGCTCCATGCTGGCCGGCCAGATCATCAAGATGGTCGAGGGCTTCCCGCAGTACCTGGACTCGGTCATCCACTGGGTCAACCAGACGTTCCACACGAACCTCAGGCGCGTGGACGTCCAGGAGGGCCTGCTGCACTCCGACTGGCTGCGCAAGTACGCGCAGAACAGCGCAGCCGGAGTGCTCGACGTGTCCGCGCAGGTGCTCGGCGGACTCTTCCAGCTGCTGACGGTCTCGCTGTTCTCGTTCTACTTCGCCGCCGACGGCCCCCGGCTGCGCCGTGCCCTGTGCTCCGTACTGCCGCCCGCCCGGCAGGCCGAGGTGCTGCGTGCCTGGGAGATCGCCGTCGACAAGACGGGCGGCTACCTCTACTCGCGCGGACTGATGGCGCTCATCTCCGGGATAGCGCACTACATCCTGCTCCAGGCCCTGGGCGTGCCGTACGCGCCCGTGCTCGGTGTCTGGGTGGGCTTCGTCTCGCAGTTCATCCCGACCATCGGCACGTATCTGGCGGGCGCGCTGCCGATGCTGATCGCGTTCACCGTGAACCCCTGGTACGCGGTGTGGGTGCTGGTCTTCGTCGTGGTGTACCAGCAGTTCGAGAACTACGTGCTGCAGCCCAAGCTGACCGCCAAGTCCGTCGACATCCACCCGGCCGTCGCCTTCGGCTCGGTGATAGCGGGCACCGCGCTGCTGGGCGCGGTCGGGGCACTGATCGCCATCCCGGCGGTCGCCACGCTGCAGGCGTTCCTCGGGGCGTACGTGAAGCGGTACGCCGTCACGGACGATCCCCGGGTCCACGGACACCGCACGCGGGAGCCGGGATCCGGCGGGCTGCTCACGCGCCTACGGCGTCCGGCGGTCCGGCGGCCCGGTCCGGAGGAGTCGTCGTCCTAGGACACCGCGAGCGGCGCCCGCGCCGGGCCGTTGGCCCCGAGGGCATCGGCGTCCGGCTGGCCGAGCAGCTCGGCCGAAGGCTGCCGAAGGGGGCCGCGCGACCTCGACGGCACGGACCTGACGATCGTCGGGGTTCGGTGGCGGCGGTCGGGGTTCGATGGCGCGGGACAGCGGGAAGGAAGGGGTCCGGACACCACGCGGCGCGGCTTGACACAAAAATCGAACATCCATTCTCATTGAGGCGCAGGCGAGGCTCACGGCGGGGATTTCGACACGGTTTGGGTGGCGATGTCCCCTCGTTGTCCACAGGCCGGGCCGACGTCGGGGCGCATTGTCAGTGGCAGGCGTTAGCGTCTTTGACGTGAAGCGATCGACTCAAGCAAACCGGGTGGAACCCATGGCAGGAACCGACCGCGAGAAGGCGCTCGACGCCGCGCTCGCACAGATTGAACGGCAATTCGGCAAGGGTGCCGTCATGCGCCTCGGCGAGCGGCCGAACGAGCCCATCGAGGTCATCCCCACCGGGTCGACCGCCCTTGACGTCGCCCTCGGTGTCGGCGGCCTGCCGCGCGGCCGCGTCGTGGAGGTGTACGGCCCGGAGTCCTCCGGCAAGACGACCCTGACCCTGCACGCGGTGGCGAACGCGCAGAAGGCCGGCGGCCAGGTCGCCTTCGTCGACGCGGAGCACGCCCTGGACCCCGAGTACGCGAAGAAGCTCGGCGTCGACATCGACAACCTGATCCTCTCGCAGCCGGACAACGGCGAGCAGGCCCTGGAGATCGTGGACATGCTGGTCCGCTCCGGTGCCCTCGACCTCATCGTCATCGACTCCGTCGCCGCGCTCGTGCCGCGTGCGGAGATCGAGGGCGAGATGGGCGACAGCCACGTCGGTCTGCAGGCCCGGCTGATGAGCCAGGCGCTGCGAAAGATCACCAGTGCGCTCAACCAGTCCAAGACCACCGCGATCTTCATCAACCAGCTCCGCGAGAAGATCGGCGTGATGTTCGGCTCCCCGGAGACCACGACCGGTGGCCGGGCGCTGAAGTTCTACGCCTCGGTGCGCATCGACATCCGCCGCATCGAGACCCTGAAGGACGGCACGGAGGCGGTCGGCAACCGCACCCGCTGCAAGGTCGTCAAGAACAAGGTCGCGCCGCCCTTCAAGCAGGCCGAGTTCGACATCCTCTACGGCCAGGGCATCAGCCGCGAGGGCGGCCTGATCGACATGGGCGTGGAGCACGGCTTCGTCCGCAAGGCCGGCGCCTGGTACACGTACGAGGGCGACCAGCTCGGCCAGGGCAAGGAGAACGCGCGCAACTTCCTCAAGGACAACCCCGACCTGGCGAACGAGATCGAGAAGAAGATCAAGGAGAAGCTGGGCGTGGGTGTCCGGCCGGAGGAGCCCGCCACCGAGCCCGGCACCGACGCGGCGGCCACCACCGCTGCCGACGACGCCAAGACGGGTTCCGCCCCGGCTGCCGCCAAGGCCACCAAGCCCAAGGCCGCCGCAGCCAAGAGCTGACCCGTGACACGACGAACCGACTGGGCCGAGTACGAGTACGCCGCCCCCGGTACCCCACGGGGGACGGGCACCGGAGGCGACACGGGCTCCGTCATGGCCGGTGACGACGAGTACGGCAGCGACCACTACGCCGAGTACAGCCCGGACGAGGACGGCAGGTACGCGGTCGGCAACGCGGTCGGCGGGCACGGGGACGGCGACCACGCGGTCGGCGGGCACGACGACGGGGGCTACGCGGACGGCGGGTACGGGGACGGCGGTGTGCACCCGCGAGGCGAGTCCCACGGGGACGGCCCGTCCGGCCGTGGCTCCGGGAGCACCGGGGGGCCGCGGGACGGGCGTCGACGCGGGCGTGGCCGTCGGCGGGGCGGCTTCGGGGAGCCGCCCGGTGAGGACGAAGGCCCCCCTGCCTCGTCGAGGGCCGAGCGGGGGGAGTCTTCAGGGGACCCGGCTGAGCGGGCGCGGGCGATCTGTCTGCGCCTGCTCACCGGGACCCCGCGCACCCGCAAGCAGCTCGCGGACGCGCTGCGCAAGCGCGAGATCCCCGAGGACGTGGCCGAGGAGGTGCTGTCGCGGTTCGAGGAGGTCGGGCTCATCGACGACAGCGCGTTCGCGGAGGCCTGGGTGGAGTCCCGGCACCACGGCCGGGGGCTCGCCCGTCGCGCCCTCGCCAGGGAGCTGCGCACCAAGGGCGTCGACTCGGTGCTGATCGACGAAGCCGTCTCCCAGCTCGACTCCGAGCAGGAGGAGGCGACCGCCCGCGACCTGGTCGCCCGCAAGCTGCGCGCCACGCGGGGCCTCGACCGCGACAAGCGGCTCCGGCGCCTCGCCGGCATGCTCGCCCGCAAGGGCTACCCCGAGGGCTTGGCCCTCCGCGTCGTCCGCCAGGCACTTCAGGACGAGGGCGAGGACACGGAGTTCCTGGACGACGAGGGACACTGACAGCCGGGCGCCCGGCCGAGAACCACCGACCACCTCGGCGCCGCCCGTGGGTCGGCCGAGTCCTCGCTCCGGTGGACCGGCCGGGGGCCGCCGCCTCTTGGAGGCATGCGGCCGGTTGCTCAGGACTGCGTCGGCTCCACCGGCAGACCCTCCTCGCGCCACGCCTGGAAGCCGCCCACCAGGTCCGTCGCCCGGTGCAGGCCCAGTTGGTGGAGGGAGGCGGCCGCGAGGCTGGAGGCGTAGCCCTCGTTGCAGATGACGACGACGCGCAGATCGTGGCTGGTGGCCTCGGGGACGCGGTGGCTGCCCCGGGGGTCGAGACGCCACTCCAGTTCGTTGCGCTCGATGACGAGGGCACCGGGGATCAGCCCGTCCCGCTCGCGCAGCGCCGCGTACCGGATGTCCACCAGCAGGGCCTCGCCGGTCCGCGCCGCCTCGTGCGCCTCCCGCACCTCGATGCGCCGGTAGCCCGCGCGGACCCGCTCCAGCAGATCGTCGATGCCGACCGGCCGTGCGGTCGTCCCGCCGCTCACTGCCAGTCCTCCGGACGCTCGACCTGCTCCAGGCGCAGCACCGGGCCCGTGCGGCTGTAGCGACGGATCCGCGGCAGCGGCGGGTAGTAGGCGTGGACCGAGATCGCGTGCCGGTCGGGGGACTCGTTGAGCACTTCGTGCACATGGTGGTGGCCGAAGGCGCGGCCCTGCCCGGCGGGCAGCCGGCGCTCGCGGTCCACCCCTTCGGTGAGTTCGAGGGTCTTCCAGCCGTCGCTGGGCAGCCGCGCGGCCAGCGAGTACTCGGTGAGTTCGCCCGACGCGGTGAGGAAGGCGCCGACCGAGTCGGCATGGTCGTGCCAGCCGGTGCCGGTGCCGGGCGGCCAGCCGATCAGCCAGGCCTCGCTGCCGCCGGGGCCCTCCAGCCGTACCCAGGTGCGGCCCTGCGGGTCGAGCGGGAGCGAGGCGATCAGCGGAGTGTCGGCGGCCGTGCGCCGCGCGAAGTCGAGAAGGGCGGCCTGGGTCGGCGCCGAGCCGGCCGCGCGTGCGGCGGCAGGGGACGCAGTGGGGGAGACAGACACGTACACCGTCCTGAGAAGGTTCGCGAAACGGACGCACCACGGCGTCCGGAGAAAAACAGAGGAGCGAATTCAGCAGGAGGGGCGACACACGCAGCCCACATAGCGGACGAGGTCCATATGGACCCTCCGCCACAGGCGCACACAGGTGTCGGTCACGATCCGGAGTACAGCATGCTGCTGCACTCCGGTCAACTCACTGTCACCATATGGACAGAGGGTGAGGTGCGCACGGTCAACGGGCGCCGGAGCCGGCCTCGGCCCCCTCCTTCTCCTCCGTCTTCTCCCTCGTCTTCTCCTTCACGGCCTCTTCCTGCGCGGCCTTCTCCCTCTCCTGCGCGGTGCCGCCCAGAGTCGCCTCGGCAGCCGCATACAGATCGGCGGGGCGGACCCCGTTCAGCGCGGTGACCAGATGGCCGTCGGGGCGCACGAGCAGCACGCTGTGCGCCGGCGCACCCGGGTACTCCTCGGCCACCAGCAGCTCTGCCGGATGCGGCAGCGCGGTCACGGCGGCCGCGAGCCGGGGCATGACCCCGGCGGACATCCAGTGCTTGCGGTCCCACACGCCGGTGCCCGGAGCGATCAGCACGACCAGCAGCGCGCCGCGGCCCAGCCGGTCGCGCAGCTGTACGAAGGAACCGTCCTCCGCGGTGACCCGCACATCGGTGACCGGTGCACCGGGCGCGGTCTCGACCGCGATCTCGCCCTCCAGCTGCGAGGGAGCGAGCGGCGAGTCGGCGTACGTCCCCTGCGCGCCGACCGGGCCGCGCCCCAGGTGGCCGTCGGTGAGCAGCACGTCGTGGCCCCGGGCCGTGCCCGGGACGATGTGGCGCAGCCCGCCCCCGCCGCGCAGCACGGGCAGCACCTGGTCGGCGGCGCGCAGCCGGGCGGCGATCACCGCGCGCCGCTCGGTCTGGTAGCTGTCGAGCAGGGCCTCGTGGTGCCCGTGGTGCCAGGCCGGCGCCAGCTTCCAGGCCAGGTTGCCGGCGTCCTGAAGGCCCTCGTCGAGCCCCTGGGTGCCGAGCGAGCCGAGGAGATGGGCCGCGTCGCCGGCGAGGAAGACCCGGCCGGCACGCCAGCGCCGGGCCACCCGGTGGTGCACCGTGTGGACGCCGGTGTCGAGGAGGTCGTACGCCGGTGCGGAGTCGCCCGTCCAGCCCGAGAGGGTCTCGCGGATCCGGGCCACCAGGGTCTCGGGCGTGACCAGTTCCCTGCCCGGCGGCAGCAGCCAGTCCAGGCGCCACACGCCGTCCGGGAGGGGGCGGGCGGCCACCTCACCGGCCGAGGGCCCGGACGACCGCCACGGCGGCATCCGGTGGAGCAACGCCTGGCCCTCCCACGGCAGATCCACGCGCAGCGCGGCGACCGCGTGCCGCTCCACCGCCGTGCGGCCCGGGAAGCGGATGTCCTGCAGCTTGCGCACGGTCGAGCGGGGGCCGTCGCAGCCGACCAGATAGCTGCCGCGCCACCAGACGCCCTGCGGGCCGCGGGTGTGCGCGGCGACGCCGGAACGCTCCTGCTCGATAGAGTCGAGACGGCTGTCCGCGACGACCTGGACGAGCGGCTCGTCGGCGATGGCCGCGCGCAGGGCGGCGGTGAGGACGTGCTGGGCGATGTGCAGCGGGCCGCGCTCGCCCTCGCCGAAGGTGATTTCACTGATCACCTGCTTGCGCCGCACGGTCCGCCATCCGGTCCATCGCACGCCGTGGTCGCCGAGTGCGATTCCGGTCAGCCGCTCCACCAGGGCGGCGGTGTCCTCGCGCAGGACGACAGTGCGCGCCGGACGCGCGTCGTCCTTTCCCGGACCCTCGTCGAGGACGACGGCGGGCACGTCCTGACGGGCCAGCGCAAGGGCGAGCGTGAGCCCGACGGGCCCCGCTCCGACGACGATCACCGGATCCACGGCGCGGTGCCCCCTGCTCGCAGCGGTGTCCTGACGGCGGTGGCTGAACAGCAAGGTGAAGCGGGGTGCACGATCACAGAACGTATGCAACCCATTGGCAGAGTTTGCGTCAAGTGACCGGGGGCAGTGGCGATCATGCCACTGCCCCCGATGGGTCAAGCTGTTTGAGCGGTCGTCAGCTGGCGCGGCCGCCACCGTGCCCACCGCCGACGAAGCCGCCGCTGAGGTCAGATGGCGCTGGAGGCGCCTCCGGCGCCGGTCGCCGCCGTACCCGCGACGGCCGCCGCGTCCTGGGCTCCGAGGACCGCACCGGTCGACTTCTTGCGCTGCCGCAGCCGTCCCTCCAGCCAGCTCGCGAACGAGGTCACCGAGAAGTTGATGACCACGTAGATCGCGGCCACGACGGTGAGGGAGGCGATGATGTTGGCGCCGTAGTAGCCGGCCATCGTGTTGGCCGAGGAGAGCAGTTCGGGGAAGGTGAGGACCGCGCCGCCGAGCGCGGTGTCCTTCACGACCACGACCAGCTGGCTGACGATCGCCGGGAGCATCGCGGTGACCGACTGGGGCAGCAGGATGATCCGCATCACCTGGCTCTTGCGCAGTCCGATCGCCATGGCCGCCTCGGACTGGCCCTTCGGCAGGGCGAGGATGCCCGCGCGGACGATCTCCGCGAGCACCGACGCGTTGTACAGCACCAGACCGGTCACGACTGCGTAGAGCGGACGGTCGTCCGAACTGATGTCGGTGTACTGGGCGTAGAGCGCGTTCCCGAAGATCATCAGGACCAGCACCGGGATCGCGCGGAAGAACTCGACGACCACGCCCACCGGGACACGGATCCACGCGTGGTCCGAGAGCCGGGCTATGCCGAGCACGGCACCGAGCGGCAGCGCGATGACCATCGCCAGCGCCGCGGCCTTCAGGGTGTTCTGCAGGCCGGGCCAGATGTACGTCGAGTAGGCCTCGGTGCCGGTGAAGAACGGCTTCCACAGGACCCATTCCAGCTGGCCCTTGTCGTCCAGGGACCGGTACACCCACCACAGGACGGCCGCGAGGACGACGAGGAAGCCCGCCGTGTACAGGACGTTGCGCCGCTTGCCGCGGGGGCCCTGGGCGTCGTACAGGACCGAACTCATCGCTTCACCGCCACCTTCTTGCCCACCCAGCCGAGGATCAGACCGGTCGGCAGGGTCAGGCAGCAGAACCCGAGGGCGATGAACGCGGAGATCGCCAGCAGCTGCGCCTCGTTCTCCAGCATCTGCTTCATCAGAAGTGCCGCTTCCGCCACGCCGATCGCGGCCGCCACGGTCGTGTTCTTCGTCAACGCGATCAGCACGTTGGTCAGCGGGAGGACCGCCGCGCGGAAGGCCTGCGGCAGCACGATCAGCCCGAGCACCTGCGTGAAGCTCAGACCGATGGCGCGGGCCGCCTCCGCCTGGCCCACCGGCACGGTGTTGATGCCTGCCCGGATCGCCTCGCAGACGAAGGACGACGTGTAGACGATCAGACCGAGCACGGCCAGCCGGAAGCTGTTCGTGTCGACCACGTCGGACCCCAGGTTGACACCCAGCGTGTCCCTCAGTCCGAGCGCGGCGAACAGGATGATCACCGTGAGCGGGATGTTCCGCACGATGTTCACGTAGGCGGTGGCGAAACCGCGCATCAGCGGCACCGGGCCCACCCGCATGGCGGCCAGCAAGGTGCCCCAGACCAGGGAGCCCACGGCGGAGAGCAGCGTGAGCTGCACCGTCGTCCAGAAGGCGCCCAGCACGTCGTACTTGTCAAGAAAGTCGAACACGATCTCCCGTGCTTCCGCGTGTAGGGATGCCCCGGTGCGCCGCCGTCAGGAGCGGCGCACCGGAGGAGCGTTGCCTCAGCTCTTGATGTCGCCGATCTTCGGAGCGGGCTCGTTCTTGTAGTCGGCCGGGCCGAAGTTCTTCTCCACGGCCGTCTTCCAGGAGCCGTCGGAGACCATCGCCTCAAGGGCCTTGTTGATCTTGGCCTTGAGGTCGCTGCCCTTCTTGACGCCGATGCCGTAGTTCTCGTTGGTCATCTTGAGGCCGCCGAGCTTGAACTTGCCCTTGAACTGGGACTGGGCGGCGTAGCCGGCGAGGATCGAGTCGTCCGTCGTCAGGGCGTCGATCGCCTTGCTCTGCAGACCGGTCAGACAGGCCGAGTAGGTCGGGTACTGCCGGAGCTGCGCCTTGGGGGCCAGCTTGTCGTGGACGTTCTGCGCCGACGTGGAGCCGGTCACCGAGCACAGCTTCTTCTTGTTCAGGTCCGAGGGCGACTTGATGGTGTTCTCGTCCGCACGGATCAGCACGTCCTGGTGGGCCAGCAGGTACGGGCCGGCGAAGTCGACCTTCTGCTGACGCTCCGGGGTGATCGAGTACGAGGCGACGATGAAGTCGACGTCACCGCGCTGCAGCATGGTCTCGCGGTCGGCGCTCTTCGACTCCTTCCACTCGATCTGGTCGGCGCTGTAACCGAGCTTCTTGGCGACATAGGTGGCCACGTCGACGTCGAAGCCCGAGTAGCCCTGCGGGGTCTTCTGGCCGATGCCCGGCTGGTCGAACTTGATGCCGACCGTGATCTTCTTGCCACCACCGGAGGAGTCGTCGTTCTTCTTGCCGCCGCCGCACGCGGTGACGGACACGGCGAGGGCGAGGGCGATGGCCGAGGCGGCGGTGGCCTTGCGGAGCTTCATGCTGAACATCCTTTGAGTGGTGAGGAGTCGAGGTCCCTGAGGGACGGGTGATCGAGGCGGGCCGGGCGGGCCGATGCGCCTCGGCGGCGTCAGTGGTGCAGGATCTTCGACAGGAAGTCCTTGGCCCGGTCGCTGCGCGGATTGCTGAAGAACTGGTCCGGCGCAGCCTGTTCGACGATCCGGCCGTCCGCCATGAAGACCACCCGGTTTGCAGCCGATCGTGCGAAGCCCATCTCGTGGGTGACGACGATCATCGTCATGCCCTCACGGGCGAGCTGCTGCATGACCTCGAGGACCTCGTTGATCATCTCGGGGTCGAGGGCCGAGGTCGGCTCGTCGAAGAGCATCACCTTCGGGCCCATCGCCAGTGCCCGCGCGATGGCGACACGCTGCTGCTGGCCGCCGGAGAGCTGCGCGGGGTACTTGTCGGCCTGGGTGCCCACACCGACCCGGTCGAGCAGGGCGCGGGCCTTCTCCTCGGCCTGCTTCCGGTCCGTCCTGCGGACCTTGATCTGGCCCAGCATCACGTTCTCGAGCACGGTCTTGTGCGCGAAGAGGTTGAACGACTGGAAGACCATCCCGACGTCCGCCCGCAGCCGGGCCAGTTCCCTGCCCTCGTGAGGCAGCGGCTTGCCGTCGATCGTGATGGTGCCCGAGTCGGTCGTCTCCAGGCGGTTGATGGTGCGGCACAAAGTCGACTTTCCGGACCCCGAGGGTCCGATGACCACGACGACCTCGCCGCGGGCGATCGTCAGGTCGATGTCCTGGAGCACGTGCAACGCGCCGAAGTGCTTGTTGACACTCTTCAGGACGACCAGTTCGTCGGTCGCGGCCACATCGTCCTTGGCCACCGATACTTCGGTCATCGCTCTCGGGCTCCGTCCTCCTCGGTTTCGGTGGACAGTAATGAGGCGCTGTGACCTGCGTCATCACATCTGAGGGAGATCTGAGCATCACGATCCGATAGCAATCGGACACGTGTCGTAGCACTTGCGACGTGTGCGCATATCGGCCGGATAACGGAAGCGACGGGCAACCGGAACGCTCTTGACGCCGTCCTTGTCCATCAGCGTCACTGCCATGGTGCACGCGCGCGTGCACGCGATTACCGAACGTACGAGAACCATGACCGTACGACCACTGAACCGGAGGGGGCCGGGATGAGGCTGCTGCTCGTCGAGGACGACAACCATGTCGCCGCCGCTCTGTCCGCGGTCCTCGCGCGGCACGGATTCGACGTCACCCACGCACGCAGCGGCGAGGAGGCCCTCCAGGCACTCGTCCCGGAAGGCGCCGGATTCGGCGTGGTCCTGCTCGATCTGGGCCTGCCCGACCAGGACGGCTACGAGGTCTGCGGCAAGATCCGCAAGCGCACCAGCACCCCGGTGATCATGGTCACCGCACGCTCCGACGTCCGCTCCCGCATCCACGGCCTCAACCTGGGCGCCGACGACTACGTGGTGAAGCCCTACGACACCGGGGAACTGCTCGCCCGGATCCACGCCGTCAGCCGGCGCACCGCCCACGAGGACCCCGCTGCCGACGGCGGGAGCGCCCTGCACCTCGGAGCGGTCCGCATCGAACTGCCCACCCGGCAGGTCAGCGTCGACGGCTCGGTCGTCCAGCTCACCCGCAAGGAGTTCGATCTGCTCGCGCTGCTCGCCCAGCGCCCCGGGGTGGTCTTCCGGCGCGAACAGATCATCAGCGAGGTGTGGCGCACCAGTTGGGAGGGCACGGGACGCACCCTGGAGGTCCATGTCGCCTCCCTGCGCGCCAAGCTGCGCATGCCCGCGCTGATCGAGACCGTACGCGGCGTCGGCTACCGCCTCGTCGCCCCGGCCGCCTAGCGGGGACGGGTGCGCACACGCCTCCTGCCGCTGCTCATCGTCCTGATGGCGGCCGTGCTCCTCGCCCTCGGTGTCCCGCTCGCCATCAGCGTGGCCGCCGCCCAGCAGCAGACGGTCGTCGTCGACCGGATCGACGACACCGCGCGCTTCGCCGCGCTCGCCCAGTTCGTCACCGACGGGCCCAGCGGCTCGCGCCGCACCGCTCCGGACGAGCGCCAGGAGACGCTCAGCCGCGAACTGCAGAGCTACTACGGCGTCTACGGCATTCGCGCGGGCGTCTTCTACCGCAACGGCTCGGCCATGGGCAACGCCCCCGGCGACTGGTTCGTACCGCAGACCGGGGAGGTCCGGGAGGCGTTCGACGAAGCGCTGCTGAGCCGCCGCAGCCACGATCCCCGGCAGGTGTGGCCCTGGCAGCGCAGCCGGCTGATCGTCGCCTCCCCGGTGATCCGGGACGGGGACGTCGTGGCGGTGGTGGTCACCGACTCGCCCACCGGGCCCATGCGTTCGCGGATCCTGCGCGGCTGGCTGTTCATCGCGGCCGGCGAGATCGCCGCCATGCTGCTCGCCGTCGGTGCCGCACTGCGGCTGACCGGCTGGGTGCTCAGACCGGTACGGATCCTGGACGCCACCACCCACGACATCGCCACCGGTCGCCTGAAGTCCCGGGTCGCCGTCGGCGGCGGGCCGCCGGAACTGCGAAGGCTGGTCCGCTCGTTCAACGAGATGGCCGACAACGTCGAGGACGTGCTGGAGCAGCAGCGTGCCTTCGTCGCGGACGCCTCGCACCAGCTGCGCAATCCGCTCTCGGCGCTGCTGCTGCGCATCGAGCTGCTCGCCCTCGAACTCCCCGAGGGCAACGAGGAGATCGCCTCGGTCCGCACCGAGGGCAAGCGCCTCGCGCAGGTCCTGGACGACCTGCTCGACCTGGCGCTGGCCGAGCACGCCGACGCCGACCTCGCGCTGACCGATGTCGGCGCGCTGGCCGAGGAGCGGGTGGCCGCCTGGTCACCGGCCGCCGCGGCCAAGGGCGTCCGGCTGGCCGGCGACTGCCCGCCCGTCACCGGCTGGGCCGATCCGATCGCCCTGTCCAGCGCGCTGGACGCGGTGATCGACAACGCCGTGAAGTTCACCCCCGAGGACGGCACGGTCGAGGTGACCGTCACCTCCGACGGCGACACCTCGACGGTCGTGGTCACCGACACCGGCCCCGGCCTCACCGACGAGGAGATCGCGCGCGTGGGCGACCGCTTCTGGCGCAGCGGCCGCCACCAGAACGTGAAGGGCTCGGGCCTCGGCCTGTCCATCAGCCGCGCCCTGCTCGGCGCGGGCGGCGGCTCGATCACCTATGGGCACCACGAGCCGCGGGGGCTGCGGGTGACGGTGACGGTGCCGAGACACGCGGAGCCGGGCGGGGAACTGCCTCGGGAGGCTCGCTGACCCCTCGGGGGCTCGGCTAGGGCCTCACCGACGGGGCTCGGCCCGGCTTCGTCGAGGGCAGCTCGGCCAGTGCTTCGCCGAGGGGGCTCGGCCGGGGCTTCACCGACGGGGGGCTCGGCTAGGGCTTCACGGACCGGTAGTAGCGCCGGGCGCCCTCCTGCAGGGGCAGCGGGTCGGTGTAGACCGCGGTGCGCAGGTCGACCAGTTGCGCGGAGTGGACGTGGGCGCCGATGTCGTCACGGCTCTTGATCACCGTGCGGGTCAGCCACTCGGTCAGCCGGGGATCCATGTCCGTGCGGGTCATCAGCACGTTGGACACCGCGATCGTCGGCACCGTGGAGCCGTGCTGCACGGACGGGTACGCCGACTCGGGAATGCTGGTGGCCCGGTAGTAGCGGGCCGCCCCTCCCTCGGCGTGCAGTCGGGTGACGATGTCGCCGCCGATCGGCACGAACTTGAAGCCCGTCCGCTGTGCCAGCTCGACCAGCCCCTTGGTGGGCAGTCCGCCCGACCAGAAGAAGGCGTCGATCCTGCCCTGCGCGAGGCGGGCCGGTCCTGTGTCTATGCCGTCGGAGGACGGGGTGATGTCCTTGCGCGGGTCGATGTGCGCGGCCCGCAGGACCCGGTTCGCGATCAGTCGCACCCCGGAGTCGGCCAGGCCGATGGCCACCCGTTTGTGCCGAAGGCCGGCGACGCTCGTGATCGCCGAGTCGCGCGGCACGATCAGCTGCAGGTAGTCGTCGTAGAGCCGGGCCACACCGCGCAGCCGGCCGGCGCCGCTGCGGTCCTGCGCCTCGTACGTCTCCACCGCGTCGGCCGCCGCGATCGTGAAGTCGGCCTTCCCGTCCGCCACCCGCTGCACGTTCTCCTGCGAGCCGGCGCTGTTCAGCAGCTTCACCGTCAGACCGGGCATGTCCCTGCCCAGCTCGGTGCGCAGCCGCTCCCCGTACTCCTGGTAGACGCCGCGCGGCGTGCCGGTGCTGAAGACGATCGTGCCGGTCGGCGGTTTCTCGCCCAGGGGAAGCAGCCACCACAGCAGCAGCCCGACGGCCACGACGCCGGCGGCCGCACCCTGGACCGCCCGGCGCCTGCTGAAACGGGGGAACACCTTGGACATGCGGGCGATCCTGCCAGGCCGCGGACGGAGGTGACCAGGGCAGGGGTCACTCCGGGCCCTGCACCGGCGCGCGGGCGGTGTCAGTGGCGGCCGATAGAGTCGCCGCATGAGCCATTCGCCCGCCCGCCTCGTCCACGAGTTCCATCTCGCCTTCGGTCTCGACGCACGCAGCACGCCGACCGAGGTGAGTCCCGAACTGGCCGCGCACCGCGGGGAGTTGCTCGCCGAGGAGGCCACGGAGGTCGCCGAGGTGTCGGTGGAGGGCCCGCTGGACCGGCTCGCGCACGAGCTGGCGGACGTGGTGTACGTGGCGTACGGCACGGCCCTGGTCCACGGCATCGACCTCGACGCGGTGATCACCGAGATCCACCGCGCCAACATGAGCAAGCTGGGCCCCGACGGGGAGGTCGCCCGCCGTGCCGACGGCAAGGTCCTCAAGGGCGAGCACTACCGGGCGCCGGACGTGTCGGCCGTGCTGCGCCGCCAGGGGTGGAGACCGGGCGGCGCAGCCTGACGTCCGCGACGGCGGCTACGACGACAGGGAGCCGCCCGCCAGCTTCCACTCGCGGTGCAGCGAGCCCAGCGGAATGCTCCGCTGCAGCACCGGTGTGCCGAAGATGGACAACTGGAGCCGCAGCGTGCCCGACAGGTCGACACCGCCGTACGCCGCCCAGTCGCCCTTGGCCTGCACGCCGCCGGTGCCCGAGTCGGCGGTGACGGTGCCGGAGGCCTCGCCGCGCAGGTACGGAGCCAGGTCGGCGGTGACGCCGACGGTGCCGTAGAGACCGACGGACGCCTCGGCGCCGAGGGCCGTCTTCACGCTTCCCGCGGTGGCCAGCGAGGCGTGTACCGGCGTGCTCTTCATGTCCGCCGAGCTCACCGGTGTCCAGCCCTTGGTGGGCGCGAAGGTGCCGCCCGCCTTGAAGTCGCCCCTGAGGCTCTGCTGGACGTCGACGGTGACATGGCCGTCGGCGCTGATCTGGAGGTAGCAGGTCAGGTCGAGGTTGACGACCACGGGGACGGGGCCGACCTGCAGGACGGGGTCGGCATGCAGCTTGGCGAAGGGGATCCGCAGCGGGGTGGCGGTGGTCGCGGCGGCCCGGCCCTTGAAGGCCCACCCGGAGGTCCAGTCGCCGGAGACGCCGAGGTACGCCGAGCCCGGCGACGCGTCGGTCCCGCTGCCGCCGTAGGTGAAGTCGACCTGGGGAGCCACCTGGACGAACCCGGACAGCGAGGCGGCGGCCGACACCGGGGCGTCCTTGGGCGTCGCCACCGAGGTGCCGACGTCCAGCCGCAGACTGCCGAGCGGCACGGTCGCGCCCTTGGGGCCGAGATGCACGTCACCGGCCTTGGACCAGGAGACCTTCACGTCGGGCAGCAGCTTGTCGACGGTGAAGGAGGACGGGTCGACCGGCACGGTGCCCTTCGCCGTGTCGTCGCCCAGCAGCGCGTTCAGCGCCGCGGGCTCGGTCTGCACCTCCGTGCCGCGGTCGGTCTCGCCGATCACCTTGGTGACCTTGGCGAGCAGCCCGTGCGGCGCCCCGGGCGCCGGGGCGCTGGCGATGACGTCGCCCACGGCGGCCTCGTGCGGCGCGGCCGAGGCGGTGGGGGAGGAGCCGGCGGAGGGAGTGGCGGAGGGGCCGACGGACGGGGCGGCGGAGGCCGAGGGGCTCTGTGAAGTCCCGCTCGCCGACTGTCCCTTGGAGAGGACGGCCCGCCGGGTCCGGCTGTCGTAGGAGCTGATGCTCAGCTTGGTCTTGTGGGCCCGCCGGCTCGAACCGGCCGGGCCGGCCGTGGCCGTCGCGGTGGCGGCGGGCGTCGGGGCGGCCGCGACGGTGAGCTGGTGGTCCGCGGGGCCATCGGCGGCCCGTACGTCCTGGCCGTGCCCCGATGCCGGCTGTTCGGCGTGGGGCGCTGAAGAGGAGCAGCCGGCGGAGAGAAGGAGGGCGGTCACGGCGAAGGCGGGCAGGAGGGCCCGCCTGTGCCTCGTGCGTCTGCGCAAGGTCGGTCCTGTGAGAGGTGGGGGGTGGAGACGAAGATGCACCGACAGCAGCCGGTTCTACCTATGGGTAGAACCGGCGGGTAACTCGGTGGCGAGCCATGAGCATGCCATGGCTGCGCGCACTGAACTCTCACAATTCGGCCACACTGCAACGTGACCTGAACCACGGTGAGTTCAGGCCGTGCGGTGGCTGGATCCCGGGCGGGCGGACCGAGGGGGTTCGAGCGGGCGGGTGAAGGAGGAAGAGGCGGGCGAGCCGAGGAGGTTCGAGCGGATGGGTGAAGGAGGTTCGAGGGGGGGCGGACCGAGGAGGCTCAAGCGGGGGGCGAAGGGGGCCCAAGGGGGTGGACCGAGGAGGTTCGAGCGGGCGGGTGAAGGAGGAAGAGGCGGGCCGCGGCTGGCCGGGGCGTGCACCCCCGAAGAGGCGGCCGGGAGCCGCTGCCGCGGCCCGTACCCGTGACGGGTCGGCGTGGCGCGCCTCCGTGGCCCGGAAGGGGAAGTCCGGTGCCGCGGCCCGCCCTTGTGAGGGTCAGCGGGTCGTACCCCCGTGGCCCGGAAGTCCGGTTCCGCCGAGCCGGGTCAGCAGGGCGGACAGTCGGCCGAGGTCCTCCTCGCCCCATGCGGGACCCGCGAAGATCTCGGCGGCGGTCTCCTGCGCCGTGGCCAGCATCTCCTTCAGTCGCAGCTTGCCGGTCCCGGTCAGCGACGCGTAGGCCACCCGCGCGTCACGGGCGTCCGGCTCGCGGGTCACCAGCCCGATCCGCTCCAGGGGTGCGAGCCCACGGGTCACCCCGGACGCCGTCAGCCCCAGGGCCTCGGCCAGGTCGACCCGTCGCATCCGGCCGCCCGGCGCCTGCCCCAGGCGCAGCAGCATCGTGAAGTCGGCCAGGCTCACGCCGTGCAGGCCGCCCAGCCGGGCGTCGAAGCGCCGTACGAGAGCCGCCTGTGCCCGCACGAGCCGCAGCGCGGCGTCAAGGGCGTCACTCACGTCCGTTTCCCCCTCCGCGCTCGTCGCATCTGTTCATTGCCATCTCCTTGAGTAGTCAAGTTTATGAGCCGCTCGCACGCACGGCGCGGCGCTGCCGCTTCCCCAGCGGCGCCTGGGAGAGGTCCTCCGCGCCGGAGCGGAGGTTCTTGAAGCCGTAACCGCGTTCGGTCAGCCACGCCTTCGCCGCCTCTTCGGCCCGCTCGGTGGCCTCCAGGATGTCCTCCTCTTCCTCCCCGGTGTCCGAGAACCGGAAGACGAAGGCGCTCCGGGCGGCGATGTCGTAACTGAGGTGCCCCTCGGGCGTGTAGGCGGAGCGGAGCACGTCGTGCTCGGCGGCGTCGGCCAGCAGGTCGGCCCGCTGGGCGGCGCTGAGCCCGTCGAAGACGCCGCGGACGGTGATACGAAAGGTCCGGATACTCATTCCGCGACCTTAAGCGGGACCGCAGGCCCGACTCCAGCGGGTTTGCGGGCCGCCTGTGCTGCTGATCAGCGGGCCTCCGCGAGGCGATCGGCCGGCCGGAACGGTTCCCGCACCCCGGCGATGTCCACGAACCGGACGCGCTCGCCGTGTGGGCAGGGCGCGGGCCCGTGCTGCTGCACGAGCGCGACGACGACCGATTCGCGATGCTGCTGGAAAGGGCCGGCGCGTCGACCCTGGCCGAAGGGGCGGACGGCGACGAACTGGTCGCCGCCGTCGCTGTCGCTGTCGCCGCCGATTCCGCCGGGCCCGCCGCGGACCGCAGTGGCCAGGCTCCTCGACTACGCCGACCCCCTCGCGGAGTTGCTCACGGAGCGCGCGGGGGGACGGCGGCAGCGCGGGGAACGCCTCACCCGCCCTGGCACGGCGTGGCGTACGGAAGTTCCGGTATGTAGCTCGTCCATTGCGCCGCAGTGAGCAGGCCCGTGGTGGTGGCGCAGATCCGCCGGACCGCCCGGCCGAGCCCGAGCGGAGTGAGCTGGATCGTGCCGTCCGGTCCTGCGGTGACGAGCAGCCGGCCGTCCGGGCTGTAGGCGGCCGTCTCGATCGCGTCGGTGTGCCCGGCGGTGAGCCCCCTGCCCCACGGGGCCGGGCGGGCCGGGTCGGTGAGGTCCCACAGCAGGACGGTCCGGTCCTCGCCGGCCGTGGCGAGCGTGCGGCCGCCCGGCCGGAACCCCACCCAGGACACCGCGCTGGTGTGGCCGGTCAGTGCTGTGCCGAGTGCGGTGGCGCGCGCGGGAGCCGAGACGTTCCACAGGCGCACGTCGTGGCCGGCGCCGGCGGTGGCCAGCAGCCGCCCGTCGGGACTGAACGCGCCCCACCGGGTGCCGCCGGTGTCGCCCGTGCGGATGTCCGGCAGGGCCCGGGGACGTGCCGGAACCCTGATGTCCCACAGCCGGACCCTGTCGTCCTCGCTGGTGCTGGCCAGGGTGTGGCCGTCGGGGCCGACCCCCGCCCAGTTGACGTGGCTGATGTGACCGGGCAGCGGGCTGCCGAGGGCGGCGGGACGTGCGGGGTCGGTGACGCTCCACAGCCGCAGGCTGTACTTCGGGCCGCCGGTGACCAGGACCCGCCCGTCGGGAGTGAAGGCGAGCACGCCGGCGGCAGGGTCCGCGTCGCCGGTGCGGACCAGGCCGGCCTGCCGGGGCCGGCCCGGTGCGGAGACATCCCACAGCCGTACGGTGCCGTCACCGTCGGCACAGGCCAGCAGGCGGCCCTTCGGGTGGAACAGCACCCGGTTGGCGTGGCGTTCGGCCGGCAGCTCGCTCAGCTCCCTGCCCCGCGCCGGGTCCCGGACGTCCCACAGCCGTACCCGCCCCTTGTCCGCGCTGGCCATGCGGCGGCCGTCCGGGCCGAACGCGACGCTGGCGACGGCACCGATGCGGCCGCCCAGTGAGGGGTTCGGGAGGTGCCACAGCCGTACGGTGTGGTCGTCGCTCGCGCTGGCCAGTGACCGGCCGTCGGGGCTGAACGCCACCCAGTTGACGAATCCTGTGTGGCCGGTCAGCGGCTGTCCGAGGGCGGCCGGATGCAGCGGGTCGGTGACGTCCCACAGCCGGATGCTGTGGTCGGCGCCGCCGGTCGCCAGGGTGCGGCCGTCCGGGGAGAACGCCACGGCGAGCAGGGTGTCGGTGTGCCCGGTCAGCGGCGCGCCCAGCGCCTTCGCGTGGGCCGGGTCGGCGACGTCCCACAGCCGTACCTTGTGGTCGTTGCCCACGCTGGCCATCACCCGGCTGTCCCGGCGGAACGCGACCGCGTAGACGACGTCCGGGCCGCTCAGCGGCGACCGCCACGGCCGGGGACGCGTGCGCCGGGTGACGTTCCACAGCCGGATGAGGTGGTCGTGGCCGGGCGCGGCCACCGTACGGCCGTCCGGGCTGAAAGCGGCCGAGGCGACGGAGTCGGTGGCGCCGGTCAGCGGCCGGCCCAGCGCCCTGGCGTGGGCCGGGTCGGCGACGTCCCACAGCCGCACGGTGCGGTCGTGGCTCGCGGTGGCCAGCGTGCGCCCGTCACGGCTGAAGGAGACGGAGAAGACGAAGTCGCGGTGCCCGGTCAGCGGCCTGCCCAGGGCCCGTGGGTGCAGCGGGTCCCGGACGTTCCACAGCCGTGCCGTACGGTCCCGGCCCGCGCTGGCCAGGGTGTGGCCGTCCGGTGAGAACTGCAGCCAGTACACCCAGCTTGTGTGCCCGGTCAGCGGCTTGCCCAGCGGGACGGGACGGGCGGGATCGGCCAGGCTCCACAGCCGGATGGTGTCGTCACCGGCCCCGGTGGCGAGGAGACGGCCGTCCGGTGAGAACGCCACCGCGTACACCGCCTGGGAGTGCCCGGGCAGCACCGAGGACAGCGGGAGGTTCTGGGTGTCCAGCAGGCCCGCCTCGGCCTCCCGGCCCGGCCGCAGCCGGTGCGCCGCCACGTACATCCGCGCGGCCAGCGACGGATCCGTCGCCGCCAGCTGGCCCGCCTCGGCCACCACCTGCTCCGCCACCGCCCTGTCCCGGCTCGCGCGGGCCAGCGAGCGCTGCTGGAAAGCGACGACGGCGGCCGTCGAAGCGAGCAGCAACAGAGCGGAGACCGCGGACAGCAGGACCCGGAAACGCCGGGCGGTGCGCGCCGCCACCCGCCGCTCCTGCGCGCGGGCGGCGCTGCTGGCGTCGAGGAAGGCACACTCGACCGGGCTGAGTTCCGCGCGGTGCCCGGCGAAGCACTCCTCGGCCGTGGCGAGGCGGGTGCCGCGGTACAGGGCCCCGGGGTCCTGGGCGAGCCCCTTCCAGGCACGGGCCGCCTCGGTGATCTGGCGGTGGACCCGCAGCCGGTCGCGGGCGTCGTCGATCCAGGACTGCAGCCTGGGCCAGGCGGTGATCAGCGCCTCGTGGGCCAGGTGCACCGTGTCGCCGTCGAGCGTGATCAGCCGTGCGCGGGCCAGCCGTTCCAGCACCGGGGCGGTGTCGGCGGGAGAAGCGGTGCTGCTCTGCGCCTGCAGTTCGGCGTGGTCGGCGGGGCGACTGGTGTCCTGGGCCCCCTCGCCGGGAGTGATCAGCCGCAGCAGGATGCGCCGGGCGGTCTCGGCCTGCTCCGGGGAGAGCCGGCCGTACAGCTCCTCGGCGGTGCGGGTGAGGGCGCCGTGGACACCGCCGGCCGCCCGGTAGGCGGCCAGGGAGAGGGTACGGCCCTTGCGGCGGCGCCAGGTCTCCAGCAGAGCATGGGACATCAACGGCAGCCCGCCGGGTTCCTCCGCGACGTCCTCGATGATCTCCGCGGTCAGCGTGCGCTCGACGATCAGCCCGGCGGCCGCGGCGGGCCGGACGATCGCCGCGCGCAGTTCGGCCGGCCCCATGGGGCCGAGGAGGAGGGTGGCGTCCCTGATCGCCGCGGCGAGCGGGCGGTGCTCGGCGCAGCGGCCGAAGAAGTCCGCCCGCACCGCGATCAGCACCCGCAGCCGGTTCTCCGGCTCGGTCGCGGCCGTCATCAGAGCGAGGAAGGCCGTACGCTCGGCGGCATCCGTGCACAGGGTGAAGAGTTCCTCGAACTGGTCGACCATGACGACCGTGTCACCGGGTTCCCGGCTCGCCGTGAGCGCATCGGCGTGCGTGGACGACGGGCGTGGCCCCGGGGTGAGGATCCGGACGGCCGCCGGCCGGCATCCCGGCGCCTCCTCGGCCCGCAGGGCGGGGATCAGCCCCGCGCGCAGCAGGGAGGACTTGCCGCTTCCGGACGCGCCCACCAGGGCGACCACACGGTGGGTGCGCACGCGCTCGGCCAGCTGAGCCACGAGCTGGTCGCGGCCGAAGAACAGATCCTGGTCGCCTGGTTCGAAGCGGGCCAGGCCCCGGTAGGGGGCGTCCGTGTCGTCGGTGTCCGTCTCCGCGGCGGCCACGTCCTGTGCCGCCGCGTGCCAGCGCTGCTCCCACTCCCCGGCGTCCGCACCGCATGCCCGCACAAAGGCCAGCACCACCCCCAGGGACGGCAGTTGCTCGCCCGCGGCCGCCCTCGACAACGTGGTGACCGAGTAGTCCGTGCGCTGCGCCATGGCCCGGTAGGTCAGACCTCCCGCGTCCTGGCGCAGCTTGCGTAACTCGAACGCGAAGCGCTGGATCGGCCCTGCGGCCGGATCCAGCGGGCCCTCATGACGCCCCATCCCATCCCCCCACGGTCGGCACGAGCAGGACACGAGCAGGAAGGGACAACCCTTGCACCGCCGTGTGCGGGGCGCATCCCTGAGCAGCGCGTTCCAGCCGACCGGTGTCCAGGGCCGGTTGCCGGGTGTTTGTTTCACCGGCCGTTTCGAGGGTGCGCAACAACGAGCCCGCCCAGAGCCTGGTGACGGATCCGCGCACCGGGGCCGCACGACGGCGTCGCCGTGGTGGCGAGGCCGGTGACCGGCGGCGACGGGGGTGTCGCCGGAGCACGTCCCGGACGTGGACGCGGGGATGCCGTTCCCCGGCCGCGTGGCCGTCACGGCCACGCGGCCCCATGACCACCGCCACAACGGGCGGACGACCGAAAGGACATGTACGGATGGCGCATGAACGGGTGGGGCGGGGACGGGTAGGGCCAGGGGCGGCCCTCGGTGGATTCGCCGCGGTGGCCGTCACCGCCGCACTGCTGGCCACCCCGGCAACGGCGACGGCCACCGTCGGTACGGGCCTCGTGCCGGCCGGCGCGACAGGCCCCGTCCACGGCGCGCCCGGCACCGGCCGGGGCCACGGAACACAGCCGCGGCCGGCCGCCGGTGCCGCGGGTGCCGCCGTGCGAGGACTCGACGTCAGCGCCTACCAGGAGACCGTGGACTGGGCCGCGGTCGCCGCAGGCGGAGCCTCCTTCGCCTACGTCAAGGCGACCGAGGGCACGACCTACATCAGTTCCCGCTTCTCCGGACAGTACGACGGAGCGGCGCAAGCCGGCCTGATCCGCGGCGCCTACCACTTCGCCCGGCCGGACAAGTCCTCCGGCGCCGCCCAGGCCGACTACTTCGTCGACCACGGAGGCGCCTGGCGGCCCGACGGCAAGACCCTGCCGGGCGTCCTCGACGTCGAGCCCACCCCGGGCCTGCCCACGTGCTACGGGGTGGACCCGGGGACGACGGTCCGCTGGATCGCCTCGTTCGACGGCGAATACCTGCGCCGCACCGGCCGCCACCCGGTGATCAACACCAACGCGTCGTGGTGGTCGCAGTGCACCGGCAACTCGTCCGCCTTCGCCGCCACCAACCTGCTGTGGATCGGCAGCTACACCGGCACCCCGCATCCGCTGCCCGACGGCTGGTCCCGCTACGCGATCTGGCAGACCTCCGACTCCGGGCCCTTCCCCGGCGACCAGGACCTGTTCAACGGCACGGCGCGGGACCTGCGGAACCTCGCCCGCAAGGGCACCTACACCCCGCCCCCGCCGCCCAGGGCCGGCGCCTGGCCGGTCGTCCAGCAGGGCTACGCCGGCCGCCAGGTGACCACCCTTCAGTACCTGCTGGACGCCCACGGCGCGTCGCTGTCGGTCGACGGGTCCTTCGGCGCGGGCACGCGGGACGCGGTGGTCGCCTTCCAGACCCGCAACCAGCTGACCCCCGACGGCGTCGTCGGCCCCGGCACCTGGCTGGCACTGGTGAATTGACCTCATGCCCCGAGGGGCCGGAGCAGGCCGTCTCCCGACCACCCGCACTGCTCTGTCCGTGCGTGCGGGTCCCACGAAACACTCGCAGAGAGGAAGACGCACCATGTCCATGCGTACGAAGGCCGTGCTCGCGATGACCGCAGTGGCGCTCGGCGGCGGTCTCGCCGCAGCGCCCGCCGTCACGGCGGCGACGAGCTCCGCCGTGACGGCACCGCTCCGCGCCGCCGCGACCTACAGCTGCAGCGTCCACTGGCGCGAGACCGCCAACTACGCCGGCTACACGGCGGGTTACAGCTGGGCCTGGAACGACGTCGTCTCCCCCGGACACGTCGGGGACCGAACGGCCGAGGTCCAGTGCCTGCTGAAGTACTGGGGGTACAACCCGGGCACGGTCGACGGCATCTACGGCGACAACACCACGGCAGCGGTGAAGAAGCTCCAGTCCGACTACGGCCTCAGCAAGGACGGCTCGGTGGGACCGGAGACCTGGCCGGTGCTGCGCGGCGGGTACAGGAAGTAGCCGAGCACCGGAGCCGGCCGAGCACGGGAACCATCCGGGCCACTGGAGCCGGCCGGGCACGGGAGCAGGCCGAGCCCTTGGGCTGACTGAGCGCTTGAGCCGGCCGAGCGTTTGAGCCGGCCGGGCACGGGAAGCAGGAGGAGACCCCTGCGCACGACTGGCGAGGCCGCAGCCTCGGGGCTGCGGTCTCGCCTCCGTGCCGCCTCCGTGCCGCCTCCGTGCCGCCTCCGTGCTCCCTCCATCCCCTCTCACGAAGCGGGGGGATGGAGGGAAGGGGGCGTCCCGCAGGCTCTTACCCTGAAGGCAGGACCAAGAGCGGCCGGAGTCCGGCAGCGGGAGGCCGAGGAGATCCCGCCCCCGAGACCCGCACCTGCGGGTGCCGACCCTCACGAGCGGCGCCGACCGGTCCCCGGCGGTGCGTTCCGTGCGAAAAGGCGGTGACGTTCCATGCGGTACGTGGCGGTGAGTGCGCTGAGTCATCCGGGGCTGCTCCGCGAGCGGAACGAGGACAGCCTCGTGATCGGGCCGTGGACCCTGTGCGCCACGGTGACCCAGAGTCCGCAGACCCTGCTCTTCCCGATCGGGACGCCCCTGGTCGTCGCCGTCGCCGACGGCCTCGGCGGGCATCCCGGAGGCGACGTGGCCAGTGCCCTGGTCGTCCGCCGGCTCGCGTCGACCGGCCCCGTCCTGGCCGGCGAGGACGCCGTGCGGGACGTCCTGAACGCCTGCAATCGCGCCGTGTACGAGGCTGCCGGCGGCGATGCGGGAGGCGAGCTCGCGGCCATGGGGACGACGGTCGCCGGAGCCGTCGTACGATCCGGCTCACTGCTGGTGTTCAACGTGGGCGACAGCCGGGTCCTCAAGGACGGCCCCGACGGGCTGCGCCAGGTGAGCGTCGACGACAGCCCGCCGCTGGAGCCCGGGCGGCGCACCACCTCCATCGTCACCCAGTGCCTGGGCGGCACCCGCACGTACCGGGCCGTGCGCCCCCACGTGACCGTCGAGCCGCTGGCTCCCGGCGACCGCTATCTCATCTGTACCGACGGCCTGACCGATCCGGTGCCGCCGGACGTGCTCGACGAGGTGATGCGGGAGCGGGACGACGGCCGGGTGGCCTTCGAGCTGTGGAAGGCCGCCATCGAGGCGGGCGGCCCGGACAACATCACGCTGGCGGTCGCACGCGTCACGGGCGAATGACAGACGGGCGCCCGCCCGACCGGCCGGGACGGATCGCGCCCGACCGGCCGGGACGGATCGCGCCCGACCGGCCGGGACGGATCCCGCCCGGAGGTCGTCCGCACGGCGTCGAGCAGCCCGTCGGGCGTGGTCCCGCCCGCCTCTCGTGCCGGGTCCCGCCCGCGGGGGAAGCACCGGGCCGGGGGTGTCCGGGAAGCGCCTACCCTTGAGGGATGACCAGCAGCAGCGACCGGAGCCCCGCAGTGGACGTTCACGCCCCCAAGAGCTACGAGATCCGCACCTACGGGTGCCAGATGAACGTCCACGATTCCGAGCGATTGTCCGGGCTGCTCGAAGAGGCCGGGTACGTGCGTGCCCCCGAGGGCGCGGACGGCGACGCCGACGTGGTCGTCTTCAACACCTGCGCCGTGCGCGAGAACGCCGACAACCGGCTCTACGGCAACCTGGGCCGGCTCGCGCCGAGGAAGGCCTCGCGGCCCGGGATGCAGATCGCGGTCGGCGGCTGCCTCGCGCAGAAGGACCGGGACACCATCGTGAAGAGGGCGCCCTGGGTGGACGTCGTCTTCGGCACGCACAACATCGGCAAGCTGCCCGTTCTGCTGGAGCGCGCCCGGGTGCAGGAGGAGGCGCAGGTCGAGATCGCCGAGTCGCTGGAGGCCTTCCCGTCCACCCTGCCGACGCGGCGGGAGAGCGCGTACGCGGCCTGGGTCTCGATCTCCGTCGGCTGCAACAACACCTGCACCTTCTGCATCGTCCCGGCCCTGCGCGGCAAGGAGAAGGACCGCCGCACCGGCGACATCCTCGCCGAGATCGAGGCCCTGGTCGCCGAGGGCGTCTCCGAGATCACGCTGCTCGGGCAGAACGTCAACGCCTACGGCTCCGACATCGGTGACCGCGAGGCCTTCAGCAAGCTGCTGCGCGCCTGCGGGAACATCGAGGGTCTGGAGCGCGTCCGCTTCACCTCCCCGCACCCGCGCGACTTCACGGACGACGTCATCGCCGCCATGGCCGAGACGCCGAACGTCATGCCGCAGCTGCACATGCCGCTGCAGTCCGGCTCGGACACCGTCCTGAAGGCGATGCGCCGCTCCTACCGCCAGGAGCGCTTCCTCGGGATCATCGACAAGGTCCGCGCCGCCATCCCGCACGCCGCGATCACCACTGACATCATCGTCGGCTTCCCGGGGGAGACCGAAGAGGACTTCGAGCAGACGCTGCACGCCGTCCGCGAGGCGCGCTTCTCGCAGGCGTTCACCTTCCAGTACTCCAAGCGGCCCGGCACCCCGGCCGCGACCATGGAGAACCAGATCCCCAAGGAGGTCGTCCAGGCGCGCTACGAGCGTCTCGTCGCCCTCCAGGAGGAGATCTCCTGGGAGGAGAACAAGAAGCAGGTCGGCCGCACCCTGGAGCTGATGGTCGCCGAGGGCGAGGGGCGCAAGGACGGCGCCACCCACCGCCTCTCCGGCCGCGCCCCCGACAACCGCCTGGTCCACTTCACCAAGCCGGACCAGGAGGTGCGTCCCGGCGACGTGGTCACCGTCGAGATCACCTATGCCGCGCCGCACCACCTGCTCGCCGAGGGCGCCGTCCTCGACGTGCGCCGCACGCGCGCGGGCGACGCCTGGGAGAAGCGCAACGCGGCGCAGGCGGCGAAGCCGGCCGGCGTGCTGCTCGGCCTCCCGAAGATCGGCGTGCCCGACCCGCTGCCTGCCGCCACCGGCGGCTGCGGCTGCGACTGAGGACCGTACGCATCGGGCCCGGTCCGGCGGCACCCTCCGGACCGGCCTGAGCGCCGGACGGTCCAGGCCGCTGGGCCGCCTTGAGTGCCGGACGGTCCTGACTGCCGGAGCGGCCGGATTGCTGGACCGGCCTGACCGCCGGACCTGACCGACGTGGCGATCGAGGACTGACGCCCGGCCGTCCTGCGGATACGCTGCCGATCATGCTTGTCGCCGCAGCCGTCTGCCCCTGCCCGCCGCTGCTCGTGCCCGAGGTCGCCGCGGGTGCCGCGCCCGAAATGGATGCCGCGCGCGCGGCGTGCACGGACGCACTCGGCGTACTCGCCGCCGCCCGCCCCGAGCTGCTGGTGGTGGTCGGGCCCGCCGAGCAGAGCGGGCGGGGAGTGCACCCGCAGGGCGCCGTGGGGTCCTTCCGCGGCTTCGGCGTCGACGTCGGGGTACGGCTGGGACCCGCCACGGGCGCTGTCACCGAGCGTGAGCTGCCACCCTCGCTGGCCGTCGCCGCCTGGCTGCTGGAGCGGACGGGCTGGGCCAGCGCCCCGATCGAGGGACTCGGCATCGGGGAACCCCTCGCACCCGAGCGGTGCATCGGCGCCGGCAGGGACATCGCCGCCCGGGCCGGACGGGTCGCGCTGCTGGTGATGGGAGACGCCAGCGCGTGCCGCACGCTCAAGGCCCCGGGATACCTCGACGAACGTGCGGCACCCTTCGACGCCGAGGTCGCGCGTGCGCTGGCGGCGGCGGACGTGGCGGCCCTCCAGACGCTGGACGCCGAGCTGGCGCACGAGCTGAAGGCCTCCGGCCGCGCGCCCTGGCAGGTCCTCGCCGGGGCGGCCGAGGGCGCGGGTCTGGCGGGCTCGCTGCTGTACGACGACGCGCCCTATGGGGTCGGGTACCTGGTCGCCGGGTGGTCGTAGACGGACCGGAGAGGGGCTGCACAGCGCCCCGGGAGCCGTCTCGACCGGCACACAGCCGGAGCCGCCGGGGCGCGGACACGTCGGACTCACGGGCCCGAACCCGCCCGACGCCCAAGTCCGAACCGCTTGGACACCCAGGCGCGGAAACCAGGGACGCCAAGGTGCGGAAGCGCCCGACGCCCGATCGCGGGCACGGCGGACACCCGGTCGCGGGTACGGGCGGATGCCCGGATTTACGAAGCGGACGCCAGGGTGCGGAAGCGGCCGACGCCCGGTCGCGGGCACGGCGGACACCCGGTCGCGGGTACGGCGGATGCCCGGATTTACGAAGCGGACGCCAGGGTGCGGAAGCGGCCGACGCCCGGTCGCGGGTACGGCGGACACCTGGTCGCGGGTACGGCGGATGCCCGGGTAGGGACGAGGCGGACGCCAGGGTGTGGACACGGCGGACGGCCGGGAGCCGTGGCGCTCCGCGGCCGTCCGCCGATCCGCATGCCGCTCAGGAAGCCGGTGGCGGGCCCTCCGGCCGGGTCGGCGTGGCGGCGTCGCCGGCCTCCGGACCGGCCTTCTGCGTGTGCGCGAGGCGGTCCATCGCACCCTTCGCCTTGTCCGTACCGGCGTGGATCTTGTCGCTGTACTTGCCCTTGGTCCGCTCGTCCACGGCCTTGGCGGCCTTGTCGATGCCGTGCTGCACCTTGCCGCCGTGCTGGCGCGCGAGGTCCGACACCTTGTCCTCGGCCTGGGCGAGCTTGGCCTTCACGTTGTCCATGAGACCCATTGGTCCACCTTCCCTCACGGGGACAGTCAGGTGCGGGCGCCCTCGTCGGCCTCACGGTCGGCGGCCTCGTCCGCGGACTGCTGCCTGGGGATCTCGGCGCCCTCGGCCGCCTCGGTCCCGACCGCTTCAGCCTCCGCCGCCGCGCCTTCGCGCCCGTCGTCGGCCTGCTCCTCGGGCTCCGTGGCCTGAGCCGCCTCCTGTGTGCCGGCCCCTTCCGGCTCGGTACCGGCCGGTGCCTCGGCGGCCGACGCCTCCGTTGCCGTCTTCGGCCTGTCCCTGCCGAGGAGTCGTGCAAAAACGCCCATATCCACTCCATACGTTACTCGTGCGGGCGAAATCCCGCGTCAAACGGTGCGTCCGTTTGCGCCGCCCGGGTCACCCCGTCCGATGATCGGCGGGCGGCACCTCGGTGCAACGACCGGAGATCCCTCCCGTCACGTAACTCGTTCGAGGCGTGTCCCTGAGGTTTGCGAGACTGGTGCGGTGAGCAGTGCATCCTCCACCCCCCGCGTCATCGCCGTCGTCGGACCCACCGCGGCCGGAAAGTCCGATCTGGGCGTATTCCTGGCCCAGCAACTCGGTGGGGAGGTCGTCAACGCCGATTCCATGCAGCTCTACCGAGGGATGGACATCGGCACCGCCAAGCTGACGCCCGAGGAACGCGGCGACGTCCCGCACCACCTGCTGGACATCTGGGACGTGACGGTCACCGCCTCCGTCGCCGAGTACCAGAGACTGGCCCGCGCCCGGATCGACGCTCTGCTCGCCGAGGGCCGCTGGCCGATCCTGGTCGGCGGCTCCGGCCTCTACGTCCGCGGGGCCGTCGACAACCTGGAGTTCCCCGGCACGGACCCCGAGGTCAGGGCCCGTCTGGAGGAGGAGCTGGCGGTGCGCGGCCCGGGTGCGCTGCATGCGCGCCTGGCCGCTGCCGACCCCGAGGCGGCCCGCGCGATCCTGCCCAGCAACGGGCGCCGCATCGTCCGCGCGCTGGAGGTGATCGAGATCACCGGCCAGCCCTTCACCGCCAACCTCCCCGGTCACGACTCCGTCTACGACACCGTCCAGATCGGTGTCGACGTCGCCCGCCCCGAGCTCGACGAGCGCATCACGCGCCGGGTGGACCGGATGTGGGACGCGGGGCTCGTGGACGAGGTGCGAGACCTGGAGGCGCAAGGGCTGCGCGAGGGGCGCACGGCGTCGCGCGCGCTCGGGTACCAGCAGGTGCTCGCGGCGCTTGCCGGGGCGTGCAGCGAAGCGGAGGCGCGGGCGGAGACCGTACGCGCCACCAAACGCTTCGCGCGCCGTCAGGATTCATGGTTCAGGCGGGATCCCCGGGTGCACTGGCTGAGCGGTGCCGCGGCGGACCGTGCGGCACTTCCACGACTTGCCCAGGCGTTGGTCGAACGACCGGTTACAGCCTGATCACGTCATGGCATCGGGATGCGCCGCCGGTCATCGCGGCCCGTGACGCCGTGCCATCATCGAGCTCCGATCGACCGAGTGAAGTCCTAGTTGGGAGGGCGCGTGGCGATGGAGGCCGGCCCTCGCGACACCGCACCAAGTGCCGAGCACGTTAGCACCGGCGGCGAACCGGAACCGATCGAGGACCGTCTGATCGAGGACGGTCTGATCGAGGACCGTCTCACCGAGGACCGTCTGATCGAGGACGGTCTGATCGAAGACCGTCTGGCCGACGACGGCCCCGAGGACACCCCGGGCGGTGTGACCGCCGACGGACCGACGCCCGAGGAGATGTACGCGGGCGGTCCCGAGGTCGAGGTCGAGCTGCGCCCGCAGCGGCGCCTGCGCATCTGGCAGCTCGCGCCCATCGTGGCGCTGGCCGCGGGCGGCTCCCTGATGTTCGCCTTCCCGCTCGCCTTCGACTTCGGCGACAGCGGCGCGGTCATCGCCATGCTGGGCCTGCTGATCTGCTCCTGCGCCGCAGGCTGGGGCATGATGGCCGCCCGCCGCGTGGGCTACACCTGGCCCGGCCTGCCCCCGCGTGGCTCCGGACGCCGCCCCGACTGGCGGGTCGTGATCGGATACATGCTGCTGGTCGCCGTGGTGGCCGTCCTAGCGGTGTGGCGAGTGGCCCGGCTGCGCTGAAGCGCCCTGCCCTGCAAGGCCACGGGGCCGTTGTCGACGTCCGACTGCCGTCGCGTGGCCGCGATCGACCCCGACCGAAGCGGCCCCGCCACCCGACGCGCCCCTGATCGACACACCCCCACCGACTCGCCCCGGCCGTCCCGCACCGTCCCTCCGCTCGGCACCGGCCCCCACCTCTCGTCGGCACCCCAGCGGGCGCTCCCGAACCATCGAGGGCCGTGCGCTCCCGAACGGTCGACGGCCCTGCGTTCCCGAACGATCGACGGCTGTGCGCTCCCGTACGATCGAGGAATGAGCACGCGGATCGCCTTCCTCAAGGGTCACGGCACCGAGAACGACTTCGTGATCGTCCCGGACCCGGAGAACACCCTCGACCTCACCCCGGCCGCCGTGGCCGCCCTGTGCGACCGCCGCGCCGGGATCGGTGGTGACGGGGTGCTCCACATCGTGCGGTCCGCCGCGCACCCGGAGGCCCGGGAGATGGCCGCCGAGGCGGAGTGGTTCATGGACTACCGCAACGGCGACGGCTCGATCGCCGAGATGTGCGGCAACGGCACCCGGGTGTTCGCCCGCTACCTCCAGCGCGCCGGACACGTGGCCGAAGGCGACCTCGCGATCGCCACGCGCGCGGGCGTGAAGACCGTCCACATCGCCAAGGACGGTGACATCACCATCGGTATGGGCCGCGCAAGCCTGCCCGCGGGCGAGGTCACCGTGAGCGTCGGCGAGCGCAGCTGGCCCGCGCGCAACGTGAACATGGGCAACCCGCACGCCGTCGCCTTCGTCGACGACCTCGCGCACGCCGGCACCCTGTACGATCCGCCGCCGGTCTCCCCGGCGAGCGCCTACCCGGACGGTGTGAACGTCGAGTTCGTCGTCGACCGCGGCCCCCGCCACGTCGCGATGCGCGTGCACGAGCGCGGCTCCGGCGAGACCCGCTCGTGCGGCACAGGCGCATGCGCGGTCGCCGTGGCGACCGCCCGGCGCGACGGCGCCGATCCGGCCGTCACCGGTGCCCCGGCGACCTACACCGTGGACGTGCCCGGCGGTCGCCTGGTCATCACCGAACGGCCCGACGGCGAGATCGAGATGACCGGACCCGCCGTGATCGTCGCCGAGGGCGAGATCGACGGCAAGTGGCTGGAAAACGCGCTCAGCTGACCTGTCGAAACATCGGCCGCGGCGGCTCCGGACGCCCGGATCAGCGGTTTCGGGCGGCTGGGTCTGTTCGAAACCGCGGCCGAGTGCAGCGCAGGTGGCGCAAACTCTAAACCTCTTACTCATCGCTCGATTGGGTGATCCGTTTCACGGTCGGCGAGAGGCGGTCGGTCGCGCGTGCTGGGCTCGATAGCATCAAGCACCGGCACGGACGGGGGAACGTCGCCTTCCCTGAGCCGCGCATGCCCTGGGCTCTGTCCGCCGGTCGACGAGCCGGAGGTTGCCATGAGTGCGGAGGCCACGAACCCTGCGACCCCTGGCCCGGTAGCGCCCACGGCGCCCGCAGTGGCCCGCAGGAAGTCCCGTGCCCGGATCGACCTGCGTCGGCTCGGCCGGGCCGCGCTGCTCGGCCCCGCCGCCCGCGGCAGGCTGCCCGACGCGATCAGCCACGTCGTCGAGGCGCACCGCGCCCACCACCCCGACGCGGATCTCGAACCCCTGCGCCGCGCCTACGTCCTGGCGGAGTCCTCGCACCGCGGCCAGATGCGCAAGAGCGGCGAGCCCTACATCACCCACCCGCTGGCCGTGACCCTGATCCTCGCCGAACTCGGCGCGGAGACCACCACCTTGACCGCCTCCCTGCTCCACGACACCGTCGAGGACACGGATGTGACGCTGGATCAGGTCCGGGAGCAGTTCGGCGAGGAGGTGCGCTATCTGGTCGACGGTGTCACAAAACTGGAGAAGGTCGACTACGGGGCGGCGGCCGAGCCCGAGACCTTCCGCAAGATGCTCGTCGCCACGGGCAGCGACGTGCGGGTGATGTCGATCAAACTCGCCGACCGCCTGCACAACATGCGCACCCTCGGTGTGATGCGCCCCGAGAAACAGGAGCGGATCGCCAAGGTCACCCGGGACGTCCTCATCCCGCTCGCCGAACGCCTCGGCGTGCAGGCCCTGAAGACGGAGCTGGAGGACCTCGTCTTCGCCATCCTCCACCCCGAGGAGTACGCACACACCAGAGAACTGATCGCCGCGAACGCGACCGGCCCCGACGACATCCTCGCCGAGGTCGCCGACGAGGTCCGCGGGGTGCTGCGCGAGGCCGACATTCCGGCCGAAGTCCTCATCCGCCCCCGGCACTTCGTCTCCGTCCACCGCGTGGCCCGCAAGCGCGGAGAACTGCGCGGTGCCGACTTCGGCCGGCTGCTGGTGCTCGTGGGCGAGGACGCCGACTGCTACGCGGTCCTCGGCGAGCTGCACACGTGCATGACCCCGGTCGTCTCCGAGTTCAAGGACTTCATCGCCGTACCGAAGTTCAACCTCTACCAGTCGCTGCACACCGCCGTCGCCCGCGCGGACGGCCAGGTCGCCGAAGTCCTCATCCGTACCCACCAGATGCACAAGGTCGCCGAGGCCGGGGTCGTCGCGCTCGGCAATCCCTACGCTCCGTCGGCGGAGGAGCAGTCCCAGGCGGCCGACGGCGAGCGCGCCGACCCCACCCGCCCCGGCTGGCTCTCCCGCCTGCTCGACTGGCAGCAGGCCGCGCCCGATCCCGACACCTTCTGGTCCACCTTGCGCGAGGACCTCGCCCAGGACCGCGAGATCACCGTCTTCCGGCCCGACGGCGGCACCCTGGGCCTGCCCGAGGGCGCCACCTGTGTCGACGCCGCCTACGCGCAGTACGGCGAGGACGCCCACGCCTGCATCGGCGCCCGCGTCAACGGCCGCCTGGCGACCCTCAGCACGGTCCTGACGGACGGCGACACCGTCCAGCTCCTGATGGGACAGGACCCGGCCTCCGAGCCCTCCCGGGAGTGGCTGGAGCACGCCCACACCCCGGCCGCCCGCATCGCCATCCAGCGATGGCTGGCGGCGCATCCGGGCGGGGGAGCGGAGAGCGGGAGCGACGGCGCGGGCGGCAGCGCCACGGGTGCGGGAAGGGCCGCGGGCCTCGCGGCCGGCGGTGCCGGTGGTGCGCAGGGCGAAGGCGCCGGGAGCGAAGGAGGCACGGAGGGCGGGGGACACCGCACGGCCGCGGCGAACGGCGCGCCTGGCGCGGCCAAGAGCTCCCCCCGGACCACCCGGACCACCCGGCCTTCCGGGTCGTCCCGCTCCTCCGGGTCCCCCCTGCTCTCCGGGACCGACGCCGTCGCGTCCGGTCGCACCCCGCGCGGGTCCGCCGCACCCGACGGCGCCCCGGCCGCCCGCCCGCGCGGTGCCGACGTCCTCGCGGACCGTCCCGGAGTCGCCGTACGCCTCGCCGGCTGCTGTACGCCCGTACCGCCCGACGAGATCACCGGTTTCGCCGTACGCGGGGGAGTGGTGACCGTGCACCGCGTGGGGTGTGCGGCGGTGGCACACATGAAGAGTCGGGGGCGCGCGGAGATCGGCGTGCGCTGGGGAGAGTCCACCGCCTGCCGGGTCACACTGGTCGCTGAATCGTTCGGCCGCCCTCATCTGCTCGCCGATCTGACCGAGGCGATCGCCGTGGAGGGCGCCGAGATCGTCTCCGCGACCGTGGAGCCGCCCACCCAGCAGCGGGTGCGCCACACCTACACCCTCGAACTCCCCGACGCCGCCCACCTCCCGGCCCTCATGCGCGCGATGCGCGACGTGCCCGGGGTGTACGACGTGAGCCGGGCCCAGCACCAGGCGCCGGCGTCCTGAGGACGGTATCCCTGTACAGAGCCCTTCCTGTCCTGAGGACGGGATCCCCGCACAAAGCCCTTCCTGCCCCGGCGGGACTGGATTCCCGCACAGAACCCTTCTGCCCCGCCCTACTGCCCCGGGAACGGGACTTCGTCCGGAAGCCTTCCTGAAGAAGGCGTCCCCGACCCAACCCGTTCGAGTGGGCCGGAAGCGCGTCGCCGCCGAAGCGCCCCCGGGCGCTGGTAGCGGTGATGCATGCTGCTCACCCCCCGCTCGCGCCCGCACCCCCGGCCCGCCCGGCGCACGAAGGCCGCCCTGCTCGCCTCCGCCGTCTCCCTCTGCCTCCTCGCTGCCGCCGCTCCGGCCGAGCCCCTGGGGGTAGGCGACCGGCTCTTCCCGTATCTCGGCAACCCGGGGTACGACGTGGCGTCGTACGACCTGTCCTTCACCTACCCCGGCACCAACGACAAACCGCTCCAGGCCGTCACCACGATCAACGCCTGGACCACCGCCGACCTGGAGCGCATCAATCTCGACTTCGCCCACGGCACGGTCCAGTCCGTGCAGGTCGACGGCCACCCCGCCACCTTCAGCAGCGCGGGCGAGGACCTCGTCGTCACGCCGGACAGACCCCTGCACGAGGACAGCTGGACGCGGATCACCGTGAAGCACACCAGCAACCCCGTCGCCGCCAAGGACCAGGACGGCGGCTGGGTGCGCACCTCCGACGGCCTGGCCATGGCGAACCAGGCCGACGCCGCCCACCTGGTCTTCCCGTCCAACGACCACCCGTCCGACAAGGCGATGTTCACCTTCCGGATCACCGCGCCGAACGACTACACCGTCGTCGCCAACGGCGTGCCCGCCGGCGTGGAGAAGGTCGACGGCTCCACCACCTGGACCTACCGCACCCAGCACCCCATGGCCACCGAACTCGCTCAGGTGTCCATCGGCCGCTCCGCCGTCGTACGCCGTACGGGACCGGACGGACTGCCGATCCGGGACGTCGTGCCCAGCGCCGACCGCAAGGCGCTCGAACCCTGGCTCGCGAAGACGCCCGACCAGATCGCCTGGATGGAGGGCAAGGTCGGCCGGTACCCGTTCGAGACGTACGGCGTGCTCATGGCCCAGGCCTCCACCGGATTCGAGCTGGAGACGCAGACCCTCTCACTCTTCGAGAAGCACGTCTTCAGCGAGCCCGCCTACCCCAAGTGGTACATCGAGTCGATCATGGTGCACGAGCTGTCGCACCAGTGGTTCGGCGACAGCGTCAGCCCCCGCAGCTGGTCCGACGTCTGGCTGAACGAGGGGCACGCCACCTGGTACGAGGCCCTCTACGCTCAGGAGAAGGCGAACAAGCCCATGGAGGAGCGGATGAAGGCGGCCTACGGCTCCTCCGACCGCTGGCGTGAGGCCGGCGGCCCGCCCGCCCAGCCCAAGGCACCCGCGCCCGGGCAGAAGATCAGCATCTTCCGCCCCAACATCTACGACGGCGCGGCGCTCGTGCTGTACGCCCTGCGCCAGGAGATCGGCCAGCCCGCCTTCGAACGCCTGGAGCGGATGTGGGTCCAGGAGCACCGGGACTCCACCGCGAGCACCGCCGACTTCGTCCACCTCGCCTCGACCGTCGCAGGCCGCGACCTGACGGGCTTCTTCAAGGGCTGGCTGTACGGCGAGAAGACCCCGCCGATGCCCGGCCACCCGGACTGGAAGCCCACCGCGTCGCCCAAGAGCGCCAAGGGCCCGCGCCGGAAATAAGGCGGTGACGAGACGGGCCGTGCCGTGCGACCATCGTCAGGTCGGCGCGGCACGGCCCGCGGGAATCTCCCGGGGTGCTCGCGCGTTCTACGCTATGAGGGCCACTGTGGCCTCCCATCGACGTTAAGGATCCAATGACCTCCTCTTCTTCCCCTTCCCAGGACACCAAGCGCCTCGCGCACGCCTATCCCGAAGGTCTTCGGGCCGATGCCCTGATGGAAGAGGACGTCGCCTGGAGCCACGAGATCGACGGCGAGCGGGACGGTGACCAGTTCGACCGCTCCGAGCGCGCGGCCCTGCGCCGTGTGGCGGGCCTGTCCACCGAGCTTGAGGACGTCACCGAGGTCGAGTACCGCCAGCTCCGCCTGGAGCGGGTCGTGCTCGTGGGCGTGTGGACCACCGGGACCGTGCAGGACGCGGACAACTCCCTCGCGGAGCTGGCCGCCCTCGCGGAGACCGCGGGCGCGCTCGTCCTCGACGGCGTCATCCAGCGCCGCGACAAGCCCGACGCGGCCACCTACATCGGCTCCGGCAAGGCCCTGGAGCTGCGCGACATCGTGGTCGACACGGGCGCGGACACCGTCATCTGCGACGGTGAGCTGAGCCCGGGCCAGCTGATCCAGCTGGAGGACGTCGTCAAGGTCAAGGTCATCGACCGTACGGCCCTGATCCTCGACATCTTCGCCCAGCACGCCAAGTCCCGCGAGGGCAAGGCGCAGGTCGCGCTCGCGCAGATGCAGTACATGCTGCCGCGGCTGCGCGGCTGGGGTCAGTCGCTGTCCCGCCAGATGGGCGGCGGCAAGGGCGGCGGCCTCGCCACCCGTGGTCCCGGTGAGACCAAGATCGAGACCGACCGGCGACGGATTCGCGAGAAGATGGCGAAGATGCGCCGGGAGATCGCGGAGATGAAGACCGGCCGCGAGATCAAGCGCCAGGAGCGCCGGCGCAACAAGGTGCCGTCCGTCGCCATCGCGGGCTACACCAACGCCGGCAAGTCCTCCCTGCTCAACCGCCTGACGGGCGCGGGCGTCCTGGTCGAGAACGCCCTGTTCGCGACCCTGGACCCGACCGTCCGCCGCGCGGAGACCCCGAGCGGCCGCCTGTACACCCTGGCCGACACGGTCGGCTTCGTCCGCCACCTGCCGCACCACCTGGTCGAGGCGTTCCGCTCCACCATGGAGGAGGTCGGCGACGCCGACCTGATCGTGCACGTGGTGGACGGCTCGCACCCGGTACCGGAGGAGCAGCTGGCCGCCGTGCGCGAGGTGATCAGGGACGTCGGTGCCACCGACGTGCCCGAGATCGTCGTGATCAACAAGGCGGACGCGGCCGACCCGCTGGTCCTCCAGCGGCTGCTGCGGGTCGAGAAGCGCTCCATCGTGGTCTCCGCCCGCACCGGCCAGGGCATCGACGAACTGCTCGCGCTGATCGACAACGAGCTGCCACGCCCCTCGGTCGAGATCGAGGCGCTCGTCCCGTACACGCACGGCAAGCTCGTCGCCCGCGCCCACACCGAGGGCGAGGTGATCTCCGAGGAGCACACCGCGGAGGGCACCCTGCTCAAGGCCCGGGTGCACGAGGAGCTGGCGGCGGACCTGGCGCCCTACGCGCCCGCATCCGCGGCCTGACCCGGCGGCCCGCACCCGCGGGCTGACCCGGCGCTCCGACCCGGCACAGCAGGAAGGCCCGCCACCCCTCGGGGTGGCGGGCCTTCGCCGTACGGCAGTCCCTGACGTCCCTGACGTCCCTGACGTCCCTGACGTCCCTGACGTACCGGTGGTGCCGGCTAGGCCGGCACCGGCGCGGTCACCGACCGCCGTACGTCCTGCTCATGTTCTGGTAGAGCGCCTCGGCCGTCGGGCCCAGCTGCGGGCCCGCCAGCCAGGTGTTGTCCGCCGGGCCGATGGAGGTGTTGGACACCAGCGCGGTCTTGCCGTTCACCACCCGGAACCAGCCGCCACCGGAGGAGCCGCCGGTCATCGTGCAGCCGATCCGGTACATCGTCGGCAGCGACGGGCTCAGCGCCAGCCGACCGGGCCGGTCGAGGCACTTGAACATCTTCAGCCCGTTGTACGGCGGTGCCGCCGGGTAGCCCCAGGCACCCATGGTCCCGGCCGAGGCCGCGGACGGCGCCGAGAAGTCGACGTCGAGGGCCGCCCCGACCGTCTCCTCCAGCGACTTCGCCCCGGACTCGGGCTTCACGTGCAGCACCGCGTAGTCGTACGCCGCACCCGCGCCGCCCGTCTCCGAGCCGCCCTGGATCCACTGGTTCGACGTCGACGCCCAGTCCGCCCACCAGGTGCCGTAGGGGGCGACCTGCGAGGTGCTCGCGTTCGACAGGTCCGCCTCGGACTTGCCGAGGTCGTTGTACGACGGCACGAAGGCGATGTTGCGGTACCAGCCACCGTCCTTGCCGGCGTGCACGCAGTGGCCCGCCGTCCACACCAGGTTGGACTTGCCCGGATGGTTGACGTCCTTGATCACCGTTCCGGAGCAGACCATGTGGCCCTCGGGCGAGTCGAAGAAGACCTTGCCCACCGGCGCGGCGTTGTCGTGGTACGGCGTCTTCTCCGCCTCGGCCTGCACCGGCCGCGGCTCCGGGTCGCTCACGCCCTGGTCGGCGGCGGCGTCCTTGGCGGTGACCGTCTTGTTGGCCTCCTTCGCGGACTTCATCCGCTCCGGCTTCCACAGACCGGCGATCACCGGATTGACGAAGTCCTTGGCCTCACTCAGCCACTTGTTCTTGTCCCAGTCCTTCCAGCCGCCGTTCTGCCACTTGTCGACATCGATCCCGTGCTGCTTGAGCTTGTTCGCGATGTCGGCCGGGATGTGGACCTTGCCGCCGCCGTCGGCCCGGGAGGCCGAGGCCCCCGGCCGGTCGTCCGCCTTGTCGTCGCCCGAGCCGTTGCAGGCGGTGGCGGTGAGCGCCAGGGCGGCGACGAGACCGGTCGCGGCGAGGACGGTACGGCGCGGGCGCGCCGAGGAACTACGTGCGAAACGCATGCTGCGATGACCCCCGATGAAATGTTGACACCCCACTATGCCCGCGGGGTTGGGGACGGACGGCGGCGAGACGGTGAAGGTTTCCGTGAGGCGCCCCGCCGCCGTCCATGGCCCCGCCGAGCGGATGGGCCGCTCAACCGCCTACTGCCAAGGGCTCACTGCCGGGCGAACTTCTTGCTCACCGACTCGTACACGCCCTTGGCCACGTCGCCCAGCCGCGGACCGGCCAGCCAGCCCGAAGTCACCGGGCCGATCGACGTGTTGGACACCAGCGCCGGCTTGCCGTCGGCACCCGTCTCCACCCAGCCGCCGCCGGAGGAGCCGCCCGTCATCGTGCAGCCGATCCGGTACATCGTCGGGTCCGCCTTGGCGATCGAGAGCCGGCCCGGCTTGTCCTGGCACTGGTACGCCAGCTGACCGTCGTAGGGGGGCGCCGCCGGGTAGCCGGTCGCCGTGATGCTCTTCACCTTCGGCACGGCCGGGGCGTTGAAGTTCACCGGAAGCGCGCCGCCGACCGTCTCCTCCAGCGACTTGCCGGCGTTGCCCTGCTCCGGCGTCACGTGGATGACCGCGAAGTCGTACGAGGCACCCTTGCCGCCGGTCTCGCCGCCCCCGTCGATCCACTGCTGCGAGGTCTTCGCCGCGTCGGCCCACCAGACGCCGTACGGGGCGATCTCGGACCGGCTCGCGTTCTGCAGCTGCGCGGTGGAACTGCCCTGGTTGTTGTACGACGGCACGAAGGCGATGTTGCGGTACCAGCCGCCCTTCTGGCCGGCGTGGACACAGTGGCCCGCCGTCCAGATCAGGTTGGACTTGCCCGGGTGCGCCGGGTCCTCGACGACTGTCGCCGAGCAAACCATCGTGCCCTCGGGAGAGTCGAAGAAGACCTTGCCCGACGTGGCCGCGTTGGTGTGGTACGGCGGCCGGACCGCCTGGGCCTTCACCGGCGCCGGCGTCGGGTCCGTCACCCCCTGGTCACCGGAGATGTCGTTGTCGTCGACGCCCTTGTCCTTGTCCGGGTCGTTGGCGCCCCGCATCCGGTCCGGGTCCCACAGACCCTTGATGATCGGATTGATGAAGTCGTTGGCCTCGCGCAGCCAGTCCTGCCGGTTCCAGTTCTTCCAGGCGCCGTTCTTCCACTTGTCGACGTCGATCCCGTGCTCTTTGAGCTTGTTCTTGATGTCGTCCGGGATCTGGATCTTTCCGTCGCCGGTGCCGTTCGCGGTCGTGCCGGCGCTCGGCCTGCCGTCGGCGTTGTCGTCACCGTCGCCGTTGCACGCGGTGGCCGTCAGCGCGAGCGTGGAGACGAGAGCGACCGTCGCCAGCACGGGGGAGGTCCGGCGTGCCCCGCCGCTCCCTCTGCGAATGGTGAACGACGGCCGTATGGATCGCATGGTGGTGACTCCCCCTGCTGTAAAGGAACTCGGCGCTTCGGCCCTGACAACGGGACCACACACTATGCGCTCGCCGTGGGGGAGTTCCGACGGTACCGCAACGGTTCGGCTACAGCGGCCTGACCTGGCAATCACCCGGGGCTGTCCTTGCTGTCGGTCACCCGATAGCATCGGCCGCGCGGGGCGGGGTCAAGTTCGCGCAGTGGTGTCCGAGTTCTGTGGAAGTGTGGAAGTGGCTGTGGTTGCGGGTCGAGTGGTGCGTTTTGACAATGTGCGGGGTTTTGGATTCATCGCCCCGGCGCATGGCGGAGAAGATGTATTTCTTCACGTGAACGACTTGATGATTCCTGAGGAATATCTCCGTTCCGGCCTACAGGTCGAATTCGAGATCCAAGAGGGTGAGCGGGGCCTGAGGGCTTCGTCCGTACGGCTCGCCGACGGTGTCGACCGAGCGTCCCTGAAATCCCTTTCGGTGGGTCACGGAAACGCGGCGGATGACGGGGAGCCGTTGTGCGACGTGTTCTCCACGGCGGAACTCAACCGGGAGATCACGGAGCTGCTGCTGGCCACGGCGCCTTCCCTCACCGCCGAGCAGATCCTGGTGATCCGGCGCAAGGTCGTGGAATTCGGGCGCGGGCACGGCTGGGTCGAAGGCTGAGCCGACCCGTTCACGGCGACCGGACATCCGTGTCCGAAGACGCGCGTTCAACCCGGCCTGGCCAAAGGTGTGTTCAACCTGAACGGCCGGGCCCGGTGGCGTGAATGCAGACAACGTTGCCGTGTTACTGAGCGGTTGTGATGGGACTGTTCAACTGGCGCACGAACCGCGGTGATGTGCGTTGTTACGATCCGGCTCAAGGTGTTGGGCACGGTGCCCGGAGTGAGGGGTTTGGGGATGGCTGTCGGTCGAGTGATCCGGTTCGACGGGATGCGTGGGTATGGCTTCATCGCGCCGGACCATGGTGGGGAAGACGTCTTCTTGCATGTGAACGATCTGCTCATTCCCGAGTCGTCGGTGCGCTCGGGACTCATGGTGGAGTTCGAGGTCGAGGACGGTGACCGCGGGCTGAAGGCCTCCGGGGTGCGGCTCGCCGAGTCGCAGGAGCCGGCGGTGCTGGCGGAGGTGCCCGGCCCGCGGATTCCCGTGGCACCGGCCGGCCCGTCGTCCGCGGAGGGCCAGGACACGATGTGTGACGTACTCGGCTCGGCCGAGTACACCCGAGAGGTGACCGAGCTTCTGCTGAACTCCGTGCCGGAGCTGACGGGCCAGCAGATTCTCGCCATGCGCAAGCACTTGGTCCTGTTCGGCAAGCGGCACGGCTGGGTCGAGGACTGAGAGCAGGGTGCGAAGACCGGCAGCACGGGTTCGAGGACTGGAAACGAGGTCCGAGGGCTGACAGCACGGGTTCGAGGACTGAAGGCACGGCTTCGAGGGCCTACAGGACGGGCCGAGGGCTGACAGCAGGGGCCATCTGCTGACGGCCAGGTCCGAGGACCCACAGGACGAACGGACGGCTCGGGCGTCCGCATGCAGACCAGGGCCGGGTGCGCCCCCCGTTGCACCCGGCCCTTCCCTTTTCGGTGTGAGCGAATCAACCCGTGGAGAGGGGACATGCCATGACGGAGCTGCCCACAGCCGCCCCGCCGGGGCCGGCGGGCACCGGGGGCGAGCCGGACGGTCGCGCGGCCCTCGTCGAGAACGACCCGCGCGACCCGCTGGTCCGACTGGCACGGCTGCTGGACGAGGGAACCCTCACCGTCGTGCACGACAGCGACGCGATCACCACGGCGGTGGCGTCCGGCCGGGTCCACGGTGTGGACGTCATCGCGTTCTGCACGGACGCACGGGTGATGGGCGGAGCCGTCGGCTTCGAGGAGTGCAGTCGCATCGCGGACGCCATCGACCTGGCTCTCAGGGAGAACCGCCCGGTCATCGGCCTGTGGCACTCCGGCGGCGCCAGACTCGCCGACGGCATCGAAGCCATGGACGGGATCGGCCGGATCTTTTCCGCGACGGTCCGTGCCTCCGGCAGGATCCCCCAGATCTCCGTGGTGCTCGGCGCGGCCGCCGGCGGCGCCGCGTACGGGCCGGCCCTCACCGACGTGGTGATCATGGCACCCGCCGGCCGGATCTTCGTGACCGGTCCCGACGTCGTGCGCAGCGTGACCGGCGAGCAGATCGACATGGAGGGGCTGGGCGGGACCGAGGCCCACGGCCGCAAGTCCGGCGTGACCCACATCGTGGCCCGCTCCGAGGCCGACGCCTGCGAGCGCGCCCGGAGGGTGACCGCCCTGCTCGCCGTCCCCGGAAAGGCCGACCTGGAAGCGGTGGGCCCGGCCCGGGACCTGCGCGCGCTGCTGCCCGCCTCACCCCGGCGGGCCTACGACGTACGACCGCTCGTGACCGGGCTCCTCGACAGCGATCCCGGATATCCGGACGGCGCACCGGGCGAGGGCGGATCCTTCGAGGAGTTCCATGCGAAGTGGGCGCCGAACGTCGTGACCGGCCTCGGCCGGCTGGCCGGCCAGAACGTGGGAGTCATCGCCAACAACCCCTTGCGCAAAGGCGGTTGCCTGGACTCGCTGAGCGCGGAAAAGGCCGCCCGCTTCGTACGGCTGTGTGACTCCATGGGGGTCCCGCTGCTCAGCCTGATCGACGTACCCGGCTATCTTCCCGGCGTCGCCCAGGAGTGGGGCGGAGTCGTCAGGCGCGGGGCCAAACTGCTCTACGCCTTCGCCGAAGCGGTCGTACCGCGCGTCTCGGTCGTCACCCGCAAGTCCTACGGCGGTGCCTACATCGCCATGAACTCGCGGTCCCTGGGAGCCACCAGGGTGTTCGCCTGGCCCGACGCCGAAGTCGCGGTGATGGGCGCCGAGTCGGCCGTGGGCATCCTGCACCGCAAGGCGCTCGCCGCCGCGCCCGAAACGGAGCGCGAGGAGCTGCGCGCCCGCCTCGTCGACGAACAGAAGCGACTCGCCGGCGGTGTCGACCGGGGACTCGCGCTCGGGGTCATCGACGAGGTCATCGATCCTTCGCGGACCCGGGCCGCGGTGGCGGAGGTCTTCGCCGCCGAGCCCTGCCGGCGCGGGTCGCACGGAAACATCCCGCTGTGAGAGCCCGGACGGCAGCTGGAACCCCTCCAGCAGCTGGGACCCCTCAGTCCAGAGAGTGAGGCTGATCATGGACAACAACGGTGCCCCCAACGTGTTCCTCACCGGCGCCCCGGTCACCGCGGTCGCCGCCGAGGAGCGGCTGCACCATCTCGCGGATCTCGGCGCCTCCAAGGTCAAGATTCCGCGCGGCAACCGCTACGAGCATTTCGAGGCCAGTTCCGAGACCACCCTCGTCGACGACCGCGAACTGCGGGTCTTCGTGTGGACCCACAGCACCTACGTGGCCGAGTGACGGATCAGCCCGGGCAGTCGCACCCCAGGGAGCCGGTGGTGGAAGAGGTACGAGCCGAGATCGTCGCCGTCGTGAGCGAGGTGCTCACCGCGGCCGGAGACCCCATTGCCGAGGGCGAGCCTCTGGTCGTCCTCGAATCGATGAAGATGGAGATCCCCGTCCTCGCCGAGAACGGCGGCCGGATCCTGGAGGTCCAGGTCGTCCCCGGCGACACCGTCCAGGAGGGCGACCTCCTCGCGGTGATCGGCCGGTAACCCGATGAGCAGGGCATTTGTGTACTGACGCACGACCCGCACGCCGAAGCCGTGCACCGTCCGAGGCTCGGACGGCGCACAGCTTCGGGCCCGTGGGGTGTGCTTGTCCGGACCGTTGCCGGTGTGTCAGATTTCGATGGTCCGCGTGCTCGCACGCATCACGTGAACAGAAGAAGGGAACCCATGAGCACCGAGACGCTGGAGTTTCAGGCCGAGGCGCGGCAGCTCCTGCAGTTGATGGTCCATTCGATCTACTCGAACAAGGACATCTTCCTGCGCGAGCTCATCTCCAATGCCTCCGACGCCCTGGACAAACGGCGCCTCGCCGGCCTCACGGACGACAGCCTCCGGGCCGACGACCTCCACATCGCCGTCGAGGCCGACAAGGACGCGCGCACCCTGACCGTGCGGGACAACGGCATCGGCATGTCCCGCGACGACGTCGTGGGACTCATCGGCACCATCGCCCGCTCGGGTACCGCCGAGACCCTGCGCCAGCTGCGGGAGAACAAGGAATCGGCCGAGCTGATCGGCCAGTTCGGCGTCGGCTTCTACTCGACCTTCATGGTCGCCGACAACGTCACCCTGCTCACCCGCAAGGCCGGCGAACCGACGGGCACACGCTGGGAGTCGGACGGTGACGGCACCTACACCATCGAGACCGTCGAGGACGCGCCGGAAGGCACGTCGGTGACCGTCCACCTGCGTCCCAAGGACGAGGAGGACGCGCTCTACGACTACACCGAGGACTGGAAGATCCGGGAGATCGTCAAGCGGTACTCGGACTTCATCTCGTTCCCCATCAGGATGGGGGACGACACCCTCAACTCGATGAAGGCGCTGTGGGCCCGGCCGCGTTCCGAGGTCAAGGACGAGGAGTACCAGGAGTTCTACCGGCACGTCACCCACGACTGGACCGACCCGCTGGAGATCATCCAGATGCGGGCGGAGGGCACCTTCGAGTACGAGGCCCTGCTGTTCATCCCCTCGCGTGCTCCGCACGACCTCTTCCAGCGCGACGGCAGCCACGGCGTTCAGCTCTATGTCAAGCGCGTGTTCATCATGGACGACACCCGCGAGCTGCTGCCCGACTACCTCCGCTTCGTCAAGGGCGTCGTGGACGCGGCCGACCTGTCGCTCAACATCTCCCGCGAGATCCTCCAGCAGGACCGGCACATCCAGCTGATCCGCCGCCGCCTCGCGAAGAAGGTCCTGTCCACGATCAAGGACCTCATGACGAACGACGCGGAGAAGTACCGCACGTTCTGGCGGGAGTTCGGCCCGGCCGTCAAGGAGGGCCTGCTCGGCGGGGCCGAGGACCACAAGGCGATCCTCGACATCGCGTCGTTCGCCTCCACGGCCTCCGAGGAGCCGACCACCCTGGCCGACTACGTGGCCCGGATGAAGGACGGCCAGGACAAGATCTACTTCATGACCGGCGACAGCCGCGCACAGGTCGAGAACTCCCCGCACATGGAGGCGTTCAAGGCCAAGGAGTACGAGGTCCTGCTGCTCACCGACCCGGTGGACGAGATCTGGGTCGAGGCGGTGCAGGCGTACGAGGGCAAGGAGTTCCAGTCGGTCGCGCGCGGCGCGGTCGACCTGCCCTCCGACGAGGAGCTGTCCGAGGAGAAGTCCGGTGCGTACGCCGAGCTGCTGACGTGGCTGAACGAGACGCTCGACGAGGTGAAGGACGTCCGCCTGACGACCCGGCTCACCGACTCGCCGGCGTGCCTGGTCAGCGATGTCGACGGCATGACGCCGACCCTGGAGAAGATGTACAGGGCGATGGGCCAGCAGGTTCCGCAGGTCAAGCGCATCCTTGAGCTGAACCCCGAGCACCCGCTGGTCAGCGGGCTGCGGTCCGCTCACGAGGCTCGCGCGAAGGCCCCGGAGCTGACCGAGACGGCGGAGCTGCTGTACGGCACCGCGCTGCTCGCGGAGGGCGGCGACCTGGCGGACCCGGCGCGTTTCGCCAAGCTGCTCGCCGACCGCCTTGCCAGGACGATGTGAGGTCCTGACCGTTCGCCGGTCGTGACGAAGTCGCCCCGCGTCACGCGACGCGGGGCGAGTGAACCGAACCCTGATTACCCTTTGACAACTCTGACGGCCCCCAACTTTCCGAACATGTCGGGCTGTTGCGGGGCCATCGGAATACGCGCACGGCGGCGCCGGCCGACCCGGGCGGACAGTCAGCCGGAGGTGCGGGCGCGTTCGTCCCGGAAGTGCTGCTCCAGCACCTGGAGGACCTCCTTGCTGCGCTCGCTGATGAAGAAGTGACCGCCGGTGAACACCCGAAGGTCGATCGATCCCGTCGTGTGCTGGGTCCAGGCCTTCGCCTCGTCCAAGGTGGTCTTGGGGTCGTTGTCGCCGGTCAGTACGGTGATCGGGCAGTCCACGGTGGCCCCGGGCTCACAGCGGTACGTCTCGACCGCCTTGTAGTCGGCGCGCAGCGAGGGCATCGCGGCCCGCATCATCTCCTCGTCACCGAGCAGAGCCGACGCGGTCCCGCTCAGCCGACGCACCTCGGCAAGAATCGCGTCGTCACTGCGATGCGCGTTCTCGTCCCGGTACGTGGACGGCGCGCGGCGCCCGGAAGCGAACAACCGGACCGGACCCTGTCCGTCGGCCTCAAGACGGCGAGCCAGCTCGAATCCGAGGACGGCCCCCATGCTGTGACCGAGGAACGTGGTCGGGAGTTCCGGCTGCCGTCGGAGCACCTCGTATATGCGGTCGCCGAGTACGGCCAGGTCGTCGATGGACTGTTCCGTACGACGGTCCTGCCGGCCGGGGTACTGGATGGCAAGGACGTCGACATCAGGTCCCAGTTCCGCCGCCACCGGGAGGTAGAAAGACGCCGACCCGCCTGCGTGCGGGAGGCATACCAGCCGAGCAGCCGGATTTTTGGCGGGGTGAAATCGGCGGCACCACAGTTCATCTCCGGGCGAAGGCTGAGACATGCCACTCCAGAAAGTTGTCACACCGGATCATTAAGTTAAACCAGAACCTAGCGAATTGCCGGAACGCCTGCAAGGACGCCGGATGCCGTCCTATCTGCGGGTATGTGCTCAACTGGCAAAATGAAGCAGTTGAACGGCGACCGGAGAGCAGCCCTGATGGTACTTATCTCAACGAGGGCATGTGGCCGCCTGTTGCGTCGTTCCCATGGACCCGGTTACTGTTCCAAAATACGTGGCGACAATGAGAGGTGACGTACGTGGGGCACAAATTCTCCCTGGTTCTCAGCAGGCAGATCACCGATGAAGAGTCGGGAATCCTGCGCGAGTCCGGTTTCGCCGACGCGACTTTCGCGACCGATTCACTTCCGACCAACGCGGATGTCGCCGTGACGAAGATTGACTTCGATGACGCGGCCGCGCCCTCCCTGGCAGAGGCGATCGAATCGGCTCTTGAGACGGTGAAGAAGGTTCCGGACCTCACCGTCCCGGGCCTCACCGTGCCGGCAGTGCCGCAGGCCGCGGACGAGGACGCGCGTGTGGTGGTCGGCGAGGTGGTCGAGGGTTCGGCCGCCGAGAAGGAGCCCGCCAAGAAGCGGAGCAAGAAGGCGAGCGCGGCGGACAAGGCGTAGTCCGCCGTCGTGAGCTGATCGACCGCTGAGAGCGGCCGCCACGAACGCAGCGAAGCTCCGGTTGCCGGGGTGACTTTCCCGAGTCGCCCCGAACAACCGGAGCTTTGCTGCGTTCTCGCACATCTGTCACGCCCCGACCGGTTCGGCGGCAGCTGTTCAACTGACGTGGCACCACGGTTGAACACACCCGTGCGCCGCTCACCTTCGGCCATGCAGTTGAACAGACGTTTCGGTTGAACAGCGCGATCCGATGTCCTCCCGGATCCCGTTTCTTGTCGCCAATGCGGTGTGCGGATGCTGCTGCGGCCGTCGTCCGCCGGCCGTTTGTCGCAAAGAACACGGCACTGATCACACGGCACTGATCATGGCGGGAGTCTTCACACAGGACGGCGTGGCCGCCGCCGGGCACTGCCCGTTCGTGCTGGTGCGCACGGTGGTCGACACGCACCGCGCCGACGGTGAATGTGCGCTCCACCAGCGGCTGACGTGCGGAGAGCTGCAGGTGCCCACGTTCGTCCCGCTGTGGATGGTGCCGGCCGACGTGCCGGCCGCTACGGCCTCTGGAGCCACGGCCCGTGCACACGACGGACGGACGCAAGGGACGGCGCCCGCGGCGGTCTCGGAGTGCCGCGGGCGCCGCCCGCTGTCCGGCCCCCGGCCACACCGTGGTGGCGACCGGCTGACACGTGTCCGTGACGAGCGCGAAATCGCCGCGAGCGATACGCCGGATCCCGAAGAACGTCTGACCCCGAATGTGCGGAAGCGGGCTTAGCGAAGAACTGGCCGAAAGTGCTCGTTCATCGAACCTCCACACTTTCTCCATCTCGGTAAACTCGGTCCAGTTCGGCCGCTCTGACCAGAACGCATGGCCAGGATTCGATGTGGGGGCACGGCGGTTTGCCGTTCTTCGGCGCGACACACCTGCCCGCGGCCCCACCCGACTTGGCTTGAACGGGTTAGAATCGCTGCGTCCGGATGACCCCGCAGGTGATATCGCCAACGCTTCGGTGATATTTGCCCTGCGGTGTTCACGGAGGTGCCACGGACCTGTTCCCTGCAGTTCCGTTTTGTTCGGCTGAGTACGACCTGAGAAGAAATAAGCATAGCGCCAGGACTCTGGAGTACTACCGAGCGTAGCGCCGGACGTCTCAATGTAATGCGTTAAAGAAGTCGCAAATCCGCAGGTGTAGCTTCCGTGAAGGTGTGACGGACTGCTAGCCTGTCAGCCAGATTCTGAAAATCTTGATAATAGCCTGACCAGCTATTGACTTGCGAGGGTCTCGGACTTACGGGGGGTTTCCGCGCGACGTTTCAGATGTGCCTTGCGGGTTCCAGGGCATACGACATGAGTCGGATGAAGCAGCCACTGCTTCTTTGCTGCAAATAACTCGTCGTAGTTGTCATGGGGGTGCAGTATGGGCCTTGCCGGCCGCACTACAATTTCGACTGAAGTGGATGAGGATCAGCATGATGAGTCGGGGATAGTCTCCGTTCCCATTTTGCAGGTCCTGCCCGGAGACTCGCCGCGTCTGAAGGGCGAGGACAAAGTCCACGTACTGAGGCTCGCAGCGATAGAGAGCCCGCTGCCACCGATATTGGTGGATCGAAGAACCATGCGGGTGATAGACGGGATTCACAGATTGATGGCTGCCTCTCTCAAGGGGCAGAAAACGATTGACGTCCAGTTCTTCGATGGCAGTCGCGAGGATGCCTTTCTCAAGGCGGTTGAGGCCAACGTCGAGCACGGCCTCCCGCTGACGCAGGCCGATCGCACCGCAGCGGCGCTGCGCATCCTCAAGTCGCACCCCACCATGTCGGATCGCGCCATCGCCAAGTCGACCGGGCTCGGTGCCCGGGCGGTCGCAGAACTACGGCGTTCCTCCGACTCCGTACCGCACTCGAATTTCCGGGTGGGGCGGGACGGCAAGGTCCGTCCGCTGAACGGTGCGAAGGGACGGCTGCGGGTGGCGGAGCTGATCCGCGAGAACCCGGAGGCTTCGCTGCGTCAGGTGGCGCGGACGGCCGGGGTTTCCCCCGCGACCGCGCTCGATGTGCGGCGGCGCTTAGAACGGGGCGAAGAGCCTGTCCCCAGCCAGGGCGGCACTGTCAGCACGGAGACGGAGACCCCGACGAGGGATCACTTGCCGGTCCCGCCCCCGCCCGTGCTCGGGCCACCGTCGACCGCCACCCTCGAAAAGCTCATGCGGGACCCGTCGTTGCGGCAGAGCGAGCTGGGCCGACGGCTGTTGCGCATGTTCAAGGAGAACGTGCTGGGCGCCAAGGACATGACCGACATCTGCGCCTCGGTGCCGTCGCACTGCATTGAGTTGATCATCCAGCTCTCCCGTCACAACTCGCAGATCTGGGAGGACTTCGCACAGGAGTTGAACCGGCGGGCGCAGATCGTGAATCCTGAATAGAGCGCGGCCCGTTCGGCCGGACCGCAGTGGGTACGACGAGGAGCCGTGAGACCAGGATCCGCACGGCGATCACGCGGACCCTGGCCTCAGGTCTGCTCGTCCACCTGCTTGCCGCTTGTCGTCCGATGTGGCGTGACGTCGGCGGTGGGTTCCAGGGGCGTTGCGTCGGCAGCGGTCTTTGGGGGTGTGCTGCGGGGCTGGGATCTGCGGTCTGCCGGTCTGCCGGTCTGCCGGCCTGCTGATCTGCGGGGCTCTTGGGCTCTTGGGTCAGGGGGCCACGGAGCGCTTCTGCGTCAGGGCGACGAACGCGTCCTCCAGCCTGGCCTCGTCCACGCGAAGCTGTTCGGGCGTGATCTGGTGGCGCGCCAGCAGCGAGATGACCGTACTCAGTGCGTCGTGGTTGCCGGTCACCACCACGTAGTCGCCTCGGCGGGCGACACCGCTCACCTCGGGCAGCTCGGCCAACAGGGCCTCGTCGAGCGGTGCGGACGGCCGGAACTGGATGCGCTGCTCGGCCCGGAGTCGCTCGACCAGCTCGGCCGGCGTGCCGGTGAGCGCGATGCGGCCCTTGTCGAGCAGCGCGATTCGGTCGCACAACCGCTCGGCCTCTTCCATGAGGTCGGTGACCAGGAGGATGGTGACGCCGCTGTCGCGGACGGTCTCGATCAGTTTCCAGGTCTCGCGCCTGGATCGGGCGTCCAGTCCGGTGGTCAGCTCGTCGAGTACCGCCACCTGTGGGTTTCCGACCAGGGCCAGTGCGACGGAGAGACGCTGCTTCTGGTCGGCGGCCAGGTCGCCGCACAGGATCCCGCCCTGGGAGGTGAGCCCGAGCGCGTCCATGAGATGCCGCCAGTCGGCGGGGTTGCGGTAGAAGGAGCTGTAGAGCGACAGGGCCTCCGCGACCTGCATCCGGTCGGGTAACCGGCCCTGCTGTAGTTGGACGCCGAGCTGCCGGGTGATCTCGGCCCGTTCCCGGCAGGGGTCGGCACCGAGCACGCTGATCTCGCCGCCGTCGCGGTTGCGCAGCCCCTCGATGCATTCCACGGTCGTGGTCTTGCCCGCGCCGCCGGGGCCGAGAATCCCGAAGATCTCTCCTTCCTCGACGGTGAAGGAGACATCATCGACCGCCACGAGGTCGCCGTACCTCTTGTGCAGATTCTGCACCTCAATCACTGCGGACATGATCGTCCTTTCGTGTGCCTGCTTGCCTGGGCGTCATCGGCGTCTGTTCGCTTCCCCGCTCATGTCGACCAGCCTGGGGCAGGACCACCCGACACTAGAAAAGGTACGGTCGGCCCGTCTGCGCCTGGTATCCCGCTATGCCCCGTGGGGGGTGGGTCTAGGCCCACTCGATTTCCTCCCCTGCGCGTTCAAACATTGAGGCGTTGGCAAAGATCGCGCCGAATGACCGATGATGTCTGCAAGTTGACGAACAAACCGAGCATCGGGACCGAAAAGGCCAGCGAACAAGCTGTCTCGGGTCGAGCGAACCGGCGTGGATGGGCTGAAACTGAGCTGTGGCGGTGTGGACTTGCCGCAGTCGTCCGGCCTGGTGGGGGAGGGCGTGGCTGAATGAAGCCCCTGGCCGGTGTGACCGGCATCATGTTGTGGGTGTTGCAGGGGCAGGCTCCCTCTGTGCATCGCTGACGTACTGCGCGGGCGGACCCGCCCAGGCTTCCGATGACTCAATGGCACGGCTCGCCGCGCAAGCTGATCGACCGTTTCTGAAATTCGCAGCGGGTATTCAGGAATCGGCCTCAGTCGCACTGGAAGTCGAATCTCCGCGCCGACCGGGTTCCCGGTCCGATCGGACTTCAATTTCCTCAGACAACCGCGTCTTTTCCTCCATGGATACTGACGTAGCTGAGGGCGTCCCGAACCAGCTGTCGGTATCGCCGAAGAGCATCGGCCACGTCCGTGCGCACGGGGTCACCGTGGTGATGTGGGCGGGGCGGGTGGTGTGTCCGGCTGGACTGCCGATCTCCAGGCAGCCGCCGGACACTGTCATCCGGCACCCGATCCCGCCCAGCCCGGAGCCCGACGACGCGGCGGCACCCATCGGCACCCATCGGCATCCTCATGGTGACCATGCGGGCCTGGGCTCCGTCGTACCCCCCCGCTCGATCCATTCCAGCTCGGCCGTCTGCGCTTGGGTCAGGTCCGCCCGGGCGGCGTCCAGTTCCTTGACCCGCCGACTGCGGGGCGCTCGCCGCAGAAGGTGAGCCGGGGCAGCCGCCCGGTGCTTCGGCCCCCGCAGGGCAGATGCTGTCTCACCGGGCATGGCCACTTCCCTCTCTGTGCTCCGGTGCTCCGCTCTTGCCCCCTTCACCCGACCCCCGCTGATGAAGCTACGTTCGGCCGCCCTGCGCCCGGTGTCCTGCTGTGCCCCGGGCAGTGGGCCCAGCCCCGCCTTCCCCGCTGTCACTGTGCACAGCATCTGGTTTCCCTCCGTCACCGGGCACGGCATCCGGTCGCGGCGGCATCGCGGAGGCGGCTTGGAATCTCCCGGGTCGCAGTGTTGCTCGGCGACGCCCCCGGCCCTCGCCGAGCAGCGAATCGGCCCGTCCACGGGCAGTGATCTCGAATTAACCCGTAACCCCTGGGCCCGTTAGCGGTTGGTAGCGGTGGGGGGCCTGCTGCCTGTGCCCGGCCCCGCGGATCAACTTGCCTCTGGACAGCGGGGAGGACAGCGAGCCGTGGCCGTGACCGAATCGGTGGCTGATGGCACGGACGGGGGAGTGCGTGCCGTGCACGACGGGATCCTGCGGCGCCAGTCGGCGCGCGAGTCCGCTGCGCGGACCTACGCCCGGGCTCTGCCCATCGTGCCCGTCCGCGCACGCGGAATGACCATCGAGGGCGCCGACGGCCGCCGCTATCTCGACTGTCTCTCCGGTGCCGGAACCCTCGCCCTCGGCCACAACCACCCGGTCGTGCTGGAAGCCATCCGCCGGGTCCTCGACTCCGGCGCCCCCCTCTCCGTTCTCGACCTGGCGACCCCCGTCAAGGACGCCTTCATCACGGAGCTGTTCCGCACCCTGCCGCCCGGGCTCGCCGACCGTGCCCGCGTCCAGTTCTGCGGGCCGGCCGGCACCGACGCCGTCGAGGCCGCCTTCAAACTCGTCCGGGCCGCGACCGGGCGCACCGGCATGCTCGCCTTCACCGGTGCCTACCACGGCATGACCGCCGGAGCCCTGGCCGCCTCCGGCGGCGCCGGTGACGTACGGGTCGCCCGCCTGCCGTATCCGCAGGACTACCGCTGCCCCTTCGGTGTCGGCGGCCCGCGTGGCGCCGAGCTCGCCGCCCGCTGGTGCGAGTCTCTGCTCGACGACCCCAAGTCCGGCGTACCACTGCCCGCCGGGATGATCCTCGAACCCGTTCAGGGCGAAGGCGGGGTGATCCCGGCGCCGGACGACTGGCTGCGTCGCATGCGCCGGATCACCGCCGACCGCTGCATCCCGCTGATCGCCGACGAGATCCAGACCGGCGTCGGCCGCACGGGAGCCTTCTGGGCCGTCGAGCACAGCGGCGTCACCCCCGACGTCATGGTTCTGTCCAAGGCCATCGGCGGCAGCCTGCCGCTGGCCGTGCTCGTCTACCGCGACGACCTCGACGTCTGGCAACCCGGCGCCCACGCCGGCACCTTCCGCGGCAACCAGCTCGCCATGGCCGCGGGCACCGCCACCCTGGCCCACGTCCGCGAGAACGGCCTGGCCGAACGAGCCGCCACCCTCGGCTCCCGGATGATGAGCCGACTGAGCGCACTCCAGGCGGAGTTCCCCTGCGTGGGGGAGGTCCGGGGGCGCGGGCTGATGATGGGTGTCGAGCTGGTGGACCCCGAGAGCGAGGTGACCGGGCCGGACGCGAGCGCCTCCGGCGACGATCACCCCATGGCCATGGATGGTCCGGAGCCCACCCGCACCCCCCACCCTGCCGACCCCGGCCTTGCCGCGGCCGTCCAGCGGGAGTGCCTCCACCGGGGCCTCATCGTGGAGCTGGGCGGTCGCCACGCCGGCGTCGTCCGGCTTCTTCCTCCTTTGACCATCAGCGACGAACAGGCGGCAGCCGTGCTCGACCGCCTGGCCGATGCGGTGGCTGCGGCGGCTCGCCATCAGCAGCAACACGGACGCCCTCAGCGCCCTCACGACGGGCCCGCCGAACAGGCCGGCTAGCAGCGGCCGCACCCGGCGTGCCCCGCCGGCGGGACCGCTGAGCACGGCACAGCGTGCGTCCCTCATCGCGACCGCACCTCCCTCCAGGCCTTCCTGTCCAGCACCGTCATTCCCCGACCACCCGATCGACACCCCGACCGCCTCCTCGCAGCTCAGCCCAACACGGCTCTCCGTCGGCGCCGCCAGGGGCGCCCCATCGATGACGGCTCGACGACCGAGCGGACGACAGGACGAGAACCACCCGCACAGGACCCAGCCCAGCCCCCGAGGAGCCGCCTTGAACGCCACCCCCACCCCCGACGGCCGTTCCGGCAGCCCCGACGACCAGGAAGACTCCGGCCCCCTGCCCTCTCCCGTGCCGATCGCCGAGTCGGTTCCCCAGCAGAAGCGCCGGACGCCGGGCGCCGTGCGAGTGGACGAGCCCGGTACCGAGCCGCTGGAGAACCCCGACCCGTACATCGCAGCCCAGGCCGCCGCCGTGGAGAACCTCCTCCGCTGCTGGGTACGCGAGACAAATCTCCTCGCCTCCGCCACCAGTGCCCTTCGCATCCCCCTGCCCACCAGCGGCACCGCCCTGATCGCGCCGGTCCGCTACTGCTCCCCGACGGGCTGGCACCGCTTCGGACAGCCGCGTCTCGCCGGCGCCCCCCAAGCAGCCCCTCCCGTCGACGCGGTCACCCTCGCGGCCCTGCTCGCCAGGGAAACGCCCGGCGGCACGGCCTGCACGGCCGGAACCCCGGACCCTGCCCCTGCCGTCGACGGAGACCTCGTCGCCAGGGTGGCCGACTCCCTGCGCCGCACCGCCACCTTCATCCGCGACCGGCGCGAACACCCCACCGACGGCCCCGACCTCTTCCTCGGCGCGGAGCAGGCCCTCCTCCTCGGCCACCCCCTCCATCCGACTCCCAAGAGCCGGGAGGGTCTGACCGAGGCCGAAGCCCGGCGGTACTCACCGGAGCTGCGCGGCTCCTTCCCCCTGCACTGGATGGCGGTCGCCCCCTCTCTCGTCGCGGCCGACTCGGCCTGGACCGAGCGCGGCCGACCCGTCGCCGCGCACGACCTCTCCCGACGACTCGCCGAAGCCGCCCTGCCCCTGCCCGACGGTTACGCCGCCCTCCCTCTGCACCCCTGGCAGGCACGCGAGGTCCGGCACCGCGAGGCAGTCGCCGCCCTGCTCGACTCCGGTCTGCTGCGCGACCTGGGACCACTCGGCTCTCCCTGGTGTCCCACCTCCTCCGTACGCACGGTCCACCGATCCGGTGCCCCCGCGATGCTCAAGCTGTCGCTGGGCCTGCGCATCACCAACTCCCGGCGACAGAACCTGCGCAAGGAACTCCATCGCGGCGTCGAGGTGCACCGGCTGCTGCGCAGCGGCCTGCTCAAGCAGTGGCAGTCCGTACACCCCGGCTTCGACGTCGTCCGCGACCCGGCCTGGCTCGCCGTGGACGACGCGGACGGTCGGCCCGTGCCCGGCCTCGACGTCGTGATCAGGCACAACCCGTTCGCGCCGACCGACGACGTCAGCTGCGTCGCCGGACTCGTCTCACCGCGCCCCCTCCCCGACGAGTGCCCGAACACCGCACGGGAGCACAGCACTTCCCCCTTCCGGTCCCGACTGGCCCAGCTGGTCGCACGGCTTGCCGCCCGCACGGGCCGGCCCGTCGGAGCAGTCGCCGCGGAGTGGTTCCTGCGCTACCTGGAACAGGTCGTCCGGCCCGTCCTGTGGCTGGACAGCGAGGCCGGAATCGCCCTCGAAGCCCACCAGCAGAACACCCTGCTCCTGCTCGACCGCGACGGCTGGCCCGCCGGCGGCCGCTACCGCGACAACCAGGGCTACTACTTCCGCGAGTCCCGACGCCCCGAACTCGATGCGAGGCTGCCCGGCATCGGCCGGCACAGCGACACGTTCGTCTCCGACGAGATCACCGACGAGCGCTTCGGCTACTACCTCGCCATCAACAACGTGCTCGGACTGATCGGTGCATTCGGTTCCCAGCATCTCGCCGACGAGCGGCTGCTCCTCGCCGCGTTCCGCCGCTTCCTCACCGGCGTCGCCTCGGGACCCGACCCCCTGCGCAGCCCGCTGCCCCGTCTCCTGCTCGACTCACCCGTCCTGCGGTGCAAGGCCAACCTGCTGACCGGGCTGCACGGCCTCGACGAACTCATCGGCCCGGTCGACACCCAGTCCGTGTACGTCGCCATCACCAACCCCCTTCACTCCTGAACGAAACCGCACCGTCTTCCTCCGTCCCCGAGGACCACGACCCCCTTCGTCTCCTGAGAGGAACACAGCGTGCCTCCCACCGACGCGAGCGCCGGCACCAGCACCGGCTCCGTCCCCGTCCACACGGGCTGTCCGGACCCCCAAGCCGTCGCGGGCGCGGGACACACCGCCGCCTTCGGGGACGGCGAGGACACGCTGGACCTGCGCCTGCCCGACGAGTTCGTCACCCGCTTCGCCGGGGGGACAGCCGACGTGGAGACCGGCGGACGAGAGGCGGGTCAGGAGCATGCCGGGGTCGCCGCCACCAGGTATGGAAGACGAGAGGTCTGCCGTACCGAGGTCGAGGAGGACCTGCTCGACCACATCACCACCTGGGGAACGACCACGTCCCGCGTGGGTCCCTTCCGTCTGGTGCCCGTACGGGTCGAGCACGACCTACAGCTCGTCCACGGCTGGATGAACGACCCCGCCGTCACCGCGTTCTGGCAGCTGGGCGGGCACCTGAACAGGACGGAGAGCCACCTGCGTGCTCAGCTCGACGGCGACGGACGCAGCGTGCCGTGTCTGGGTCTGTTGGACGGCACTCCCATGAGCTACTGGGAGATCTACCGGGCCGACCTGGATCCGCTGGCCCGCCACTATCCGGCCCGCCCGCACGACACCGGGATCCACCTCCTCGTCGGCAGCGCCTCCGACCGAGGGCGGGGACTCGGATCCGCCCTGCTCAGAGCTGTGGCCGACCTGGTCCTGGACTGTCGCCCCGCCTGCGCCCGTGTCGTCGCGGAGCCCGATCTTCGCAACACCCCCTCCGTGTCCGCCTTCCTCAGCGCCGGCTTCCGGTACGCGGCCGAGCTCGACCTGCCCGGAAAGAGGGCCGCCCTCATGATCCGGGACCGTGTCCTGCGCGGTCTGATGTAGCGCCATGTGGTGGCGCCGTCACAAGGAGTACGAACGGCGGCTCGCTCAGGTTCCCGGACTCGCGAAGCCGATCCGCAACAGGCTCGGATGCCCACGACCTCGAAGCCGGTCCGCGACCGGTTCGGGTGTCCGGATCCTCGAAGCCGATCCGCGACGGGCTCGGACGCCCGGAGACCCGGACTCGATCCGCGACCGGCTCGGGTTCCCCGGTCGTCGACGCCGATCGGTTCCTGGATCCTCCGGGTCACTCGCCCCGTGCCTGCCCGAAGCCGCTCGGGCCGAAGATCGTGCGGACAGCTGCACGGCCCGGAGATCGTGCGGACACCCGCACACCGGAAGGCACACGTACCCATCCGCTCCCGCAGCTCGCCGCGCCGTCCCGCAGTCCTCCGCTCCGTTCCTGAGCGACCCGCACACCCGTCCCACCCCTGGAGCCCGGTCAGTGATCCCATCCCTCGTCCCAGCCTTGATCGCCCGTTTGTCAGTGCCGGGCCGTAGGGTGGTCGGGCTATGACGAAGCCCTCACTCCCCGAACTCCTGCATGCCGCTGTCGCAGCCGTCGGCGGCACGGAGCGCCCCGGCCAGGTGACCATGGCCGAAGCGGTCGCCGAAGCGATCGACGACGGATCCCACCTCCTGTGCCAAGCCGGCACCGGCACCGGAAAGTCGCTGGGCTACCTCGTGCCGGCGCTCGCGCATGGCGAGCGAGTGGTCGTGGCGACGGCCACGCTCGCACTGCAGCGCCAGCTCGTGGAGCGGGACCTGCCGCGCACGGTCGACGCCCTGCACCCGCTGCTGCGGCGCCGCCCGGAGTTCGCCATGCTCAAGGGCCGGTCGAACTACCTGTGCCTGCACCGCCTGCACGAGGGCGTGCCACAGGACGAGGAGGAGGGGCTCTTCGACCAGTTCGAGGCCGCCGCGCCCACCAGCAAGCTGGGCCAGGACCTGCTGCGTCTGCGTGACTGGGCGGACGAGACCGAGACCGGCGACCGCGACGCCCTCACACCCGGTGTCTCCGACCGTGCCTGGGGGCAGGTGTCGGTGTCGTCCCGGGAATGTCTGGGCGCGTCGAAGTGTGCCTACGGCGCCGAGTGCTTCGCCGAGATGGCCCGCGAGCGTGCCAAGCTCGCCGAGGTCGTCGTCACGAACCACGCGCTCCTTGCCATCGACGCCATCGAGGGCGCCCCGGTGCTGCCGCAGCACGAGGTGCTGATCGTGGACGAGGCACACGAACTCGTCTCCCGTGTCACCGGCGTCGCCACCGGGGAACTCACTTCCGGCCAGGTCAATCGTGCGGTGCGCCGAGCCGCCAAGCTCGTCAACGAGAAGGCCGCCGACCAGCTCCAGACGGCCGCCGAGGGCTTCGAGCGCCTGATGGAGCTGGCCCTGCCCGGCCGTCTGGAGGAGATCCCCGAAGACCTCGGCTATGCCCTGATGGCGCTGCGGGACGCTGCCCGTACGGTCATCTCGGCGATCGGCGCGACGCGCGACAAGTCGGTCCAGGACGAGGACGCGGTCCGCAAGCAGGCTCTCGCCTCGGTGGAGACGGTGCATGACGTGGCCGAGCGCGTCCTGAACGGCTCGGAGTGGGACGTGGTCTGGTACGAGCGCCACGACCGCTTCGGCGCCTCGCTGCGTGTCGCCCCCATGTCGGTGTCCGGGCTGCTCAGGGAGAAGCTCTTCGCGGACCGCAGCGTCGTCCTCACCTCGGCGACCCTCAAGCTGGGCGGCGACTTCAACGGCGTCGGCGCCTCCTTGGGGCTGGGCCCCGAAGGCGTCGAGGGCGAGGACCTGCCCCAGTGGAAGGGCGTCGATGTGGGCTCGCCCTTCGACTACCCCAAGCAGGGCATCCTGTACGTCGCCAAGCATCTCGCGCGCCCCGCACGGGACGGCGAGCGCGGCGACATGCTGGACGAACTGACCGAGCTCATCCAGGCGGCCGGAGGCCGCACCCTCGGCCTGTTCTCGTCGATGCGGGCCGCTCAGCAGGCTGCGGAAGAGCTGCGCTCCCGCATCCCGGAGCACCCGATCCTGCTCCAGGGCGAGGAGACCCTGGGTGAGCTGATCAAGAACTTCGCTGCCGACCCGGCGACCTGTCTCTTCGGCACCCTGTCGCTGTGGCAGGGCGTCGACGTCCCGGGACCCAGCTGTCAGCTGGTGGTCATGGACAAGATTCCGTTCCCGCGCCCCGACGACCCGCTGATGAGTGCCCGCCAGAAGGCGGTGGAGGACGCCGGCGGCAACGGCTTCATGGCCGTGGCCGCCACCCACGCGGCTCTGCTCATGGCCCAGGGCGCCGGCCGTCTCGTACGCGCGTCCGGGGACCGAGGGGTGGTCGCCGTACTCGACCAGAGGCTCGCCACCGCACGGTACGGCGGCTATCTCAAGACGTCGCTCCCCGACTTCTGGTACACGACGGACCGCAATCAGGTGCGCAGGTCGCTCGCCGCGATCGACGCGGTCGCGAAGCAGGCGGAGGCACAGGAGGCCCAGTGAGCGTGGGGTGGCCCGACCCGGTGCAGGGACGGGCCACCCCACGATGCAAGAAGTCCGCGACCACATCTATGGTCCAGACCCTGCACAGCACAGGGCCCCGGAACCGGCGCAGGGGTTCCGGGGCCCGGTCAGGGGACAGCCGTTCGGCCGGTCCGCCGCAGCCGTCACACGCGGCGCAGCACTGCGACGACCTTGCCCAGGATGGTGGCGTCGTCGCCGGGGATCGGCTCGTAGGCCGCGTTGTGCGGGAGGAGCCAGACGTGGCCGTCCTCGCGCTTGAAGCGCTTGACGGTCGCTTCGCCGTCGAGCATGGCCGCCACGATGTCGCCGTTCTCGGCGACGGGCTGGCGGCGGACGGTGACCCAGTCACCGTCACAGATCGCGGCCTCGATCATGGAGTCGCCGACGACCTTCAGGACGAAGAGTTCACCGTCGCCGACGAGCTGCCGGGGGAGCGGGAACACGTCCTCGACCGACTCCTCGGCGAGGATCGGGCCACCGGCCGCGATACGGCCGACCAGCGGCACGTACGACGCGGCGGGCTTGCCCGCGGTGTCCGTGGGCTGCACGGTCACGGCCTGGTCGGACCCGCGCACCTCGTACGCACGCGGGCGGTGCGGGTCACGGCGCAGAAAGCCCTTGCGCTCCAGGGCCATCAGCTGGTGCGCGACCGAGGAGGTGCTGGAGAGGCCCACGGCCTGGCCGATCTCCCGCATCGACGGCGGGTACCCGCGCCGCTGTACCGAGTCCCTGATGACCTCGATCACCCGGCGCTGCCGGTCGGTGAGCCCGGAGCTGTCCGCCCGGATCCCTGGAGGTCGGCCCGGCAGGGAGCGCTTGTGTCCCTCGGGATTCGTGGCTTCGTTCATCGCATGTACCGGCTCGACTCGGCCCTGGGAGCGGTCCTGGGCAGTGATGGTGGCACTGTCTGCGGTGGTGGTCACGTCGGCCCCTCTCGATGGTCTCCCTGCTGGACAACGGTAGTTGCTTTCGAAAGGTTGCGCCAAACACACGTTCGAGTGAAAAAGTGCGATTCGCCAGACGTGATCGTGTGTCCGGGTGTATGACTCGCGCGACCCGTGGCGGACAAAAGCGTCCATCGTTGTACTCTTCACCGCCAGGGCAAACCACCTCGTGGGCTGTTTCCCAGTCTGCCATCCGGAATCCCGTCCACCGGGATCCGGGCCCCTTCTGCGCCGGAGTCCCACGCGTCCTCCGTGCGGCGCCCACGGTATCTCCGTAAGTGCCCAGGCCGCACGGCTGTGCGCCGCGTGTCGGGCGGGGCGGTCGCAGACGCCCGGGCCTGCTCTTTTCGCAGCGACACGCGAGGCTGCCTCGGTGTATGAGCCAAGCCCTACATCTAGTGGTTGGATGGCTACAGCGGCCCACAACTTGTGTTTTCAGGGGTCCCCCGGGTCTTCGGGGCCTCCGCGATCGCCTATGCTTGGGGCTGCTTCGAGGGGCCCGTGAGGCCCAGCGAGGCTATTGAGTCTGCTGTGAGGAGGGTTGGAGATCATGCACTGCCCCTTCTGCAGGCACCCCGACAGCCGCGTGGTCGACAGTCGTACGACCGACGACGGCACGTCGATCCGCAGGCGCCGCCAGTGTCCCGACTGCTCCCGTCGTTTCACGACCGTGGAGACGTGCTCGCTCATGGTGGTCAAGCGGTCCGGAGTCACTGAGCCGTTCAGCCGTACCAAGGTCATCAACGGTGTGCGCAAGGCATGCCAGGGGCGGCCTGTCACCGAGGACGCACTCGCCCAGCTCGGCCAGCGGGTCGAGGAGGCGGTGCGGGCCACCGGAAGTGCCGAGCTGACCACCCACGACGTGGGCCTGGCCATACTCGGCCCGTTGCAGGAGCTCGACCTCGTCGCCTATCTGCGATTCGCCTCCGTCTACAGGGCGTTCGACTCGCTCGAGGACTTCGAGGCCGCCATCGCGGAGCTGAGGGAGGCGACGCGAGGCCTCGCCGTGGACGGGGACGCGGGAGCGGGGGGCCAGGAAGACGAAGGCGGGCCCGGAGGGACCACGCAGGTCCTGGTGCCCGCCCGCACCGCCGACTGACCGACGGGCCGGAACCGGACGGAGACCCGGATTCCGGCCGGGTGGCGGCGACCCAAGACCTGTTGCGGGCGCCAGCTGAGGGCGCCCGCAACACAAGACAGAACACCGTGTCACGGGAACATCGTGGCACTTCAGGGCGTTTTAGCCCGTAGAGGGAGGCGGCATGACAGAGACGGCGAGCGGTCCGGCACGAGGTTCCCGAGCGAAGGGCGCCAAGGCCACCAAGGGGCTGCGTATCGAGCGCATCCACACCACCCCCGGCGTGCACCCGTACGACGAGGTTGCGTGGGAGCGCCGTGACGTCGTCATGACCAACTGGCGCGACGGCTCGGTCAACTTCGAGCAGCGTGGCGTCGAGTTCCCCGACTTCTGGTCGGTGAACGCGGTCAACATCGTCACCAGCAAGTACTTCCGCGGTGCCGTCGGCACCCCGCAGCGCGAGGTCAGCCTCAGGCAGCTGATCGACCGCATCGTGAAGACGTACCGGAAGGCCGGCGAGGAGAACAAGTACTTCGCCTCGCCCGCCGACGCCGAGATCTTCGAGCACGAGCTGGCCTACGCCCTCCTGCACCAGATCTTCAGCTTCAACAGCCCCGTCTGGTTCAACGTCGGCACCCCGCAGCCCCAGCAGGTCTCCGCCTGCTTCATCCTGGCCGTCGACGACTCCATGGAGTCGATCCTCGACTGGTACAAGGAAGAGGGCATGATCTTCAAGGGAGGCTCCGGCGCCGGCCTGAACCTCTCCCGCATCCGCTCCTCCAAGGAGCTGCTCTCCTCCGGCGGCAACGCCTCCGGTCCCGTCTCGTTCATGCGCGGCGCCGACGCCTCCGCCGGCACGATCAAGTCCGGTGGTGCCACCCGCCGCGCCGCCAAGATGGTCGTTCTCGACGTCGACCACCCCGACATCGAGGACTTCATCGAGACCAAGGTCAAGGAGGAGGAGAAGATCCGCGTCCTGCGCGACGCGGGCTTCGACATGGACCTGGGCGGCGACGACATCACCTCCGTCCAGTACCAGAACGCCAACAACTCGGTCCGGGTGAACGACGAGTTCATGAAGGCGGTCGGGGAGGGCGGCCAGTTCGGTCTGCGCGCCCGCATGACCGGTGAGGTCATCGAGGAGGTCGACGCCAAGGCGCTCTTCCGCAAGATCGCCGAGGCCGCCTGGGCCTGCGCCGACCCGGGCATTCAGTACGACGACACCATCAACACCTGGCACACCTGCCCCGAGTCCGGCCGGATCACCGCGTCGAACCCGTGCAGCGAGTACATGCACCTGGACAACACGTCCTGCAACCTCGCCTCGCTGAACCTGATGAAGTTCCTCAAGGACGACGGCAAGGGCAGCCAGTCCTTCGAGGCCGAGCGCTTCCAGAAGGTCGTCGAGCTGGTCATCACCGCGATGGACATCTCGATCTGCTTCGCGGACTTCCCGACCCAGAAGATCGGTGAGAACACGCGCGCGTTCCGCCAGCTCGGCATCGGCTACGCCAACCTCGGCGCCCTGCTGATGGCCACCGGCCACGCGTACGACTCCACCGGCGGCCGCGCCCTCGCGGGTGCCATCACCTCCCTGATGACGGGTACGGCCTACCGCCGCTCCGCCGAGCTGGCCGCGGTTGTCGGCCCGTACGACGGTTACGCCCGCAACGCCGAGGCCCACAAGCGCGTCATGAAGCAGCACGCCGACGCCAACGGCACGGCCGTGCACATGGACGACCTGGACACCCCGGTGTGGGCCGCCGCCACCGAGGCCTGGCAGGACGTGCTGCGTCTCGGCGAGCAGAACGGTTTCCGTAACTCCCAGGCGTCCGTCCTCGCCCCGACCGGCACCATCGGTCTCGCGATGTCCTGCGACACCACCGGTGTCGAGCCCGACCTCGCGCTGGTGAAGTTCAAGAAGCTGGTCGGCGGCGGCTCCATGCAGATCGTCAACGGCACCGTCCCGCAGGCCCTGCGCCGCCTGGGCTACCAGGAGGAGCAGATCGAGGCGATCGTCGCCCACATCGCCGAGAACGGCAACGTGATCGACGCTCCCGGTCTCAAGCTTGAGCACTACGAGGTGTTCGACTGCGCCATGGGCGAGCGCGCCATCTCGCCGATGGGTCACGTCCGCATGATGGCCGCGATCCAGCCCTGGATCTCCGGTGCCATCTCCAAGACGGTCAACATGCCGGAGACGGCGACCGTCGAGGAGGTCGAGGAGATCTACTACGAGGCCTGGAAGCTGGGCGTCAAGGCGCTCGCGATCTACCGCGACAACTGCAAGGTCGGCCAGCCGCTCTCCGCCAAGACGAAGGAGAAGGAGAAGACCGAGATCACGGAGAAGACCGAAGCGGTCATCCGTGAGACGGTCGAGAAGGTCGTCGAGTACCGCCCGGTCCGCAAGCGCCTGCCCAAGGGCCGCCCGGGGATCACCACGTCCTTCACGGTCGGCGGCGCCGAGGGCTACATGACCGCCAACTCCTACCCGGACGACGGCCTGGGCGAGGTCTTCCTGAAGATGTCCAAGCAGGGCTCGACTCTCGCGGGCATGATGGACGCCTTCTCCATCGCCGTCTCGGTCGGCCTCCAGTACGGCGTGCCCCTGGAGACGTACGTCTCGAAGTTCACCAACATGCGCTTCGAGCCGGCCGGCATGACGGACGACCCGGACGTGCGGATGGCGCAGTCGATCGTCGACTACATCTTCCGTCGCCTGGCGCTGGACTTCCTGCCCTTCGAGACCCGCTCCGCCCTCGGCATCCACTCCGCCGAGGAGCGTCAGCGCCACCTGGAGACCGGCTCCTACGAGCCGGCCGATGACGAGGTCGACGTCGAGGGTCTGGCCCAGTCGGCGCCCCGTGCCCAGGAGCTGAAGGCCGTCGCCACGCCGAAGGTCGAGACCGAGGTGGCCAAGCCCGCCGCGAAGCAGGCGCACACCAGCGCCGAGCTGGTGGAGATGCAGCTGGGCATCCAGGCCGACGCCCCGCTGTGCTTCTCCTGCGGTACGAAGATGCAGCGAGCCGGTTCCTGCTACATCTGCGAGGGCTGCGGCTCGACCAGCGGCTGCAGCTGATGACACGAGGGTCCTGAAGCGAGGGGCGCCGGCCGTGGCCGGCGCCCCTCGCCGTGTGCGGTGCACTCGCTTGCTGCGCCGCTGTCCGTGTGATCGGCACCGAACGGTGCCGGGAGGACTCGCGGCCGCGGCCCCCACAGGCCTCCCACGGGTTCCCCCAGGCCTCCTGGAGGCCCCGCGTGTCAGGTCCGGGGGTCCGGGGCGGTCCGGGGCGTCAGGTCTGGGGTGCCCTGCCCAGGATCCGCGTGAAGGTCGCCGGATCCTCGTCGAAGCCGTGGACACCGGCGCGGAAGTTCCATGCGTCCGACTCGTCCCGCACGAACTCGGCGATGGTGGCCGCCGTGGCTCCGGGGACCGAGCCGAAGTCGTCCTCGGCGAGAACGGTGTAGCCCTCACGCAGGCGCATGGCCGGATTGAGCACGTCGGCGAACGTCTTGTGGCCGGGCTGCTGCTGAATGACGACACCGACCACCACGCGCGCGTACTGGCTGCCGAGCCGGTCGAGTTCGAGTGTCATCACCTCGTCCCAGCCGAAGCCCCGCCCGTCCGTGCTGTCGCGGTTCAGGAAGATCGTGCCGTCCGGCGAACGGCTGTCGAAGTGCACCAAGTAGGCCGGAGCCCCGTACGCGTCACCCGATGTGAACGTCGCGGCGACGATGTCGAGATCGGTGGGCGGCCGACCCGCGGGACTGGGGTCCCACTTGAGCCCGACCTCGACCTTGCGGATTCCCTTGTTGAAGCCAGTCACCGGGCTTTCCCTTCCCCCTGAAGATCCCTCTTCCCAACTCCTCTGGAGCCAGCGCTTGTTGCCCATCGTGCCATGCGCACGGGGGCGCGGGCGCGGCTGATCTCCGCCGGAGCGTGACCGGCGCCACGTCCGCTGGCCTTACGATGGCGCGGTGCTGGTCAAGTGGATTCGCTGCACCGTGGTGGACCGCCGCGGCTTCGAGCGGGGGCAGCGAAAATGGGCGGGGCTTCTGGGGGAGCCGGGATTTCGGGGACAGGGCGGAGGCTGGAGCCGGCAGCGAGCCGGAGTGGCGCACATCTTCGCCTTCTGGGAGAGCCGCGCCTTCTACGACTCCTTCATGGCCCGCTCCCACGACCGCCTGGCGGCGGCCCAGTCCGGCACGTTCAAGGATCCCCAGGCCAAGCTGTTCGAGTACCGCTTCGACGTGAAGACCGGCTTCGAGCCCCGGTTCACGGACACCGACCTGATCCGCGTGGCGCTCTGCAGGGTGAACGAGGAGCGTGTCGAGCACTTCACCCTCATGCAGGAGAAGGTCTGGAACCCCGCGATGGCCGGCTCGCCCGGCATGATCCGGGGCATGTTCGCCGAAGCGCCGGAGCAGGAGTTTCTGATCCTGTCCATGTGGCGTTCGGCGGCCGAGCACGGCAAGTACCGTACCGAGCGGGTGGAACGCCTCGCCCTGCGCGCCCAGACGGAGGCGGACATCGCGGCCCTGTCGGGCGACATCGTGGAGCTGGAGCCGTCCTGGACGGTGTGACGGGGCACGGGGCGCAGGGCACGGGGTGCGGGGCAGGGGGCGCAGGGCACGGGGTGCGGGGCAGGGAGAAAGTTCGAAAAGCAAACGCTCGGATCGCGCGCTCCGGAGGGGCGGGGAGCGGCCTTGGCGCAGGTTTTCATGTGACATACGCCGTATGGAGCCCGTAGGAGTGCTCGCCGGCCCTTCACTCGATCTAGGGTTTTGGCATGGCACGACCACGGCGCATCGTTCTTGTCCGGCACGGCGAATCGACGGGCAATGTTGATGACTCCGTGTACGAGCGGGAGCCCGACCATGCTCTCGCACTCACCGAGCGCGGCCGATGGCAGGCGGAGGAGACAGGCAAGGAGCTCAGGGAGCTCTTCGGCCAGGAACAGGTGAGCGTCTACGTCTCCCCGTACCGCCGCACGCTCGAGACCCTGCAAGCGTTTCACCTCGACCCGGATCTCATACGGGTGCGGGAGGAGCCCAGGCTGCGCGAGCAGGACTGGGGCAACTGGCAGGACCGCGACGACGTGCGTCTGCAGAAGGCGTACCGGGACGCGTACGGCCACTTCTTCTTCAGGTTCCCGCAGGGGGAGTCCGGCGCCGACGTGTACGACCGGGTCGGGGGCTTCCTGGAGAGCCTCTTCCGCAGCTTCGAGGCTCCCGACCATCCGCCGAACGTGCTCCTGGTGACGCACGGCCTCGCGATGCGGCTGTTCTGCATGCGCTGGTTCCACTGGACGGTGGCGGAGTTCGAGTCGCTGTCGAATCCCGGGAACGCCGAGGTGCGGATGCTCGTTCTCGGGGAGGACGGAAAATACGCACTCGACCGGCCCTTCGAGCGCTGGCGGGACCCGGTGCCGAACTGGGTCACCGGATAAAGTGGCAGTGCGATGACCGCTGATTCCTCTTCCCCTGCGCCCCTGGACCGTGCCCTGGCCAGCCTGCGCGGACTTGCGGTGGGCGACGCGCTGGGCTCGCAGTTCTTCGTTCCCGAGAACTATCCCTTGCTCAAGCGCCGCGAGCTGCCCACGGGCTCCTGGCAGTGGACGGACGACACGGAGATGGCCTGCTCGGTGGTGGCCGTCCTGGCCGCCCACCAGCGCGTCGACCAGGACGCACTGGCCCGCTCCTTCGCCGAGCACCACGATTTCGACCGGGGTTACGGCCCTGCGGTCAACCGTCTGCTGCGTCTGGTCCGGGAGGGGCAGGACTGGCGAGAGTTGGCCGCCGCACTCTTCAACGGACGGGGCTCCTGGGGCAACGGCGCGGCCATGCGGATCGCGCCCCTGGGTGCCTGGTACGCGGGCGATCCGGAGCAGGCGACCCACCAGGCGGAGATCTCGGCCTACCCCACGCATCAGCACCGTGAGGCCGTCGTGGGCGCCATGGCCGTCGCCGCGGCCGCCTCGCTGGTCGCCTCACCGGACGGCCCGCCCAGCCCCGAGGCACTCCTCGACGGCGTCGTCGCGCTCGTGCCGAAGAGTGCCGTCGGTGCGGGTCTGCGCCGTGCCCGGGACATGCTCGACTACGGGGATGCGGCCACCGTCGCGGCCGTTCTGGGCTGTGGACGCCGTACGTCCGCCCATGACACGGTCCCGTTCGCCCTCTGGTCCGCCGCGCGGTCGCTCACCGACTTCGAGGCGGCATTCTGGACGACCGCCCAGGTGGGCGGGGACGTCGACACGACCTGCGCGATCGTGGGCGGTGTCCTTGCGTCCGGCAGGACGGGGGCGCCGCCCACGGAGTGGTCGGAGCGCACCGAGGCGCTGCCGGACTGGGTGTCCACGGGCCTCTGAGAGCCGGCTCACGAGGTTTTCGGGCAGCGGACTTCTCCTGGGCGGGGGGCGAGCTTCTCCTGTGCGGGTGCGCGTCTCCAGTTGCGGCAGTTGTGTGCACAGCCCAGTCGCGTCTCGAAAACTCTCCGTGTTCGATGGGAACTCTGCGTGACCGTCGGGCGTTGTCCGGGTGCCGGCCTCCCTGCGACGAGCTGTTCGAGTGCTCGGGATGGGCAGCGGGGTGGGGCGGAGACGAGGGATGTCAGGGGGTGTGGGGTGATGCCGTTCGCGCCGACCGAACTGGTCATGTGTGTCGCGGTGGTCGAGCTGGTTGCGTGGGCCGTGCTGGTCATCTGTGTGGCGGTGGCGGTGCCGGTCGCGTGGGCCGTGCCCGGCTCGTTTGCCTTCGTGGCGGGAGTCGTGACCGTGGTGCGGCCGGCCGGGCCACTGCACTTTCCGTCTCTCCCCCGGCAGTGGTGCGGCCGGCCGCGGCCTCGCGTCGCGACTCCGGGCGGGTCAGCCGATGCCCGGGCCGGCAGTGCCGGCGAGGGCATCGAGGTCGCTCTTGCGAACCTTGATCACCAGCAGGGCGGTGAGGAACGCGAGTCCGGCCATCGCGGCGGCCGGGACGAACGCGACGGAGATGCCGTGCGCGAGCACCTCGTGACCCCAGGGCCCCGGCAGCTGGTGCGTCTTGGCGAACTGCGCCTTCTGCTCCGGCGAACCACCGGCGAGGAACTTCGGCAGCTGCTTCTTGGCCTCGTCCTTGCCGGCAGAGCCGAACACCGTCGTCAGGATGGACAGGCCCAGCGAACCGCCCACCTGCTGCATGGCGTTGAGCAGCCCGGAGGCCGCACCCGCCTCGTGCTGGGCGACACCGGAAACCGCTGTGACCGTGGCCGTCACGAAGTTCAGGCCCATGCCGAAGCCGAACACCAGCATGGGGCCCAGTACTCCGCCGAGGTAGGAGCTGTCGGGGCGGATGAAGGTCTGCCAGACAAGCCCGATCGCCACGAGTACCGTGCCGGCCATCATGAACGGCTTGGGACCGAGCGTGGGCAGGAACCGCTGGGACAGGCCCGCGCCGACCGCGATCGCCACCGTCACCGGGAGGAAAGCCAGGCCGGCCTTGATCGCGCTGTAGCCGAGCACGTTCTGCACGAACAGCACGATGTAGAAGAACATCCCGAACATGGCGGCTGCCAGGCTCAGCATGATCACATATGTGCCGGCGCGATTGCGGTCGGTGAACATCTTGAGCGGGGTGATCGGCTCCTTCGCCCGCATCTCGGTGAGGACGAAGGCCGCCAGCAGAACCACCGCCGCGCCGAACGAGCCGAGGGTGAGGCCGTCGCGCCAGCCCTCCTCGGAGGCGCGGATGAAGCCGTAGACCAGCGAGGCCATACCTGCGGTCGAGGTCAGCGCGCCGGCGATGTCGAACCGCCCCGGGTGCCGCTCGGATTCGCTGATGTACAGGGGCGCGAGGGCGACGATCAGCAGGCCGATCGGGACGTTGACGAAGAGGACCCACCGCCAGTCGAGCCAGTCGGTCAGCATGCCGCCGGCGAGCAGGCCTATGGCACCGCCTCCCGCGGAGACGGCGGCGAACACGCCGAACGCCCGGTTGCGTTCGGGGCCTTCGGGGAACGTGGTGGTGATCAGAGCCAGCGAGGTCGGCGAGGCGATCGCGCCGCCCATGCCCTGCAGGGCGCGTGCGGCCAGCAACTGCCAGGGTTCCTGAGCGAGCCCGCCGAGCAGCGATGCGAAGGTGAACAGCAGAATGCCGGTCATGAACACACGGCGGCGGCCGAGGACGTCACCGGCCCGCGCGCCGAGCAGCAGCAGGCCGCCGAAGGTGAGCGTGTAGGCGCTGACCACCCATGTGAGGTCGGTGGTGCTGAACTTGAGCGCGTCTTGAATGTGCGGGAGCGCGATGTTCACAATCGTCGCATCGAGGACCACCATGAGTTGGCAGGCCGCGATGACGGTGAGTGCGATGCCGGGGTGCCCCTCCCGGCGGGCCGCGCCCGGTTTCTGTTCCTGCAACAGCTGAGAGGTTGTCACTGTGCGTCCCCCATGAAGGCGTTAGTGAACGCTCGCGTTCACTGGCGCGTCAACGGTAGTGAGTCCTCAACAGTGAACGCAAGCGTTCACTTAATTCCGCACCGCGCATCACGTCCCCCTTTGCTGTGACGCGGCGCACTCCGCCCCAAGAACCCCCGCTTCCCCTTGTTTGCTGGAGAAATTCAGATGGTTACCTCGCGCTGGACGGCTGCCCCTGACCGGACGGTCTCCCCTCGTCGGCGCGGTGCGGTGCTCGAGCGCGCGATCCTGGATGCCGCTCTGGAGCAGCTCAGTACGGTCGGCTGGGCAGGGCTGACGATGGAGCGTGTCGCGGCCGGTGCCCAGACCGGCAAAGCCGCGCTCTATCGCCGGTGGCCCTCCAAGGAAGCCCTGGTCGCCGATGCGCTCCGGGCCGGGCTGCCCCGCCTCGAAGCGGTCCCCGACCTGGGGAGTGTGCGCGAGGACCTCCTGGTCCTGTGCCGGCTCGCGCGGGACGCCATGTACTCGCGCCCCGGTGTCGCCCTGCGCTCGGTGATTCACGAATGTGATCCAGCGCAGGCCGAACGTTTCCATGAGGTGATCTTCGAAGGCGTGGTGGAGCCGACGATCGCGTTGCTGCGGGGGGTTGTCCTTCGTGGAATCCAGCGGGGAGAGGTGCGGTCCGACGCGGCCAATGGCTACGTATTCGACGCCATCCCGGCGATGATGATGTATCGCTCCAAGATGTGCACAAGTGAATGGGATGACCGGGATCTCGAGGAGATGATCGAGCGGTTGATGCTGCCGTTGCTGCGGCCGCACGGCGTCTGAACCAGGGTGCCGAAGACGTTGGCGCCGACCCCGGGGTCGGGGTGTCGCCCGAGGTCGTAGGCGTCGTAGGCTAAGGGCGCCATGCCGTACGAACCGCCTACTCACACCGTCGAGCGCTCACTGCGCGCCACGACCGGAGCGAAGATCATTGCCGGCGTCGACGAGGTGGGCCGGGGGGCGTGGGCCGGACCTGTCACCGTCTGCGCGGCGATCACCGGACTCCGCCGACCGCCCGAGGGCCTGACCGACTCCAAGCTGCTGACCGTCAAGCGGCGTGTGGCACTGGACGAGATACTGCGGTCGTGGGTGACGGCCTACGCCCTGGGGCATGCTTCCCCCGAAGAGATCGACGACCTGGGGATGACCGCCGCGCTGCGGCTCGCCGCCGCTCGTGCCCTGGAAGCCCTGCCGGTCCGTCCCGACGCCGTCATCCTCGACGGGAAGCACGACTACCTCGGAACTCCGTGGAAGGTGCGCACGGTGATCAAGGGCGACCGGTCGTGCGTGGCCGTTGCGGCGGCGTCGGTGATCGCGAAGGTTCAGCGCGACAAAATGATGGCCGAACTGGGTATCGACCATGCAGACTTCGGATTTGCGGACAACGCCGGGTATCCGTCCCCCGTGCACAAGGCCGCACTGGAGGAGCGGGGGCCCACCCCGTACCACCGTTTGTCGTGGGCGTATCTTGATGGGCTGCCCCAGTGGCGGCACCTCAAGAAGGTCCGCAGTTGGGCGGACGGAAGCGTTCCGGAAATCGAGGGTCAGCTCGGCTTCGACTTCTGACGGTTCCGGTCGCACTGATGTGCCACCCGGTCATCTGCTCCGCACCAACGTTTGATAAATATCAGCTCATGCCTCTCATTCCCGAGGAGCCTCAGATTCACGAGAGTGCCCAGGGTCCCCGCGCCACCCCGGCCAGTGGCCGCACCGCGCCGACCCCTCGTCCCGTACCCGGTCCCCGCCCCGCGGCTCCGTCCCGCCCCGGTCGTCCCGGCCCTCAGCGGCCCACACCTCCGGTGCAGCGCACGCCGCGTGACGCGGGTCCGGCCAAGCCAGGCCCGTCGGGCCCGGCTGCTCCCGCCGCCCCGGCGGCGACTCCGCAGATCCAGCTGATCCCGGCCTCGGCCGAGGGTGCGCTCGACGCCGCCGAGGAGGCGGTGGACCTGCTGCTCGACGCGGGCCGTGCCCCCGGCGACGTGCTGGTGATCACCACCGGTGCCCAGCACCCGTGGGCCGAGCACGAGCTGTCCTTCGGCGACGCCTCCTACTGGGCGCAGCATGACAACGGCGACGACGTCTTCTATGCGGACGCCGCCGTCGCCTCCCGTGCCGCGTCCCGCCCCGTGGTCGTCGTGGCTGTCAACGGCGGCCCCGCTACCGCTGCTTCCACGGCCCTCCCGCTGGCCCACGCCCGGGCCGGTGCACTGCTGATCGTCTGCGGTGACCCGCAGCAGATCAACTCGGTGCTGGGCGCGGGCGTCTGAGTCCCGTCCGGCACCCCGCCGCGTCGGGGGGTGCCGACGGAGCCGATCCGACGGCATCCGCACGGTGGCGTCTTCGGCATGCCCGGATGGCCGGCAGTGGCCGTTCTCCTCTGTGGGACGGCCGCATGGCAGAGCGGCGGATGCCGCCCGCGGCCGCAGTGGGCGTCACGGGAGTGTGCTGCGTGACCGGTGGCCTTCGAGTGTGAGTGCCGGTACGGGCAGCCGCCCTCGCACTCCCTTGGCGTTCCGGTCGGCCAAGGGCCGCGCTGTTCAGCGGGCGGCCGCTCGGCGCAGGACCTCGGAGACCGGACCGCCGGTGCGAGGAGCCGGCATCGGGGCTTCGGACATGGCGAAGGGCTCCGGTTCCGAGTGGGCGCTCGGGAGGCGCCCGCCGCGTCCCTCGCCGAGCACCTGCCAGCCGTCACCGGTCAGCGTGATGTACGCCCCGCAGCGCAGTCCGTGCAGTGTGCACGCGTCCCGCAGTCCCCACATCCAGGCGCCGTCCTCCTCGGTCCAGCGCGCGTCGCCGTTGCGGCAGTAGAGCAGTACGGCCGTACGTACCGGAGTGCGGCGGCGCAGGTCGTGCGGAATGATCCGGCGCAGCTGGGCGAGCAGCGCGTTGCGGAACATCCAGCCGTCGGCCGGAGCGGGATGCCGGACGAACGAGGCGCTGGCACACAGCCGTTCTTCGGGGTCGAGGACGGCCACGACCGCCACGGACGGTTTGGGGTGATGGCGGACGTGCAGCCCGCTGACGACCTCACGGGGGTTGCGCAGCAGGGGGATTCCGGCGGCTGCCCACTCTGCGGGCTCGAGCAGGCGGCTGGCGGAAGCGGACGTCGACACCGATGCCGCCGAGGACGAGGCGAATCCGAAGGTCACGTTCCTCCCTTCGGCTACGCGCCCACACTGCGGGCGAGGTCGGGTTCGGGGGAGCGCGCACCGCAGCAAAGCCCAACCGGATCACGGACGAGCCGTGCGGGGAGCGGACCTCAATTCTTCCTGTCGAACTTGGATGCGGCAACGAGCAATTGGGGCCACCGACTGTTATCTGGTGGTGCGTGGCTTATATCCCTACCCATTGGAGCCACCGATGACCCCCGGAGCGTTCGACCACGGCACGTTCGTACACCGTGACCAGTGCCGACGCACCACCGGTTGCCGGCGTCAGCCCTGAACGGCCAGCACCAGAGGCAGCACCTCAGCGGCCCCGGCCCTTCTGAGCAGACGCGCGGCGACCGCGAGGGTCCAGCCGGTCTCCATGAAATCATCCACCAGCAGGACCGGACCGCGGGCCTCGGCGAGCGCGGAGGCGAGGTCGGGCGGCACCGTCAGCGCCCCGTCGAGCGCCTTCAGGCGTTGGGCACTGTTGCTGCGGGACACCCGCGAGGTGTCACCGCAGTACTCCACGGAGCCGAGCAGGGGCAGTCGGCCGATCTCGGCGATGCGGGCCCCCAGGGAGCGGATCAGCGCCGGCCTGCTGCGCGAGGCGACGGTCACGACACCCACGGGTCGGGGCTGGGCACCGGCCGTGCCCGAGGCCCAGCCGCCGGGCCCTCTGGCCCAGTCGGCCAGCACGTCCACCACGGCTCGCGCCACGTCGTCCGGCACGGGCGCGTCAGGTGCCTGGGGCGCGAACAGGGGGCGAAGCCGGTTGCCCCAGCCGATGTCCGAGAGCCGACCCAGTGCCCGTCCGGGAGAGGCCTGCTCACCGGCCGGAATACGTCCCTTGAGGTCGATGCCGATCGCCGGGAGGCCAGTCGGCCACATGCGCCGGGGCTCCACCTCGATCCCGGCACGACCCAGGTCGACACGCGCCGCGTCCAGGGCTGCCGTGGAGGTACCAGGGGTGAAGCGCGGCTCCGCGCAGTTGTCGCAGCGGCCGCAGGGCTTGGCGCCCTCGTCGTCGAGCTGCCGCTGGAGGAACTCCATCCGGCAGTCCGTGGTGGCCGCGTACCCGCGCATCGCCTGCTGCTCGGTCGCGCGCTGGCGGGCCACCCACGCGTACCGCTCGGCGTCGTACGACCACGGCTGCCCGGTCGCGATCCAGCCGCCCTTGACGCGCTGCACCGCTCCGTCCACGTCGAGGACCTTCAGCATCGTCTCCAGCCGGGAACGGCGCAGTTCCACCAGGGGTTCCAGAGCAGGCAGCGAAAGCGGCCGGTCCGCGTGGGCGAGCACGTCGAGGGTGCGGCGCACGAGGTCCTCGGAGGGGAAGGCGAGCGACGCGAAGTACTCCCAGATCGCCTCGTCCTCTTTGCCCGGCAGCAGCAGCACCTCGGCGTGCTCGACGCCGCGGCCGGCGCGGCCGACCTGCTGGTAGTAGGCGATGGGAGAGGACGGCGAACCGAGGTGCACGACGAAGCCGAGATCCGGCTTGTCGAAGCCCATGCCCAGCGCGGAGGTGGCGATCAGCGCCTTGACCCGGTTGGCGAGCAGATCGTCCTCGGCCTGCTGGCGGTCGGCGTTCTCCGTCCTGCCCGTGTACGACGCGACGGTGTGACCGCGCTGCCGCAGGAACGCGGTCACCTCCTCGGCTGCTGCCACGGTGAGCGTGTAGACGATGCCCGAGCCCGGCAGATCGTCGAGATGGTCGGCGAGCCAGGCCATCCGGTGTGCGGCGTCCGGCAGCCGCAGTACGCCGAGACTCAGGCTTTCCCGGTCCAGCGGCCCGCGCAGGACCAGGGCGTCCGAGGTGCCGCCGGTGCCGAGTTGTTCGGCGACATCGGCGGTCACGCGTGCGTTCGCCGTGGCGGTCGTGGCCAGTACCGGGACGCCGGGCGGGAGATCGCCGAGCATGGTGCGCAGCCGACGGTAGTCCGGGCGGAAGTCGTGGCCCCAGTCGGAGATGCAGTGGGCCTCGTCGACGACGAGCAGGCCGGTCGCCGCGGAGAGCTTGGGCAGGACCTGGTCACGGAAATCGGGGTTGTTCAGTCGTTCCGGACTGACGAGCAGCACGTCGACCTCACCGGCCGCGATCTCACCCTGGACGTCCTCCCACTCCTCGGTGTTGGAGGAGTTGATGGTCCGGGCGTGGATACCGGCGCGGGCCGCGGCCTCCACCTGGTTGCGCATGAGCGCGAGCAGCGGCGAGACGATCACCGTGGGTCCGCTGCCTCTGGCCCGCAGCAGCGAGGTCGCCACGAAGTACACCGCGGACTTGCCCCACCCCGTGCGCTGCACGACCAGGGCCCGGCGCCGATCGGCGACCAGGGCCTCGATGGCCCGCCACTGGTCCTCGCGCAGTCGGGCGGCGCCCGTCGTGTCGCCGACGAGCCGGGCGAGGACGGTGTCGGCCTGTGCCCGGAGGTCCGCATTGCTCGTGTGCTCCATGCGTCCCATACAACAGGACGGAACTGACAGCCGGGCGCGAGCGGGCTGTCGCAGCCCTTTTGCTGTGGACAAAGACCGCGCCCGGGCAGCGGTTTTGTCGTGTCCCTGGTCGAACTTATCCACAGCCTCAAGCGGAATCTCAAGATCCGCGAGATCGTCGGCCTATGACGAACCACAGCGAAACGACCGGACCCTTCGAAAACGGCGACATCACAGGGCACGAGCCATGGCGCGAGGCGTCCGCGCACGACACCCAGGTCACCCTGCGCAGCCCGGCCGAGCTGGCCGACGCCCTGCCCTATCTGCTCGGCTACCGCCCCGAGGACAGCATCGTCCTGGTCGCCCTGCACGACCACGGAGGCCCCGGCAGGTTCGGCGGCCGGGCCCGGTTGGGCATCCCCGCCGCCGAGGAGGACTGGTCGGCGGCCGCCCGGCAGCTGGTCCAGGGGCTGGTGACGGGGTGCGGGCGGCGTGGCGCCCGGCCCGAGCGGATGGTCGCCTACGTCTGCCAGGAACCGGGCCGTGGCGAGACGGGGCGTGACGTCATGCTCCGCCTCCAGCCGCTCGCCCAGCTGTTGCGCACCGAGTGCGGCATGCTCGATGTGCCGGTGATCGAGGCACTGTGCATCTCGGACGGCCGCTTCTGGTCGTACTGCTGCCCGGCCGAGGGATGCTGCCCCGGCGACGGAACGCCGATGGGACTGCCCGGTACCTCGGTGCTGGCCGCCGCAGCCACCTACGCGGGGATCCAGGTACGCGGCACCCTGCGCGAGCTGCGTGTGAGGCTGCAGCCCTGGGAGACCGGCGCGGCCCTGGAACAGGAGATCGCGCTGGACGCGGCGGGCATGTCCCTGGTGCCGCGCATCCTGGACGACACTGCCCGCGCGAGCGTGGCGGAGGAGACCCTCGAACTCGCCGAGCGGGTGATCCGCAGGCTCGCCGCGGCACCACCGGTCTCCGGCACGTACCCGGCCGACATGCGTGACGACGAGCTGCTTGCGAACGACGAGGCGGCGACGCTGATCCTCGGGCTCCAGGACCGCACCACGCGCGACCGGGCGGCCGCGTGGATGGAGGGCGACGAGGCGGCTCCGGCCCTGCGGCTGTGGCGGGCACTGGCCCGCCGCTGCGTCGGACCCTACGGCGAGCACGCCGCCGCCCCGCTGACCCTGGTGGGCTGGGTCGCATGGTCGAGCGGCGACGAGCTGGAGGCCCGGGAGGCCCTCGCCATGGCGCTCGGCGCGGATCCCGACTATCTGTTCGCCCGCCTGCTGCATCAGGCCTGCAACGAGGGGCTGGACCCCGAATCGATCCGCCGCTGCCTGCGCGCGGATCGCGAGGGGCGAACGCAGACCGTGCCCGTGGAGCCGACGGGAGCGGCGGCCGAGGCTGCCTCGGACATGCCTTCGGACGCCCCGTCCGGAAGCGACGTCGCAGAATCCGGGACGTCCGGTCGAGCGGACGGTTGCAGTGCCGAGCCGGCCCCGGGGGCAGGCGCCCGTCGGCGCCGTCGGATCCGGTCCGCATCGCGCACCGACAGCGGACATCGTCCGTCCCGAGGGGCGGCGGGGCGGCGCCGCCCCGCCGGCTCCCACCCCCAGACACCGGCCGGCGGACCTTCGCGTCCGGGCAGTGGGAGGCAGGGTGGCGCGCAGGAGCGTTCGGCCGGCGGCGCGAGCCGCGGCACCTCGGCGGGGAGCGGTCACCCGGAGACGGAGGGAGACGGATGAGCGGGAAGCGTGGGAGCGCCGACCGCCGTCGGGCCGGGCCACCGGCCGGCAGCGCTGCCAGAAGACACGTCCCACCAGGGCGGGAGAGGCCGAGGCAGCGCGGGGCGGGGCGACGTGCGATGGGCCTCCTCGAAGCCGGGCCCCAAGTGGGTGCGGTGTCGTTGTGGGGAGGTGTGCCCCGGGCCCTGGCCGTCCCCCTGGACTGCTGAGCCGCTTCGGACGCGTAGTCCTCTTCGGACGCGTGGTCCGCTGGGGGCTGGTGCGCCGCCTGTCCCGAGTGCGCCGCCTGAGAGTGCCGCCCGACCGACAGATGGTCGAGCCGGCGCCCGACCCGCCGGCCGGGCGCCCCTGTTCGACGGGTGACCGTCCGGCAGGCTTCCCCCACGCGAGGCGTGACCCCGACGTACCCCTCTCCGTTCACCTGAGTGGCGGAGCGCCCGGACGGGTGGTGCCGCTGTCCGACCCCTGTCCAGCAGGGCGCCCCACTCCGCGCCCACCCCGTCCGAGGCACACCGAGCGCAGGAGAAGCCACGCCATGCACCAGCAGCAGACTCGGCCCTCCGCCGCCGACGACAACCGCCCGCTCCCGGGCAGGCGCGACACCTTCCCCCAGGCCGGCGCCGCCATCACCGCACCCGAGATCGTCCTTGTCCCGGGCAGGCCCCCAAGGTCCCCGGCCGCCCAGGGCCCGTCCCGCGCCCCGGCCCCACTCGCCGGCGGGCCCCGTCGCCAGGCCGCCGCGCCCTCTTCCACCGCCTCCGGGCGCGCACCGTACCCGTCGCCCCGGGCCGCCCCCGACCTGCCTCCCACCCACACCGCGCTGATCTGCGTCGCTCTCCCCGCGCTCGCCATCTCCGGCCCACAGGGACAACTGGCCGGCCGGGGACTGGAAGGCTTCTACCGGGGCGGCAGGCGTCTGCTCTCGCGATGCCAGCTCCGGGTGGCCGGGCGCGAGCCGCTCGTGGTGCAGGCCCGGATGACCGGAGCCGACCGGGCCCGCTTCGTCGGGACACTGCGTGCCTCCCCTGCGGCGGGCCCGGATCCCGACGTCGTCGTCGAGCGCATCCGCAACGCGGACGGGACCGAGCGCATCACACTGCTCAACGCCACCCTGCGCCCCCTGCGCCTCCCGGTCGAGGTCGCCCTGGGCACGGACCTCGCCGACCTCGGCGCCATCGCCTCCGGATCGACCGGCCCTGAATTCCCGGCCAGCGTCCACGACTCGGGCCTGCGCTGGGCCTCGGACCGCGGCGGTGCCTGCGTCACCGCACACCCGCCGCCGGCCGACGCGCTGGCCTCCGCCGGACTTCTGCGCTGGGAACTGGAACTGCCTCCGGGCGGAACGGCGGACGTGGAACTCCGGGTACGCCCCGACGGACCGGGAGGAACACCGCTGCGCGCCGTGCGCCAGGCCGCGTCCAGCCCGCTCGCACCCGCACGGGCGGCGGGCGACGATCCCCGGGTGGCCACCCTGCTGCGGGCCGCTGTCGACGACCTTTTGGCTTTGCTGCTGCGGGACCCCGCCCACCCCTCCGACACTTATCTCGCCGCGGGTGCGCCCTGGCGCTGTGGAAGGGCACCGGCCGAGGCACTTGCCGCGGCCCGGATGACACTGCCTCTCGGTACCCGGCTCGCCGCGGGCACGCTGCGCGCCCTGGCCCGCACCCAGCTTCCGGGCCCTGGCCCACGAGCCGGTCTCCTACCCGGACCGCGGCGCGACGCGGGCGCCTTTCTCCCGGCCGCCTGCACGGGCACGGAGGCCACGCTGCTCTTTCCCGTCCTGCTCGCCGAAGCCCGCCGCTGGGGGCTGCCCGAGCAGGAGACACAGGAACTGCTGCCCGTGGCCGAGCGCTGTCTGACCTGGTTGCGGACCGCAGCAGGCGACGGCACCTACCTTGCCGACCCGCAGCCGGCGGGCCCGGTCCGCTGCGAGACACAGGCCCACGCCCACAGGGCTGCCGTCCTCGGTGCCGATCTCCTCGACGCCTACGACAGGCCAGGGGGAACCGAATTACGGCAGTGGGCCCAGGCCGCGCGAAACGCGTTCCGGAAGGACTTCTGGGTCGAGGACCGCGGTGGCGGCCGCCCGGCCGCGGCCCTGATGCCGGACGGCCGCCCCCTTCCGCAGCTCGGTTCCACCGCTGTGCATCTCCTCGACACCGGGCTTCTCGACGGGGGCAGGCTCGCCCCCGGCCTGCTCGACAAAGTGCAGACCGAACACCTCGCCAGGCTGCTCGGCGGCCCGGCGATGGACACGGGCTGGGGGCTGCGCAGTCTCGCCGCCAAGGAGGCCGGACACAATCCGTTCGGTCACCGGAGCGGAGCCGTCCGGGTCCATGAAACCGCGCTGGCCATCGCCGGGCTGGCCGCCGCCGGCTACGAGAAGGAGGCGACCGGCCTGCTGAGAGGGTTCCTGGACGCGGCGGAGCACTTCGACCATCGGCTGCCGGAGATGCACTCGGGGGAGCAGCGCTCGGCCGGCCGAGCCCCCCTCCCACACCCGGCGGCCTGCCGCCCGGCGGCGACCGCCGCAGCCTCCGCGATCCTGGTCCTGAGCGCGCTCGCGGGCATCCGCCCGGACGCGCCTGCTCGCACTGTCACGCTGCGCCCGGTTCGGAGCGCGCCCCTCGGAGAGATCACTCTCACCGGGCTGCGCGTGGTGGGGGCTCCTTTTGCCGTGCGGGTCAGCAGACTGGGCCTCGCCATGGTCGAGGATGCGGCGGACGGCCTGCAATTGGGGGTGTGACCTCGTACAACGCCGTCGGCACCGCAAACGGGCGCCGACCGTGCGCCCATACCGGAACGAAGAGGATCCGTCGTCGATGCGGATGACGAAGGGAGTGTTTATCGTCAGGCAGACGACTATGATCGCCGCATGCCCTACGACCCGTCAGCCTTTCCGCCATTCGCCGTCACCGTGGACCTGGTCGTGCTGACCGTGCGCCGTCATGCCCTGTGTGCGCTGGCGGTGCGCAGGGGCGAGCCGCCGTTCCAGGGGCGCTGGGCGCTGCCCGGCGGGTTCGTGCGGGCCGACGAGGACCTGTCCCAGGCGGCAGCTCGCGAACTGGCCGAGGAGACCGGGCTGCGCGCCCACGATCCCTCGGTTCCCGCCCAGGACAACGGCGCCCACCTGGAGCAGCTGGCCACCTACGGAGACCCGAAGCGGGACCCGCGAATGCGTGTCGTCAGCGTCGCGCACCTCGCCCTCGCACCCGATCTGCCCGCGCCCCGGGCGGGCGGTGACGCGAGCAACGCACGCTGGGCACCGGTCGAGGAACTGCTCCAGCAGGGCGGATACGGCCGCGACGGCGAACCCCTGGCACCCCTGGCCTTCGACCACGCCCAGATTCTCTCCGACGGTGTAGAGCGGGCGCGCTCCAAGATCGAGTACTCGTCGCTGGCCACCGCGTTCTGCCCGCCCGAGTTCACCGTCGGCGAGCTGCGCCGGGTCTACGAGGCGGTGTGGGGTGTGGCCCTCGATCCGCGCAACTTCCACCGCAAGGTCACCGGAACCCCGGGATTCCTCGTTCCGACCGGCGGCACGACCACCCGCCAGGGGGGACGGCCGGCCCAGCTCTTCCGGGCCGGCGGCGCCACCCTGCTCAACCCTCCGATGCTCCGTCCCGAGGTCTGACTTCCGACGCTCCGCCCCGAGGTCTGACCGCCCAAGCTCCGCCCCGAGGTCCAAGCGGTCTCCGAGCGACCTCCGAGCGATTCGGCGCCCACGGCGCCGGTCCGCCGGGAGCGGGTGTGTGAGCCGGGGCTCGATCCGTCGAATGGCGGACATGAGCCCTCGTGGCACGGACGCCACCGTGCAGCAGGTCGGGTTATACCGGAAAAACCGGACATTGCACGCTATCTTGCTGCAGGTGATCCAGGCCTTCGGACTGACCAGCAACGCCCGCAAGGCGCACCCGCCCGCCGTCGACGACGTCTCCTTCGAGGCGCGCGCCGGCCGCGTCACCGCGCTCCTCGGGGCGGCGGGCGCTGGCAAGTCGACCACGCTCAGACTGATGCTCGAACTGCAGCCGGGGCGCGGCATCACCCATTTCCGAGGACGGCCCCTGAACAGCATCCCGCATCCGTCGCGGGAGGTAGGCGTACTTCTCGGTGATGTACCGGGTCATCCGGCGCGCTCGGTCCGTGGTCACCTGCGCATGTTGTGCGCGGCCGCGGGCGTTTCCGCCCGGCGCGCCGACGAGGTCCTCGAAGTGGTCGGTCTCGTCAGTCTCCGTGAGGAGCGCCTCGGCACTCTCTCGCGCGGCATGGACCGCCGACTCGGACTGGCCTGTGCGCTGCTGCCCGACCCGCACACGCTCGTCCTGGACGAGCCCACCGGCGGCCTCTCGGCCCGAGAGGCGCGCTGGCTGCACGACATGATGCGGGCGTACGCCGCCCAGGGCGGCACGGTGCTGTTCACGACGACCGACTCCAAGGAGGCCGCCCGCACGGCCGACCGGGTCGTCACCCTCGACGGCGGCAGACTCGTCGCCGACCAGGAGGCGGGGGAGTTCGCACGTACCCGGTTGCGACCACGGGTGGCCGTCCGCAGCCCCCACGCCGCCCGCCTCGCGGCCCTGCTCACCAAGGAGGCGCGCACCGCGCAGCGCTCGGTCGAGGTCGTGCGCGAGGGCGGCAACCGTCTGTCCGTGTACGGCAGTACGACCGCCGACATCGGCGAGACCGCGTTTCGTCACGGCATCCTCGTTCACCAACTCGCTGATGAGGTGGGGGACATGGGGCCGGGCGCGGACGCGCGATCCGGCGGCGGGGCGGAGGCGGCCGACGAGACGGCGGCGAACGGGCGGGAGCAGGCCGCACCGGATTCCGTGTCCGATGAGTGGTCACGAAGCGCACCGGGCTCCGGGTCGGACGGGTGCGGCCCGGAGTCCGCGCAGGGGGTGCCCGGCGTCGCTGACGAGGAAACGGAACGTGCGGTGCCGGACACCTCGGCGCGGGAGTCGGGGCAGGACCTGGGCGGCGAGGGGGCCTCGCTCGGGGAGCCCCATGGCCACCAGTCCGTGCCGGACGGTATGGAGAACGCCGACGGCACCCCCGTCGCCGGGGCCTCGCAGGCCGACAGCACTTGCGAGGCCCACCGCCCGTCCCCCGACACCGCCTCCCCCGCGGACCGCGACGACGAAGCCTCCCGCACCGGCATGCCCGCGATCGCCACAGGCCGGCGACCCGCTGCGGTCGCTGCGGAAACCGGTCTTGCGGGTGCCTGCGCCGACACGGAACCGCAATCCGGCGCGACGCGTACTGCCGTCGGCGCCCGGGCGGCGGGCGCGACCGTTCCCGGTGCACGGACTCCGGACGCCCGCAATGCGGGCAGCCGCCAACCTCAGGCCGGGCAGCCCACGCGTTCCCAAACGGCGCGTGCCCACGTCGACCTGTCCCCCCTGCCACCCCCCATCTCCGTCCGCCCCGCTCACAGTCCGCTCCGTCCGCTGCGCTACGAGCTGCGTCGTGCCACCGGAATCGGGGTCGGCTTTCTCACCTGCGGGGTCGTGCTGGTGGTGTCCGCGCTCACCGCCGTGGTCCTGGCGCGGATCGGTCACACCCCGCAGGCGCGGCTCTTCGCGGCGTGGCCCCGGGAGCTGCCGCTGCCGCCCGCGGCGCTCGCTGCGGGGCTGCTCGGGGCGCTGGCCTTCGGCGACGAGTTCCGCCACCCCGCGCTGGCGGCGGACCGTGGCACCGTGCCCCGCCGGCTGGGGCTGCTCACCGCCAAGCTCGTGGTCTCCGGGGCCACGGCCGTGATGCTGGCCTTCCTCACCATGGGTTGCGACGCCGAGATGCTCTACCTCGTCTACGGACGGGAGCTCACCAGAGTTCCCTCGGACTGGCTCTCGCTGAGCGTGAGTTGGTTCGGGCTGGTGATCGGCTGCGCCTGGGCCGGGGTCCTTGCGGCCGGCGTCTTCCGGTCCACCACGGCGGGTCTCGCTGCCGTCCTCGCCGTACCCGTCGCCATCGTCCCCGTCGTCCACAAGATGCTGCACGGGCAGGCTGTGCCGATGGCTGCCGGCCTGTCCCTGCGGATGCGGGAGCTGTTCCTCCTGCAGTGGCCCTTCGGGGGGGAGCGCTATCTGCTCGGCGTAGCCCGGGTCGTCGCCCAACCCGTCGGGGGTGCGATGTCGTTGTCGCTGGTCACGCTGTTGTGCGCGTATGTGGTCACCACGCTGCGTACCAGTGTCCGGTGAAGGCTGTCCGCACGCTTCCGGACCCGGTGTGTGCACAACTCCCCGGAGAAAGCCCGTTTCTTTCCGATAAGGCGTCAATTGCGATGCTGTGAGCGATCACCCTTTCGTGTGCTTTTCACCAAAGACCTCAAGGGAGTTGGAGGCGACGCCGACAAAGGATCCGTGAGTACCCTTGCGCACACCATGATGACCGCCGCCCGCTCCGCAGACTCAGGTCTGACCGGCCCGGGCGAACTCGACCGCTACCCCTACGCCGAGGCCCCGGTGGCCGACCGCGTCGGAGCACCCGCCTGGGAGGGAGCGGACCCGGATCTCGGCCGGGTGGGCCGGCGTGCAGCGGGCAGCCGCGGACGCGGACTGCACGGCCAACTCGTCCAGCAGCTGGGTCAGATGATCGTCTCCGGTGACCTGGGGGCGGACCGCCCGCTGGTGCCGGAGGAGATCGGCCAGCGCTTCGAGGTCTCCCGCACCGTCGTCCGCGAGTCCCTCCGTGTCCTGGAGGCCAAGGGCCTCGTCAGCGCCCGCCCGAACGTCGGCACCCGCGTACGGCCCGTCAGTGACTGGAACCTCCTGGATCCGGACATCATCGAGTGGCGGGCCTTCGGGCCGATGCGCGACGACCAGCGCCGCGAGCTGAGCGAGCTGCGCTGGACCATCGAGCCACTCGCCGCCCGTCTCGCCGCCGGGCACGGGCGCGAAGAGGTGCAGCAGCGGCTCTCCGACATGGTCGAGATCATGAGCCATGCCATGGCACAGGGCGACGCGCTGACCTTCTCGCGTGCCGACACCGAGTTCCACGCCCTGCTGATCCAGATCGCGGGCAACCGCATGCTCGAGCACCTCTCCGGGATCGTCTCGGCCGCCCTCCAGGTCTCCGGCGGCCCGGTCACCGGCTGTGACCGGCCGAACGAGGGCTCCCTCGCGCTGCACGCGCGGATCGTCGACGCCCTCGGCACCGGCGACGGTACGGCGGCAGAGGTGGCCATGCGCCAACTGCTCACCGTCCACCCCGAGGTGGAGCGGGTGGTCCCCGCCCCGCGCGAGCACTGAGCCCTGCCGCAAGCGGTGTGGTCGCCGGTGTGCCGCGCTGTGATGGCCTCTCGTGGCGGCGCCGGGCCAGGGAACCGGCCGTCGCCGGGCCCCACCGGATCCTCGGAATCCGGTGGGGCCCGGCGGCGCGGCGGGCCGCCGCGGTAGGTGGAACGGCTCCGATCGGTCCATCAGTGACATCCTTTGCCCATGGCTGACCGCTTTTGACCGCTTACGGGGTGTGACTCGGGCCACGCAGATTGGGCGTAACGCTCGTGGGAACTGCGCGATGACCTAAGAGGTGACAGTCGCGGAGGGAATACGGACGCCATGACAGGCGCTGTGCATCTCCCCGGCCCCCGCCCGCTCCGTCGGCCCATCCCCAGGCCGGTGGTCGGCTCCTGTCCGCTGTGGACGGGGCCGGAAGCCGTTTTCCAACGTTCCGAGAGGTTGTTCGTGTCGGCCAGCACATCCCGTACGCTCCCGCCGGAGATCGCCGAGTCCGTCTCTGTCATGGCGCTCATTGAGCGGGGAAAGGCTGAGGGGCAGATCGCCGGCGACGATGTGCGTCGGGCCTTCGAAGCTGACCAGATTCCGGCCACTCAGTGGAAGAACGTACTGCGCAGCCTCAACCAGATCCTTGAGGAAGAGGGTGTGACGCTGATGGTCAGTGCAGCAGAGCCCAAGCGCACCCGAAAGAGCGTCGCAGCGAAGAGCCCGGCGAAGCGCACCGCCACCAAGACGGTCGCGGCGAAGACGGTGACCACCAGGAAGGCCACCGCCACCACGGCGGCCCCGGCTGCGCCCACCGCTCCGCTCGCCGACGATCCCGCCGAGGAAGCCACGTCGGCCAAGAAGGCCGCCGTCAAGAAGGCGACTGCCAAGAAGACGGTCGCGAAGAAGACCGTCGCCAAGAAGACGGCCGCCAAGAAGACCACGGCGAAGAAGGACGACGCCGAGCTGCTCGAGGAAGAGGTCCTCGAGGAGACCAAGGTCACCGACGAACCCGAGGGCGCCGAGAGCGCGGGCTTCGTCCTGTCCGACGAGGACGAGGACGACGCACCCGCCCAGCAGGTCGCCGCGGCCGGTGCCACCGCCGACCCGGTCAAGGACTACCTGAAGCAGATCGGTAAGGTCCCCCTGCTCAACGCCGAGCAGGAGGTCGAGCTGGCCAAGCGCATCGAGGCGGGTCTGTTCGCCGAGGACAAGCTGGCCAACGCCGACAAGCTGGCGCCGAAGCTCAAGCGCGAACTGGAGATCATCGCCGAGGACGGCCGCCGCGCCAAGAACCACCTCCTGGAGGCCAACCTCCGTCTGGTGGTCTCCCTGGCCAAGCGGTACACCGGCCGCGGCATGCTCTTCCTGGACCTCATCCAGGAGGGCAACCTCGGTCTGATCCGCGCGGTCGAGAAGTTCGACTACACCAAGGGCTACAAGTTCTCCACGTACGCCACCTGGTGGATCCGTCAGGCCATCACCCGCGCGATGGCCGACCAGGCCCGCACCATCCGTATCCCGGTTCACATGGTCGAGGTCATCAACAAGCTCGCGCGCGTGCAGCGCCAGATGCTCCAGGACCTGGGCCGTGAGCCCACCCCGGAGGAGCTGGCCAAGGAACTCGACATGACCCCCGAGAAGGTCATCGAGGTCCAGAAGTACGGCCGTGAGCCCATCTCCCTGCACACCCCGCTGGGTGAGGACGGTGACAGCGAGTTCGGTGACCTCATCGAGGACTCCGAGGCCGTCGTCCCCGCCGACGCCGTCAGCTTCACGCTTCTGCAGGAGCAACTGCACTCCGTTCTGGACACCCTGTCCGAGCGCGAGGCCGGCGTCGTCTCCATGCGCTTCGGCCTCACCGACGGTCAGCCGAAGACGCTGGACGAGATCGGCAAGGTGTACGGCGTGACCCGTGAGCGCATCCGCCAGATCGAGTCCAAGACCATGTCGAAGCTGCGTCACCCGTCGCGTTCGCAGGTGCTGCGCGACTACCTCGACTAGGTCCCGGCCGCAGGACGGCTAAGGCCCGGTTCCCCTCGCGGGAGCCGGGCCTTCGTGCTGCGAGCAACCGCGCCGTGCATGACTCTGGGTGTCCCAGCGCCACCCCGGAGTGAGGAGTTTGCATGCGCCGTTCCGTTGTCCGGACTCTGATCCGGCCGCTTTCCCTGGCGGCTGCCATGACCGTCATACCCTTGGTGGGAACGGCCTCGGTGGCCGCCGACAGTGTCGTTGTCGGCGGATCTCCGATCGATGTGTCCCAGGCCCCGTGGACGGTTGCACTGTCCAGTCGTGCCCGGTTCGGAGGTACGCGGGCGGGGCAGTTCTGCGGTGGTGTGGCGGTCACGCGGACCACCGTGCTCACCGCGGCCCACTGTCTGGCCGAGGATGTCCTGGGGGCGCCACCTGATCGTGTGTCCGATCTCAAGGTCATCAGCGGTCGCACGGACCTGCTCGCGGAGGGGGGCGCGGAGATCGCTGTACGGGACGCCCGGGTCAATCCGCGTTACGACGCCGCGTCCAACTCCGGCGACTTCGCCGTGCTCACCCTGGCCGAGCCCCTGCCGCAGAGCGCCGTCGTGTCCATGGCACCCACCGGTGATCAGGCATACACCCCAGGGACGGAAGCCCTGGTCTCCGGATGGGGCGACACCTCCGGCGGCGGTGCCTATGCACGCCGGCTGTACGGAGCGCATGTCCATGTGCTGGCCGACGACGTCTGTGCCCGCGCCTACCCGGGCGGCCCGGACGGCGCCTACCGGGCCGACTCCATGCTCTGTGCCGGGGAGATCGCGGGCGGTCCGGACTCCTGCCAGGGCGACAGCGGAGGCCCCCTGGTCGCCTCCGGACGACTGGTCGGGCTCGTGTCCTGGGGGAGCGGCTGCGGGCGTCCTGGCAGCCCTGGTGTCTACACGCGGGTGTCCGACGTACTCCGCGCCCTGCCGTCGGCCGCTGCGGGGCCGCAACGGCCTCGCAAGGCGCCCTGAGAGCCTGAAACGGGGGCATGAGCACGGGCGGCCGCTCCTCACAGGAGTGGCCGCCCGTTCACCGGCCTGTGCCGGGGCTGGCTCGTCGTGGGTGCGAGATTCAGCGCTCTTCTTCGGAAACGATGCCCGGAACGGACGTCAGCCGCTCCGTCTCGTCCTGTATCTCAGCGGCGATCTTCTTGAGTTCCGGCTCGAACTTGCGACCGTGGTGGGCGCAGAAGAGCAGTTCTCCGCCGCTGAGCAGGACCACACGCAGGTAGGCCTGGGCGCCGCAGCGGTCGCAGCGATCGGCGGCCGTCAGCGGGCTCGCGGGGGTCAGAACAGTAGTCACGTCGCCTCTTCTCTAGCTCGACGAGCTGTCGTACCAGGGTCAACATCCAACCAGCCCGAAAACGTTCCCGCTCGTGGCTTTTCCTCGAAAAATCTTTCCGGGGCTGCTGTCTGCTGCCGGTTGGCGGCGAATGAGCCGTAGTGCGTGTCTTGTGTGCTTACGGTTTCGCGCTGTTTTCGGTTCACATCCTCCCGGCGGGGTTGCCGGTTGTTCATGAGGACGTGCCCGGAGCCTAAATGGTTCATGCCTCCAATGGAACGTGATATGTACTTCACTCCATCGAGGGATCGAACATGCATGCGAGCGTGGACTAGGCTGAGTTCTCGACGAGGGTGGCGTTACAACGGCTCTACCAGGCCTCGGTACCCTCTGAGCGGCGACCGAAGCCGCCCCCTTACCCACGAGGGGGTTACCTGAAATTCAGCGAGGAGCGAACCGCGTGACCGCCGATACGTCCGTGCCGTCCACAGCGCTGCTGGCAGGAGCAGACCGGGACGGTTCCAACTACACCGCGCGGCACCTCCTCGTCCTTGAGGGTCTCGAGGCCGTGCGCAAGCGCCCGGGCATGTACATCGGCTCGACCGACAGCCGCGGCCTGATGCACTGCCTGTGGGAGATCATCGACAACTCGGTGGACGAGGCCCTCGGGGGCTTCTGCGACCACATCGAGGTGATCCTCCACGACGACGGCTCCGTCGAGGTACGGGACAACGGCCGTGGCATCCCCGTGGACGTGGAGCCCAAGACCGGGCTGTCCGGTGTCGAGGTCGTCATGACCAAGCTCCACGCCGGCGGCAAGTTCGGAGGCGGCTCGTACGCCGCCTCCGGCGGTCTGCACGGTGTCGGTGCCTCCGTGGTCAATGCGCTCTCGGCCCGAGTCGACATCGAGGTGGACCGCGGGGGCCACACCCATGCCATCAGCTTCCGGCGCGGTGTGCCGGGCGTCTTCCGGGGCGAGGGCTCGAACGCGAAGTTCGAGGCCAAGAGCGGCTTGGTCAAGGCCAAGAAGATCCCCAAGACCCGCAGCGGCACGCGCACGCGGTACTGGGCGGACCGGCAGATCTTCCTCAAGGACGCCAAGCTCTCCCTGGAGACGCTGCACCAGCGCGCGCGGCAGACCGCCTTCCTGGTGCCGGGCCTGACGATCGTCGTCCGTGACGAGCTCGGGCTCGGGGAGGGCGGCAGCAAGGGCGAGGAGTCGTTCCGTTTCGACGGCGGCATCAGCGAGTTCTGCGAGTACCTGGCAAAGGACAAGCCGGTCTGTGACGTCCTCCGCTTCTCGGGGCAGGGCACCTTCAAGGAGACCGTCCCGGTCCTGGACGAACACGGCCAGATGACGCCCACCGAGGTCACGCGCGAGCTGGGCGTGGACGTGGCCATGCGCTGGGGCACCGGCTACGACACCACCCTGCGCTCCTTCGTGAACATCATCGCCACCCCCAAGGGCGGCACCCACGTGGCCGGATTCGAGCAGGCCGTCACCAAGACGCTGCTCGAGACGTTGCGGGCCAAGAAGATGCTGCGCGTGGCCGAGGACGACATCGCCAAGGACGACGCCCTGGAGGGCCTGACCGCGGTCGTCACCGTGCGCCTGGCCGAGCCGCAGTTCGAGGGCCAGACCAAGGAGGTGCTCGGCACCTCGGCGGCCCGCCGGATCGTGCTCAACGTGATCTCCAAGGAACTCAAGGCGTTCCTGACGAGCACGAAGCGTGACGCGGCGGCGCAGGCGCGGGTCGTGATGGAGAAGGTGGTAGCCGCTGCCCGCACCCGCGTCGCGGCCCGCCAGCACAAGGACGCCCAGCGGCGGAAGACCGCACTGGAGTCCTCGTCGCTGCCGGCCAAGCTCGCCGACTGCCGCAGCGACGATGTCGACCGCAGCGAGCTGTTCATCGTCGAGGGAGACTCCGCGCTCGGTACGGCGAAGCTCGCGCGGAACTCCGAGTTCCAGGCGCTGCTGCCGATCCGGGGCAAGATCCTCAACGTGCAGCGGTCGTCGGTGACCGACATGCTCAAGAACGCCGAGTGCGGCGCGATCATCCAGGTCATAGGAGCTGGCTCGGGCCGCACCTTCGACATCGACCAGGCGCGGTACGGCAAGATCATCATGATGACCGACGCCGATGTGGACGGCTCCCACATCCGGTGCCTGCTGCTGACGCTGTTCCAGCGCTACATGCGGCCCATGGTCGAGGCCGGGCGGGTCTTCGCCGCGGTGCCGCCGCTGCACCGTGTCGAGATCATTCAGCCGAAGAAGGGCCAGGACAAGTACGTCTACACGTACTCGGACCGTGAGCTGCGCGACAAGCTCATGGAGTTCCAGAGCAAGGGCATCCGGTACAAGGACTCCATCCAGCGCTACAAGGGTCTGGGCGAGATGGACGCCGACCAGCTGGCCGAGACCACGATGGACCCGCGCCACCGGACTCTGCGCCGGATCAACCTCTCGGACCTGGAGGCCGCCGAGCAGGTCTTCGATCTGCTCATGGGCAACGACGTCGCCCCCCGCAAGGAGTTCATCTCCAGCTCGGCGGCGACACTGGACCGCTCGCGCATCGACGCGTAGCCGAAGTGCCGACTCGGGTCGGCCTGACCGCTTGTCGCAAGCAGTCAGGCCGGCCGCCGGGTGTCGGGTGGCGGTGCGCTTTCCGATCGGCGACGGGGCGCGTGAGCGGTCCTCGGACTCGCCGGTGGGCTTGTATCTCCCGGATCCTCGGACTCGCCGGTGAGTTTGCGCCGCCGCCCCCGGGTCCTGTGACTTGCCGGTGTGCCTGCCCCGACGTCCCCGGGTGCTGCGACTTGCCGGTGGGCCTGCGCCGCCGCCCCCCCGAATGGAACCTGTTGCTCTCGCTTCGGCTCCCTTCCCGGCATCGCGGCTGTCCTGACGTACCGCTGCTCCGGCTCACGACGCCTCGGGCTCAGGCCGACGACTGGCCTGGCCCGACGTTGCCGTGATCGGCCGGTTTCGGGGTCGGCGAGTGCCGTGGCCGGTCGGTTCCGTGATCCGCCGATGCGGTGGCCGGTCAATGCCCGGGGCAGCCGATGCCTTGCCGGCCGTTTCCGGGATCAGGTCCGTCCGCGCTCACCACAGACCGGCTCCAGCGTTGGCCAGCCCCCGACCAGCCGTGCTCCCACAGCCTCCTCTATCGCAGCCGGGCAGCGGCAGAGGCGCCGCCCGCGTGGCTCGTCGGCGGTCCGTCCACCCGTGGGTGGAGTCGAGCCGCCTGTGAGGTTCCACCCTCGATCCACCCTGGCTCCGATCTCCTGACCTGCGAATTTCCGTAGCTTCGAAGGTGTCGGACAGCGCTCGCTCCCGACACCCCTTCTCGCTCACGGAGGCAGTGATGTCCGGGCTCGTCAACGTGTTGGTGACCGTGGCAGTGGTCGCCATAGTGATCGTGCGCCAGTTCCGTGCCCGTGCGATCGACACCGACCGGCGCTGGTGGCTGCTGCCCGTGATTCTCGGGGTCGTGGCGCTGCGTGAGCCCGGCATACTCGACGCCCACCACCGGATCGAATCCGCGGTGCTGCTCGCCGTGGAGGTGCTCATAGGCCTGGCCACGGGTGCCGGCTGGGCCTGGACCACCCGTGTCTGGACGGAACCGGACGGCGTGGTGTGGACCAAGAGCACCAAGGCGAGTGCCGCCGTGTGGGCCGGGGGCATAGCCCTGAGGGTCGGTGTCTTCGCCTTCGGCATCCTGCTCGGCGTGCACCAGGACAGCTCGGCGCTGATGCTCGGCCTGGCCGGCACCCTGCTGGTCCGGTCCGGGATCCTGGCCTGGCGGGCGCAGTCCATCGGTTCCGCGAGCCGGCCGGCCCCGGCGTACGGTGACGGCATGGCGCCGGCGTGGAAGGAGCGCGTGTGACGGAGAACGCCTGGACACGCTGGCCGTCGCGAGAGGCGCTCGGCCACGTGGGGACCCCCCGGCCCCGACGCCTGCTTGCCTGGGCCGTCAGGGTGCTGGTGATCGGGTTGCTCCTCTGGGGGGCCTTCAGCCAGAAACACGTCGGCATGGGGGGCGCGCTCGCGGCCGCGGCAGCGGTGCTGCTGGCCGCCGTCGTCTCCTGGGCCTTCTTCCGCAGCACCTACGAGCACCGGCTGGTGCTCTCCCTGGCGCTCATGAGCGTGCTCCTGGCCATCGCCGTCGCGGCCCAGGCAGTGGGGTTCGAGGGACCGGCCCTGGTGATCTGGTGCGGTTGCGGGGTCTCCGCCCTGGAGCGGCTGCCTCTCGGGGCCGCCCTGCCCGTGACGTCGGTGGCGCTGGCCTCGTACTCAGCGTTCAACAACGACGTGTGGCTGACCACCGCCGCCACGGTGGGCGGCATGGCCCTGGCCGGATACGTCATGCGGCTGGACGCGGAGGCCCGGGGGAGCGCGCAGCGGCTCCTCGCCCAGGAGCGGGCCGCGAGGACCGCCGAGGCGGAGTCGGCGGCGCTGGCCGAGCGGGCGAGGATCGCCCGGGAGATCCACGACGTGCTCGCCCACAGCCTCTCCGCGCAGCTGGTGCACCTGGAGGCGGCCCGGTTGCTGATCGAGCGCGGCGCCGACCGGGACCAGATTCTGGAGAGGGTGGTGGCCGCCCGGGGCATGGCCAGGGACGGCCTGTCCGAGACCCGGCAGGCACTGTCCGCGCTGCGGGGTGAGCTCACCCCGCTGGAGGACTACCTGAGCGAACTGGTCAGCGCGGCCGACGGCGCCGAGGTCACCGTCACGGGTGAGCGCAGATCGCTGTCGGCCGAGGCGTCCCAGGCTGTGCGCAGGGTGGCGCAGGAGGCGCTGACGAACGTTCGTAAGCACGCTCATGGCGCCAAGGTGTACCTGCGACTCGACTACGGCGAGCAGGAAGTGACGCTGGACGTGCGGGACTCGGGCGGTCGTCCGGGCGAACTCACGGGCGCGGGCGGCGGGTACGGTCTGCTGGGAATGCGGGAGCGGGCCGAACTGCTGGGCGGCTCGCTGGACGCCGGGCCGGACGAGGAGGGGTTCGTGGTGACGTTGAAGGTGCCCGTATGACGGAGACGGAGGGGGAGAAGAAGCCCGCCCGCGTGGTGGTCGCCGACGACCAGACCGTGGTCCGGGAAGGGATCGTGATGCTGCTCGGCCTGCTGTCCGGTGTGGAGGTCGTGGGTTCGGCGGGGGACGGCGAGGAGGCGCTGCGGCTGGTCGGGGAACTCGCTCCGGACGTGGTGCTGATGGACCTGCGGATGCCCCGCTGCGACGGTGTGGAGGCCACGCGGCGTATCCGGGCGCAGTACCCGGGGACCCAGGTGGTGGTGCTCACCACGTACGCGGACGACGAGTCCCTGTTCCCCGCGCTGCGTGCGGGAGCCCGGGGGTATCTCACCAAGGACGCGGGCGGCGACGAGATCGTGCGGGCGGTGGAGAGTGTCCTGTCGGGGGAGGCGGGGCTGTCGCCGAGCGTCCAGCGCCGGTTGCTGGAGAGGCTGTCGGAGCCGGAGCCCGCACCGGCGGCTGCCGAGGCTCCCGACGGGCTGACCGCGCGGGAGACCGAGGTACTGGTGCTGATCGCCGAGGGCCTGAGCAACCAGGAGATCGCCCGGGCACTGCACGTCTCCACCGCGACCGTGAAGACGCACATCAACAACCTCTTCGCCAAGACGGGCCTCAAGGACCGGGCTCAGGCGGTGCGTTACGCCTACGGAAAGGGGCTGGTGCGGCCGCCCGGGGAGTGAGTCACCTGATGGGGTGAAGAGCCTGGGGAAGAAGAGTCAGGGAACTTCCCGATCTGTCCATCCTTGGGCATGCAGTCAAGCGATGGTCGTTCCCGTGAAGCCGGGGACGGTCCCGGCAGTTCGGCCGGCAGGCGAGAAGACCACGGAGCGCCCTCCCGCGACGCACGGTACGAAGACCCTTGGTACGACGCACTGGCCTCCGGCTGGGGCGAGGTGGACGGCACCGGGATGCCGGCAGGGGCCGTGCCGTCCGCGCGCGGGGAGCGGGACGGGGCGGAGGTTCGTGCCCGCGACGTCTATGCCGAGGTGCAGCGCAGCGAGGCGTTCCAGGAGGTGCGCAGCCGGTACCGAAGGTTCGTGGTGCCGGGAGTCGCCGCCTTCCTCGTCTGGTACGTGGGGTACGTGGTCGCCGCGACGACCGCGCCCACGCTCATGGCCCGTCCCGTGGCCGGAGCCGTGAACGTGGCGATGCTCGCAGGACTCGGGCAGTTCCTCACCACCTTCCTGTTCACCTGGGCCTACGCGCGGCATGCGCGGCTGCGCCGGGACCGGGCGGCGCTGGAGCTGCGCTGGGACACACAGGAACTGACCCGCGGAGTGCAGGGAGGCGCCTCGTGACCGGTGGACATCAGACGCTGGCGCTGCTGCTGTTCAGCGGCTTCGTGGCCGTGACCCTGGGCATCACGACATGGGTGAGCCGCAGGCGGCATGGTTCGGCAGAGGAGTTCTATGCCGGAGGGCGGCTTTTCTCCCCGATGGAGAATGGTTTTGCCATCGCGGGGGACTACATGTCGGCGGCCTCCTTCCTCGGGGTCACGGGGCTCATCGCGCTCTACGGCTACGACGGGCTGCTCTATGTGGTGGGCTTCCTCGTGGCCTGGCTGGTCGTGCTGTTCCTGGTGGCGGAACTGGTGCGCAACTGCGGGCGGTTCACCCTGGCCGACGTGGTGGCCGCGAGGATGAGTGAGCGGCCGGTGCGGATCGCGGCAGGAACGTCCTCGGTGACGGTGTCCGTTCTGTATCTGGTCGCGCAAATGGTGGGCGCGGGCAGCCTGGTGGCGCTCCTGCTGGGGCGGACGAGCGGGGCGGCCCAGGCCTGGACGGTCATCGGGGTCGGTGCCCTGATGGTGGTCTACGTGTCGCTCGGCGGGATGCGGGCCACCACCTGGATCCAGATCGTGAAGGCGGTGCTGCTGCTCAGCGGGACGGTCGTGCTGACCGTGCTGGTGCTGGTGCGGTTTCACGGCGATGTCGACCGGCTGCTGCTGGCGGCCGCCGACCGCAGCGGTCACGGGAAGGCCTTTCTGGCGCCGGGACTGAAGTACGGCGGGAGCTGGACCGCCCGCCTCGACTTCATCAGCCTGGGGCTCGCGCTGGTGCTGGGCACGGCGGGGCTGCCGCACATCCTGTCCCGCTTCTACACCGTGCCGACCGCGCGGGCGGCCCGGCGTTCGGCCGTGTGGTCCATCGGGCTGATCGGAGGCTTCTACCTGATGACGATCGTCCTCGGGTTCGGGGCCGCCGCCGTGGTCGGACCGCAGACCGTGCGCGGCTCGAACGCGGCCGGGAACACGGCCGTGCCCCTGCTGGCCCTGGATCTGGGCGGGGGCGCCGGTTCCACTGGTGGAACGGTTCTGTTCGCCGTGGTCGCGGCTGTCGCCTTCGCCACGATCCTCGCGGTGGTCGCCGGGATCACGCTCGCCTCCTCGGCATCCGTGGCCCACGACCTGTATGCGTCCCTGCGGCGGCCCCACGGCAAGGCGCGCAGCGAGGTGACGGTGGCGCGCATCGCGGCGGTCGGTATCGGGGTCGTCGCGATCGCGCTGGGCCTGCTGGCCCGTGACCTCAACGTCGCGTTCCTGGTCGGCCTCGCCTTTGCGGTGGCCGCGTCGGCGAACCTGCCGGTGCTGCTGTATTCGCTGTTCTGGCGCGCCTTCACGACTCGTGGCGCGGTGTGGGCGGTGTACGGCGGGCTGATCCCCGCGCTCGGGCTGGTGCTGCTCTCCCCGGTGGTCTCCGGCAGCCCGGACTCGCTCTTCCCGGACGTCGACTTCCAGTACTTCCCGCTGCAGAACCCGGGCATCGTCTCCATCCCGCTCGGCTTTCTCGCCGGATGGCTGGGCACGGTCACTTCGGACGAGGTCGCGGACGAGGCCAAGTACGCGGAGACCGAGGTACGGTCGCTGACCGGCGCGGGAGCCGTGTAGCCGGCTCGGTGGGGCATGGCGGGGACTGCCGTCAGGGAGCCACCCACGCGTACCGGTGCTCCGGGCGACCGGTGTCGCCGTACTTCAGGGAGAGGCGCAGACGGCCCGCCTGTTCCAGGGTGCGCAGGTAGCGCTGGGCGGTGGAGCGGCTCAGACCGGTCTCGGCCGCGACCTCGTGGGCCGACAACGGGTGGTCCGCGCGGTGCAGGACGCCGCAGATGAGATCGGTCGTGGGCTCCGACTGGCCGCTGGGCAGGCCCGGCGCGGACGGTGCCGGGGCCGTGCGCAGGGCCCCGAAGATCCGGTCCACCTGCTCCTGGCCCGTCAGCCCCCGGCCGCCCACCCGGTCGACGGTGCGGCGCAGCGCGGCATAGGAGTCCAGACGGGTGCGCAGGGCCGCGAAGGTGAAGGGCTTGACCAGGTAGTGCAGGGCGCCCAGGCGCATCGCCCGCTGGACGGTGGTCACGTCGCTGGCCGCCGTGATCATGATGACATCGGTGCCGTGGCCGTGCTCCCGCATGCGGTGGACGAGTTCGAGACCGGTCTGGTCCGGCAGGTAGTGGTCGAGCAGGACCAGATCGATGCCGCCGCGCTCCACGGCGGCCAGCGCCTGGGCGGCGCTGTGCGCGCGGGCGGTCACCCGGAAGCCGGGAACCTTTCCCACGTACTTGGCGTTTATCTCTGCGACGCGGAAGTCGTCGTCCACGACCAGGACGTGAATCATCAGGCCTCTCCTTCAAGGCCGGCGAGCGTTAAGCCCGTGTTTCGTGCTCCGCAGTTGTAGCGCGAGCAAAATGAGCACAACAGGTTCTTGCGAGCAAAAGAACGGCTTGTGCTCACAAGACTGCTGCTGTGGCCGGGGCCACACCTACCGTCCCGGCCCATGAGCGCAGACACCAGCCCCGCCATCGAGCTACGGGGCGCGAGCAAAACCTTCAGGACCCCGTCAGGGGGTCTGCACACCGCCGTCCGGAACCTGGACCTCACGGTCGGGCGCGGTGAGTTCGTGGCCGTCGTCGGCCCGACCGGCTGCGGCAAGTCCACGACGCTGACCCTGGTCAGCGGCCTGGAGGAGCCCACCGAGGGCGAGGTGCTGGTGGCCGGCGAGCCGGTCGACGGCGTCGGCGGCAAGGTCGGTTTCGTCTTCCAGCAGGACGCCACCTTCCCCTGGCGGACGGTCCTGTCCAACGTCATGGCGGGCCCGCGATTCCGCGGCGTGCCCAAGGCGGAGGCCAGGCAGAAGGCCCGCGAGTGGCTGGCCCGGGTCGGCCTCGCGGCCTTCGAGGACCGCTATCCGCACCAGCTCTCCGGCGGCCAGCGCAAGCGTGTCGCCCTCGCCGCCACCTTCGTCAACGACCCCGAGATCCTGCTCATGGACGAGCCGTTCTCGGCGCTCGACGTGCAGACCCGGGCGCTCATGTCGGACGAGTTGCTGGAGCTGTGGGAGGGCACCGGCGCCTCCGTCGTCTTCGTCACCCACGACCTGGAGGAGTCCATCGCGCTGGCCGACAAGGTCGTCGTGATGACGGCCGGACCGGCGACCGTCAAGCAGGTGTTCGACATCGACCTGCCCCGGCCGCGCAAGGTCGAGTCGGTGCGCCTGGAGCCGCGGTTCATCGAGATCTACCGCGAGATCTGGGAGTCGCTCGGTGAAGAGGTCCGCATCACGCGCGAAAGAGGTGCCGCTCATGTCGCCTGACGTTCTCAGCACCCCGGTCGCCGAGACCTCCAGGACCACCCCGGACCGTGCGCAGAGTCGCGCGCAGGCCGCCCGCCGCCGCAAGATCGTCGTCACCGCCGCGCGCGTGCTGCTCCTGGTGGCCGTCCTCGGGCTGTGGGAGGGGCTGTCCCGGGCGAAGGTCATCGACCCGTTCAACTTCTCCATGCCCTCGAAGATCTGGGACCAGATCGACACCTGGGTGATGCACGGAACCGCGCTCGGTTCCCTCGGGGAGCAGATCTGGTACACGCTGTACGAGGCGCTTCTCGGCTGGGTCATCGGTGTGATCGCCGGCGTCCTCCTCGGTATCGCGCTCGGGCGGATCACCTTGCTCGCGGAGATTCTTGGTCCATACATCAAGGTGCTCAACTCGATCCCCAGGATCGTCCTGGCGCCCATCTTCCTCATCTGGTTCGGGCTCGGCCCGTCCTCCAAGGTGGCCTCCGCCGTCGTGCTCGTCTTCTTCCCGGTGTTCTTCAACGCCTTCCAGGGCGCCCGCGAGGTGGACCGCAACCTGGTGGCCAACGCCCGCATCCTGGGGGCGAGCGACCGCAGGGTGACCCTTCAGGTCGTCATCCCGTCGGCGACGTCCTGGATCTTCACCAGCCTGCACGTCAGCTTCGGATTCGCCCTGATCGGCGCCATCGTCGGCGAGTACATCGGCGCCACCAAGGGCATCGGCCTGCTCGTCGCGCAGTCGCAGAACACCTTCAACGCGGCCGGCGTGTACGCCGCGATGGTCATCCTCGCGGCGGTCGCCCTGGTCGCCGAAGGGCTGCTGACCTTCGCCGAGCGCCGCATCTTCCGCTGGAAGCCCACCGGTTCCGACAGCTGACCCGCCTGTCCCGGCCCGCTCGCCCCACCTCCCCGCCCTCTCACAAGGACGTGAACCGCCATGCGCAAGACCGCCAGATACACCTCGCTCGCCGTCTCCGGCCTGCTCGCCCTCTCCTCGCTCACCGCCTGCGCCAATGACGCGGCCAGTTCGACCGCCGACACCGGCAGCGGCGGGGGCGGCGGCAAGGGCGAGACCGTCAAGATCATGGTCGGCGGCCTCGACAAGGTCATCTACCTGCCCGCGATGCTCACCCAGCGCCTCGGCTACTTCCAGGCGGAGGGGCTCAACGTCCAGCTGCTGAGCGAGCCCGCCGGCGTGCAGGCCGAGACCGCGCTCGTCTCCGGTCAGGTGCAGGGGGCGGTCGGCTTCTACGACCACACCCTCGACCTCCAGGTGAAGGGCAAGTCGGTGGAGTCGGTCGTGCAGTTCTCGCACGCGCCCGGTGAGGTGGAGGTCGTCTCGAACAAGGCGGCCGGCGACCTCACCTCGCCCAAGGACTTCAAGGGCCGGAAACTGGGAGTGACCGGACTCGGTTCCTCGACCGACTTCCTCACCAAGTACCTCGCGGTCAAGAACGGCGTGAACGTCAGCGAGTTCACCCCGGTCGCGGTGGGGGCGGGACCGACGTTCGTCGCGGCGCTCCAGAACGGCGCGATCGACGGCGGCATGACGACCGATCCGACCGTCGCCACCATCCTGGACAAGAAGGCCGGGAAGGTCCTCATCGACATGCGCACCCCGGAGGGGTCGCAGCAGGCGCTGGGCGGGCCTTACCCGTCGTCCAGTCTGTACATGCAGACGGACTGGGTGAACGGACACAAGGACACGGTCCAGAAGTTGGCCAATGCATTCGTCAAGACGCTCAAGTGGATGTCCACCCACAGCGCCTCGGAGATCGCGGCCAAGATGCCCGCCGACTACTCCCAGGGCAACAAGATGCTCTACACGCTGGCCGTCAAGAGCACGCTGCCGATGTTCACCAAGGACGGCGTCATGCCCGGCGGCGGTCCCGAGACCGTCGAGAAGGTGCTCAAGGCGTTCAACCCCAACATCAAGAACGCCAAGGTGGACCTGAGCAGGACGTACACGACCGAGTTCGTCGACAAGGCCGCCCAGTGACCCCTTGCTGAAGCCCGCTCAGGCGCGGGTCGCCCACACGTAACGGTGTTCCGGGCGGCCCGCGTCGCCGTACTTCAGGGTCAGCCGGGCCCGTCCGGTGCGCTCCAGCAGCTTGAGATAGCGCTGGGCGGTCTGGCGGCTCACCCCCGTCCGCTCGGCGATGTCCTGCGCGGACAGCGGCCCCTCGGCGCTCGTCAGGCACTGGCGCACCAGCTCGGCCGTCGTGGGGGAGTGTCCCTTGGGCAGTCCGGGTTGCGAGGGCGCGGACAGGGCGCCGAAGATGCGGTCCACCTCTGCCTGCTCGGCCTCGCCGCCGCCGTCCAGCGTGCGGCGCAGCTCCGCGTACGCCTCCAGCTTCGCGCGCAGTCCGGCGAAGGCGAACGGCTTCACCAGGTACTGCAGCGCTCCGTGCCGCATGGCCGCCTGGACGGTCGACACGTCCCGCGCGGCCGTCACCATGATCACGTCGGTCTGGTGGCCACGGCGGCGCATCTCCTGGACGACCGCGAGTCCGGTGTCGTCGGGCAGGTAGTGGTCCATGAGGACCAGGTCGAGCCGCGGCGCCGTCTCCAGCCGCCGGAGCGCCTCGGCCGCGCTGTGGGCCTCGCCGGCCACGTGGAAGCCGGGCACCTTCTCGACGTAGGCGGCGTTGACCCGGGCGACCCGGGTGTCGTCGTCCACGACCAGGACCTCGATCATCGCGCGTCCTCCTCGGCGGGGGCCGGAATGCGGGGCGGGGGCATGTCGTCCGGTTCCGCGGGTCCGGTGAGTGCGGGCTGCGGCCCGGTCGGTGCGGGATCCGGCTCGGTCAGTGCCTCGGGCAGGACGACGGTGAACTCCGCGCCCCCGCCGTCCGCCGCGCCCACGGCCGCGCTCCCGCCCTGCCGCTCGGCGAGCCGGCGCACCAGCGAGAGCCCGAGTCCCCGTTTGCCGTGCGCGGGCGGCTTCTTGGTGGACCACCCCTCCGTGAAGATCGACTCCCGTTGGTCCTCGGGGATTCCGGGCCCGGTGTCACGCACCCGGAGGACGACCGTACGTCCCTCGGCGCGCAGCTCGACCTCCACGCGCGCGTGGAGGGTGCCGCCGACCGCGTCGAGCGCGTTGTCGACGAGGTTGCCCACGACCGTGACCAGACCCCGGGGGTCGATCAACCGGTCGGGGAGCCGGGTGCGTTCCGACACCCACAGGGCGACGCCGCGCTCGGCCGCCACGGTCGCCTTGCCGACGAGCAGGGCGGCGAGCAGCGGGTCCTGGATCTTTTCCGTGACCTGTTCGGCCGTGGCCCGGTGGTCCCCGACGACCTCGTCGACGAACTCCACGGCGTCGTCGTACATCTCCAGCTCCAGCAGGCCGAGCAGGGTGTGCATACGGTTGGCGTGTTCGTGGTCCTGGGCGCGCAGGGCGTCGATCAGGCCGTGCGTGGAGTCGAGTTCGCGGCCCAGCTGCTCCAGTTCCGTGCGGTCGCGCAGGGTGGCCACGGCTCCGCCGTCGTCCGTGGGCATCCGGTTGGCGACCAGAACCCGCTGGCCGCGTACGGTCAGCAGGTCGGTGCCCGTCACCCGCCCGGCCAGGACGTCCGTCGTACGTCCCTCGCCGAGCGCTGCGTCGGGGGACTGCCCGACGGCCTCGTCGCCGATGCCCAGCAGCCGTCGTGCCTCGTCGTTGAGGAGGCGGATGCGGCCCCCGCGGTCGAGAGCGACCACGCCCTCCCGGATGCCGTGCAGCATCGCCTCCCGCTCGGCGAGCAGCGCGGAGATGTCGGAGAAGGCCAGGTCACGGGTCTGCCGCTGGACCCGGCGGGAGATCAGCCAGGCGGCCAGCGCGCCCACCGCGAGGGCACCGCCGGCGTAGGCCAACAGCCCCGGGATCGCGCTGATCAGCCGGGCGCGCACACTGTCGTAGGCGATGCCGACCGAGACGGCGCCGATGATCCGGTGGTCGGCGTCGTACAGGGGCACCTTGCCGCGGGCCGAGCGGCCCAGGGTGCCCCTGTCGATCTCCATGACCTCCTTGCCCTTGAGGGCTTCACTCGGAGAGGTGGAGACAGGGTTGCCGATCTGCTCGGGGGTGGGGTGCGACCAGCGCACCCAGTGCAGGTCCAGCACCACGATGTACTCGGCGTGGGTGGCGCGGCGGATCCGCTCGGCCTCCTTCTGCACCGGGCCGTTCCTGGTCGGTGGCGTGTTGCGGACGCCTTCGGCGATCTGCGGGTCCTGCGCCGTGGTCTGGGCGATGGCCAGGGCGCGGCGCATCGCCTCCTGGTCCAGTTGCTTGCTCAACGGCGCCAGGAAGAGTCCGGTCGCGAGCACCGCCACTCCCGCGGCGATGGCCACCTGCATCAGCAGCACCTGCGAGAACATCCGCCGGGGCATACCGAGGCGCAGGCGGCGGCGTGCGGGGGCAGTGGGGCGCATACCCACGACGGTACGTGGACGGGCGGCGGCCGCCGCGGGGATGTGGCGTGGATCTCTTGACCAGTTCTTGACGAAGCGGGACCGCCTCGGGGCACCGGAGAGGGCCCGGCCGGGTTCGCCGTCGGGGAGAGCCCGGCTCAGCTCGCCAGTGCCGCCGTCCGGAGCTCGTGCACCGCCACCACGTCCATCCGCGCCGGCGACCCGAGCACCGTCGCCCCGCAGCTCTCCGGGCGCGGCGGCAGGGACGCGCCCTGCGCCACCGTGACGCGCCAGCAGCGGCCGTCGGTGTGGGTGACGGTGACCTCCCAGCGCGGGGCCCTGCCCTCGGTCCGTACGACGCTCAGCGTGCCGGCCGTGTACTCCGCGGCCGTCGAGCGCACGGCCAGCTCGGCCGCCTGGCCGGGCCGCTCCCAGGCGGAGGACCCGCGGCATCCCTCGACCACCACACGGCCCTCCTGGATCCCGCGCAGGGCCTCCTTGACCGTGTGCGCCTCCGCGCGTCCGTACGCGTAGCCGTACGGCAGGACGAGCACGGTGGGCGAGAAGCGATGACCACCCAGATGGGTGACCTCCCAGACGCCGTGCACGCCCGATGCAGCCAGCTCGGCGGCGAGGGGACGGCCCAGGAGGGCACAGCAGGCGTCGCGCTTGCCGTTGGTGCACACGAGCGCGAGCGGGTCGCCCCGGTGCGGCCGGCCGCCGAGCGCCGCGTCGAAGGAGCGGGGGTCGCCCGCACCGAGAGCCGCGAAGTCGAGGCCGAGCAGCCGCTGCGGATCGCGGGTGGTGGCGCTGTGCAGCCAGACGTTGCCGGGGACGGTGTGGCCCACGTACACCTGCCGGAGCGTGGCCGTGCCGGGGTCCGCGTGGCGGCCGGGGCGCCGGATGAGCGCGACGCGGACGCCGGTGCCCGCGGCGGCCGTCTCCACCGCGCGGCCCAGCGCGGGGGCGAGATGGCTCGACGTGAGCGCCTTGACGCCCCAGGGGCCGGGCTGCTCCAGCAGCAGCCAGGTCGTCGCCGTGGCAGCCGTGCCGGAAACGGGCTCGTCGAGGCTGCGGGAGACGGTTGCGCACCTACTCACAGAGGTGAGCCTAACCTGACTTTCCCCGGGGCGACTTCCGGCTCTCTCGATTTCTACTCCGGCAAGGGCTGCGGAGGGCGCGGACCGACGTAGTGACCGCTGGGGCGCATCCGCAGTGGGCGCTCGCCGTACTCCTCCAGGACATGGGCGATCCAGCCCGCCGTGCGGGCGACGGCGAAGATGGTCTCGCCGGCCGTGGCGGGCATGCCGCAGGAGGCGGTGAAAACGGCGAGAGCCATGTCGACGTTGGCGTGCAGCGGGGTGTGGCGGGCGGTGGTGGCCACGATGTCGCGGGCCGCGAGCAGGGCGGGCTCGGCGCGCGGGACCTGTTCCAGAAGTGCGAACAGCGCCCGCGCGCGCGGGTCTTCGCCGGAGTAGAGCCGGTGGCCGAGTCCGGGGATACGACGTCCCGCACGCAGTTCGTCCGCGATCACCGGGACCGCGGTGCCCTGGTCGAGCACGTCCAGCAGCATCCGGTGGGCCAGACCGCTGGCCGCGCCGTGCAGCGGGCCCTCCAGGACGCCGAGACCGGCGGAGACGGCCGCATACGCGTGCGCGCGGGCCGAGGCGGCGACGCGGACGGCGAGTGTGGAGGCGGCCAGGTCGTGGTCGACCAGCAGCGCGAGGGCGGTGTCGAGGACGCGCAGCGATTCCTCGTCCGCGGGGCGGCCGGTCAGCCGGCCCCACAGGCGGTGGGCCAGAGGGCCCTCGTCCTCGGGGGCGTGCAGCACCGGCGGCAGCGCGGAAACGAGCGTGGGGATGAGGATGCGCGCCGTGCTCAGTACGGCCTTCTCGGACAGGTCGAAGCGCAGCGGGTCCTCGGCCGCCGCGGCGATCGCGGCCACCCGCAAGCGGTCGGTGGGGGAGGTGTGCCCGGGTAGGGCGTGCACGGCGTGGCGGGCGACCTCGACAGTGGATTCGGGCGCCGTGAAGGTCACTCCCGGGGTCATCCGTCCGGTCCACAGCCACTCCGCGACCTCCTCGTAGGAGTGGTGGGCGGCCAGCTCGGTGGCGTCGACGCCCCGGAAGTAGTACCGGTCCCTGTCGATCAGCGTGATCCTGGTCCGTACGGACAGCTCCCCGCCGGAGCCCGGACTCCCGGCCGCGTCGCGCCGGTTGCGCCGGGCCAGGGCCTCGACCTCCCGCGCCTCGAACGTGCTGGCGCGGCCGCCCGGCTCGCGCCTGCTGCTGAGCAGGCCGCGGCTGACGTAGGCGTACACCGTCTCCGGCTTCACGCCGAGCAGTTCGGCGGCCTCCTTGGTGCTCAGCCTGCGCCCGGGACGGTCGGGAACGGATTCGTGATCGCGCATGGAGGCCACCGTAGTCCTCTCCGCACATGTTGATGCGATGTACTGATCCAATCAATATTGACAGAATTCAAGTCAAGGATGGACAGTCGGATCAAGTTCAGGGAGGAAAAAGCATGTCCATCAACAGGACCGCACCCGTCGTCGAGGTACCGCGCGGCCTCGCGGGGGTCGTCGTCACCGACACCGAGATCGGAGACGTCCGGGGGGTCGAGGGCTTCTACCACTACCGCCAGTACTCGGCCGTCGAACTCGCGCGGACCCGCGGCTTCGAGGACGTCTGGCACCTCCTCGTACACGGCGCACTCCCGAACGCGGAGCGCCGCGCCGCCTTCGCCGCCGAGACTGCAGAACTGCGCCGGCTGCCCGAGGAGGTGCGCGCCGCGCTGCCCGCCATCGCGGCGGCGAGCCGCCTCTCCGGCCCGCTCGCAGGGATGCGCAGCGCGCTGTCGCTGCTCGGCGCGGCGAAGGGATTCAGGCCGGTGTACGACACGGACGCCGACCGGCGGCGCACGGACACCGTCGCCGCCTGCGCCGCGGTCCCGACCCTGCTCACCGCGCTGTACCGGCTCGGGCAGGGACTGGACCCCGTCGCACCGCGCGAGGACCTGTCGTACGCGGCCAACTACCTCCACATGCTCACCGGCGAGGAACCGGATCCACGGCGGGCCAGGGCGGTCGAGCAGTACCTGATCTCAACTATTGATCACGGATTCAATGCATCAACCTTCACCGCGCGGGTCATCGCGTCCACGGGCGCCGATGTAGCCGCGTGTCTGGTCGGGGCCGTCGGCGCACTGTCCGGGCCGCTGCACGGTGGGGCACCCAGCCGCGCCCTCGACACCCTGGACGCGATCGGCACGCCGGACCGGATCGACGCCTGGATCCGGGAACGGGTGGTCGCGGGTGACCGCATCATGGGCTTCGGGCACGCCGTCTACCGCACGGAGGACCCCCGTTCGCGCATGCTGCGCGAGATCGCGCAGGGCTTCGGGGGCCCGCGCGTCTCCTTCGCCGTCGAGGTCGAGCGGCAGGTCGAGGCGATCCTCGCCGAACTGAAACCCGGCCGCGAACTGCACACGAACGTCGAGTTCTACGCGGGCGTGGTCATGGAACTGTGCGGACTGCCCCGGGAGATGTTCACCCCCACCTTCGCGGCCGGCCGCGTGGTGGGCTGGAGCGCGAACATCCTGGAACAGGCGGCGGACTCGAAGATCATCCGCCCGGTGGCGCGGTACGTGGGGCCGCAGCCGACGGTGGCGGTGCCGGCGCAGCTCTGAGAGACGGAGCGCGCCCCACCCGCTCGCCGCAGACCGCCGACGCACCCCGGCGGCATTCCGCCGGAGACCACCCAGCCCCAGCGCACAGGCGGAGAGCCCTCAGCCCCAGGGCGCCGGATGGGCAGCATCCAGGCCCAGCGCACCCGGTGGAGAGCACTCGGCCTCAAGGCGGCTCCCGCGGAGAGCGTCCACCCCAGGGCGCCCAGGCCCAGGGTGCTCAGGCCCAGGACTCCCGGCCGTCGGGCGTCCCCCTCTTATGCTGGTCCGGCAGTCGGTCCACACAAGAGAGGGCGCCCGTTGGGCATCAGTCGCACCCCGCAGCAGATCCCCGTCGTCGTACTCGCCGGATTCCTCGGATCCGGGAAGACCACGCTCCTCAACCACCTCCTGCACCGCAGCGGAGGCAGCCGGATCGGCGCGATCGTCAATGACTTCGGAGCCATCGAGATCGACGCGATGGCCGTCGCCGGAGCCCTCGGCGACTCGACCGTCTCGCTCGGCAACGGCTGTCTGTGCTGTGCCGTCGACGCGAGCGAGCTCGACCTCTACCTCGACCGGCTCGCCGCGCCCGCCGCCGGCATCGACGTCATCGTGATCGAGGCCAGCGGGCTCGCCGAGCCGCAGGAACTGGTGCGGATGGTGCTCGCCAGCGAGCATCCCGGCATCGTTTACGGCGGACTCGTCGAGGTCGTCGACGCGGCCGAGTTCGACGGCACGCGGGCCCGGCACCCCGAGATCGACCGGCATCTGGCCCTCGCCGACCTCGTCGTGGCCAACAAGCTGGACCGGGCGCCGGACGCCGACCGCGTCCTCGGCCTCGTCCGCTCGCTCACCGACCGTGCCGCCGTGGTCCCCGCCACCTACGGCCGTATCGACCCGGAGTTCCTCTTCGACTGCCGTCCGAGCGAGGAGCGCATCGGGCAACTGTCCTTCGACGACCTGCACGAGCACGGCGACGACGAGCACGACCCCGACCAGGACCGCGCCGACCAGGACCGCGACGGCCACGATCGGGCCGGCTATGACCACACCGACCACGGCCACGCCGGTCATCTGCACACCGGCTACGACAGTCTGTCCTTCGCCGCCGACCTGCCGATGGAGCCCCGCAGGCTGATGCGGTTCCTGGACAGCCGTCCGGAGGGGCTGTACCGGATCAAGGGGTACGTCGACTTCGGACCCCACGACACCGTCAACCGGTACGCCGTCCACGCCGTCGGCCCGTTCCTGCGCTTCTATCCCGAGCCCTGGCCGCCCGCCGAGGCCCGCCTCACCCAGCTCGTCCTGATCGGTTCCGGCATCGACGCGGGTGCCCTCGGCAAGGAACTGGAGGCGTGCAAGCAGGACGTCCCGCACGCCGACGAGCACGGCATGTGGGGCGTCCTGCGCTACGTACAGGGCCCGGACGACGGGGATCCGGAGGATCCGCCGACCCTGAGCCTTCAGGATCCTCCGGCCTAGCGCACAGGTCCGGATCCTCCGGCCCAGCTGTATTGCCCTGTGAGGCTCGGGATCCTCCGGCCGAGAACGCCGGTCCGGATCCTCCCGCCTAGGACAGCGGTCCCGCGACGACCCACACCGTCTTCGGCAGCGACGTGCCCGAGCCGTCCCGGCGCGGGTCCAGGTCCGGCAGCTCGGCCGGCGTGCCGTTCTTCTGCGCAGCCCGGGCCGGGACCGGTCCGGCCCAGGCCACCGACAGGCAGTCCTCGCCCTTCAGGAAGCGCTGACAGCGCACGCCGCCGGTGGCCCGCCCCTTGCGCGGGTACTGGTCGAACGGGGTCATCTTGGCGGTCGTCTGTACCGAGTCGTCCAGCGTGCCGCGCGAGCCCGCCGCCGTGAAGACCACCGCGTCGGCCGCCGGGTCGATCGCGGTGAACGAGATCACCTTCGCGCCCTCGGTGAGCTTGATGCCCGCCATGCCGCCCGCGGGACGGCCCTGCGGGCGCACGATGGAGGCCTGGAAGCGCAGCAGCTGTGCGTCGTCCGTGATGAACACCAGGTCCTCCTCGCCGGTGCGCAGCTCCACCGCGCCGACGATCCGGTCGCCCTCCTTGAGCGTGATGACCTCCAACTCGTCCTTGTTGGACGGGTAGTCGGGCACCACACGCTTGACGACGCCCTGCTCGGTGCCGAGCGCGAGCCCCGGGGACGACTCGTCCAGCGTGGCCAGGCAGACCACCGTCTCGTCGTCCTCCAGGGAGACGAACTCCGCCAGCGGAGCCCCTCCGGCGAGGTTCGGGGCAGTTGCCGTCCCGGGCAGCTGCGGCAGGTCCACCACGTTGATCCGCAGCAGACGGCCCGCCGAGGTCACCGCTCCGATCTCACCGCGCGTGGTCGCCGGAACAGCCGAGACGATCACGTCGTGCTTGACCCGCCCGGCGTCCGCGTCCTCCGGGAAGGGCTCATTGCCCGTCGTGCGGGCCAGCAGGCCTGTCGAGGACAGCAGCACCCGGCACGGGTCGTCGGCGACCTGGAGCGGCACGGTGGCGACCGGGGCACCGGCGGACTCCAGCAGGACCGTGCGCCGGTCGGTGCCGAACTGCTTGGCCACGGAGGCCAGTTCGGCCGAGACCAGCTTGCGCAGCTCCGCGTCCGAGTCCAGGATCCGGGTCAGTTCCTCGATCTCCGCGGTGAGCCGGTCCTTCTCCGCCTCCAGCTCGATGCGGTCGTACTTGGTGAGCCGGCGCAGCGGCGTGTCGAGGATGTACTGCGTCTGGATCTCGCTCAGCGAGAAGCGCTCCATCAGGCGCTCCTTGGCCTGCGCGGAGTTCTCGCTGGACCGGATCAGCCCGATGACCTCGTCGATGTCGACCAGCGCGGTCAGCAGGCCCTCGACCAGGTGCAGCCGGTCGCGGCGCTTGCTGCGGCGGAACTCGCTGCGGCGCCGCACGACCTCGAAGCGGTGGTCGAGGTAGACCTCCAGCAGCTCCTTCAGGCCCAGGGTGAGCGGCTGGCCGTCCACCAGGGCCACGTTGTTGATGCCGAAGGACTCCTCCATCGGGGTCAGCTTGTACAGCTGCTCCAGGATGGCCTCGGGCACGAAGCCGTTCTTGATCTCGATGACCAGGCGCAGGCCGTGCTCGCGGTCGGTGAGGTCCTTGACGTCGGCGATGCCCTGGATCTTCTTGGCGTTGACCAGGTCCTTGATCTTGGCGATCACCTTCTCGGGACCGACCGTGAACGGCAGTTCGGTCACGACCAGGCCCTTGCGGCGGGCGGTCACGGTCTCGATCGAGACCGTCGCGCGCATCTTGAAGGTGCCGCGGCCCGTCGCGTACGCGTCCCGGACGCCGTCCAGGCCGACGATCCGGCCGCCGGTGGGCAGGTCGGGGCCCGGAACGTGCTTCATCAGCGCTTCCAGATCCGCGTTCGGGTGCCGGATCAGATGGCGGGCGGCGGCGATGACCTCGCGCAGGTTGTGCGGCGGCATGTTCGTCGCCATGCCGACCGCGATGCCCGAGGAGCCGTTCACCAGCAGGTTCGGGAACGCGGCGGGCAGTGCCACCGGCTCCCGCTCCTGGCCGTCGTAGTTGGGGTTGAAGTCGACCGTGTCCTCGTCGATGGACTCGGTCATCAGGCTCGTCGCCGAGGCCATCCGGCACTCGGTGTAGCGCATGGCGGCCGGCGGGTCGTCGTTGCCCAGCGAGCCGAAGTTGCCGTGGCCGTCGACCAGCGGGACGCGCATCGAGAACGGCTGGGCCATGCGCACCAGGGCGTCGTAGATCGACGCGTCGCCGTGCGGGTGCAGCTTGCCCATGACCTCGCCGACGACGCGGGCGCACTTCACATAGCCGCGGTCGGGGCGCAGGCCCATCTCGTTCATCTGGTAGACGATGCGGCGGTGCACCGGCTTGAGACCGTCGCGGGCGTCCGGCAGGGCGCGCGAGTAGATGACCGAGTACGCGTACTCGAGGTAGGAGCCACGCATCTCGTCCACGACGTCGATGTCGAGGATCTTCTCCTCGAACGAGTCGTCGGGCGGCGGGGTCTTCGTGCTGCGGCGGGCCATCCTGCCTGGCTCCTTCTATCTGGTCGCTCGCCTACGGGGCGCTCATGTCGGTGTGGAGAGGGTAATCGTGCTCACCCCTCCGGGCCTCCGCGCGCTCGCCCTCTCGACACGACGCGCCCCTGCAGCTCGCTCTTGCTGAAGCGTTTGACGGATCTGACGCGGACCATTGTGGACCGAGGTACTGACAACCCGGGCCGCGACCCGGTCTCCGCAGCCCGGACCGGGACCGCCGACCGGCACCGGGAGGGACCGCCGACCGGCACCGGGAGGACCGCGGACCGGTACGGGGAGGAACCGCGGACCGGTACGGGGAGGACCGCGGACCGGTACGGGGAGGAACCACGGACGGGTACCGGGGAGCGCCGCGGACCGGTGCCGGAGAGCGCTCCGGAGCCGTCCCACGCCACCCGGGACGCAGGCTACGCGATCCGCTGTGGGCGTACGCCCGGCGGGAACTTCGCCGAGGCGTCGCACGCTTGCATACAGTGGCAGGACCGGCAGGAAATCCGCGGTTTCGACGACCGCCTCCGCTCGCGAAGGGACGTACATGCCCATGGGTCACACGACCACAGCCGAGGCAGGCTCCGGGGGCCTGACAGCGACCGAGCACCGCCTGGCCAACGGTCTGCGCGTGGTGCTCTCCGAGGACCACCTGACCCCGGTGGCGGCGGTCTGCCTCTGGTACGACGTCGGCTCCCGCCACGAAGTCAAGGGGCGCACCGGCCTGGCTCACCTTTTCGAGCACCTGATGTTCCAGGGTTCGGCCCAGGTCACGGGCAACGGCCACTTCGAGCTCGTGCAGGGTGCGGGCGGCTCGCTCAACGGCACCACCAGCTTCGAGCGCACCAACTACTTCGAGACCATGCCCACCCACCAGCTGGAGCTCGCGCTGTGGCTGGAGGCCGACCGCATGGGCTCGCTGCTGGCCGCGCTGGACGACGAGTCCATGGAGAACCAGCGGGACGTCGTCAAGAACGAGCGCCGCCAGCGCTACGACAACGTGCCCTACGGCACCTCCTTCGAGAAGCTGACCGCGCTGGTCTACCCCGAGGGCCACCCGTACCACCACACGCCGATCGGCTCGATGGCGGACCTGGACGCGGCCACCCTGGAGGACGCGCGGCGGTTCTTCCGCACCTACTACGCGCCCAACAACGCGGTGCTCTCCGTGGTCGGCGACATCGACCCCGTGCAGACCCTTGCCTGGATCGAGAAGTACTTCGGGTCGATCCAGGCCCACGACGGCAAGCCCGAGCCCCGCGACGGCTCCCTGCCCGAGACCATCGGCGAGCAGCTGCGCGAGGTCGTCGTCGAAGAGGTGCCCGCCCGCGCCCTGATGGCCGCCTACCGGCTGCCGCACGACGGCACCCGCGAGGCGGACGCGGCCGACCTGGCCCTCACCGTCCTCGGCGGCGGCGAGTCCTCCCGCCTGTACAACCGGCTCGTGCGCCGCGACCGCACGGCCGTCACGGCCGGCTTCGGCCTGCTGCGCCTGGCGGGCGCGCCCTCCCTCGGCTGGCTGGACGTGAAGACCTCCGGTGACGTCGAGGTCCCGGTCATCGAGAGCGCGATCGACGAGGAGCTGGCCCGGTTCGCCGCGGAGGGCCCTACGCCCGAGGAAATGGAGCGCGCCCAGGCCCAGTTGGAGCGCGAGTGGCTGGACCGGCTCGGCACGGTCGCCGGCCGCGCGGACGAACTGTGCCGCTACGCCGTCCTGTTCGGCGACCCGCAGCTCGCCCTCACCGCCGTCCAGCGGGTCCTGGCGGTGACCCCCGAAGAGGTTCAGGAGGTCGCCAAGGCCCGCCTGCGCCCCGACAACCGCGCGGTCCTCGTCTACGAGCCGAAGTCCCCGGAGGGCGTCGAGGACGCCGACGTGCCCGAGGACCCGGAGCAGGAAGCGACCGTAGAGGTCGGCAACGACGACGAGGAGACGGCCAAGTGAGCGAGCTCGCCACGATGGACTTCCACCCCCGGCCGCAGGCCGGCGAGGCCAGGCCCTGGGCGTTCCCGGCCCCCGAGCGCGGCAGCCTGGACAACGGCCTGACCGTGCTGCGCTGCCACCGCCCCGGCCAGCAGGTCGTCGCCGTGGAGGTGCTGCTGGACGCGCCCCTGGACGCCGAGCCGGCCGGCCTGGACGGCGTCGCCACGATCATGGCGCGGGCCTTCTCCGAGGGCACCGACCGCCACTCCGCCGAGGAGTTCGCCGCCGAGCTGGAGCGGGCCGGCGCCACGCTCGACGCGATCGCCGACCACCCCGGCGTCCGCCTCGCCCTGGAGGTCCCGGCCTCCCGGCTGGCCAAGGGACTCGCCCTGCTGGCCGACGCCCTGCGTGCGCCCGCGTTCGCAGAGAGCGAGGTCGAGCGGCTGGTCCGCAACCGCCTGGACGAGATCCCGCACGAACTGGCCAACCCCTCCCGCCGGGCGGCCAAGGAACTCTCCAAGGAGCTGTTCCCGGCGACCTCGCGCATGTCGCGCCCCCGTCAGGGCACCGAGGAGACGGTCGAGAAGATCGACGCGGCGGCCGTACGCGCCTTCTACGACCGTCATGTGCGGCCCGCCACGGCCACCGTGGTGGTCGTCGGCGACCTCACCGGTACCGACCTGGACGCGCTGCTCGCCGACACCCTGGGCGCCTGGACCGGCACCCCCGGCGAACCCCGGCCCGTGCCTGCGGTCAGCGCCGACGACACCGGCCGTGTCGTCATCGTGGACCGGCCCGGCGCCGTCCAGACCCAGCTGCTCATCGGCCGCATCGGCCCGGACCGGCACGACCGGGTGTGGCCCGCCCAGGTGCTCGGCACGTACTGCCTCGGCGGCACCCTCACCTCCCGCCTGGACCGGGTCCTGCGCGAGGAGAAGGGGTACACCTACGGGGTGCGCGCCTTCGGGCAGGTCCTGCGCTCCGCGCCGGACGGCACGGGTGCCTCGATGCTCGCCATCAGCGGCTCCGTGGACACTCCGAACACTGGTCCCGCGCTCGGGGACCTGTGGACGGTGCTGCGCACGCTCGCGGCGGACGGCCTGACCGACGCCGAGCGCGATGTGGCCGTGCAGAACCTCGTCGGGGTGGCGCCGCTGAAGTACGAGACCGCCGCCGCCGTCGCGAGCACCCTGGCGGACCAGGTCGAGCAGCACCTGCCCGACGACTTCCAGGCGACGCTGTATCAGCAGCTCGCCGCCACCGGCACGGTGGAGGCCACCGCGGCGGTCATCAACGCCTTCCCGGTGGACCGCATGGTGACGGTCCTCGTCGGCGACGCGGCCGAGATCAAGGCGCCGGTCGAGGCGCTCGGGATCGGTGAAGTCACCGTCGTGACGGCCGAGTAGCAGCCGCACGGCACCACGCGCGCGGGGCTCTGACGGCCGACGGGTCATCAGGGCCCCTTGCCGTGCGCCCGCCTTCTCCGGACGGCCGTGCGCCCGCCTTCTCCGGACGGCCGTGCGCCCGCCTTCTCCGGATGTCCGAATTGAGGCAGAGCTGCCTGTCTGCCCTGTGGGATGTACTACAAAAACGCGGATCCGTTTGGGGATCGAAAGTCGGGCCGCTTAGCGTCGTCCGGGCTGTTCGTCAGGCAGTGCGCCGCACCCGCGGCACCGGACAGTCATCGCCGAGTCCCCGTACGGCGCGAGCCAGGGGAGCCGGGGACCCACCGCAGTCCCTGGGGTGAATCGGACGCCCGCGCGCGAGCGAGGGGGTCCGTAGGAGACCTTCCTGCTCCGAACCCGTCAGCTAACCCGGTAGGCGAGAGGGAAGGAAAGGACCAGCCACTTCATGGCGTTCACAGGCGCCACCGGGAAGCACCGCAGGCCCGGCCGGGTCAGGCGCACCTCCACCCGGGCGGCCGGCATCGCGGCCCTCACCGGAACCGGTGTCATCGGTACCCTCGCTGCCACGCCGGCGCTCGCCGCCGCCGACAGCCCCGCCGAGCAGACCGGCCTCACCCCGGTCATCACCGTGAGCGACTCGCTCGCGGAGCAGATCGACGAGCAGGCCACCGCCCAGAAGGAGGCCGCCGAGCAGAAGGCGGCCGAGGAGGCCGCGGCCAAGGCCGCCGCCGAGAAGGCCAGGAAGGACCGCGAGGCCCGGGCACGCGCCGCCCGTGACGCCGAGCGCAAGCGCCTGAACGCCTTCGTGGCCCCGATCGCGAACTCCTACGTCTCCACCGGCTACAAGACCGGCGGCTCCCTGTGGTCCTCCGGTTCGCACACCGGCATCGACTTCCACGCGGCCAGCGGCACGACCGTCCACGCGGCCGGCGCCGGCACCGTCGTCTCCACCGGCTGGGGCGGCGCCTACGGCAACCAGATCGTGATCCGGATGGCGGACGGCATGTACACCCAGTACGGCCATCTGTCGTCCATCGGCGTCACCGTGGGCCAGAAGGTCACCCCGGGCCAGCAGATCGGCCTGTCCGGCGCGACCGGCAACGTCACCGGACCGCATCTGCACTTCGAGGCCCGTACGAGCCCCGACTACGGCTCGGACATCGACCCGGTCGCCTACCTCCGCAAGCACGGCGTGAACGTCTGACCCCGGCGGCCACCCCGTGCCCGTCCGACCCCCGGCGGCCACGGCTCTACCGTCCGACCCCCGGCAGGCACGGCGTGACCGTCCGGCCCCTGGCAAGTACGGCGTGATCGCCGGACACCCGGCACGCACGGTGTGAGTGTCCGAGACCAGCCCAAGCCCCGGCTCACGAGCCGGGGCTTTCGCTGTTTTTCACTGCGCCGACAGCACCCGCTGTCCAAAAAATATCCATGGATTCCGGCCCGCCGTCGGAAATTCCGGCGCATTGCAATAGAGTCACGGAACACACGTCCATCGTCGACGTTTCACGGGGATTAAGACGGAGGTCGGTCATGCGTGTTCCGGCGCAGTCGGTGTGCACGGCGATCCGGGACGACATCGTCGCCGGTGTCCACGAGCGCGGCAGCCGCCTCACCGAGGAAGTCCTGGCCCGTCGCTACGGCGTCTCGCGCGTCCCCGTCCGCGAGGCGCTGCGCACCCTGGAGGCGGAGGGGTTCGTGGTGACCCGGCGGCACGCGGGTGCCTGTGTGGCCGAGCCGACCGAGCAGGAGGCCGCGGACCTGCTGGAGATGCGCGTGCTGCTGGAGCCCCTCGGCGCCTCCCGGGCCGCCCAGCGGCGCACCGAGGCCCATCTCAAGGTGCTGCGCGGTCTGGTCCGGCTGGGCCAGGAGCGGGCCAGGCACGGCAGCAGCGAGGATCTGCGCTCGCTGGGCGGATGGTTCCACGAGACACTCGCGCAGGCCTCGGGCAGTTCCTCGCTGACCTCGGTACTGACCCAGCTGCGGCACAAGATCGCCTGGATGTACACCGTGGAGGCACTGCCGAGCCCGGTGGATCTGTGGGCGGAGCGCGGCGCCATCGTGGACGCGGTGGCGCGCGGCGACGGCGAGCGCGCGCGGGCGATCACGGCGCTCCACGCCGAGCGCGCGACGGCCGCGCACCGGCTGCGATTCCCCTCACAGGGGGACCACGCGGAGCGCGTGAGGAATTCGCAACATGCTGTAAACATGCCGAGCCTGCGGCATTAACACGGGCGCCGTATACAAAGAGGAGATATTCGGCGGACGTGCATTTCCGCTGCCTTTTTCTCGGCGCCTCGTGAATTCGCGACCGTGCACCGTTCGTGCGGCCGCGGTGAATTCATCCGGCCGCCCACGCCCAAACCTTCCGCCGCTCACGCCCAAGCCTCCCGCCGCTCACGCCCAAGGCTCCGGTCGGCCATGCGCAGCGCTCCGGCTGTCCCGCCCAGGACGCAGCGGCCCGACAACGCGGAAGCCGCGCCGCCCGGAAAGGGCGACGCGGCTTCCGCGTACGGCTCAGACGGTCTCGGGCAGCTCTTCCAAGCCCTCGGCGACCAGCTTGGCCAGACGGTCCAGGGCGGCCTCGGCGCCCTCGGCGTCGGAGGCGAGGACGATCTCCTCGCCGCCCTGGGCGCCCAGGCCCAGAACGGCGAGCATGGAGGCCGCGTTGACGGGGTTGCCGTCGGCCTTGGCGATCGTCACGGGAATACCGGAGGCCGTCGCGGCCCGGACGAAGATGGAGGCGGGGCGGGCGTGGAGACCCTCGGCCCAGCCGACGTTGACGCGGCGCTCAGCCATGTGTTGCTGCCCTTCACTGTTCAGGGTTGTCTAGACCAGTTTCCCATATCGCGAAGCGTGCCCGGAGCGGGCCTTCGTCCTGCCCCGGTGTGTCGCCGGACCGCGGCCTCGGTCCGGCCTTCGTCCTCCACAGACTGCCTCGCGCCGTTGTCGTACGCGAGCCGTACTCTGGGGCCCATGCAGAGCCCGGCGGACCGGCGCGACCGGCATGAGTACCCCGCCCACTGGGAGGCGGACGTGGTGCTGCGCGACGGGGGCACCGCGCGCATCCGGCCCATCACCGTTGATGACGCCGACCGCCTGGTCAGCTTCTACGAGCAGGTCTCGGACGAGTCGAAGTACTACCGCTTCTTCGCGCCCTACCCGCGCCTGTCCGCCAAGGACGTCCACCGCTTCACGCACCACGACTTCGTGGACCGGGTGGGACTCGCGGCCACCGTCGGCGGCGAGTTCATCGCCACCGTACGCTACGACCGCATCGGCCCCAACGGCCTGCCCGCCTCCGCACCCGCCGACGAGGCCGAGGTCGCCTTCCTGGTGCAGGATGCCCACCAGGGCCGCGGAGTCGCCTCCGCCCTCCTGGAGCACATCGCGGCCGTCGCGCGCGAGCGCGGCATCCGCCGCTTCGCCGCCGAGGTGCTGCCCGCCAACTCCAAGATGATCAAGGTCTTCACGGACGCCGGGTACACCCAGGAGCGCAGCTTCGAGGACGGCGTCGTCCGCCTGGAGTTCGACCTCGAACCCACCGACCGCTCGCTCGCCGTGCAGCGGGCCCGGGAGCAGCGCGCCGAGGCCCGCTCGGTACGGCGGCTGCTGGCACCGGGCTCCGTCGCGGTCGTCGGCGTCGGCCGCACTCCCGGCGGTGTGGGGCGCAGCGTCCTCGGCAACCTTCGCGACGCCGGCTACTCGGGCGCCCTGCACGCCGTGAACCGGGCCTTCCCCGAGGACCTCAAAGAGGTCGACGGAGTGCCGGCGCACCGCTCGGTGCGCGACATCGCAGGTCCGGTGGACCTCACCGTCGTCGCCGTACCGGCCGAGCAGGTGCCCGCGGTGCTCGCCGAGTGCGGCGAGCACGGGGTCCAGGGCCTGGTCGTACTCGCCGCCGGGTACGCCGAGAGCGGGCCCGAGGGCCGCGAGCGCCAGCGGGCCCTCGTCCGGCACGCGCGCGCGTACGGCATGCGGATCATCGGCCCCAACGCTTTCGGCGTCATCAACACCGCCCCCGACGTCCGCCTGAACGCCTCGCTGGCCCCGGAGATGCCGCGCCCCGGCCGCATAGGGCTGTTCGCGCAGTCCGGCGCCATCGGCATCGCGCTGCTGTCCCGGCTGCACCGGCGCGGCGGCGGGGTCACCGGGGTCACCGGCGTGTCCACCTTCGTGTCCGCGGGGAACCGGGCCGACGTCTCCGGCAACGACGTCCTGCAGTACTGGTACGACGACCCGCGCACCGACGTCGTCCTCATGTACCTGGAGTCCATCGGGAACCCGCGCAAGTTCACCCGCCTGGCGCGGCGCACGGCGGCGATGAAGCCGCTGGTGGTGGTCGAAGGGGTCGGTTCCGCGCCGCAGGGACACGCGGTACGGGCGACACGGCTGCCGCACGCGACCGTCTCCGCGCTGCTGCGGCAGGCCGGGGTGATCCGGGTGGACACGATCACCGAACTGGTCGACGCGGGCCTGCTGCTCGCCCGGCAGCCACTGCCCGCGGGGCCCCGGGTGGCCATCCTCGGGAACTCGGAGTCGCTGGGGATCCTGACGTACGACCGGTGCCTTGCGGAGGGCCTGCGGCCCTCGCGCCCGCTGGACCTGACGACCGGGGCGACGGCGGGCGACTTCCACCGGGCGCTGGCGCGGGCGCTGGCGGACGACACGGTGGACGCGGCGGTCGTCACGGCGATTCCGGCGATCGGTGAAGGGGCGCCGGGCGACGCGGAGCTGGCGGAGGCGTTGCGGTCGGCCGCGGCGGGGGTGTCCGGGAAGCCGGTTCTCGTGGTGCATGTGGAGCTGGGCGGGCTTGCGGAGGCGCTGTCGGCCGCGGCGAGCACGGCGCCACAGGCCGCCGCCAGGGCTCCCGGCGCCGAGGACGGAGCCCGCCTTCCCCTTCTTTCGCCCGCGCGTGAGCCCGGGGAGCCCCGTCGCCCTGCGGAGCGGCTGCCCGTCAGCCCGGTGGCCCCTGCCGGGAGCGCCGGCAGCACGGCAGGTCCGGGCGGAATCGGCAGCACGGCGGGCCTTGGTGGGGCCGGCAGCACGGCGGGCCCCGGTGGGGCCGGCAGCACGGCGGGCCCCGGTGGGGCCGGCAGCTCGGCGGGCCCTGGCGAAGCCGGCAGCACCGCAGGTCGTGGAGAAGGAGAAGGCCCCGGCCCCGAGGGGCCCCGCCTCATCCCCGCCTACCCCGCCGCCGAGCGTGCCGTGCGTGCGCTCGCCGAAGCCGTGAAGTACGGACAGTGGCGGCGCGAGGCCGCACACCCGGGCAAGGTGCCGGAGTACGACGACATCGACGAGAAGGGGGCCGCCGGGCTGATCGCGCAGCTGCTGGAGCGCGGGCAGGGGTTCACGATCGACCAGGCGGAGACCTGCGAGCTGCTCGCGAAGTACGGCATCCAGGTGCGCCGGGCGCTCCCCGCGCCCGCCCCGGACGCCGCCGCCGAGGCCGCCCGCGCCCTCGGCTATCCCGTGGCCCTCAAGGCCACCGCCCCGCACCTGCGCCACCGCGCCGACCTGGGCGGGGTTCGGCTGGACCTCGCGGACGAGGAGCAACTGCGGCGCGCCTACACCGAGTTGACCGAGCTGTTCGGGGAGCCCGAGGAGCTGCGGCCGGTGGTGCAGCCGATGGCGCCGCGGGGAGTCGACACCGTCGTACGTGCCGTGATCGACCCGGCCGCCGGGGCCGTGCTGTCGTTCGGGCTCGCCGGGGCGGCCTCGCAGCTGCTCGGGGACATGGCGCACCGGCTGGTCCCGGTCACCGACCGGGAGGCGACGGCGCTGGTGCGGTCCATCCGGACGGCACCGCTGCTGTTCGGATGGCGCGGCTCCACGCCGGTGGACACGCCAGCGCTGGAGGAGCTGCTGCTGCGGGTGTCCCGGCTCGTGGACGACCACCCCGAGGTCGTGGCCGTCACTCTGGAGCCGGTCGTCGTCGCCCAGCAGGGCGTGAGCGTCCTCGGGGCCACCGTGCGGCTCGCGCCGCCGCCCGCCCGCAACGACCTCGGCCCGCGCACGCTGCCGGCCTACTGAGCGGGGGGAGGGGGCATGGAGATCGCCGGGCGGGAACCGCCCGAGGGCGGCCGGTGGGACCGGGAGGTGATCGTCCGGGACACCGGGCAGCTGCGGCCGGCCGCCGGAGACGACCTCACGCACCACCGCGGCCTGGAGCTGGTCCTCGCCGCCCCGGCCTTCGTGCCCCGCCCGCCCGCCTTCCACGACCTCGCCTTGCGCCCGCCCGCCTTCCACGACCTCGCCTTGCGCCCGCCCGCCTCCCATGACCTCGCCTTGCGCCCGCCCGGCTTCCAGGCCCCCGTCTTCCGCCCGCCCGTGGACGAGGAGACGACGCTTCCCACGCGGGGGTGTTCGGCGAAGCACCGCCGCTCGTGGTCGCGTTCGAGGCGGAGACCGGCGGCCGCGATCCCGTCTCCTGTCCGGTCGCCGCAGGGCGGCCGGACATCCTGCCGGGGCTCGTCCTGCGCCGGGCGCATGCCGGCGCCGAGGTCGCCCCGGGGCCCGCGACTGGCCCGGACCCCCCTTGCCCACGGATTAGGATGGACGCCATGGCCAAGACCAGTACGACGACCCAGGGGCTGCGCACGGCGATCGAGCGCAGCGGCTACTACCCGGCCCTCGTGGCCGAGGCGGTGGAGGCCGCTGTGGGCGGCGAGCCCATGCGGTCGTACCTGGTCCACCAGGAGACCACGTTCGACCAGAACGAGGTGCGCCGGCATGTGACCGTCCTGGTCCTCACCGGCAACCGCTTCATCGTCAGCCACACCGACGAGCAGGCCGCCGACGACACCTCCCCGACGCCGTACGCCACGACGTCCACGGAGTCCGTGAAGCTCAGCAGGATCTCGTCGGTCGTGGTCAGCAGGGTGGTCGCGAACCCGGAGCAGTACAAGCCGGGCACGCTGCCCCGCGAGGTCGTCCTGACGATCGGCTGGGGCGCGGTCAGCAGGATCGACCTGGAGCCGGCCGCCTGCGGCGACCCCAACTGCGAGGCGGACCACGGCTACACGGGCAGCTCCACGGCGGACGACCTCAGCCTGCGGGTCAGCGAGGCCGGGGACGGCCCGGAGACGGTGCGCCAGGCGCTCGCCTTCGCGCAGGCCATCTCCGAGGCGACCGCGGACGTCACGCGCTGATGTCCCACCCGTATCCCCCCGCCGCCCATGATCGAGGGCGCTCCGTGCCCACCCCGGCCGGCTCCTCCCACTGGGACCACCCGGAGCCGCTCGCCCTCGACACCGCGCCGCTGCCCGAGTACGGCAGCGGCTCGCTCGCCGATCTGCTGCCCACGCTGGCCGCCGGCCTCGGCGTCCCCGGTACGACCGCCACGATCACGGAACTGACCCCGGCCGACCGGGTCTGCGTCTTCCTGATCGACGGGCTCGGCTGGGAGCAGCTCAGGGCGCACCCCGACGAGGCGCCCTTCCTGACCTCGCTGCTTCCCGGCTCGCGCGGCGGCACCGGACGCCCGCTCACCGCCGGCTACCCGGCGACCACCGCGACCTCCCTCGCCTCGGTCGGCACCGGCCTGCCGCCGGGCGCCCACGGCCTGCCCGGCTACACGGTGCGCAACCCGGCCACCGGCGAGCTGATGAACCAGCTCCGCTGGCAGCCGTACACCGACCCGCGCCCCTGGCAGCCGTATCCCACGATCTTCCAGCTGGCCCACGAGGCCGGTGTGCACGCCGCCCAGGTGTCCTCGCCCGCCTTCGAGCACACCCCGCTGACCAAGGTCGCGCTCAGCGGCGGCAGTTTCCACGGCCGGCTGACCGGCGAGGACCGCATGGACCTGGCCGCCGAGCAACTGGCCGCGGGGGACCTCTCCCTGGTGTACACGTACTACGCCGAGCTGGACGGCGCCGGGCACCGCTACGGCGTCGCCTCCGACACCTGGCGCGGACAGCTCATGCGCGTCGACCGGCTCGCCCAGCGCCTGGCCGAACAGCTGCCGCCGCGCAGCGCCCTGTACGTCACCGCCGACCACGGCATGGTCGACGTCCCGTTCGACGAGCAGCACCGCATCGACTTCGACGAGGACTGGGAGCTGCGTGCCGGGGTCGCCCTGCTCGGCGGCGAGGGCCGGGCACGGCACGTGTACGCGGTGCCGGGCGCTCAGGACGACGTCCTGACCGTCTGGCGCGAGGTGCTCGGCGAGCAGTTCTGGGTGGCCTCGCGGGACGAGGCGATCGAGGCGGGCTGGTTCGGGCCGCCCGGCGTGTGCGACGAGCGCGTGTACGCGCGCATCGGGGACGTGGTCGCGGCCGCGCACGACGACGTCCTGATCATCGCCTCCGAGCGGGAGCCCAAGGAGTCGGCGCTGGTCGGCAACCACGGCTCGATGACCCCTGCCGAGCAGCTGGTTCCGCTGCTCGAAGTACGCTCCTGACCCCCCGCCCTCCGACCCCTCGCCGAAAGGTGCTCAACTCCTCATGCCCGAGCTGGTGTTCTTCTCCGGAACGATGGACTGCGGGAAGTCGACGCTGGCTCTGCAGATCGAGCACAACCGCTCCGCGCGCGGTCTGGCCGGCATGATCTTCACCCGGGACGACCGGGCGGGCGAGGGCAAGCTGTCCTCCCGGCTGGGTCTGGTCACCGACGCGGTGGAGGTCGAGGACGGGCAGGACCTCTACGCGTACCTGGTCGAACACCTCTCCCAGGGCGGACGCGCGGACTATGTGATCGCGGACGAGGCGCAGTTCCTCGCGCCCGGGCAGATCGACCAGCTCGCGCGCGTGGTGGACGACCTCGGCCTGGACGTCTACGCCTTCGGGATCACCACCGACTTCCGCTCCAAGCTCTTCCCGGGCTCCCAGCGGCTGGTGGAGCTCGCCGACCGCATCGAGGTGCTCCAGGTCGAGGCGCTGTGCTGGTGCGGCGCCCGGGCCACGCACAACGCCCGCACGATAGGCGGCGCGATGGTGGTGGAAGGCGCCCAGGTGGTGGTCGGCGACGTCAACCAGTCGGCGGGCGAGATCGGCTACGAGGTGCTGTGCCGCCGCCACCACCGGCGCCGGATGACCGCCGCATCGGCCCGCGCGGCGGCCCTGTCCCCGGACGTCCTGCCGGTCTCCGCGGGCTGAGGTCCGGCCCGGGGCCGCGGGCCGAGGTCCGGCCGGGGCCGTCCGCGAGCGGCTCATCCGGGGTTCTGGACCACCGAGAAGACCGCTCCCTCCGGATCCGCCACCGTGCCGACCCGGCCGTGCTCGCTGTCGTGGGCCGGCTGGAGCACCCGGCCGCCCAGCTCGGTGACCTGCCGCAGTGTCCGGTCGGTGTCCGCGACCTCGAAGTACGTCAGCCAGTGCGGCCCGCGGTCCCGGGGCAGCGCGTGGCCGACCCCGTGGACGCCGGCCACCGGGCGGCCCGCGACCTGCAGGGTCACGTAGTCGAAGCCGGCGGGCAGCACGGGCTCCTCCTCGTACCCGAAGACGGTCTCGTAGAACTTGGCGACGCTCTCGGTCTCGAAGGTGAGCAGCTCGTTCCAGGCCGGTGTGCCGGGTACGCCGCTGATCGCCGTGCCCAGGTGGACGGCCTGCTGCCAGATCCCGAACACCGCCCCGGACGGGTCGGAGGCGATGGCCAGCCGGCCGGCCTCGGCCGCGTCCAGGGGGCCGACGGCCACCGTGCCGCCGCACAGCCGTACGGTGTCGGCCGTCTGGTCGACGTCGTCCGAGGCGAAGTAGGGCGTCCAGGCGACCGGCAGCCGGCGGTCCTGCGGCAGCTGGCCCATGCCCGCCACCTCGTGCCCGTCCAGCAGCGCCCGCACGTAGGGGCCGAGCTGCTGCGGGCCCGGCCGGAACTCCCAGCCGAACAGCGCCTCGTAGAACTTCTCGGTCGCGGCCAGCCCGTGCACCATCAGGCTCACCCAGCTGGGCGTGCCGGGCGCGCGCCGCGCGTGTGGACCGGCCGACTCCCGTGCCTCGGTCATCGATCACTCTCTCCCCGGCCCCTCACGGTGGCCGTGTCGCTTCCGCTCCCCGGAGGGCGGTGCCGCTGGTGCGTGCCCGCCCGTGCCGGTACCCGCATCCTCCGGTGTGCCGCATGCCGTGCCGCGCCTTTGCCCGGGCGGGGCGGTACCCCTCGGAGGATGTCCGGTCTGCCGTCGTACGCGGCTTCCTGACGATGGACGACGGCTGTCCGTCAGCTGTACAGCGTGTACCCGATCCCGTACGCCTGGTGATCGACCCTGTACGGCGGAGCAGAGTAGCCGTACCTGGACGCCGCGGCCACCCCTGGCGTAAGGATGGACGTCATGACAGCCATCATCACCGCAACCGAACTGGCCCAGGACCTGGCCACGCAGCGCCCGCCCGTCCTGCTGGACGTCCGCTGGCAGCTGAGTGTGGCGCAGGCGGCGGGTGCCCCGGCCTTCGACGGCCGCGCCGAGTACGCGGCCGGGCACATCCCCGGCGCGGTCTTCGTCGACCTGGACCGGGAGCTGGCCTCGGCTCCCGGAGACCGTGGCAGGCATCCGCTGCCGGACCTCGCGGAGTTCGGCGCGGCCATGCGCCGTGCGGGCGTGTCGGCAGACCGCCCGGTGGTCGTCCTCGACGGCGGGCAGGGCTGGGCGGCGGCGCGCGCCTGGTGGCTGCTGCGCTGGACGGGTCACCCGGACGTGCGGGTCCTCGACGGTGGTCTGCCCGCCTGGCAGGGCCCTCTTTCGACGGACGTGCCGGCCCCGGCCGAGGGCGACTTCGAACCCGCGCCGGGCGCGGCCGGGTTGCTCGACGCCGACGGGGCCGCCGCCCTGGCCCGCGCGGGCGTCCTGCTGGATGCGCGCGCGGGGGAGCGGTACCGCGGCGAGGTGGAGCCGATCGACCGGGTCGGCGGGCACATCCCGGGCGCGGTGTCGGCGCCGACGAACGAGAACGTGGGCCCGGACGGCCGTTTCCTGCCCGCGGCGGAACTGCGGGACCGGTTCAAGGCCCTCGGTGTCTCCGACGACGCGGAGGTGGGCGTGTACTGCGGCTCGGGCGTCTCCGGCGCGCACGAGGTGCTGGCCCTGGCGGTCGCGGGCGTGCCGTCGGCCCTGTACGTCGGTTCCTGGTCGGAGTGGTCCTCGGACCCGTCCCGCCCGGTCGCGGTCGGCGCGGACCCGCAGTAGGCAGCCGAAAGCGGGGGCACGCACGCGTGTCCCCGCTTCATACGGCCGTACGGCCGGTTTACTCCTGTTTCTTGCGTCGCGTGCCGAACACGATCTCGTCCCAGCTCGGCACGGCGGCACGGCGGCCGGGGCGGACACCGTCGGCCTCGGCCTGACGGTCGGTCGCCCCGATGAGCCGGTCGCGGTGGCTGCCCACCGAGCGGGGCATGAGGACGTCCGCGTAGGCGGAGCCGGCCGAGGCGGCGGGCGCCGGGGGCTCCTCCGCCTCGGGCTCGTCGACGGGCTCCTGCGGGGTCTCCGACGGCCGTTCCGGAACCACCAGGTCGCCCCGGAAGCTCGGCACCGCCTCCAGGAGACTGGTGAGCGAGTCGCGTTCGCCGGCGTTCTCCTCGACGGGCTCGGACGGCTGTGCCGGCAGGCTCGGCCGCTCCCGGTCGCCCCGGTCGAGGGCGCGGTCCATCGAACGCTCGCGCGGCAGCCGGGCGATGCGCGGGACGAACGGGAAGCTCGGCTCCGGCACGGCGAGGTCGTCGGACTCGCCGATCAGCGAGCGCGCCTCGTCGTCGACGGCCTGGACGAGCCGCCGGGGCGGGTCGTACGTCCAGCTCGCCGAGTGCGGTTCACCCGCGACCCGGTAGACGAGGAGGACCTCCCAGGTGCCGTCGTCGCGGCGCCAGGAGTCCCACTGCACGGAGTCCTTCTCGGCGCCGCGCAGCAGCAGTCGCTCCTGGACGGCCTCGCCGAGCAGCGGGCCGGAGTTCTCGCCGGGCCTGCGCACCGGGGTCTTGCGGGCCCGCTCGGCCATGAAGGCGCGCTCGGCCAGCACGGGGCCCTCGAAGCGCCGGACCCGGTCGACGGGAATGCCGGCGAGCTGGGCGACCTCTTCCGCGGTGGCACCTGCACGTATACGGGCCTGGATGTCGCGGGGGCGGAGATGGCTCTCCACCTCGATCTCGATCTGGCCGAGGCGGGGACGGTCGCCACGCACGGCGGCACGCAGCCGCTCGTCGATCGGAAGCGTGTACTCCGTTGCGTCGGCAGCCTTCAGCACCAGCCGTGTGCCGTCATTCGAGACGGCCACGACACGCAGTTCGGGCATGGGGACCTCCCGGGTGGTGCCTGCCGACGTCACGTGCGTCGCTGCTTCCGCTAGTCGAGTGTGGCCTGCCCGGGTGCAGCCTGCCACAACCTTGCCGAGTTGCCCGGCGTGTCGGGCACGGGCCCTGGGACGCCGTTATGGCACGGTTACCTATTCGCAACGCTAAGTGACCAACGTCGTCACCCTGTGCAACTGGCCCCCTCCCGGCGGTCCCGTAAGGCCGCGGACACCCTGGTGGGAGACCGGACCCAGGGCTCGCAACAGTACTCCATTTGGACCACGTGCGTGGATCGGCGCGCCGCCCAACTTCTGGCAAGGCGTGCAACTCCGCCGTACGTCAACGGGTTTCGGTGATCGCGAACGTGGTGAACTTCACGTAATCCCCAGAAACGGAACTAATGGTTTCGTTCGCACGTCCCTTTCTTGTGCAGTCGACCGATCCGGTCGTTCGGTCACTCAGGCACGGGAAAGGCAGGCAAGGTCCGGGTATGCGTGAAACACCCGATCCGGGTAGGAAGCGGATCGAGCTGAGCGTCCCTCAGGTCGCGGGCAGTGCCCTGGCGGCGGTCGTGGCGGCCAAAATGGCTTCGTACTTCGGGGTGTACGGCACGATCCTCGGTGCCGGGCTCGTCAGTGTCGTCGCCACCTGCGGCGGCTCCGTCTTCCAGCACTTCTTCAAACGGACCGGGGAGCAGATCCGGGACGTCACGGTCACCTCCCGGCCGCAGGGCCAGGATGCGCAGGGCCAAGTTCCTGCCGCCCCGGGGAAGTTCACGGAGGGGACCGTCTACCGCGCGCGGGTGCGGAGCTGGAAGCGCCCCGTCCTCGCTGCCGCCCTCGTCTTCGGCGTCACCATGGCCGGCATCACCACGTACGAGCTGGTGAACGGCAGCAGCTTCAGCGGCGGTACGGGCACGACGGTCAGCGACGCCGTCGGCGGCCGGGGCCCGTCCGCCTCCGGGGCCGACGAGGACAAGACCCCTTCACAGGTTCCGTCTCCCTCGTCTCCCGCGTCGTCCCCGCAGACACCGTCGGCGGGTGCCCACGACGGTGGTGCGACCGGCGGCGCGACGCCCGAGCCCGGCCACTCGCCGAGCGGGGAGCCGAGCGGCCGCCCGGCCACCGCGACCCCGACACCCAGCGAGTCCACCGCGACGCCTACGCCCCCAGAACCCTCCGCAAGTAGTCGTTCTGGAACAGCCGTTCCGGGTCAAGACGGTCCCGCAGCGCCGTGAACTCGCCGAAGCGCGGATACACCTCGGCGAGGTACTCCGCGTCCCGGGTGTGCACCTTGCCCCAGTGCGGCCGGCCCTCGTGCGCGGTGAAGATGCGCTCGGCCGCGGTGAAGTAGGCCTGGTAGGGCGTGCCGCGGAACATGTGGACGGCGATGTACGCGCTGTCCCGTCCCGAGGCGGTGGACAGGGTGATGTCGTCGGCCGGGGCGGTGCGCACCTCGACCGGGAAGCTGACGCGCATGCCGGAGCGCTCGACCATGGCCTTGAGCTCACGCAGCGTCTCTGCCAGGGCCGCGCGCGGGACGGCGTACTCCATCTCCACGAAGCGCACGCGGCGCGGCGAGGTGAAGACCTTGTAAGGGATGTCGGTGTACGTCCGCGCGGACAGGGCCCTGCTGGAGAGCCGGGCGATCGCCGGAACGGTCGCGGGCGCGGCGCGGCCGACCCACTGGGCCACCTGGAAGACACCGTTGGAGAGGAACTCGTCCTCGAACCAGCCCGCCAGCTGCCCCACCGGCCGCTCGGGCCCGGCGCTGCGGTTGTTGCGCTTGGTGTTGGTGTTTCCAGTGTGCGGGAACCAGTAGAACTCGAAGTGCTCGTTCTCGGCCCACAGTTGATCGAACTCGTCCAGCACCTGCTCGAAGGGCATCGGTTCCTCGCGCGCGGTGAGCAGGAAGAGCGGCTCGACGGCGAAGGTGATCGCGGTGACGATGCCCAGGGCGCCGAGGCCGATCCGGGCGGCCGCGAAGACCGCGCGTTCCTCTTCGGTCCCCTTCCGCGAGCAGGTGAGCACCGAGCCGTCCGCCGCCACGAGTTCGAGTGCCTCGATCTGGGCGGCGATGGAGGCCGACTCGCGGCCGGTGCCGTGCGTCCCCGTGCTCGTGGCCCCGGAGACGGTCTGCTCCATGATGTCACCCATGTTGGTGAGCGACAGGCCCTCGCGCGCCAGGGCCGCATTGACCCTCTTGAGCGGGGTGCCCGCCTCGACCGTGACGGTCATGGCGCTCCGGTCGATGCTGCGGATCCCGGCCAGCAGCTGAGGGCGGATCAGCACACCGTCGGTGGCGGCGATCGAGGTGAAGGAGTGCCCGGTCCCGACCGCCTTCACCTTCAGCCCGTCCTCGGCGGCCCGGCGCACCGCGGCGGCCAGTTCCTCCACCGACGCCGGCGTGACCTGCCGCGCGGGGCGGGCGGCGACATTGCCGCCCCAGTTACGCCAGGTGCCGTTCTTCGCGCTCGCTGTGGTGCTCAACGGTGCCTCCCCGACCCGCGGCCGGCCTGCGCAGCCGGCGGTACCCGAGGAAACCGACCGCGACCGCGACGGCCCCGGACACGGCCGGAACCCCGTACCCGGCGCGCGCCCCGGCTGCGTCGATCACCCAGCCGGCCACGGACGAGCCGAGCGCGACCCCGACCGCCAGGCCGGTGCTCACCCAGGTCATGCCCTCGGTGAGTTTCGCGCGAGGTACGTGCTCTTCGATGAGGGACATCGTCGTGATCATCGTCGGTGCGATGGACAGCCCCGCAACGAACAGCGCCACGGCCAGAAGCGGCAAGTTTCCGACCAGTAGGAGGGGGATCATACTCACGGCCATCGCTCCCACGCCCAGTAGCCAGCGACGTTCCGGTGCCCCCGTGAACCGCAGCAGTCCGAAGACCACGCCCGCGGCGCAGGATCCCGCGGCGTACAGCGCCAGCACCACGCTCGCGGCGCCCTTGTGGCCGCGCTCGTCGGCGAAGGCCACGGTGACCACGTCGACCGAACCGAAGATCGCCCCCGTGGCCGCGAAGGTCCCCACCAGCACCTGGAGCCCGGCCGAGCGCAGGGCGCTGCCGCCGCCGTGCCGCTCGCGCGGGTGCGGCTCCGGTTCGGTGGCGCGCTGGGCGGTCAGCCAGAGGACACCGGCGGCCAGGAAGCAGGCGGCCAGCAGCGGGCCCGCCTCCGGGAACCAGACCGTGGACAGGCCGATGGAGATGATCGGCCCGAAGATGAAGCAGACCTCATCGACCACCGACTCGAACGAGTAGGCGGTGTGGAGCTTCGGCGTGCCCCGGTACAGGGCCGCCCAGCGGGCCCGGATCATCGCGCCCAGGCTCGGCACCGAGCCGATGCCGGCCGCGCAGACGAACAGCACCCAGTCCGGCCACCGCAGATGCGCGGCGAGCAGCAGCCCGCAGGCGGCCACGAGCGCCGCGAGGGTGGCGGGGCGCAGCACCCGGCGCTGGCCGTGCCGGTCCACCAGCCGGGATATCTGCGGTCCGATCGCGGCGGCGGACAGCGCGATGGTGGCGGACAGCGCGCCCGCGAGGCCGTAGCGCCCGGTGAGCTGCGAGACCATCGTGACCACGCCGATGCCCATCATCGACAGCGGCATCCGGCCGAGGAATCCCGCGGCCGAGAAGCTCTTGGTGCCGGGTTCGGCGAACAGGGCGCGGTAGGGGCTGGGCACGTGGTCTCCGGGGCGGTCGTAAGGCGCGAAGGCTGCCGATACAGCTTACGAGTTAGGTAACCCTAATTGCACTGGGATTCACGGCAGGAAATACCGGACTAAACCCCCTGGAACTCGACTCTTCACCCAGCCGTTGCCCGGCTGTCCCTGCCGGGTGGCAGGATCGAGTCATGCCTGACGCGCTCGATGCCACCCCGTACGACGCCCTGCTCCTGCTCTCCTTCGGCGGCCCCGAAGGCCCGGACGACGTGGTCCCGTTCCTGGAGAACGTCACGCGCGGGCGCGGCATCCCCAAGGAACGACTCAAGGAAGTCGGGCAGCACTACTTCCGGTTCGGCGGGGTCAGTCCCATCAACGACCAGAACCGCGCCCTGCTGGACGCCCTGCGCAAGGACTTCGCCGAGCACGGCCTGGACCTGCCGATCCACTGGGGCAACCGCAACTGGGCTCCGTACCTCACGGACACCCTGCGCGAGATGGCCGCCGAGGGCCGTCGTCGCATCCTGGTCCTCGCCACCAGCGCCTACGCCTCCTACTCGGGCTGCCGCCAGTACCGCGAGAACCTCGCCGACGCGCTGGCCACCCTCCGGGCGGAGGGCGTCGAGCTGCCGAAGGTCGACAAGCTGCGGCACTACTTCAACCACCCCGGGTTCGTCGAGCCCATGATCGACGGGGTGCTGCGCTCCCTCGCCGACCTGCCCGAGGACGTCCGCGACGGCGCCCACATCGCCTTCACCACGCACTCGATCCCGGACGCCGCCGCCGACACCTCCGGCCCCGTCGAGGTCCACGGAGAAGGCGGTGCCTATGTCGAGCAGCATCTGGACGTGGCCCAGCTGATCGCCGACGCCGTCCGCGAGCGCACCGGCATCGACCACCCGTGGCGGCTCGTCTACCAGTCCCGCTCCGGCGCCCCGCACATTCCCTGGCTGGAGCCGGACATCTGCGACCACCTGGAGAAGCTGCACGGCGCCCAGGTCCCCGCCGTCGTCATGGCGCCCATCGGCTTCGTCTCCGACCACATGGAGGTCCTCTACGACCTCGACACGGAGGCCACCGCCAAGGCCGGGGAGCTGGGTCTGCCGGTGCGCCGCTCGGCCACCGTCGGCGCCGATCCGCGCTTCGCGGCGGCGATCCGCGAGCTGATCCTGGAGCGGGCCGCCGTGGAGCGCGGCCAGGAGGTCGCACCGTGCGCCCTGGGCGCGCTCGGCGCGAGCCACAACCTCTGCCCGGTCGGCTGCTGCCCGGCCCGTGCCCCCCGCCCGGCCGCCGCGGGCGCCGACAGCCCCTACGCGTGAGGAGACCCGTGACCGACCCCCTGCACAGGGAACTGCTCGACCTGGCCCAGGAGGCCGCCCGCCGCGCCGGCGAGCTGCTGCGGGACGGCCGCCCGGCCGACCTGGCGGTGGCCAGGACCAAGTCGAGCCCGATCGACGTCGTCACCGAGATGGACATCGCGGCGGAGAAGCTGATCACCGATCTGATCTCCGGCGTGCGCCCCGAGGACGGCTTCCTCGGCGAGGAGGGCGCCGACACCGAGGGCACCAGCGGCATCCGCTGGGTGATCGACCCGCTCGACGGCACCGTCAACTACCTGTACGGGCTGCCGACCTGGGCCGTGTCCATCGCGGCCGAGCAGGACGGCGAGACCGTCGTCGGGGTCGTCGGAGCCCCGATGCGCGGCGAGACGTACCACGCGGTCCGCGGCGCCGGTGCCTGGGCCACAGGTGCCTGGGAGGGCGAGCGCGCGCTGTCCTGCCGCCCCGCGCCCCCGCTGGACCAGGCCCTGGTCTCCACCGGCTTCAACTACGTCTCTGAGGTCCGTGCCCACCAGGCCGAGGTGGCCGCAAGGCTCGTCCCGCTGCTGCGTGACATCCGGCGCAGCGGCTCCGCCGCGGTCGACCTGTGCGACGTGGCCTGCGGCCGGCTGGACGGGTACTACGAGCGCGGGCTGAACGCCTGGGACTTCGGGGCGGGCGACCTGATCGCCCGGGAGGCGGGCGCCCTGACCGGCGGACGGCCCGGTGAGCGGCCGTCGCGCGATCTGACCGTCGCGGCCACCCCCGGGGTCTTCGAGCCCCTCCAGCAGTTGCTGGAGGATTTCGGGGCCTGGCACGACTGACCGGATGCGCTCCGCCGTGGGCGCCTGCGGACCCGGCCGCGGCGGATGGTCGCCGCAGCCCGCAGCCCGCAGCCCGCAGCCCGCAGCCCGCAGCCCGCAGCCCCGCAGCCCCGCAGCGTCGCGGAAGCGCTGAGGCGGGGAGGGACCGCAGAACAGGCGGAGAAGAGCCGGAGAAGAGCCGGAGAAGAGCCGGAGAAGGGGCCACGGGAAGGTCTTGGGAAGGCCCTGGGAAGGCCGGAAGCAGAGGCCGGCAGGGCCGGGCCCCGGCCACGGGAGACGACAGGACCCCCGGCGCTGGATTCGCCGGGGGTCCTGCCATGTGCGCTCAGGGCCGGTCGGATCAGACGCGTGACGCGCCGACCTCCACACCGTGTTCGGCGGCGAGGCGGCGCAGGTCGTCGAGTTCGGCCTGCTCCACCTCGACGAGGAAGTCGTCGCCCTCGTCACGAGCCCGCGTCAGGTCGGACTCGGTCGCCTTTATGCGCTGCAGAAGTCCTGCGGTGAATGCGTCCATGCTGCGCCCCCTCGTCCTGGGTCGTGGGTCGGTGGCACGGGGGTGTGCCCAATCTGGGAGGGGCGATCACGTCTCTCGCAGGTGCCCAGCGCAGCCCTGCCGGGCGGCGACGGTGCCGGACACCCACGCCCGTTCTGCGAAAGCGGAGGGCGAAGTACCGCATGGTGTTGCGGCACATGCAGAGCGTGATCGCGGGGTGTAAAGCCGTCCTCCCCCCGCTCCCTTCCACGGAAACCTAACCGGAAGAGAAAATCTCGCATTCCCGGGCCGACGCCCGGATCCCTGCGGTCCGGCCCCCGCCTTACAGCCGACTTATGGCCGAAAAGGGCAGGATGGGGCTCACCATCCCACGGACACCCCTGCCCGCAGGCGCTCACAGCGCGCTACGCGGGTGGACACAGGAAGGACAAGCGACGTGCGCGTACTCGTCGTCGAGGACGAGCAGCTGCTCGCCGATGCGGTGGCCACCGGACTGCGCCGGGAGGCCATGGCCGTCGACGTCGTGTACGACGGTGCGGCCGCCCTGGAGCGCATCGGCGTCAACGACTACGACGTGGTCGTGCTCGACCGCGACCTCCCGCTCGTGCACGGCGACGACGTCTGCCGCAAGATCGTGGAGCTGGGCATGCCCACGCGCGTGCTCATGCTCACCGCGTCGGGCGACGTCAGCGACCGGGTCGAGGGCCTGGAGATCGGCGCCGACGACTACCTGCCCAAGCCGTTCGCGTTCAGTGAGCTGATCGCGCGCGTGCGCGCACTCGGACGCCGTACGAGCGTGCCCCTGCCACCGGTCCTGGAGCGCGCCGGCATCAAGCTTGACCCCAACCGCCGCGAGGTCTTCCGCGACGGCAAGGAGGTCCAGCTCGCGCCCAAGGAGTTCGCGGTCCTGGAGGTGCTGATGCGCAGCGAGGGCGCGGTCGTCTCGGCCGAGCAGCTCCTGGAGAAGGCCTGGGACGAGAACACCGACCCGTTCACCAACGTGGTGCGCGTGACCGTGATGACACTGCGCCGCAAGCTGGGCGAGCCGCCCGTCATCGTCACCGTCCCCGGCTCCGGCTACCGGATCTGATCCGCCATGGCCACGACACCGGCGCCGCCCCAGGCGCCCCCGAAACCCACCTGGGACCCCCGCAGGCCGCAGCCGCCCTTCCCATGGCTGCGCCCGACCATCCGGATACGGCTCACGCTGCTGTACGGCGGCATGTTCCTGATCGCCGGCATCCTGCTGCTGTCGATCATCTATCTCCTGGCCGCACAGGCGATCAGCACCGGCAACCAGCCGCTGTTCAAGATCGTCAGCGGCACGAACATCCGGGTCACCAGCGACAACTGCCCCGCGATCGCGGGCGTCAACTCCAGTTCGCTGCAGCTGTCGGACTTCAACGACGTGATCTCCCACTGCGTGGACCAGCAGCGCCAGACGGCGTTGGACGATCTGCTCAGCCGCTCCCTGCTGGCCCTGCTGGGTCTCGCCGTGATCGCCTTCGCGTTCGGCTACGCGATGGCGGGCCGCGTGCTGTCCCCGCTCGGCCGGATCACCCGCACCGCCCGCCAGGTGGCCGGTTCCGACCTGTCCCGCCGCATCGAGCTGGACGGACCGGACGACGAGCTGAAGGAGCTGGCGGACACCTTCGACGACATGCTGGAGCGGCTGCAGCGCGCCTTCACGGCCCAGCAGCGGTTCGTCGGCAACGCCTCCCACGAGCTGCGCACACCGCTCGCGATCAACCGCACGCTCCTGGAAGTGCACCTGTCCGACCCGAACGCGCCGGTGGAGCTGCAACAGCTGGGCAAGACGCTGCTGGCCACCAACGAGCGCAGCGAGCAGCTCGTGGAGGGCCTGCTGCTGCTCGCCCGCAGCGACAACCAGATCGTCGAGCGCAAACCGGTCGACCTGGCCGAGGTGGCCGGGCAGGCCATCGACCAGGTGCACGGCGAGGCGGAGGCCAAGGGTGTGGAGATCCGGGGCGAGCGCAAGCCCGCCGTGGTGCAGGGCAACGGTGTGCTGCTGGAGCGGATCGCGCTGAATCTGGTGCAGAATGCGGTGCGCTACAACGTGGCCGAGGCCGGCTGGGTCGAGGTCACCACCGAGGTGGAGCACGGGCAGGCGGTGTTGACCGTGGCGAACACCGGGCCGGTGGTACCGGCGTACGAGATCGACAACCTCTTCGAGCCCTTCAGACGGCTCCGTACGGAGCGCACGGGGAGCGACAAGGGCGTGGGACTCGGCCTGTCCATCGTCCGGTCCGTGGCCCGCGCGCACGGCGGCCACATCGCGGCGCAGCCCCGCGAGGGTGGTGGCCTGGTGATGCGCGTCACCATGCCGCTGTGAGAAGGATCCGACACGCACAGTGGATGTTCGCTTTGCGCGGAATTTTCCGGCCGCCCCGAGTGGTTGTCCCTGTGCGATCGATCACATGGGCCGATTTCCGGCCATGCACTATCCGTGATCATGACAGGAGTCGTAAAGCCGGGAAAATCCGGGTTTTCAGGGCTCTTGATCACGGGAAGTACACGGTGAGGCGCCTTTGAGGTGCGGCATTGGAACCGTGTACGGTCCTCACCGCCATCCAAGCCGATCACTCTTGAGGAGTCGGGTTGGGTGTCGATTGAGTAACAGACCTTGATGTGAGGCAAAATCTCCGCCTCAGGTCGGGCACAAGTCCGGCCTCTCACGCGTTACGTGCGCTGGAGACACCGCAGACACCCAGAGGGGGAGAGCGACATGGCAACCGATTACGACACTCCACGCAAGACCGACGACGACGTCGACTCGGACAGCCTTGAAGAACTGAAGGCCCGCAGGAACGACAAGTCCACCTCCGCGGTCGACGTCGACGAGTTCGAAGCCGCCGAAGGCCTCGAACTCCCGGGCGCCGACCTCTCGAACGAGGAGCTGGCCGTCCGTGTCCTGCCGAAGCAGCAGGACGAGTTCACCTGCATGAGCTGCTTCCTTGTCCACCACCGCAGCCAGCTGGCCAGGGAGAAGAACGGCCAGCCGATCTGCCGCGACTGCGACTGAGGACGGGTCGGCCGTGACTGGCTCGACCCCTCCGCGGAAGCGCCGCTTCTCTTTGCCGGGAGCGGACAAAGGGCCGTCCAGCGGCCCGCACGGCGTGCGTGACGACGAGCGGGGCTCATCCGGTGTGGGAGCCTCGCTCGAGTCGGCGTCCGGCCCAGGTGGCCTGTGGACGTCGGCGCGGCGGACCGCGCCCGTCGCAGTGCGACGGGCTGCGGTGATCCGTGACAAGGCCCGGCATCTGGCCCGGGAAGGCGCCCGTAAGGGCGGCAGCCGCGCTCGGGCGGGGCTGGGCTACCTCGCGGACCGGATCATCGAGATCGCCCCGCGTATCCCCGTACGCGACCTCGCGACGCTGCGCAGGCAGTTCCCGGGCCTGGGGCCCGAACAGCTCGCCGACAAGCTCGTGGCGGGCGCGGCCGGCGCGACCTCGACGGTCGGGGCCGGTATCGGTGCCGCGGCGATGCTGCCGGTGCCGCCGGCCATGCCGACGGAGCTGGCCGCGGAGATCACCGGGGTGGCCGCGATCGAGCTGAAGCTCATCGCCGAGCTGCACGAGGTGTACGGCCTGCGGCCGCCGGGGAATCTCGCGGCCCGCAGTACCGCGTATCTGTCCTCCTGGTCGGGGGAGCGCGGGATCAACGTCATGAAACCGTCGACCATCGACACGGCCCTCGGGGGCCGGATGAAACGCGAGCTGCGTCAGCAGATCATGAAGCGGATGGTCCGGGACCTGCCCAACCTCATGCCGTTCATGGTGGGCGCGGCGGTGGGAGCGGTCATGAACCGCCGTGACACCAAGAGACTCGCCGCGCGGATCCGGACGGACCTGCGGAAGGTGCAGGTGCCGTGGGACGCGCTGCCCGAGCTGCCGCTCCTGGAGAAGCCTGCGGACGCGCTGACGATGGACGAGCTCTCCGGGGAGCTGATCACGGACGAGCTTCCCGAGGAGCGGTGGGACTGAGTCCACCGACGCCCCGGGCGGAGCGTCCTGCACCCCGGGCGGAGCGTTCTACGCCTGCGGGCCCTTGGCCGCCTCGATGGCCGCCGCCAGGAGTTCCGGCTCGCGGGTCGACAGGTACAGGTACGGCGTCGGGTCCTCCGGGTCGGTGACCTCGACGCGCAGGGCCGTGGGGATGTAGGAGCGCAGCAGGAGGAAGGCGCGGGTGTCGGCCTTGTACGTGCGCCAGGCCCGGGCCTCCTCGGCGTCCATGATCTCGGACGTGCCGAGCGCCGACACCGGGATCTTCGCCTCGCCGGCGATCAGCGAGTCGCCCACCACACGGATGCGCAGGGAGCCGTAGGCGCTCGCGACCACCGCGGCCGCCGCCGTACCGCCCACCAGGCCGCCGAGCAGCGGCAGCGTGCCGAAGGGGAGCAGGATCAGGGCGAACGAGACGCCCACGAGGAAGCTGATCAGCCACCACGAGCGGGGGGCGGTGAGGCGTTCTTCGTAGGGGGTGGCGGAGAGCTGCATGGAGCAAGCTTGGCACGGTATCGGGAATCGGCCGACGCGCGGGTAAGGTCTGCGGCTGTGACTGGTAGTTCCGCAGCTCTCAAGCCTCCCGCCGATGCCGTGACACCGGTGCGGCACCCCGACGCTCCCGCGCCCGGCGAGCTTCTCGGTGCCCACTACGAACAGTGTTTCGGTTGTGGCGGCGAGCAGTCGCACGGCCTGCACCTGGAGGCCCGCGCCGGCGAGGGTGTCTCGCTGACCGCCGAGTTCACCGTGCAGCCCGCCCACCAGGGCGCCCCGGGCCTCGCGCACGGCGGAGTGCTGGCCACCGCCCTCGACGAGACCCTGGGCTCGCTGAACTGGCTGCTGCGGACCATCGCCGTCACCGGGCGGCTGGAGACCGACTTCGCGCGTCCGGTCCCGGTGGGCACCACGCTGTACCTGGAGGCCGAGGTCACGGCCGTCGCCGGACGGAAGATCTACTCCACCGCCACCGGGCGCATAGGCGGCCCCGGGGGCCCCGTCGCCGTCCGCGCCGACGCCCTGTTCATCGAGGTGAAGGTCGACCACTTCATCGACCACGGCCGCAAGGAGGAGATCCAGGCCGCGATGAGCGACCCGGACCAGATCCGCCGCACCCGCGCCTTCGAGGTGAACCCGTGACGTCCGGCGGCCCGCCGAGCTCCGCCGACGACCTCGTGCGTCCCCACAACGACCCCGTGAGCACCGACAACTCCGTGAGCACCTCGTGAGTACCGACAACTTCCTGAGTACCGACAGCCCCGTGGACACCGACGACCTCGTGCGCCCCGAGCACCTCCCGGCCCCCGCGCGCCGGGATCCCCTGAACGTGCTGATCCGCCGTGTCGACCCCGGCGTACCGCTTCCGGCGTACGAGCACCCGGGGGACGCCGGTGCCGATCTGCGCACCACCGAGGCGTGCGAGCTGAAGCCCGGTGAGCGGGCGGTGCTGCCCACGGGTGTGTCGATCGCGCTCCCGGAGGGGTACGCGGCCTTCGTGCACCCGCGTTCGGGCCTGGCCGCCCGCTGCGGTGTCGCACTCGTGAATGCCCCAGGGACGGTTGATGCCGGGTACCGTGGGGAGATCAAGGTGATCGTGGTGAATCTCGACCCGCGCGAGGCTGTGCGGTTCGAGCGCTTCGACCGGATTGCCCAACTGGTCGTCCAGCAGGTCGAGAGGGTCCGCTTCCAGGAGGTCGCGGAACTTCCCGGCTCGGCACGGGCCGAGGGGGGCTTCGGGTCCACCGGCGGTCATGCCGCGGTGGGCGGCGAAAGCGGCTCAGACGGTCCGGCCGCCATGGGCGGCGGGGCGGGTGGGAATCGATACGCTTCGGTCGTATCCGACCGGGAAGGACAGTGACGTGTTCGGACGTCGCAACAAGAAGGGTGCCGCCGAGGACGCGGCCGGCGAGGCCGAGCAGGTCGTCGACAGCGTCGACACCGAGGCGGACAAGGAAGAGGCCGAGCGCGAGCGCGTCCGGCTGGAGCCCGGGCCCCGGCCCGACGGGCCGTGGGACAGCACGGAGGTGCACGACCCGGCCGAGGGGCGTGTCGACCTCGGCGGTCTTTTCGTGCCGGGCGTCGACGGCATGGAGCTGCGGGTCGAGGTCGCCGGTGACGCGATCGTCGCGGCGACCGTGGTGCTGCGCGACAGCGCCGTTCAGCTGCAGGCCTTCGCCGCGCCCAAGCGCGAGGGCATCTGGGGCGAGGTCCGCGAGGAGATCGCGGGCGGCATCACCCAGCAGGGCGGCATCGTCGACGAGGTCGAGGGCCCGCTGGGCTGGGAGCTGCGTGCCCAGGTGCCGGTGCAGCTGCCGGACGGCACCGGCGGCTTCCAGGTCGTGCGGTTCGTCGGTGTGGACGGTCCGCGCTGGTTCCTGCGCGGTGTGATCTCCGGGCAGGGGGCCGTGCAGCCGCAGGCGGCCGGTCTGCTGGAGCAGATCTTCCGGGACACGGTCGTGGTCCGCGGTGAGGGCCCGATGGCGCCTCGCGACCCGATCGTCCTGAAGCTGCCCGACGACGCCCAGATGATGCCCGAAGGTGTCCAGCAGGAGGAGGGCTCGCGCTTCTCCGGCGGCATGGGCCAGCTGCAGCGCGGACCGGAGATCACCGAGGTCCGCTGAGTACGCCGCTCGGCGCAGCGGTTCGGCGGGGCAGTTCCGCCGAACAGTGCGGCGGGGCGACTTGGTAGTGCAGTGTGCAGTGCAGCGGGGCAGCTTCGCAGGGTAGTTCCGTAGAGCAGTTCGAGGGCCGTACCCCCTTCACGGGGTGCGGCCCTTTCGCATGCGCGACCTCTTGACGGGCGATTGGTCTGTACCTACGGTCTCCGGCCAACGCCTGTGTTCACAAAGGCGCTCATCGTTCACGTACAAGAACGGAGCCGCTATGCGCCGAACCGGCCTCCTGGCCACGGTCGCCGCCCTCGTCCTCACGGTCCTCGCCGCCCCCGCCCATTCCGCAGCCGCCCCCGCGGCCCCGGCCGCCTTCGTCCACCCCGGTGTCGCGGTCTCCCAGCCCCAGCTGGACCTCGCCCGCAGCAAGGTGCTGGCCGGCGCCCAGCCCTGGAAGGGCGCGTACGACCGGATGACGGCGAGCCCGTACGCGGACCTGAACCGCACGCCCAGGCCCCGGGCCACCGTGGAGTGCGGCCCCTACTCCGACCCCAACCTCGGCTGCACCGACGAGCGCGAGGACGCGATCGCCGCCTACACCGACGCCCTCGCCTGGTACGTCACCCGCGACGCGCGCTACGCCCAGAAGGCCATCCAGATCATGGACGCCTGGTCGGCCACCATCACCAGCCACACCAACAGCAACGCACCCCTGCAGACCGGCTGGGCGGGCTCCTCCTGGCCCAAGGCCGCCGAGATCATCAAGTACACGTACACGGGGAACTGGGCCGGCGCCGGCCGCTTCGCGACCATGCTGCGCAACGTCTATCTGCCGGTCGTCCTCAAGGGCTCCAATTCCAACGGCAACTGGGAGCTGACGATGATGGAGGCCGCTGTCGGCATCTCCGTCTTCCTGGACGACAAGGCGTCCTACGACACCGCGATGACCAGGTTCCGCGCCCGCGTGGCCGCCTACGTCTACCTGGCCTCCGACGGCGACCTGCCGAAGACCGTGCCCAGCCAGAACCTGAACACCCGCGACAAGATCGTCTCCTACTGGCAGGGGCAGTCCACCTTCGTCACCGGGCTCACCCAGGAGACCTGCCGGGACTTCGTGCACACCGGGTACGGCATCTCCGCGATCTCGCACGTCGCCGAGACCAGCCGGATCCAGGGCCAGGACCTCTACGGCACCGACGTCGGCGAGCGGCTGCGGCAGGCGCTCGGCTTCCAGTCCAGGTACCAGCTCGGCGCGGCCGTCCCCGGCTGGCTGTGCGGCGGCTCCCTCAAGCTCGGGCTCGGCCCGGTCACCGAGGTCGGCTACAACGCCCTGCACAACCGGCTCGGCATCGCCATGACCAACACCCAGGCACTGACCCTCGCCAACCGCCCGGCGGGCAGCAACAACCTCTTCGTCGCCTGGGAGACGCTCACCCACGGTGACAACCCCGCCTGAACCGTTGAACGGCCGGGTGCCCCGCGGCGATACTGGCGCCCGGCCCACGGGGGACACGGGGGAGGCGCGATGAGTCAGGTGCTCGCCGGGACCATGGTGCGGGTCGAGGACGTCCACAGGTCCTACGGGGGCGGTGCCGCCGCCGTCCACGCTCTGCGCGGTGTCTCCTTCGAGGTCCCGCGCGGCGAACTCGTCGCCCTCAAGGGACGCTCGGGCTCGGGCAAGACCACCCTCCTGAACATCGTCGGCGGGCTCGACACCCCCGACCGGGGCCGGGTCGAGGTCGACGGGCAGGACCTGGCCGCGCTGGGCGAGAGCGGGCTGCTGGAGCTGCGCCGGGACCGGGTCGGATTCGTCTTCCAGTCCTTCGGGCTCATCCCGATCCTCACCGCCGCCGAGAACGTCGGCGTACCGCTGCGGCTGCGCCGGGCCGATGCGCGCGAGCGCGAGGAACGCGTGGAACTGCTGCTGTCCCTGGTCGGGCTCGCCGACCACGCGGCCCAGCGGCCGGGCGAACTGTCCGGCGGCCAGCAGCAGCGGGTCGCCATCGCCCGTGCGCTGGCCAACCGCCCCGCGCTGCTCATCGCCGACGAGCCGACCGGCCAGCTGGACGCCGAGACCGGCCACGCCGTCATGGAGCTGCTGCGGGCCGTCGTCCACAGTGAGCAGGCCACCGCCCTGGTCGCCACGCACGACACCACCCTGCTCGACCTGGCCGACCGGGTGCTGGAGCTGCGCGACGGCGAGATCGTGCGGGACTGACACCGTCCGGCCCGCGCCGAGCCCCCCGCCGGGACCGGTCCCCGCGCCGAGCCCCTCTCTTCGCCGATAGCCCCTCCCGGCCGAAACCCCATTCCCCCGAGAACCCTTCGCCGAGGCCGTCCGCCGCCGCCGATACCGCCCACGCCGATAATGTCCGCCCCTGCGGAGCGCCTCCAGCCACGTCAGAGTTGCGTCAAAGACCCCCGTTGACCGGGCCCTCGTCGCTTTTGTCCACACCGTTGGCCGTAAGGTCGACGCTGCGTACGCAGTAGTCATAGGGAAGACAATGGGGCCATGGCACGCGGCAAGCTTCGGATCTACCTCGGTGCTGCCCCCGGTGTGGGCAAGACCTACGCGATGCTCTCCGAGGCGCACCGCCGGACCGAGCGGGGCACCGACTGCGTGGTGGCCTTCGTGGAGCACCACGGACGGCCGCGTACCGAGGTGATGCTGCACGGCCTGGAGCAGGTGCCGCGCAAGCAGCTGGAGTACCGGGACGCCACCTTCGGCGAGATGGACGTCGATGCGGTGCTGCGTCGCGCCCCCGCCGTCGCCCTCGTGGACGAACTCGCCCACACCAACATCCCCGGCTCCCGCAACGCCAAGCGCTGGCAGGACGTCGAGGAGCTGCTGGCCGCCGGCATCGATGTCGTCTCCACCGTCAACATCCAGCACCTGGAGTCGCTCGGCGACGTGGTCGAGTCGATCACCGGGGTGCGGCAGCGGGAGACGGTGCCGGACGAGGTCGTACGGCGTGCTGACCAGATCGAGCTGGTGGACATGTCGCCGGAGGCGCTGCGCCGCCGGATGGCGCACGGCAACGTCTACAAGTCCGACAAGGTCGACGCGGCGCTGTCCAACTACTTCCGGCCCGGCAACCTCACCGCCCTGCGCGAGCTGGCGCTGCTGTGGGTCGCCGACCGGGTCGACGAGTACCTGACCGAGTACCGCAGCGAACACCGGGTCTCCGCGATCTGGGGCTCGCGCGAGCGGATCGTCGTCGGCCTGACCGGCGGCCCCGAGGGCCGCACCCTGATACGACGGGCCGCCCGGCTCGCCGAGAAGGGCGCCGGCGGCGAGGTCATGGCCGTCTACATCTCCCGCAGCGACGGGCTGACCGCGGCCTCCCCGAAGGAACTGGCCGTCCAGCGCACCCTCGTGGAGGACCTCGGCGGCACCTTCCACCACGTCGTCGGCGACGACATACCGGCCGCGCTGCTCGACTTCGCGCGCGGCGTCAACGCCACCCAGATCGTGCTCGGCTCCTCGCGCCGCAAGGCCTGGCAGTACGTCTTCGGCCCCGGTGTCGGCGCCACGGTCGCCCGGGAGTCCGGACCCGACCTCGACGTCCACATCGTCACCCACGGCGAGGTCGCCAAGGGCCGGGGGCTGCCCGTCGCCCGGGGCGCCCGCCTCGGCCGGGCCCGGATCATCTGGGGCTGGGTGGTCGGACTGGCCGGCCCGGTGATCCTCGCCGTGCTGCTGAACACCATCGACCTCGGCCTCGCCAACGACATGCTGCTGTTCCTGGCGGTCACGGTCGCGGCGGCCCTGCTCGGCGGCCTGCTGCCCGCCCTGGCCTCGGCGGCCTTCGGCTCCCTGCTGCTGAACTACTTCTACACCCCGCCCCTGCACCGGCTGACCATCGCCGACCCGAAGAACATCGTGGCCATCGCGATCTTCGTCGGCGTCGCCGTGTCGGTCGCCTCGGTGGTGGATCTGGCCGCCCGCCGCACCCACCAGGCGGCCCGGCTGCGCGCCGAGTCGGAAATACTCTCCTTCCTCGCCGGGAACGTGCTGCGCGGCGAGACCGGCCTGGAAGAGCTGCTGGAACGGGTCCGTGAGACCTTCGGCATGGAGTCGGCGGCCCTGCTGGAGCGGGCGGGCGACGTCGAGCCGTGGACCTGCGCGGGCCGCGCCGGGTTCGGACCGTCCCTGGAACGGCCCGAGGACGCCGACGTCGACATGCCGGTCGGCGACCACATGGCGCTCGCGCTGACCGGCCGGGTGCTGCCCGCCGAGGACCGCCGGGTGCTGGCCGCCTTCGCCGCCCAGGCCGCCGTCGTCCTGGACCGCAGGCGGCTGCAGGAGGAGGCCGACCGGGCCCGCACGCTCGCCGAGGGCAACCGCATCCGCACCGCCCTGCTCGCCGCGGTCAGCCACGACCTGCGCACCCCGCTGGCCGGGATCAAGGCCGCCGTCTCCTCGCTGCGCTCCGACGACGTGGCCTGGTCCGAGGAGGACCAGGCGGAGCTGCTGAAGGGCATCGAGGAGGGCGCCGACCGGCTCGACCACCTCGTCGGCAACCTGCTCGACATGTCCCGCCTGCAGACCGGCACGGTCACCCCGATCATCCGCGAGATCGACGTGGACGAGGTGGTCCCGATGGCCCTGGTCGGCGTACCCGAGGACAGCGTCGAGCTGGACGTCCCCGAGACCCTGCCCATGGTCGCGGTCGACCCCGGGCTGCTGGAGCGGTCCGTGGCCAACCTGGTGGAGAACGCCGTCAAGTACAGCCCGCCCGGGCAGCGTGTCCTGGTGGCCGCCAGCGCCCTGGTGGACCGGGTCGAGGTGCGCATCGTGGACCGCGGCCCGGGGGTGCCGGACGATGCGAAGGACCGCATCTTCGAGCCCTTCCAGCGCTACGGTGACGCCCCGCGCGGCGCCGGGGTCGGCCTCGGCCTCGCGGTCGCCCGCGGCTTCGCCGAGGCCATGGGCGGCACCCTGAACGCGGAGGACACGCCGGGCGGCGGGCTCACCATGGTGCTCTGCCTCCGCGCGGCAGGATCACGTCCCGAGCCGGTCCCCGTCGGGGAGTCCGGCACAGAACCAGAGAGGCAGGCCCTATGACCCGGGTGCTCGTGGTCGATGACGAGCCGCAGATCGTGCGCGCCCTCGTGATCAACCTCAAGGCGCGCAAGTACGAGGTCGACGCGGCCCCCGACGGCAGGACTGCCCTCGAACTCGCCGCCTCCCGCCATCCCGACGCGGTCGTCCTCGACCTGGGCCTGCCCGACATGGACGGCGTCGAGGTGATCAAGGGACTGCGCGGCTGGACCCGGGTGCCGATCCTGGTGCTGTCCGCCCGCCACTCCTCGGACGAGAAGGTCGAGGCGCTGGACGCCGGCGCCGACGACTACGTCACCAAGCCCTTCGGCATGGACGAGCTGCTGGCCCGGCTGCGGGCCGCCGTGCGCCGGGCCGAGCCGGTCGGGGCGGGCGAGGACGACGTGACGACCGTGGAGACCGAGGGCTTCACCGTCGACCTGGCCGCGAAGAAGGTCAACCGCTCCGGCAAGGACGTGCGCCTCACCCCGACCGAGTGGCACCTGCTGGAGGTGCTGGTCCGCAACACGGGCCGCCTGGTCAGCCAGAAGCAGCTGCTGCAGGAGGTGTGGGGGCCCTCGTACGGCACGGAGACCAACTACCTGCGCGTGTACATGGCCCAGCTGCGCAGGAAGCTGGAGACGGACCCGTCGCACCCGAAGCACTTCATCACCGAGCCGGGGATGGGGTACCGGTTCGAGAGGTGAGGGCCGGGGCGGCCGCGGGGCCGGGCGCCGTCCCCCGGGTGGGGGAGACCGCGAGGCGGGGGCGACTCACAGGGCCGGGCGGGCGGGGGACCGCAGGGCCGGGCGGCCGGGGACCACCGGGCCCGGGCGGGCTGGGGACCACCGGGCCCGGGCGGGCTGGGGACCACCGGGCCGGAGCGGGGACCTGCCCGGGAGGCGGGCGGCAGGGGCGGCGCGGGGCGGGAAGTGAGCTCCGCTACGGCGCTGTCGGCGTGCCCCGGTACGCTTCATGTATGACTGCTGTTCCTCGTTCCGGAAAGCCGGCCGGCCGGTTCCGGCGGATGCTCGACCGGCTCTCCTCGTCCCCGGAGGACCTGGAGTCCGAGGAGCTGCGGGAAGACGCCGAGACGACGGGCTGCACCCGGATCGGTGACTGTGTGGACCGCCAGATCGTCACCGTAACTGGTACCTTGCGCACGGTCACCCTGCGACCGCGCGCCGGAGTTCCCGCCCTGGAGGCGGAGCTGTTCGACGGTTCCGCCGCGCTGGACGTGGTGTGGCTCGGCAGGCGCTCCATCGTCGGCATAGAACCGGGGCGCAGGCTCATCGCATCGGGCCGGATCTCGATGAGCCGGGGCCGCCGAGTGCTGTTCAACCCGAAATACGAACTGCGACCCCTTGGACGGGAGTAGCCGGTGACGTCCCTCGACAAGCCGACCCAAGACGCCGGACAGGCTCAGACCGACGACGCCCGGGCGGTGACCGAGGCCGCGTTGTTCGAGGCGTTCGGCGGTGTCCGCGGCATGGTCGAGACGGTTCTGCCCGGTCTCCTCTTCGTCGCGATCTTCACGATCAACAAGGACCTGCACATCTCGGCGATCGCCGCGCTGGCCGTGTCCCTGGTGCTGGTCGTCGTCCGGCTGGTGCGCAAGGACACCGTCAAGCACGCCTTCAGCGGTGTGTTCGGCGTGGCCTTCGGCGTCGTGTTCGCGATGTTCACGGGCAACGCGAAGGACTTCTACCTCCCCGGCATGCTCTACACGCTGGGTCTGGCGCTGGCCTACATCATCACGACCCTGGCCGGCGTGCCCCTGATCGGCCTGATCCTCGGCCCGGTCTTCAAGGAGAACCTCTCCTGGCGCACCCGCAACCCCGGCCGCAAGAAGGCCTATGCGAAGGCCAGTTGGGCCTGGGGCCTGATTCTGCTCGCCAAGTGCGCGATCCTCTTCCCGCTGTACTGGTGGGCCAACACCGCCCAGCTGGGCTGGGTGCTGGTCACCCTGAAGATCCCGCCGTTCCTGCTGGCGGTGTGGCTTACCTGGGTCTTCCTGGCGAAGGCGCCCGCCCCGATCGACGTGTTCGCGGAGATGGAGGCGGAGGAGAAGGCGGCCGAGGAGAGGAAGACGGCGGCTGCGGAGGCAGCGGGAGGCAGGCACCGTCGGGAGGGGTAGCCGTCCTGGGGACTCGGCCCCCAGACGCCCGGGCCTTTGCCCACCCACCATCCGACTCGGTACGTTCAAAAGTGAAAGGGCGCCCTGTTCCCAGGGCGCCCTTTCTCGTCGGCTCAGCTCTCGCGCCGCACCGACAGCAGTTCCTCCAGCTGCTCCTCGCGGGCCTGTGCGGCCACGAAGAGGAGTTCGTCGCCCGCCTCCAGGGAGTCCTCCTTGGAAGGGGTCAGGACGCGCGTGCCGCGGATGATCGTGACCAGCGAGGTGTCCTCGGGCCAGTCCACCGCGCCGACCTGGGTGCCGGCCAGGGCCGACTCCTCGGGCAGGGTCAGCTCCACGAGGTTGGCGTCGCCGTGGCTGAAGCGCAGCAGACGCACCAGGTCACCGACGCTCACCGCCTCCTCGACCAGGGCGGACATCAGACGCGGTGTGGAGACGGCCACGTCGACGCCCCAGGACTCGTTGAACAGCCACTCGTTCTTGGGGTTGTTCACGCGGGCGACGACGCGCGGCACGCCGTACTCCGTCTTCGCCAGCAGCGACACGACCAGGTTGACCTTGTCGTCGCCCGTCGCGGCGATGACCACGTTGCAGCGCTGGAGAGCCGCCTCGTCCAGGGACGTGATCTCACAGGCGTCGGCCAGCAGCCACTCCGCCTGCGGCACCCGCTCCACCGAGATGGCGGTCGGGGCCTTGTCGATGAGCAGGACCTCGTGGCCGTTCTCCAGCAGCTCGCCCGCGATCGAGCGGCCGACGGCGCCGGCTCCGGCAATGGCGACCCTCATCAGTGACCGCCCTCCTCTTCCGGGCCGTCGGCGAACGCGGCCTCGACCTTGTCGACGTCGTCCGCCCGCATCATCACGTGCACGAGGTCGCCCTCCTGCAGCACCGTCTGCGAGGTCGGCAGGATCGCCTCGCCGAGGCGGGTCAGGAACGCCACGCGCACGCCCGTCTCTTCCTGCAGCTTGCTGATCTTGTGCCCGACCCACTTCGGGGAGGCGTGCACCTCGGCGAGCTGGACGCCACCGGTGGGGTCACGCCACAGCGGCTCGGCGCCCGAGGGCAGCAGACGGCGCAGCATCTGGTCGGCCGTCCAGCGCACGGTGGCCACGGTGGGGATGCCCAGGCGCTGGTAGACCTCGGCCCGGCGGGGGTCGTAGATGCGGGCGGCCACGTTCTCCACACCGAACATCTCGCGGGCCACGCGGGCGGAGATGATGTTGGAGTTGTCACCGCTGGAGACGGCGGCGAAGGCGCCGGCCTCCTCGATGCCCGCCTCGCGCAGGGTGTCCTGGTCGAAGCCGACTCCGGTGACCCGGCGACCCCCGAACCCCGGGCCCAGCCGGCGGAAGGCGGTGGGGTCCTGGTCGATCACGGCGACCGTGTGCCCCTGTTGCTCCAGGGTCTGGGCGAGAGCGGAACCCACTCTTCCGCAGCCCATGATGACGATGTGCACGACCGTCCTTCCGGTGTCCAAAAAGTTGCTGCTCAGCATCAGGGTCTCAGACCGACGCCCAAAGCTACACACGTGCGCTTCGGGGTGGGCACCCTTGTGCCGGTGTTTCCGGGATCACCGGAGCCGGACCCCGTCGGCGCGTGATGCTGCGCACGCTGCACAGGGTCAGGATTCCGAGGCCGAGGAGGGCGGCCGTCGCCCCGATCAGCTCTGCGGTCGCGGGCATGGAACCTCCGAAGGGCCGTAACAGGCAGGGTTTGCCATCTAGACACGGAGCGCGCACGGACCGCGGAATCCGCAGTTCCGGGCGCCTGCGATTTCACTCGTGAGGCAGATCTCAGACACCGGGTGGGCGGCTCGCCGTGCGAAGGCCTACGATCCTCTGTCGTGTCCAAACTGACCGACGTGCCCAAACGGATTCTGATCGGGCGCGCTCTGCGCAGTGACCGGCTGGGCGAAACGCTCCTGCCGAAGCGCATCGCACTCCCCGTCTTCGCCTCCGACCCGCTGTCCTCCGTCGCCTACGCGCCGGGGGAGGTTCTGCTGGTCCTCTCCGTCGCGGGTGTGTCGGCGTACCACTTCAGCCCATGGATCGCCGTCGCGGTGGTCGTGCTGATGTTCACAGTCGTCGCCTCCTACCGACAGAACGTCCACGCCTACCCGAGCGGCGGTGGCGACTACGAGGTGGCCACCACCAACCTCGGCCCCAAGGCCGGCCTCACCGTGGCCAGCGCCCTGCTCGTCGACTACGTCCTGACCGTCGCCGTCTCCATCGCCTCCGGCATCGAGAACCTCGGCTCCGCGGTCCCCTTCGTGGTCCAGCACAAGGTGCTGTGCGCGGTCGCCGTGATCGTCCTGCTGACGCTGATGAACCTGCGGGGCGTCAAGGAGTCCGGCAAGCTCTTCGCGATCCCGACGTACGTGTTCGTCGGCGGCGTCTTCATCATGATCGCGTGGGGTGCCTTCCGGGGCATGGTCCTCGGCGACACCATGCACGCCCCGACGGCCGACTACCACATCAAGGCCGAGCACCAGGGCCTGGCGGGCTTCGCCCTGGTCTTCCTGCTGCTGCGCGCCTTCTCCTCGGGCTGTGCCGCGCTGACCGGCGTCGAGGCGATCTCCAACGGCGTCCCGGCCTTCCGCAAACCCAAGTCGAAGAACGCGGCGACCACGCTCGCGCTGATGGGCGGGCTTGCCGTCACCATGTTCTGCGGCATCATCGTCCTCGCCATGTCGACCAAGGTCCGCATGGCCGAGAACCCGGCCACCGACCTGATCCACAACGGCGTCCCGCTGGGCTCCCACTACGTCCAGAACCCGGTGATCTCGCAGGTCGCCGAGGCGGTGTTCGGCAAGGGCAGCTTCCTGTTCGTCGTGCTCGCCGCCGCCACCGCCCTGGTCCTCTTCCTCGCGGCGAACACGGCGTACAACGGCTTCCCGCTGCTCGGCTCGATCCTCGCCCAGGACCGCTACCTCCCGCGCCAGCTGCACACCCGCGGCGACCGCCTCGCCTTCTCCAACGGCATCGTGCTGCTCGCGGGCGCGGCGATGCTGCTGACCGTCATCTACGGCGCCGACTCCACCCGCCTGATCCAGCTGTACATCGTCGGCGTGTTCGTGTCCTTCACGCTCAGCCAGACCGGCATGGTCCGGCACTGGAACCGTCACCTGGCGGCGGAGAGGGACCCGGCCAAGCGCCGCCACATGGTCCGCTCCCGCGCGATCAACGCCTTCGGTGCGTTCTTCACCGGCCTGGTGCTGGTCGTCGTCCTGGTCACCAAGTTCACGCACGGCGCCTGGGTCGCCCTGCTGGGCATGTGCATCTTCTACGCGACGATGACCGCGATCCGGAAGCACTACGACCGCGTCGCCGAGGAGATCGCGGCCCCCGAGGGCCCGTCCGACGACAGCGTGCGCCCCTCCCGCGTCCACTCGGTCGTCCTCATCTCCAAGATCCACCGTCCCACCCTGCGAGCCCTGGCCTACGCCAAGCTGATGCGCTCGGACGGCCTGGAGGCGGTCACGGTCAACGTGGACGCGGCGGAGACCAAGGCGCTGCGCGAGGAGTGGGAGCGGCGCGGCATCGACGTACCGCTGAAGGTCCTCGACTCGCCGTTCCGCGAGATCACCCGCCCGGTGATCGAGTACGTCAAGAGCCTGCGCAAGGAGTCGCCGCGCGACGCGGTCTCGGTGATCATCCCCGAGTACGTGGTCGGCCACTGGTACGAGCACCTGCTGCACAACCAGAGCGCCCTGCGCCTCAAGGGCCGCCTCCTGTTCACGCCCGGGGTCATGGTGACCTCCGTGCCCTACCAGCTGGCCTCCTCCGAGGCGGCCAAGCTGCGGGCCCGCAAGCGGCAGGAGTGGAGCGCGCCGGGCGCGGTCCGGCGCGGTCCGGCGGGCGAGCGTCCGAAGGAGCCGACGGCGGCCCAGGACTGAGACGGGCCTCGGCGTATGGAGCCGAGGCGTGCCGCAGTGGCCTCGGGGCCGAGGTGCGCGGGAGCGCCCTCGGACCGGGGCGGCCCGAGGAGGCCGTAGACTGGTGGGCTGTTGTCGGGCCCGCCGGTCTGCGGCCGCTTCCTTTCCCGCGTCTTTCTTCCCGATCTGGAGTCACCCCACCATGCAGGCAGAACCGATCAAGTCTCTGGTGGGCGAGGAGTACGAGGTCGAGATCGGCCCCGTCGCCCACGGCGGCCACTGCATCGCCCGTACCTCCGAGGGGCAGGTGCTGTTCGTCCGGCACACGCTGCCCGGCGAGCGGGTGGTGGCCCGGGTGACCGAGGGCGAGGAGGGCGCCCGCTTCCTGCGCGCGGACGCCGTCCAGATCCTCGAAGCCTCCAAGGACCGCGTCGAGGCCCCCTGCCCCTTCGCCGGCCCCGGCCGCTGCGGCGGCTGCGACTGGCAGCACGCCAAGCCGGGCGCCCAGCGCCGGCTGAAGGGCGAGGTGATCGCCGAACAGCTCCAGCGGCTCGCGGGGCTCACGCCCGAGGAGGCGGGCTGGGACGGCACGGTCATGCCGGCCGAGGGCGACAAGGTGCCGGCGGGCGAGGTGCCGCAGTGGCGGACGCGCGTGCAGTACGCGGTGGACGCCGACGGCAACGCCGGTCTGCGCCGCCACCGCTCGCACGAGGTCGAACCGATCGACCACTGCATGATCGCCGCCCCCGGTGTCAGCGAACTCGGCATCGAGGACCGCGACTGGGCCGGCATGGCCTCCGTCGAGGCGATCGCCGCGACGGGATCCCAGGACCGCATGGTGATCCTGGAGCCGCGGCCCGGTGCCCGGCTGCCGCTCGTCGAGCTCGACAGGCCCGTCTCCGTGATGCGCGTCGACGAGAAGGACGGCGGCATCCACCGCGTCCACGGCCGCGCGTTCGTCCGCGAGCGCGCAGACGACCACACCTACCGCGTCGGCAGCGGCGGCTTCTGGCAGGTCCACCCGAAGGCCGCGGACACCCTGGTCAAGGCCGTCATGCAGGGCCTGCTGCCGCGCAAGGGCGAGATGGCTCTAGACCTCTACTGCGGCGTCGGCCTGTTCGCCGGCGCCCTCGCCGACCGGCTCGGCGAGAAGGGCGCGGTCCTCGGCATCGAGTCCGGCAAGCGGGCAGTGGAGGACGCGCGGCACAACCTGGCCGACTTCCCGAGGGTCCGCATCGAACAGGGCAAGGTCGAGTCGGTCCTCCCGCGCACCGGCATCACCGAGGCCGACCTCATCGTCCTCGACCCGCCGCGCGCGGGCGCGGGCCGCAGGACGGTCGAACACCTCTCCTCCCTCGGCGCCCGCCGCATCGCCTACGTGGCCTGCGACCCCGCCGCGCTGGCCCGGGACCTCGGATACTTCCGCGAGGGCGGCTACCGGGTGCGGACGCTTCGGGCGTTCGATCTGTTTCCGATGACGCATCATGTGGAGTGCGTTGCCATCCTTGAACCGGCCGCGAAGGGCGCCTGACCTGCGGTTTCGTGCGTGCGCATGATGTGCGGTATGGGCGTTACGGGCAATATCCTGACGCTGAAATGACGCTCGTGATGCTCAAAAGTCGGTCCGTAAGGGCTTCAGTGCCCGAGGAAGGGCCTTAGGTCGTCGGCTCGCGATTCGGGGACGTCCGGCAACCGGGGTGGTGAGCTCGGCGGGTCGACGCGCTCGACGGTGGTCGCTGCCCAGCTGATCCATGCTTCGGCGTCGGTTCTGGCCTGCCCCGGCGGCATGGCCTCGACTCGCGCGCGCACGGCGCTTACGTACTCGGTCAATCGGGTGGCGTGGCGCCAAGACGCTTCCTGCGCTTCGAAGTGCCTGATGCCGGTACGCCTCCGCGTTCCGGATGCGGGCTTCTTCCATGGCGGCTTCCCAGCGGATGCGCTTCTGGCGTGCCGCTTCGATCTCGTTTTGGCGTCTGCGTTCAGCGGCCTCGCCGCGGAGAGTGACCTCTTGGGCGATCTCGGCGAGCTGCTCTTCGAGGGAGCGGCCGGGGGTGTCGGCCCATGAGACGGGGGAGCGAAGCCGGTCCGTCCAGGAGAAGTGGAATGTCCTGTGGCCTCGGCAGCGGTGATGAGCGCCTGGATGAGCCGGAGGGCACGTCCTTGGACGGGCTTCGTGAGGCCCAGCGGTTGGGTTTCGCTCTGTATGGCCTGTACCACGGGGTGCGGACGCGCGAGCCGAGACGGCACGGAGATGGGTTTGAGGACGGCAAGGCGCCAGGCGGGGATGTCGACGAGCTCGATCTCGTACCCGCCACGGCACCAACCCCCGTATAGCTCCTTCGTCTCCGGGACCCTTCCGGACCTACGTGCCGCGGCGACGCGGGACGGCCACTTCTCCATGTCCGGACCGCTGCCGCTCTTGACGATCCGGCCGTCGGCGTCCGCAAGCTCCTGCAGCAGCTGTTCCGTGAACGTCATACGAGGCTGTGATGGAGGGCTTGGCGTCCGCCCGGTGGCCGGAGTTTCGTGCGCTCGGGGGGAGTGGGGTCGTGGAGCGGTGGTCTGGGTCTTGGGCGGGCGTGACCCGCGGGGAGGGTAGGTGCCGTGCGCCGGCACCGCCGCCACCGGATACAGCCGCCCCTGCTCACGGCGCCCGTCGCCCACCTCACCCAGCCTGGCCGGCAGACCCGACAACACCTCGCAGGTGACCTCGACGGCCGTCCCTGCCGCCGGCGACGACACCCAGTCCCCAATCGCGGACAACCCGGCTTCGGGGATGGCAGACTCAACCAGCAACGGAGTTCCGGTGCAGACGATTTGGTGTGATAACCCTCGTCCTACCGGAGCTCCGCCCTGCTCAGCACGCCGACATGCGGCCCGCCACCCACCTCAAACCGATCTTGAAACGGCCGTGGCCTCGACCCTGAACGGGCCAAGAATCGTAGCGTGAGCCAAGCCAACGCCACTCGGCCTGACCGTCCGCTTCGAGCCCATCGAATCATTCGCTGATTGACCCGATCCGCGGGTCACCTCGTTCGCGGCGCAGCCATTCCGGCTGGAGTGGACGGATTCGTCACGTCGGCACTCGCATGTCCCTGATTTCTTCGCGCGGCGTGCCGACGGGAGCGGCGAGGTGGTCGACTGCCGCCCGGAGAACCGGATCACGGCTGCCGACCGGGCGGTGTTCGATGCGACCGCTGGGTTCTGCGATGTGGTGGGCTGGGGCTTTCGGCCCGTGCACGGGCATGAGCCGGTGCGGCTGGGCAATGTGCGCTGGCCGGCCGGGTATCGGATGAGCCGATGCTGCAAGCAGCCATGGGATGCACTGCTGCGGGCGCAGCTCGCCGAGCCGGGGCCGCTGATCGCGGGCGCGAAGGCGGTGGGCGATCCGATCGCGGTGCTCCCGACGCTCCACCACCTGCTGCGGACCGGGCGGCTGCACACGGAGTTGTCCGTCCGACTGGTTGCACTGTCGGTGGTGAGCTGCGCATGAAGGTGCTGCGTGTGGGCGACCGGGTGCTGCTCGACGGCGGCTGCCGGCAGGTCGCGGCTCGACGGGGTGCGGGTGCGCCTGGCCGCGTCCGCACCAGTTCCGGCCCGCGTGTCATGGCCGCGCTGCGGAACCTCGCCATCGGGGCGCTTCACCTGCACGGACGCGACGACACCGCCGAAGCCACCCGCCGGGCAGCGCGACGGGCACAACACCCGTTCCCACATCCTCGGACTCACATCATGATGTGGGAACGGCCGTGCCCCCGGACCACTGCATGCGGAGCGGGCCGGGAATGGTCTGCGCGATGTTGTCTCGCCGGCGAGACAGGCGCAGCATGAGGAGGGCCTGCAAAGGTATTCGTGGGCCGCGGCGAAGTGGTGTCGGCCGCCGTTCGGATGTCGAGTGTCGGATTGTTTGCACAGGAGAGTCATGGCGAACCCAGTTCGAGGATCAGGGAGATGGCCGATGAGTCGCGGCAGAGAGGCGGCGGGCAGGTGACGATCGGCAACGGCGACGGCCTCCTGGCCGTCCGCGGCTATCTCGACGGGCTGATCCGGGCGCGACTGACCAGCCCCCTCAGCTGCGACGTCCCGTTGGTCTCGCTCGGCTTCGACTCGCTCGCGGCCATCGAGCTGTGGAGCCGGCTGCGGACCGACCTCGGTGTGGACGTCCCGGCCGGCGAGCTGCTGGAACTCACCCTGGACGGCCTGACGGCGCGGGTGCGGGCGGAAGGTGGGTCTGTCGCCGCGTTCGCTGCCGGACCGGTTGCCGGCGGACCCGCCGGGGCAGACCTCGGCGATGCCTCTCCGGAGGCGGCCGCGCAGCTGCTGGCGACCCTTGACGGCCTGGACGACGCGGGGATGGAGCGCCTGGCGGCCGGACTCGGACCCGGATCCGAGACGACGCCCGCGGACTGAGCTCGGCCTCCCCGACACGGGCCGTCCATCGTTCGTGCCGGCCGACGACCTGTGCGGTGATCAAGGCTCTACTGGTGAGTCTCATGATCGGTGACACGCGCTGCGAGGGGAGTCCGCTCTTGAATGGCCTTCCCACGACCGTTGGAGGCCGGGGCGCCCCTTTGGCACGGCAGGCACGTGATCGACAAAGCCGAGGACGCGATTCCCAAGAAGTCCCTGTGGTTCAACCGAGACTTCATGCTCTTGTGGAGTGGGCAGGCCGCCAGTGAACTCGGCTCGTCGGTCTCCCTCCTGGCGATCCCGCTGGCCGCGTCGTCCTGCTCAAGTCATCGACGCTGGAAGTCGCGATCCTGTCAAGCCTCGGCGTGCTGCCGTTCCTGCTCTTCTCCCTCCCGGCCGGTGTCGTGGTCGACCGCCTCGCCAAGCACAAGCTCACGATGTGAATGCGACATCGGTCGCTTGCTGCTGCCTCGATCCCGCTGGCCACGCTGCCCGGATTGCGCGGTGATCGGTTGCTGGTGTGCGGGGTTGTAGGTGTCCTTCTCGCCGCTGCGGGGTATGCGGGACCTGGACATGATCGAGGAGGCCCGGTCGGACGAATCGGCGGCTGGTGCCGGGCCCGAGGCCGAGCCGGCCACCGCCGTAACTTGACCGATCACATACACATCCCGTTGTGGAGCCTCGATGAGTTCCTCCTCTGTCTTCCTGAGCGGACCGCAGTACGTGCTGGGGGAGATCGCGTCGCACCATTCCGAGACTCCGGATCTGGAGGCGCGGGCCGGTGAACTAGGGCTGCCGTATGCCCCGGAGGTCTGGGGCTGGGGCCATGTGCACCGGAGCCACAAGTCGCTGGAGGACCTGGCGGTCGAGGCGGGCAAGGCGACTCTCCGCGCCGCCGGTGTCGACCCCTCCTCCGTCGACGCACTGGTGCTGTGCTGCACCAGTTTTCCAGGGGGTCCGGACAGCCACGGCAGTTTCGTGCGGACCATCTCGGAGGGGTTGGGAACGCGTGAGGCCGACTTCCTCGGCATCACGCTCGACCGATGCACGAACCTGCTGGCGGGCCTGCGAGTCGCCGAGGCCTTCGTAGCTTCCGGAATCCATCGGCGGGTCCTGGTCATCACCACCGATCGAGTCCCTGTCGAGGCGGAAAGACTGGCCAAGTTCGCCCTGTTCAGCGATGGCGCGGCCGGTGTGCTGGTGTCGGACACCGACGGGGAGTACGAGATCGTCGCAAGTGCCGCAGCGCACGAGATGAAGGACCTGGACTGGTCGAACGAGATCAGTCCGGACCTCTCCCGCCGCGTGAACACGCAGCTGATGAAACGTGCATCCATGGGAATCGACCAGGTCGACCTCCTCATGCACACCAATATCTTCGAAGCCATCATCGTCATGAAAGAGCTTCAGGCGGGATTTGCCGCGGCGCAGCTGTATACAGACAACATCGCACGGGTAGGCCACTGCTTCGCCGCCGACCCGATCATCAACCTGACGGACCTCGCAGCAGCCGGTCGCCTTCGCGACAACGGGCACTACCTGCTGGCCGCCTCGGTTCCAGGAGTACGGTACGGGGTTCTGCTCCGCAAGCAGACGCGTTAGCACTCGAACCGGCATTATCGGAATGGTCGGGCGGGGGCGTTGTCTCGCTGGCGAGACAGGCGTCGGCCGACACGTCGCAGCAGGCTCATGGTGAAGACGGCAGGCGGAGCGCGAATCCTGCGGTCGTACGGTATCCGACACCAGACGATCACCAGGTTCCGTGCCTTCTTGCCGAATCCCCGCCACGAGGTGCTCAACCGACAGCGGTGAAGTGAAGATGCGCCTAGTGATCCACGATTTCGCCGTCCGTCATGCCCGTGAGTTCACGACCGTCGTCGTTTCCTGATGGGAAGAGGCCCGTCACCACGCCGACATCGGCGTGGTGACGCGAGAGGGCGGCGGATCTGGCGGGGCTGAGCCTCGGTCGCGTAATTTTCATCGAGCATCGCCTGATCAAGGTGCCGCCGGGGTCGCGGCCGTTTCGACCGATGCTGACCTGCGGATCTGAAAGGGCGACACATGACTTACGCGCTGTTCAGTGGTCTCGATGAGGACATACTTGCGTTGCCGTTCTACGAGGAGCAGCACCGCACGTTGGCCGTGGAGCTCGCCGACTGGTGCGCCGGCCATTCCAGCCTGTGGTCACGTCCTCTGGAGCAGACCCCGGAGAAGGCCGGCAGGGAGATCCTGAGCGCGCTTGGCTCCGCCGGATGGCTGGGATTCCTCGATCCCGCGAACGGGTCCGCCGCCGGTGACCACCGCTCGATCTGTCTGGCAAGGGAGATCCTTGCGTACGCCGACGATCTGGCGGACTTCGCCTTCTCCATCCAAGCGCTGTCGGCGACCCCGATCATCCAATACGGAAACAGTGAGCAGCAGTTGGAGTATCTGCCGCGAATGGCGTCGGGCGAGGTGACGGGATCGTTCGCGATCTCGGAGGAGGAGGCCGGCTCCGACATCTCGGCAGTCGGTCTGACTGCCGACCGAGTGTCCGACGGCTATCTGTTGAACGGCCGAAAGGCCTGGATCGCCAATGCCGGCATCGCGGATTTGCACTGCGTGATCGCGCGAACGGGTGGGGGACCCGGTGCGCTGGGGCTCACGGCGTTTCTGGTGCCGGCGCGCACGCCTGGAGTCCGGGTGCTGGAGGAGGTGCGGTTGGTTGCTCCGCGCTCGTTCGGACACCTGGCCTTCGAGGACTGCCTGGTCCCCGAATCGAGCGTACTCGGACGCCCCGGACAGGGGTTCGTGGTCGCGACGGACCTGCTGGAGCGATTCCGGATGACGGTGGGGGCGGCCGCGGTGGGGTTTGCGCGGCGCGCATTCGACTCGGCTGTCCAGCGGGCCCGTGAGCGGCGGATCCAGGGCGGCAAGCTGATGGACCTTCAGCTTGTGAAGGGTGCGCTTGCCGACATGGAAATAAAGCTGAATTATTCTGCGATGTTGGTCGCGCGGGCTGCGTGGGAGCTCGACCACGGGAACCCCGGCTACGCGAAGCACTCGAGCATCGCCAAGGTGGCCGCCACCGAGGCCGCACAGGAGATCGTCGACGCTGCCGTCCAGGTCCACGGGGCAGCCGGCCTGGTTGCCGACAGCGTCCCCGAGCGCTTGTACCGGCAGGTCAGGTCCCTGCGTATCTACGAGGGCGCGTCCGAGGTCCAGAAGCTGATCATCGCGGACGCGCTGGGACGACGGCCGCACGCGGGCCGATCCCGAGCGGCATCCGGACGCAGTGCAAGTCGAGTGGAGCGCTGACTTGTCGTCCCCTGTCGAAGCAGTGACGCGGGCAGATCCGTACCCGTGCATCCTGGCTCACACTGGCTGCCGGGCGCGGAAAGACATCCGATGCATACACGGGGAGAGCCATGAGTGACGAACAGCACTACGAGTGTGTCGGCATAGGCGTCGGCCCTGCGAATCTGAGTCTTGCGTCTCTGTTGCACGGTTGTCCGGGGCTGCCGAACCTCTTCCTCGAGAAGCGTGAGGTGTTCAGTTGGCATGATGGACAACAGATCCCCGATGCGACCCTCCAGGTGTCCATCTTCAAGGATCTGGTGAGTCTGTCGGACCCGACCAATCCCTTTTCGTTCCTGTCCTACCTGAAGGACAAAGGGCGGATATACCACTTCATCAATGCTCAGTTCAGCGCGGTGCCGCGGCAGGAGTTCCGCAACTACCTGGAATGGGCTAGCCGGCGCAACCAGAATGTGGTATTCGGAGAGGAGGTCGTCTCCGTCGACTTCGACGGCGTATTCGTCCTGCGTACCAACCGGCGCACCGTCACGGCGAACAACGTGTCAATTGGCATCGGCAGCAATGCCTGGGTGCCGGCGGAAGCCCGTGACCACCTCGGCCTCACTCAGTTCCACGTCAGCGAATTCGTGCCTCTCAGCCGCGATGTGGCGGGGAAGAGGGTCTGCGTGGTCGGCGGAGGCCAGTCGGGCGCCGAGGCGTTCCTCGACCTCATCTCGCGTCCGTCCAATGAGCGACCGCGCCGGGTCTCGTGGGTGTCACGCCGCCGCAACTTCTACCCCATCGACGACTCGCCCTTCACCAACGACTTCTACATGCCCGGCTACTCGGACTACTTCGCCAGGCTGGACCAGGGGACGCGCGAATCGTTCAACCGGGAGCACGTCCTCACCAGTGACGGCATCTCCGAGGGCACACTCCGCGAGATCTATCAGCGCATCTATGCCGAGCGGTTCATCCACGGAAACACCGACCTGGTCTCGCTGTACCCGAACCGGAACGTGATCGCGGTCTCCGCCTCCGACAACGCGTGGTCGTTGAAGCTGTCCAACAGCAACCATCCGGCGGTCCTCGGGCAGGTCGACGCCGACGTAGTGGTCTGGGCGACCGGGTTCCGCACCGTTGCGCCCGACTTCCTCGCCCCGATCGCGAACCGACTCGAGCGTGAGGGCGACGAGTACCGCATCGACAGTGATTTCGCCGTGAGGTGGGACGGCCCTTCGAACCGAAGCATCTTCCTCCAGAACGCGGCTCTGCGACAGCGCGGACTGGCGGACAAGAACCTCAGCCTGCTTGCCTGGCGGAGCCAGCGGATCATCGACCGCGTTCGATGTGTACGCAGCGACGACACGGTTCCTTCGTTCATCGAATGGTCGGCGAAGCTCAGCCCGGACGAGAGCGTGGGATGAGCCATGACGCATGTCGACTTCGCCGTCGTTGGTGGCGGAATCATCGGGTGCACGATCGCGCGGGAACTGGTGCTACGGGCTCCGCACGCTTCCGTGTTGGTGCTCGAACAAGATGCCGTCGGGTCCGGAGCCAGTCGCCGGTCGGCCGGTCTGCACTTCCCTCGTGGCGCGACGGAGCGTGTACGCCGCATGACCGGCTACAGCCAGGCCTACTACAGGGCCCTGCTCGACGCTGATCCGGCGTTGCCCATTCATCCGGTTCCCATGCTGGTGGTGTCCGACCGTGCGGCTGTGGGCCAGGTGGAGACGGCCTATCTTGACGAGGCTGGACTGTCCCGCGTGGACGCGTTGCCAGACTGGCTGCCACCACTTTCGGACGAGACGGCGGCTTGGACGGGCGAGGGCTGCCAGTACGCCGATGTCGGGGCGTTGACCCGAGCATTGGCCCGGTCTCTGCGGCCGCGGACGAGTTTCAGGGAAGGGGTCTCCGTCGATTCCCTGGACCGGGTCGGGAGCAGGTACGAACTCGGGTTCAGCACGGGAGAGCGCGTCACAGCCGACTCGGTCGTGCTCGCACCCGGCCCGTGGCTGGCCGCACCAGCCTGGCGGGAACGGCTCACCCCCCTGGGCGCCAGGGTGAAGAAGGTCGTCGCGCTGCACATCGAACGGCCGCCCGCGGCCGAGGACGGAGTCGTCGTCTTCCACGACGAGGACGCATTCCTGCTCCCGCTGCACGAGCAGAGGCGTTGGCTCTTCAGCTACACCAGTCAGGTCTGGGACGTCGACCCCGACCGGCTCACCGGCAGCGTCTCCCCGTCGGACCTGGCTGAGGCCCGCGAGGTGCTGATCGGCCGCGCCCCCCGCCTGGCCGACTCCGCCCGCAGCGGAAGGGTGTTCTGCGACGCGTACAGCGCGGATCGGGAGCCGCTGGTACGCGCTCTGGACGAGGAGGGCCGACTGGTGTTCGCGGGTGCCGCCAACGGCTCCGGCTACAGGCTCGCACCCGCCATCGCCGCAGAGACAGCGCACCTGCTCCGTACCGCCGTTGAGAACGTTTCCGACCAAGGGAGCCACCGATGAACGTGAGCGTCTTTTCCACGGAGGAACTGCACCAGGCATTCGGCATCGAGATGAGCTCCGTGGAGAAGATGAGTGCCGGAGCCGGCTGGGGCCGGGTCGCTCCGGGCGTCACCTCCGATCCACACCAGCACGACGAGATCGAGATGTTCGTCGTCGTCGCCGGAACCGGATGGGTGGCTTTCGACGGTCGGCGTATCCGGGTGGAGCCGGGAACGGTGTGCCAGTTCGAGCCCTTCGAGACACACGTCGTCGAGAACGACGGAGACGTCGACCTGGTCTTCTTCGACCTGTACTGGCGCGACCCGGTGCGCGCCGCCCAGGCCGCAGCGGCAGGCGGTACGCGCCGTCGGTTCCACGAGAGGCCGGTCTTCGTCTTCTCGACCCCGCCCACTCCGAACGGCGACCTCCACCTCGGTCACCTGTCCGGTCCCTACCTGGGAGCCGACGCCTACGTCCGGTTCCAACGCATGCAGGGCACTGAGGCATGGCACCTTACCGGGAGCGACGACTTCCAGAGCTACGTGGTCGACTGCGCCCGCCGTGAGGAGCGCGAACCGGCGCGTACCGCCGAGCACTACAGTGCCGAGATCGCCGCGACGCTCCGTCTGATGGACATCGAGGTCGACCAGTACACAGTGACCAACGAGGACCCCGGCTACCGGGACGGTCTACGGGGGTACTTCTCGAAGCTGGTCGACTCGGGGGCGGTTACCGTCCAGCAGACGGCTGCCCTGGTGGACGACGAGACGGACGCCTACCTCTACGAGGTGGACGTCTCGGGAGGTTGTCCCGGATGCGGGGGCGGCACCAGCGGCAACATCTGCGAAGAGTGCGGCGAACCGAACGTCTGCGTCGACCTGGTCAACCCGCGCAGCAGCCGGTCAAAGGCGCCGCCGAAGCAGCAACCTGTCTCACGCTTCGTCCTGCCCCTCCACGAGTTCGGCAGCGAGGTCGCCGATCACCACCGTCTCGGTCGGGTCCCGGCCCGACTCCGTGAACTGGCGGACCGGGTGTTCGCGCGTACCAGGCTCGACATTCCCATGACCCACCCTTCGGACTGGGGCGTCGCACCCGCGGATACGACAGTGGACGGGCAGGTGATCTGGGTCTGGCCCGAGATGTCCTACGGCTTTCTCCACGGCATCGAGGTCCTCGGCGGCCGTCTGGGCCGTGACTGGCAAGCCGTGACTCCCGAGCAGGACTGGAAGTTCGTCCACTTCTTCGGCTACGACAACAGCTTCTACCATGCCGTGCTCTACCCGGCTCTCTACCGGTTGGCGTACCCGCAGTGGAATCCCGATATCGATTACCACGTCAATGAGTTCTATCTGTTGGAGGACGGCAAGTTCTCCACCAGCAGGCGCCATGCCATCTGGGGCAAGCAGATCCTGCGACCGGAGACCGTGGACGCGGTGCGCTACTACCTGTCGCTCACGCGTCCGGAGCGGCGACGGACGAACTTCGAACTCGAGGCGTACACGGAGACCGTCCAGCGGGTCCTGGTGGACGGCTGGCAGGGTTGGCTGAACGACCTGGGCGCACGGGTCGCCGGGCAGTACGGCGGGATCGCCCCCGACGCCGGTGTCTGGACTCCAGAGCACACGGCGTTCCTCAACCGCCTGGGAGTACGGCTCGCCGCTGTCGCCAACAGCTTCGGGCAGGACGGATTCTCGCTGAACAGTGCGGCCGCCGAATTGGACGGGATCGTCGTCGACACTCGGCGGTTCGCTGAAGCAGAGGCACGGACCGCGCTGATCGCCGGTTGGAAGGACGAGGCCCGAACGGCCATCGCGCTGGAACTGGCCGCGGCACAACTGTTGGCCCGCGCGGCCACGCCGATCATGCCTCGATTCGCCGCCCGACTCGCCCGGGCGCTGGGGACGACCGACCTCTCGTCCTGGCCTTCACAGGTCGAGCTGGTCGCGCCCGGCACCCGGATCGACCTCGAACAACAGTCCTACTTCGAGGCTCTGCCGTCGGACTGGTCGCTCGCCGAAGGAGCCACGGGATGACGGACTCTGTGATCAACCGCTTGGTGGCGGGGCCGCCGGCTCCCGGCCACCGGATCTCCTTCATCCGGCTCGGCAGTCTCAGGACGCTGGACCTGACCGAACTGTACGAACAGTCGGGCCATGTCGCCGCCTACCTTCGGAGCCTCGGCGTCGAGTCCGGGGACCGCATCGGAATCCTGGCGGCCAACAGCCTGGAATGGGTTCTGTTGGACCTTGCCGCGCTGCGGCTCAAGGTTGTGGTCGCAGGTTTCGAGCCGGGCAAGTTCACCGATGGCGGAGAGCTGGTGGCACGCTACGGGCTCACGCTTCTGTTCACCGACCAGGACGTGCCGGCGGACGCGTCGGCGGCTGTCCGAACTTTCACTGATGTCGCCGAGGCTGCGAGGCAGGCATGGCCGGAGCCGCCCGGACCCGTCGTGTACGAGCCCGAGGAGGTGACGACGATCAAGTTCACCTCCGGCAGCACCGGTGCGCCGAAGGGACTCGGGGCCACGGTCGGCAGTATCGACGCGTCGATGCAGGCTGTGCAGGAGATCTTCGAGCACCGGGGCGGCGACAACCTCTTCGTCTTCCTTCCGCTGTCGCTGCTGCAGCAGCGGTACTGGCTCTACTCCGCCCTCTGCTTCGGCCACGATGCGACTGTCACCACGTACGAGGCGGCCTTCGCCGCGCTCGCGACGGCTCGGCCGACCGTGGTGATGGGTGTGCCGGCGTTCTTCGAGGCCGCCAGGCAGCAGATCAGCCAGGACGCCGCGCGCGCGGACGGCGTCACGCCGGACGCGGCGCGCCGCGCGGCCGCGCGGCGGCTGTTCGGCGATCGGATCCGCTACCTGTGGACGGGATCGGCGCCGGCGGACAGGGAGGTGCTGCGCTACCTCACCGACGCGGGCCTTCCCATCTACGAGGGCTACGGGCTGAACGAGACGTGCATCGTCAGCAAGAACCATCCCGGTGCCCACAGGGAGGGCAGCGTGGGGAGGGTGCTGCGGGGGAAGGAGGTGCTGTTCGACGAGGACGGCGTGCTCCTGGTACGAAGCGAGCATCCGGTGAACCAGCGCTACGAGTTCGCCGAGCCCGGTGACTCCGAGCGGATGTTCGTCGCGGACGGGGTGGTGCGCACCGGCGACCTCGGCTACGTGGACGAGGACGGCTTCCTGTTCATCCAGGGGCGCGCCGACGACGTCATCGTGCTCGGAAACGGCAGGAAGGTGATCGTCCGGCCGATCGAGGAGCACATGCGGACGAGTCCGGCGATCGAGGAGTGCGTGGTGTTCTGCCCCGCGCAGACGTCCCTGGTCGCGGTGGTCTCGCCGTCCTCCGACACGCCGGACCTCGAGGCGATCGCCGACCAACTGGCCCGCACCAACGCCTCGTTCGGCCGTGACGAACAGATCCGCAAGATCGTGGTCGCGAGCCCCCGGCCCAGCATCGCCAACGGAATGCTCACTTCGCAGTTCAAGCCGAAACGACAGGCCATCTTCGCCGCCTTCCAGGCGGAGATCACGAACAACCAGGACGGTATCCATGCCCAGTGACATCGAGACCATCGCGCGGGAGAACCTGTCGGCCGCGCTCCAGCCGGCCGCGGATCCGCACGGGATCGACCCGGATGTCGCGTTGACCGACTACGGACTGACCTCGCTGCAGAAGGTCCTGTTCCTGACCCGGCTCTGCGAGGACCTCGCGGTCGACCTCGCGCATCTGACCGAGCGCGACGTCGCCGAGATGCGCACTCTCCACGACGTCGTCGACACCCTGTCGCGCTACGCGGGAAAGGCTGCTTAGAGTGAGTTGGGCGGAGCTGGCCGCGGCCACGCTGGAGAATGACCACGTGAGGCTGCGGCCGATCAGTCCCGAGGACCGCGAGTCGATCCACGACATCGCGATGGACCCGGTGATCTGGCGCTACTTCGTGAGCCTGGTCGAGACGGAGGAGGACTTCGACGCCTTTTTCCAGGGCATGGTCGCCGACCACGCGGCAGGCAGGCGTGTGGTCTTCCACATCACCGACAAGACGACGGGGCGCTGCGCGGGGAGTATGAGCTTCGGCAACCTCTCCGAGGCGGACTCGCGCCTGGAGATCGGCTGGTCCTGGTTGGGCGTCGACTTCCAGGGCCGCGGCATCAACCGCTGGGCCAAGTACCTCTTGCTCGAGCACGCCTTCGAGAACCTGGGCGCCGAGCGCGTGGAGTTCAAGACGGACCAGCTCAACGCGCAGGCCCGAGCGGGCCTGCGCAACATCGGCGCCCTGGAGGAAGGCGTCCTTCGCAGCTTCAACCCGATGCCGGGCGGCAGGCGCCGGGACGCTGTCTACTACAGCGTGTTGCGCGGTGAGTGGTCGTGGCTCAAGGACGAGCTGGCCACCAACGCGAAGGTGACTCGTCAGGGCATGGCGGTGTGACCGGCGGAGCGGGCGTCGCCCATCTGCATCTCTGCGGCGATCCATATGAGGTCGGCCGACAGCACGGGGCAGCTCTCGCCGGTCCGCTGCGCGGCTTCGTCGACGACTCGCTCTGCCGCCTCAACCTGCTTCTGGACGAACCGGTCACGACGGCCGGGCTCGAACCGGTGCTGTCCGCGTTCGACAAGGTGATCACGGCAGAGCTGCCACGGCTGGCCGAGGAGATCACCGGACTCGCCGACGGGATCGGCATCCACCGCGACCAGGCGCTGCTGCTGCAGCTGCGCCGGGAGATCCTGGGCTACCGGAAGATCCCGGCGCGAGGCGACTGCACCACCTACGCCAAGGCCGGTTCCCATCCGGTCCTGGCCCAGACGGTGGACCTCAACGGCGACCTGGACGATCAGATCAGCGTCCTCGACGTCCGACTCACAGGTTCCCCGCGCCGGGCCCTGGTGCTCAGTTTCGCGGGCCTGCTCGGCTATCTCGGGGTCAACAGCGACGGCCTGGCCGTGGGCCTCAACCTGGTCCTCGGCGGCGACTGGAAACCCGGAGTCCCGCCGTACCTGGCCATTCGCCACGTGTTGGACTCCGCTGCCACCGTCGATGAGGCGGTCGAGTGCCTCCGCGGCCTCCCGTTGGCCAGCTCACGGTCGTTCATGCTCTGCGACGCGGGCAAGGCGGTCTGGGTGGAGGCTCTGGACGGCGGGTTCCGGTGCCTCGAAGCCCAACAGGCCGAGCACACCAACCACTTCCTCCATCCCGAATTCGAACCCTTCGACGAGATCAACGTCTTCGCGCGGAACTCCTCACGCCGAAGGCTGGAGGCGTGCCGCGCCGGTCTCGCCGCGATGGCGCCGGCCGCAGGGGTGGAGGAGCATTTCGCTTTGCTCTCGGTCCCTCCCATCCGCGTTGTCGGAACCGGTGACATCCGGTACGAGCGCACCGTCGCCGCTGCCGTCGCATTGCCGGGGAGCGGTCGGTTGTACATCAGGCCGGGTGACCCCGCCACATCTGTCACCAGGGAGTTCACCTTTGCGGACCCGGACTGCTGCACTGTCGGCATGCCCCGAGCGGGCACGGAGGACGCGGGGTGATGTCGAGGGCGCCGGGCTCATCTCGATCTTTTCGAACTCCGACGGGCGGGACCATGAACGTGCTCGATGACGAGAAAGAAGGTACTGCCATCAGCGTTGCCGGAATCGATGCCGGGATCGACATCGACGACCTTTCCAGCCTGCTGATGATCAGGCACTTCGAACAGGCCGTGCTCGACCTGTTCGCGCGCGGGCTGCTCAACGGCACCACGCACACCTGCCTCGGCCAGGAGTACGTGCCGGTGGCCCTGGGGCCGCTGCTGGCCCCGGACGACTTCGTGTTCAGCAACCACCGCGGCCACGGACACTACCTGGCCCGCTTCGACGACCCCGAGGGCCTGCTGGCCGAGATGACCGGCCGCGAGGGCGCCGTCTGTTCGGGCGTCGGCGGCAGCCAGCACATCTTCCGGGGCACCTACCTGTCCACCGGGGTGCAGGGCGAGAGCCTGCCGGTGGCCGTGGGCACGGCCTTGTGGTTCCAGCGGACCGGCCGGTCCGGGATCGCCGTGGCCTACATCGGCGACGGCACCTGGGGCGAGGGCGCCGTTTACGAGGCGTTGAACCTGGCCGCGCTGTGGCGGCTGCCGCTGCTGGTGGTCGTGGAGAACAACGGCATCGCGCAGACCACGCCGACCGCGCGCGCCATGGCCGGCGACATCGCCGGGCGGGCCGCGGCGTTCGGAATCGCCCATGTGTCCGTGACCGGCAGCGACGTCGCCGCGATCCGCGCGCGCCTGGCACCGGTGGTCGAACGGACGCGCACCGGCGGCGGCCCGGCTGTCGTGGAGTTCGCGACCCACCGCCTCGGCCCGCACAGCAAGGGCGACGACACGCGCTCCGCCGCCGAGGTCGCCGCCGAGCGGGAGCACGACTGGCACGACGCCTATCGGCGCCTGGACCCCGACCTGTTCGCCAAGGTCGAGGACGAGCAGCGGACGCGGATCGCCGAGGCCGTGGACCGGGTCCTGGCCCGTCCGGCCTCGGTGTGGGAGAGGGGCTGAGCCGTGGAGCGTGTCGCTGAGAACCTGAACCGGGCCCTGCACGCGGCCTTCGCCGCCGACCCCGACCTGTTCCTGCTGGGGGAAGACGTCGCCGATCCGTACGGCGGCGCCTTCAAGATCACCAAAGGGCTGTCGTCGGGCTACCCCGACCGGGTCCTGAGCACACCCATCAGCGAGCAGTCGCTGGTGGGCGTGGCCAACGGGCTGGCGCTGTCCGGCGGGCGCGCCATCGTCGAGATCATGTTCGGCGACTTCGCCACCTTGGCCTTCGACCAGATCGTCAACTTCGCGGCCAAATCGGTCGCGATGTACGGCCGCCGCGTCGAGGTCCCGGTGATCGTGCGCTGTCCCACCGGCGGGCGGCGCGGGTACGGCCCGACCCACAGCCAGAGCCTGCAGAAGCACTTCATCGGCGTGCCGCACCTGTCGGTGCACGAGATCTCGCCGTTCCACGACAGTACGGCGCTGCTGGCCGGCCTGCTCGCCGATGGCGAGCCGGCCGTTCTGTTCGAGGACAAGGTGCTCTACACGCAGCCGATGCACGAGCCGGGGACGGACGGGCCGTTCGTCGCCGATTTCCCGTTCGGAGCCGGCGGCCCGGCACGGCTGCGGGCGTCGGACGGCGACGACGCGGCCGACTGCGTGATCATCGTGCCCGGCGGCGTGGCCCGGCGGGCGCTGGCGGCGGCCGGGACGCTGTTCGCCGAGCACGAGATCACCTGCGAGGTGATCGTTCCGACCCGGTTGTACCCGTTCGACGTGGAGCCACTGCTACCGGCCCTGGCCGGTGCCGAGGTCGTGTGCCTGGTCGAGGACTGCACCGCCGGCGGCACCTGGGGCTCGGAGGTCGCCGCGCGCGTCTACGAGCGGCTGTGGGGCCGGCTGCGGCGCCCGGTCGTGCTGTGCAGCGCCGAGGCCGAGGTGATCCCGACCGCCGCCCACCTGGAACAGACCGTGTTCCCCCAAGCTCCTGACATCCACCGCGCCATCTGGGAGGCGTTGCATGCGTGAACTGCTGCTGCCGAAGTTCAACAACAACGACGAGGACTGCGTCCTGGTCGACTGGACGGTCGACGACGGCGCCGAGGTGTTCGCGGACGAGGTCGTCGCCGAGGTCGAGACCGCCAAGGCCCTGGAGGAACTCGTCGCGGACACGGACGGCCTCCTCCACCAGCTCGTCGAGGCAGGAGCGCGCTGCGAGTTCGGGCGGCCCGTGGGGCTGCTGTTCGACAGCCACCAGGAACGGGACGACTACCTGGCGAGCCCGGCGGCCGCCGCCGTGACCACCGCACCCGAGGGTGAGGGCGAGGCCGGGGACCACGACGGCGGCCCGGACCCGGTCCTCAGCGACGCCGCGCGCACCCTCGCCCAGGATCACGGCATCCGGCCCGAGCAGCTGCGCGCGCTCGGCAAGCGGGTGGTGAAGGCCTCCGACGTCCAGCGGCTCATTGACCAGGGGTCCGCGGAACAGGGGGCGGCTGGGGCGTCCGCGGAAGCCGCCGTCGTCAGCCTCAGCCGGCGCCAGCGCGCGGTGGCCGCCGTCGTCAGCGAGGCGCACCGCACGATCCCGGCCGCCTTCGCCGCGATCGCGGTCGACCTGACGGCGTTCCGCGCCACCCGCGGCGGCGCCCCGTACGGCCTGGTCGAGCTCCTGGTCAAGGCCATTGCCGCCCGCCACGCCGACTTCCCGCTGTTCTTCGCCACGCCCGGTGCGGACCACACCCTCGTCCTCGCGTCGGCCGCCAACGTCGGGGTCACCGTCGACGTCGGGACCGGGCTGTTCATCCCGGTGCTCAAGGACGCCGCCCACCGTCCGATCGGCGACCTGACCGACGACCTCATGGACTTCCGAGTCAGCGCCCTGCGGCAGAACTTCCGCGAGGACGAGTTCGCCGACGAGGCCATCACCCTCTCGCTGCACAACGATCCGGACGTCATCCTGGCCGCGCCGATCGTCCATCCGGGCCGCACCTGCGTCGTGACCTTGTGCGCCGAGCGGAGCGAAGTCGCGCTGACCGAGGACGGTGTGCCGTTCACCCGGCCGGTCACCACGGTCGCGGTCACCTACGACCATCGCTATCTCAACGGCCGCGACGCGGTCCGCTTCCTCACCGCGGTGAAGCAGGACCTGGAGAGCGCCGACGCCATCGCCCGGCTCGCGGGCTGACGGGAGGACGACGAAGCCACTGCCCGGTCCGGCCGACGACGTCGGGCCGGCCGGGCTGGTTCTGTCGCGGACGTCGCCCGACCCGGCGCCCGCCGATCCGGCGGGTGCCGCTTTCGTACAGTCCCCACCTCGGCCGGGCGACCGCGGCGGCGTGGGAAGGAACGGGGTCAGCTCGTGAGCCGGCAGGGCGCGTCGGCGCCGCACGCGTCCTGCAGTCGCTTGAGATAGGTCAAGCCGGTCATGACCTCGTCCGTCGGCAGTCCGAAGTCGATGAGACACGCGATCTCGTCCACGCCGAGCTCCGCGAGCCGCGCCACGACCTGCTCGCCCTTGTCGACCGAGCCGAGCAGGCCGACGTTGTCGAAGTAGTGCTCGAAGGCCCGCTCGACGAGCATGTCGATCTCGTCCGGCTCCAGGTCTCCGGTGCTGAGGTCCGACGCCAGGATGAGCCCGAGTGAGCTGCGCATGTAGTCGCTCAGCGACGGCCGGACCAGCTCTCGGACCGTGTCGGTGTCCTCGCCGAGGTACGTGTGCACCATCACCGCGACGTGGCCCGGCCAGCCGGCGTCGGCCGCGGCCTTCCGGTACTCGGCGATCTTGTGCGCCAGCTGTTCGGGACTCTGGCCGAGCAGGTGGGTGAGGAGCCCGGCTCCGATCCGGCCGGCGCTCCGGAAGGTCTCGACGTCGCCGACACTGGCGACCCAGATCGGCAGGTCGGTCTGGACCGGCGGCGGGAACGACCGCACCTTCACCGGGTTCCCCGCGCCGTCGGTGACCTCGATTTCCTCGCCGCGCCACAGGGCACGCACCTGCTCGATCCGCTCGTACATCTCCGTCCGGCGGTTCGTGTAGGCGGCCGGGTTCAGGGCGAAGTCGACGGCGTGCCAGCCGGAGGCGAAGGACACCCCGACTCGGCCCCGGGAGATGTTGTCCACCACGGACCACTCCTCGGCGATCCGCAGCGGGTGGTGCAACGGCGCCACGACGCTGCCCGCCCGGATCTTGACACGCTCCGTCGTCGCGGCGATCGCCGCACTGGTCACCGAGGGGTTCGGATAGGTCCCACCGAAGGGGTGGAAATGGCGTTCCGGGGTCCACACCGCCGCCAGGCCGTTCTCGTCGGCGAAGCGGGCGCCTTCGAGCAGCAACCGGTACCGGTCGGCCTCGGCGGCTCCGCTGTCGTTGGCGAAATAGAAGAGACTGAGATCCATCGTGCGTTCTCCCCAGCGGATACGAGTTCGGAGTCGGGGGTTGGCGAACATCGGTCGGTTAAATGCGCCCGTTCATGATTCGTAGCACCCTCGTTCTTCGCGGACACACTCACCGCGGACCGCGGTGGAAAACGACCGACGGAGTGTTGTCTCGCCGGCGAGACAAGCGCACGATGGACGCGTCCTTTGGGGAAACAGGTTTAGTTCATGCAGGAGAGCCGTAGTCAATCCCTTCGAACCAGCCTGCGAGAGCTAACCGATGAAGTGCGAGAGGTGGTCAAGTGACGGTCGACAGCGGGTTCCGTAACCCCATGGACGAGCTGGTGGTCGGCAAGGTGCGGGAGCTTCTGGGGAATTCGGGCATCGGCATCGGCGACGACTTCCTGGCCGTCGGCGGCAACTCCATCATCGCCGTCCGCCTCGGCCAGGCCCTCCGTCAGGAGCTCGGGATTTCCCGGATCACGGGCGTTATCCTCAAGAACCCGTTGCTCAGCGACCTCAGCGACGTGCTGAGCGAACTGGTCGGCAAGGCGTCCTGACCGGGTCGTGACGGTTCGATTCCTCGTGCCGGGCTAGTCGCACCGGCATCAGGAGGCCGGGACGGAGAGCCTGTCTCGCCGGCAAGACATCGCGTCATCCCATTCCAGCCCGTCGGATGTCGTCGCGGGCTCACGTGGCTGACTTCTTCCAGACTTGATAGAACGGTTGGAATTCCTTCGTGCCCGGAATGCCGTACGACAATGTTCAGGTCATGTCGGATTCAGACCCCGAGAGCAGTGCCCGGCCGGTGCTGCGGCGCGGAGGGACCTCGTGACGGCGGCCGGAATCCGGCCGCGGATCGGGTTCCTGTTCTCAGGACAGAGCTCTGAGTACGTCGGCATGGGCGTCGAGCTCCATCGCGAGCACCCGTTGTTCCGCGCGGGCATCGACCGGCACGCCGATCGGTTCCGCCGGCTCACCGGCGTCGGTCCGCTCGACGTGTTCGCCGACCCGGCCGCCCAGACCCGGGCCGAGCTGCTCCAGCCCGCGGTCTTTCTGCTGCAGGTCGCGTTGGCGGAGTTCTGGACCTCGTGCGGGGTGCGGCCGGACGCGGTGGTCGGCCACAGTCTCGGCGAGTACGCGGCCGCCTGTGTGGCGGGGGTGTTCGACGTCGAGGAAGGGCTCGAACTCGTCAGCGCCCGCGGCCGGGCCTTCGCGGCCGTGCCCGGCGCCGGCCGGATGGTCGCAGTGGGCGGTCCTGACCCGGCGGAGCTGGAACGCCTGGTCGCGGCACACGGCGGCGCGGCGTCGATGGCCGCGTACAACGCCCCGGAGCGGATCGTCGTCTCGGGGACCGACACAGCGATGGGGGAGTTGGTGGCGGCGTTCGAGCGGCGAGGCTGGCTGACGATCCCGCTGGAGACCACCCACGCCTTCCACTCGACGCTGGTCGCCCCGGCCGTCCCGGAGCTGGTCGCGGCGGCGGGCCGGATCCGGCACCGGAACCCGGCCGTGCCGCTGGCACTGAACCTCACCGGGGGTTGGGCCGCGGACGGGGAGCTCGGCGCGGAGTACTGGGGCCGGCAGCTCACCTCGCCGGTCAGGTTCATGGCGGGAGTCCGGGCACTGATGGACGGCGGCTGCACGGTGTTCGTGGAGGTGGGGCCCGGACGGGCGCTGACCACGGCCGGCCGGGCGCAGAGCGACGGGAGTGAGCTGTGGCTGGCGGGGTTGTCGCCTCGGACACCGGACTCGGTGACGGTCTTGGAGCACCTGACTCAGTTGGAGGAGGCGGGGATTCCGGTCGACTGGGTGAGGTACCACGCGCCGTTCCGTGCGAGGGGGCGGACGGTCGGTGATCGGCCGGGAGCGGATCGGCCGGCTCCGGCGCCGTCCACCGAGCTGCCGTTCCGGCTCGAGCGGGTCGTGATCCACGAGTCGGCGAGCGCTGCGGGGTCCGGAGTCGCGGTGGTCCGGCACCGGGTGGGTGAGACGGCGCGAGAGGTCGTCGACGTCTCGGTCGTCGACGACGCAGGCCGGCCGGTCGTCGAGGTCTTCGGGCTCGAGCTCGGGGCGGGGGCCGGTGAGGAGGCGGGCGGGCCGGAGCGGTTCTCGCCGGAGGAGGCGGAGCGGCTGTTGGCCTCGCTCGACGCGCTGACCGAGGACCAGTTGCACGCCCTCCTGCCTCTGTGGGCCGGCCCAGATGCTTCCAGCCCCGTCGGATCGACCGAGGAGTGACACGCATGACTGACTACGACCTCCGGAAGAAGCTGGAGGCGGTGCTCAGGGCACGGGCCGGACAGGCGCGCACCGAGCACCCGCTCTCGTACGCGCAGAGCTCGATGCTGATGATGCATCAGATGGACCCGGACAGTGCGTCCTACAACGTCGCCCTCACCGCCCGGTTCACCGGCGGATTCGACGCCGCCGCGTTCCACGGCGCGCTGCAGTCGCTCGTCGGGCGGCACGCGGCACTGCGCACCACCTTCAGCCTGGTGGGCGCCGACGACGGGGACGGCGCCGCCGGCCGTCAGGCCGTCCACGGCTGGCTCGAACCCGACTACGCCGAACTGGATGCCCGTCGGTGGACCGAAGGAGAACTCCGCGAGGCGGTGCGAGTCGCCTACCGCGAGCCGTTCGACCTCGTGACCGGGCCGGCCCTTCGAGCGCGGGCATACCTGGTGGCGCCGGGGGAAGCGGTCGTTCTGCTGGCCGCCCACCACGCGGTGTGCGACTTCTGGTCGCTCGGCACCATGCTGGCCGAACTCGAGCAGCTGTACGTCGCCGAGACCGAACGGCGCCCGGCGCGGCTGCCCGGACGCAACAATCCGTACAGCGACTTCGTCGCGTATCAGCGTGAGCTGATCGCCGGCGAACGGGGCGGCCGGGCCCGTTCCTACTGGCACGCCCAGCTCTCCGGTGACCTGGAACCGGCCGAATGGCCCCGGTTCGATCTGGACCCGGCGGACGCCGATGGCGGCGGTTCGCTCATGTTCCCCATCCCCGCAGAACTGGCCGCCGACGTGTTCGCGCTGGCCAAGGCGGAAGCGGTCACGCCCTACGTCGTGCTTCTGACGGCCTTTCAGGTCCTCGTCGGCCGCTACACCGGCCGGCGTGACGTGCTCGTCGGGAGCCCGTTCGCCGGCCGCACCGACCCGGCGCTGGCCGAATGCGTCGGGAACTTCGTCAACTCCGTCGTGCTGCGTGCGGATCTGAGCGACGCGGTCTCCTTCCGCGAGCAGCTCGGCCGCACCCGCCGCACCGTCGCCGAGGCGTTCGAGCACCAGGACTATCCGTTCGAGCTGCTCGTCAGCGAGCTGGCGCCGCGCCGGATGGACGGCCGCAACCCGATCTTCCAGGCGATGTTCATCTATCAGAAGTCCGATCGGCATCCGGCGCACGCCGCCCTCCACGCGGCCGAGGAGGGCGCGGCCCCGGTCGCCTGGGCCGGACTGTCCGCGGCACCGTTCCCGCTGGCCAAGCAGGACGACCAGCTCGAGCTCACGCTTGAGGTCGTCCACGACGGCGACCGGCTCGTCGGACTGCTCAAGTACCGCAAGTCCGTCTTCTCCGCGGCCGCGGCCGGCCGTGCCGCCGAGCACTACGCGACGCTGTTGCGGGCCGCGGTCGCCGGCCCTGACCGCAGTGTGGCGGACCTGCCGCTCCTGACCGAGGCCGGGCACGGCGTCGACCGGCATTCCGCGCCGGTGTCCGTCGCGTCGGACGACAGCGTGGCGGCCCGCTTCCGGCAGGCCGCGGAGCAGCACGCCGATCGAACGGCAGTGCGCTGCGACGGAGACCAGCTCACGTATGCCGAGCTCGACGAACTGGCCGGGCGCTGGGCGGCCCGGCTGCGGGCCGAGGGCGTCGGGCCGGGCAGCCGGGTCGCCCTCCTGCTCGCGCCCTCCCTCGACATGGTGGCCGCGATCGTCGCGGTCCAGCGGGCCCAGGCGGCCTACGTGGTCCTGGACCCGTCCGATCCCGCGCCATGGTGCCGGACGGTGCTCGACGACAGCGGTGCGCGCGTAGTGCTCACCCAGCCGGACCTGGCCGGTCTGCTGGACGGTGTCGCGGTGCCGGTCCTCGTCATGCCGGAGACCGAGCTGCCGTCGGCCGGCGAGCCCGGCGATCTGCCGCGAGCCGGCGACGTGGCCCACACCGTCTACACCTTCGGCCCGACCGGGACGCCCCAGGGGTTCGACGTCGAGCACGGCAACGTCCTGATGCTGCTGGAGTCGATGCGTGAACACGTCGCCATCGACGAGACCTCGGTCGGGGCGTTCTTCCACCCGGCCGGTTCCGACCTGTCGCTGTGGGGCACCTTGCTGGCCGGGGCGTGCCTGGTCGTCGTGCCCTCGGGGGCGGCCCGATCGCCTGAGCTCCTCCGCACGCTGCTCGTCGAGGAGCGGGCCACCCACATGGTCCAGACCCCCTCCGCCCTGCACGGCCTGTCCGCCGTGGTCGGGCGGACCGGGGCCCAGGGTCTGGCGCTGAGGCACGTCTTCTCGTGGGGCGCGCCGCTGCCCGCGCCGCTCGCCCGGACCGTCCGCGAGTGGTGCGGGACGCTGTGGAACACGTACGGCCCGGCCGAGACCACGGTCTGGGTCACCGCGCAGCCCGTCCGGCCCGAGGACTGCGCAGGAACCAGCGTGCCGGTCGGACTCCCGCTGGCGAACGCCCGGGTCCACGTCCTCGACGAGCACGGGCGGCCCGTGCCGCCGGAGTTCACCGGCGAACTGCACATCGACAGCCCGCTCGGGTCGCAGGGCCGGCTGTACCGCACCGGCGATCTGGCGCGGGTCAACCCCCGGGACCAGCTGGAAATCCTGGGACGTGTCGACCGCCAGGTGACGATCGGCGGGTTCCGGGTCGAGCTGGAAGGCGTGGAAGCCCGGCTGGACAAGGTGCCCGGTGTCAGCAGGTCGACGGCGTTGGTCGTCGGCGCGGGCGTCGACGACAGCCGCCTCGTCGCCTGCGTGATTCCCGAGCCGGGGCGGAACCTGACGGAGAGTGCCGTGACAGCGGAGTTGCGTTCCACGCTGCCGCCTCACCTGGTGCCCACCGCGATCGGGTTCTTCGACGAGTTCCCGCTCGACGCCGGTCAGAAGGTCGACCGCGCGCGACTGGCCGAGCAGTTCGCGAGCGTGGCCGCTCGAACCGCCGCCGCCGTGGCGCCGAGCGGCCACGAGCGCCGGGTGACGGCCGTCTGGCAGCAGGTGCTGCAGCGCCAGGACATCGGCCGCGAGGACAACTTCTTCGATCTCGGCGGCAACTCCATGCTGCTGCTGCAGGTCTACGAACTGCTCGACGGCGACGCCGCGGACCCGCCGTTGAAGGGGTCCGAGATGTTCCGCTATCCGACCGTGGCCAGTCTGGCCGCGCGCCTCGGCCGGGCCGACGCCGCGCCCGATGGCGCCGGCGCAGGCGGCGGCAGGGGCAGGACGTCGAGCCGACGCAGCCGAGCGGCGGACGACACGGTCCGCGGCGCGCGCCTGCGGGCCCGGGAGCGGGGAGGACGCAATGCCTGACGCGGACGAGATCGACGTGACGATCCGGTCGAACGACGTGGCCGTGATCGGGATGTGCGGCCGGTTTCCCGGCGCCCCCGACGTGGACGCGTTCTGGAGCCGGCTGCGGGCCGGGGACGAGTTGCTGACCACCTACACCGACGACGAACTCCTCGCGGCCGGTGTGCCCGAGCGGGTGCTCCGCGATCCGCGTTACGTCCGGCGAGCGGCCATCCTGCCCGACGCCTTCGACTTCGACCCCGAGTTCTTCGGCTATACCCGGCGCGAGGCGAAGCTGATCGATCCCCAGCAGCGGATCATGCTGGAGGTCGCGTGGGAACTGCTCGACACCATCGGCTACTCCGGCGGGGCCGGCGATCAGGCGGTCGGGGTGTTCGCCGGCGCGGCGATGAACACGTACCTGACGAACGTCGTGGCTCGGTCCTGTGACCTGCTGACCTACGACGGCATCGAGCTCATGGTCGCCAACGACAAGGACTACCTGACCACGCGGATCTCCTACAAGCTGGGCCTGAAGGGGCCGAGCGTCGCCGTGCAGACCGCCTGTTCGACATCGCTGGTCGCGGTGCACGTGGCCGCGCAGAGCCTGATCGCGGGGGAGTGCGACATCGCGCTGGCCGGCGGCGTCTCGGTGATCGCCAACGCGTATCCGGGCTATGTGTACCGCGAGGGGATGATGTTCTCCCCGGACGGCCGGTGCCGTCCCTTCGACGCGGACGCCGACGGCACCACGTTCGGCGACGGCGTCGGCCTGGTGGCCCTGAAGCGGCTGGCCGAGGCGATCGAGGACGGCGACCGGATCCTGGCCGTGCTGAAGGGATCGGCGGTCAACAACGACGGGTCCGACAAGATCGGCTACACCGCCCCGAGCGTCGAAGGGCAGCGGGCGGTGATCGGCGAGGCGCACGCGGTCGCCGGGGTGGACAGCGACACCATCACGTACGTCGAGGCGCACGGGACCGCGACCGCCCTGGGCGACCCCATCGAGTTCGCCGCTCTCAGCGAAGCCTTCGTCGCCGGCGGCGCCCAGCCCGGGCAGTGCGCGCTGGGCTCGGTCAAGGCGAATGTCGGGCACCTGGCCGCCGCCGCCGGGATCACCGGGTTCATCAAGACGGTGCTGGCCCTGCGGCACCGGGAGATCCCCGGCCACCCGACCTTCACCCGGCCCAACCCGGAGATCGAGCTGGCCGCCAGCCCGTTCCACATCAATGCTCTGCCGATGGCATGGCAGCCGGGCCCGACCCCGCGGCGGGCCGCGGTCAGCTCGTTCGCCATCGGCGGCACCAACGTGCACGTCGTGCTGGAGGAGGCGCCACCGCTGCCCGCGCGGCCGACGCCGGACGCCGGTCCCCGGCTGCTCGCGGTGAGCGCCAAGAGCGACCGGGCGCTGCGCGAGCTGGCCGGCCGGCTGGCCGACGCGCTGGCGCGGCCGGACGCCCCCGACCTCGCCGACGCCGACTACACGCTGCGGGCCGGCCGGCGCGGGTTCGCGTACCGCCGCGCGGTCGTCGCGGACGACCACGCCACCGCCGTGGCCGGACTGCGGGCGATCGCCGCGGGGGCCGCGGCGGCGCCGACGGCGAAGGCCGCCCCGGCCGTGTCGTTCCTGTTCGGCGAGGTCCCGGCCGAGGATTTCCGGGTGCTGGCCGAGCGAGTGCCGGCCGTGGCCGACATCGCGCAGCGGTCCGGCGACAGCGCGCAGAGTCCGTCGGCCGCGCGGGTGACCGCCGGACTGGCGCTCGCGACGCTGTGGGCCGAATCCGGCGCGCGGCCCGACGCGGTCGGCGGTGCCGGAGCCGGTGAAGTCCTCGCGGCCTGCTTCAGCGGGGTCCTCGACGAGACCGAGGCGCTGGCCCTGCTGTCCTGGCGGGCCGGGCTGCTCGGCGGCCCGCCGGAGGTGCGACCGCGGGTCCCGCGCGTCCCGATCCTGTCGGCCGTCGTGGGCGGCGAGCTGCCACAGGCGCGAGCCCTCGACCCGCTGCACTGGACTCGGGACGTGTGGGAGGGCGACCGGCTGGCCGAGGCCTTCGGGGACCGGACTGCGGACGGGGCGACGGTGGTCGTCATCGGAACCCCGGCTGAACCGCTGCCGGGGGACTTCGGCCCGGACGGCGGCTCCGAGTCGTCGCCGGTGGCGCGGCTGCTCCACGACGCGGCCCGACTGTGGACCGCGGGTGTGCCGGTGGACTGGTCGGACTGGTCCGGCCAGGAGCCCCAGCGGGTCCCGCTGCCGGCACATCCGCTGTATCGCAGCAGGCTGCGGCTGGACGAACCGGACCAGGCGCCGCCGGCGGCCCCCGTCGGCCCGCCGCGCGGCGAGGAGCTGAAGCGGCTGCTGGCGAAGCTGTGGACCGAGGTGCTGCGCACCGAGGTCGACCGCTACGACCAGAGCATCTTCGACATCAACGACGACTCGGTGCTCGCCGTGCGGCTCGCCCGCCGGATCGGGACGGAGCTCGGCGTCCCCCTGCCGACGATCGATCTGCTGAAGAACCCGACGATCGACCGCCTGGCGGCGCACCTGGCCCGGGTCGGCTGACGTGAACCACGAGGAGAACACCGTGGAGCCACTGCTCCCAGAGGTCGTCGCGATGGTCGGCGGCTATTTCGACATCCGGCCGGACGCGCTGGATCCGGACGTCTCGTTCGCCGATCTCGGTGCGGACTCGATGGTGCTGCTCGGCATGCTGCGGCTGGTCGAGGAACGCTTCGGCCACAAGGTCTCGCTCCGGCAGCTGTTCGGCGACATCCAGACGCCTGCCGCGCTGGCGGCGCACCTGGCGGCGAACGCGTCGGCCAGGACGTCGCCGGAGGCTGCGGCGACCCCGGCCACCGGTGCTGTGATCGCCGCGGCCGTCGACGTGCCGCAGACCCTCGCAGTGCCGCAGACCCTCGCACCCGCGCCGGTGGCGCCGGTTCCGGCCGGCACTGTGTCGGCGCCCGGATTCACGACGGCGGTCGAGCGGCTGATCACCGAACAACTCGCCGTCATGCGAAGCCAGCTCGCACTCCTGGCGGGCGGTACCGCCTCGGGCGCCGGACCAGTCGTCGCCGGACCGGCCGTCGTCGACCCGGCGCCCGCAGCCCGTCCGGCAGGGCGACCGGCCTCATCCCGGCCGGCCGCCCCGCTCGCACCCGGTGCGCGCGGCGGAGCCGGCCTCGTGGAGTCGGAAGAGGGTGTCCGGTATCTCAAGGTCCTGGCCGAGCGGTTCGGCAGCAGGACGAAGGGCTCGAAGGAGTTCGCCCAGCGGTTCCGCCCGCTGATCGCCGACAGCCGCTCGTCCATCGGCTTCCGGCCGACGACCAAGGAGATGCTGTACCCGATCGTCGCCGAACGCGGGCAGGGCGCGCGGCTGTGGGACATCGACGGCAACGAGTACGTCGACCTCACCCTGGGCTGGGGCGTCCACCTCCTCGGGCACAACCCGCCCGCCGTCATGGCGGCCCTGCGCGAGCGGCTGGACCTCGGCTTCGCCATCGCCTCGCGCACCGAGCTGGTCGAGGAGGTCGCCGCCGGCCTGATCGAGCTCACCGGCATGGAGCGGGTCGCCTTCCTGAACACCGGCACCGAAGCGGTCATGACCGCCCTGCGCATCGCCCGGACCGCGACCGGCCGCGACGACGTCGTGGTCTTCTCCAACGCCTACCACGGTCACGCGGACAGCGTGCTCGCCGCGGCCTCCTCCGAGAACGGCGTGCGGACCACCCGGCCGATCACCCCGGGCATCCCGGCGGGCGCGGTGCAGAACATGCACGTGCTCGAATTCGGCACCGACGAGGCCCTGGAGTTCATCGACAGGCACGGTCCGCGGCTTGCCGCGGTGATGACCGAGCCGGTGACCCTCCGCACCCCCGGAGTGCAGAACCCCGAGTTCCTGCGCCGGGTCCGGGAGATCACCCGGCGGCACGGCACGAAGCTGATCTTCGACGAGATGGTGACCGGTTTCCGCTGCCACCCGGCCGGTGTCCAGGGGCTCTACGGCATCGATGCCGACCTGGCCACGTACGGCAAGATCATCGGCGGCGGCATGCCGATCGGCGTGATCGCCGGCCGGGGCGGGATCATGGACACGATCGACGGCGGCGTGTGGAACTTCGGCGACGACTCCCGCCCGACGGCGGAGTCCACCTTCTTCGCCGGCACGTTCAACCAGCATCCGCTGACCATGGTGGCGGCCCGGGCGGTCCTGGACCACCTCCGCGCGCAGGGCCCCGGCCTCCAGCGGGACCTCGACCGCAAGACCGAGGTGTTCGTCGACCAGTTGAACGCCGACTTCCGCGAGCTCGACGTGCCGATCGACGTCCGCCGGTTCTCCTCGTTCTTCCGGTTCGAGCACGAACAGAACATGGACCCCCTGTACTTCAACCTGCTCGACCGCGGCGTGTTCGTCTGGGAGCTGCGCAACTTCTTCCTGTCCACGGCGCACGAGCAGGCCGACCTCGACCACATCCGGGCAGCGGTCCGCGACTCGATCACCGAGCTGCGGGAGCACGGTGTGCTCGGCCCCGGCCGGGCGGCCCCGACCGGGGCCGTGGTGTCGCCGCCCGCGCCGCGCAGCACCCTCGCGCAGCGGCAGCAGGCGGCACTGGACGAGGGCGGCGTGCCGGCGTATCAGATGTCCGTCGGCTTCTGGCTGGACGGTCGGCTGGACCGGGACGCGCTGCGCGGCGCCGTGCAGGGCCTGGTCGCGCGGCACGAGACCTTGCGGACCACGCTCGCTGCCGACGGCGTGACGCTCGTCGTGCATCCTGCTGCGGAGACGGTGCTGGACGAGGTTCTGACCGAACACGTCTGCCCGGATGACGACGACCTCGACCGCTTCCGGCAGTCCTGGGCCGAGCAGCGGCTCGACCTCGCGGCCGGGCCGGTGTTCCGCGCCGCGATCGTGCAGACCGCTCCGGAGCGGCATCTGCTGCTGATCTCCGGGGCGCACGCCGCGGTGGACGGCTGGTCGTTCAGCGTCCTGGTCGACGACCTCGTCGCGCTGTACAACGCCGGCTGTCAGGATGTCAGGCCCCTGCTGCCGCCCGCGGCGCAGTTCCGGGACTACGCCGCGTGGCACGAGCGGGTCGTCGGCGGCCCCGACGCCGCCGAGCACCGGGACTACTGGCGCACTCTGCTCCAGGGCGCGGCGGCTCCGGAGCTGCCCGAGTCCGGAACGTCCGGGCCCTTCCCCTACAGGGCGGTGCGGCACAGCGTCCGGCTCGACTCCGAGTTCTGCGACCGGATGCGCGACACCGCCCGAGAGCAGGGCGCGACGGTGTTCGCCTACCTGATCGCGGCCTGGGGCGCCGTGCTGCACCAGGTGACGGGGCAGGACGACATCGTCGTCCCGGTCCTGACCGCCCGCCGCCCGCCGGAGCTGGACCAGGTGGTCGGGTACTGCTCGAACCTGCTGCCGCTGCGTCTGCGACGGACGGCGGACGTCCTGGCCGCGGACTACGTGGCCGACGTCATGGAACACCTCGTGACCGGGCTCGAGTCCCAGGACCACCCGTTCGCCGACCTGATCATGGAGCTCACGCCCGGAAGCGGCTTGCGCGCCGACCTGCTCGCGACGTCCATCTCGTTCTACCGCCGCGTGGCGGCGCCCCCGATGGACGGGCTCACGGTGTCGGAGGCCGACCCGCTGCCGATCATTCACACCGGCCACCCCCTGGCGCTGAACATCATCGAGGGCGCGGACGGCTTCCGGTGCGACTTCGAGATCGCGACGGACGTCGTCGCCCCCGACCTCGCCGCCGACGTCGCGCGCCGCTACCAGAACCTGCTCGCCGGCCTGGTCGCGCACGGCGAGCGCCCACTGGCCCAGCTGGAACGGCCCGACCATGACGACCTCTGAGCACCACCCCGGACACGACCACGACAGCCCTCGGACAAACGGGAGCCGCAAGACCATGATCACGGCAGGCTTGAAACTCACGCAAAGCGGCGGCATCGCGATCCTCGACGAGGACCGTCTGGTGTTCAACGTCGAGATGCAGAAGATCGCCAACGGCGCCCGGTACAGCAACGTCGACGAACTCGACGACCTGGTCGGCGTCATGGACAAGTTCGGCCTCAAGGTCGGCGACGTCGGCACATGGGCGTTGGACGGCTGGGACGGCGCCGCCGACGGCCGCGTCAAGGTGCTCGCCGGCGGGATCCAGACCGAGGTCCTGGTCGCCCCCTACCGGGAGACCGACCTGGTGCCCGACCCGGCGCTGCCGGGCCACCGCGGCCGGCTCGTGATCGGCGGCCAGGCGCTGGACTACGACAGCTACGTCCACGTCGCCGGCCACCTGGCCTCGGCCTACTGCACCAGCCCGTTCGCGCGCCGCGGCGAGCCGTCGATGGTGCTGGTCTGGGACGGCGGCTGCTTCCCGCGGCTGTACTGCGTGGACGCCGACGGCCGGATCGAGGCCGGCGGCGAGGCGTTCCCGCTCATCGGCCACACCTACTCGATGACCTCGCAGTACTGGGGCCCGTTCAAGCGGCAGAACAAGTCGAAGAACGTCGACGACCTCTCCGTGGCCGGGAAGATGATGGCGTACATCGCCCTGGGCACCTCGCAGGAACAGATCAAGCAGGTCTTCCGCGAGGAGTTCTTCGAGTTCTTCGACGCCGACTCGCCGCGGGTGCGGGAGTACCGGCGGGCCATCATCGGGTGCGGCAGCACCGGTGAGCAGTCGCACGCCTACGTGCACCAGTTCCTCTCCGCCGTGCAGGCCCGCACCGCCGCGCTCGGGATCTCCGACGAGGACGTGCTGGCCAGCGTCCACACGTTCCTCGAGGAACTGCTGATCGACCGGGTGACCAAGAAGATCCAGGCGTGGAAGGGCGGCGGCGCCTGGAACCTGTGCTTCGCCGGCGGCTGCGCGCTGAACATCAAGTGGAACAGCGCCCTGCGCTCTCACCCGACGATCAAGGCCATGTGGGTGCCGCCGTTCCCGGACGACTCCGGCGTCGCCATCGGCACGGCCTGCCTGGCCGCGGCCGGCGGCTCCGGGCTCCGCCCGATCCAGTGGGGCCCCCGGCTGGGCCCGGCTCTCGAACCGACGCCGGACGTGCCGCGCGGCTGGAGCACGTCGCCCTGCACGCCGGAGGAACTGGCCCAGATCCTGCACACCACGGGCCAGCCCGCGGTCGTGCTCGACGGCCGTGCTGAACTGGGACCCCGCGCGCTCGGCGGACGCAGCATCATCGCATCGGCGGTCGAGGCGTCGATGAAGAGGCTCCTGAACGACGTGAAGAGCCGGGAGCATTACCGGCCGGTCGCGCCCATCTGCCTGGAAGAGCATGCCCCGACCGTCTTCTCCCCGGGCACGCCGGACCCGTACATGCTGTTCGAACACTGGGTCCGTCCCGAGTGGATAGACCGCGTCCCGGCCGTCATGCACCTGGACGGCACCGCACGGCTGCAGACCGTCAACGCGTCCGACGACCCGAACCTGCACGCCATCCTGCGCGAGTACTACAAGTGCAGCGGCATCCCGGTCCTGTGCAACACGAGCGCGAACTACAACGGCCGCAGCTTCTTCCCCGACGTCGCGTCGGCGATCGAGTGGGGCCAGCTCGACCTGGTGTGGAGCGAGGGCGTCCTGTACCGGCGGGAAGACTCGGCGTTCTGAGAGGGCGTTTGATCTGGGCAGTTTGCCGCTTGTGCCTTAGTAGGTTCCTCGCCAGGTGAGTTTCTATTCGTCCGTTATGCGCTTGGTGAGGTTGCCGGCCGAGGCGGTGTGGATCACGGCTTCGGAGCTGGTGGTGAGGGTCACGTCGTCGTGGGCGAGCCGGCGGTGCGTCATGATCCATCCGATGCTTCGCTCCACTGCCCCGACGCCGTGGGGCTGACGAAGCGTGACTGGCACGAAGACGGGCAGAACCGGGGCCTGTGTGAGGTTGTGATCATCAGGTCGTCCGCAGGAGATCGTCGATCCAGATCATCGAGGCACGAAGGTGGAGGCCGGCGGGGTAGCTGTCGGGTTCCGTGTCACAGCGGGTGGCGATGCCTCGCCATGCCTTCAGCTTGTTGATCAGGCGCTCGACGGTGTTCCGCTCCTTGTGGAGGTCGGCGTCGTGGCCGACCGGCCGACCGCCCAGGCTGCCCTTCCGCGTCCGGCTCGCGGCCTGGTCCTTCTTCTCCGGGACGACGGCCTTGATGTGACGTCTGCTCAGGTAGGAGCGGTTGCCGCGGGACGGGTACGTCCTGTCCGCGGCGACCGCGCCGGGCCGGGTGTGGGGACGGCCGGCGGGCAGGCGGACCCGAACCGGGCCGCCGACAGCTTCGGCCGGCCACGCCGACTTTCTCGTCCGCCCTCGGCGTCACGTGAGGATGTCGTCGGAGTCGCTCGTCTCCATGTCGAACACCATCCGGTTCAGGACGTCGGTCCCGGCGCGGTTGACGGGCGAACGGAACGGTCAGGGCGAGCCGGTTGCGGAGAAGAATCGCGAGTGAGGCGGCCTGACATGTCCGTGCGTTCAGTGTCAGAGAAGCCTTGTGGCCGCGATCTCCTGTGTAGCAGGATCACGAGGCGCCTCAGGGGGAGGGCTTGTTGCGGTCATCCCCTGCGTTCAGGCAGAACCCCTCTGCGTACGTCTGAAAGAGGACCGATCGTTGATGGGCTCGACCGTCGTGCGGCATGATCCGACATCCGCTTCCTTATTCGGTGCGATCTCTCGCCCCATGGACCGTCAACTCATGCCCTCCCCAGGCGAACAGGTCGGGGGTACCTCGTCCTCGGTCCGGGAGGTGCTCGTCTGCGCCGCCCTGGTGGCGCTCGCGGACTTCTCCGGCAGCCGTGACCTGGATGTCGGGACGATGGCAGAGCCGACCGGTGACACAACGTCACTTTCCTTACAGGGTCCGACGTTGGAGCTGACGGAGCAGGACAGCCTGCGGGCCTTGGTCTCCCGCGCCCCGCCCTCGCTCGACGAGGCGCCGAGTCCGGCTCCTTAACCTTGGTGACGATGGATCAGGCGGACCCGGCTGGGCTGCCGCCGGAACTCGAACTGGTTCTGGCCGACGAGACCGGAGGCCGGGCGGGCGACCAGCCCGGCAGTCTTCTGGTCCGGTACGCCGAGAATCTGTACAAGGCTTACGCCGCACGGCAGTTGGCCGATCACACCGTCGCCGTGCTCGAAGCGCTGCTGGCCGATCCGGACCGGCCGGTCATGCCGGCGATACGGCCCAACCTCGGCGAGGCGCTCGACTTCCTGCCCGGACAGCACTCCGACCTGGCGTCGGGTGGCCGGCACCGGCCCGGCGAGCTGGTGCGCAGCTGGGTGCATCGGACGCCCGGCGCGACGGCGATCCTCGACCCGGGCGGCGCCTCGCTCACGTACGCGCAACTCGGGCGGGGCCAGGGCGGCGAGCATGCCCCGCCGCGCCCTGCTCGACGTCCGGGTCAGCATCGAGGACGGCCGGCTCCGGGTGGCCTGGCCGTTCAGCGACCGGGCCCTGCCGACGGGTCGGGTCGAGGAGCGGGCCCGGGCCCACGAGGCCGCACTGCGGCTCACCGACGACGCACCCGGCACCGACCGGCCGGCCGCCGGCCCCGGTGCCGACGAGCTGGTCAACGACGAAACGGAAACGTCCCGATGACACCTCAGCACACCCAGAAGAAGCCGACCCTGATCGTCGTCCACGACCGGAAGGGAACGCCCCCGTCCGAGGTGGCCCTCCCCCTGGTCTGGGCGGAGTGCGTCTTCGTGATCCCCGCGACCGACGCCTCCCGCGGGATCGCCCCGATCCTCGCCGCCTTCGGTGAGGTGGTGGAGATGGACCTGGACGCGGTCGAGGAGACGGCCGAACGGCTGCGCAAGTACGGGCCCGACGGCATCATCACCTACTGCGAGCAGCTGCAGCGGGTCACCGCGCACCTGGCGGAGCTGCTCGAACTCCGCTACCAGACACGGCAGATGGCGGAGCTGCTGACCGACAAGTGGCAGCAGCGGGCGGCACTGCGCGAAGCCGGAGTGGACTCGGTGCGCACCGCCCTGATCCACACCGAGGCGGACTGGGCGGCCGCCGCCGCGCACGTCGGCTTCCCCGCTGTGCTGAAGCCCGTCCACGGGGTCGCCAGCGGCAATACCTTCCACGCCCCGGACGAGGCCACTGGGCTCGGCCACCTGCGCGAGGTGCTGGCGCAGGACCGGCCGGGGCTGATCCAGGGCGGCGGCCTGGTGCTGGAGGAGTACCTGGTCGGCCGCCCGACCGAGCCGTTCGGTGACTACGTGTCGGTGGAGATCGCTGTGGTCGACGGCGAGCTGACCACCATCGGCGTCACAGGAAAGCCGCCCCTGGCACCGCCGTTCCGCGAGACCGGCCGGTTCTGGCCGTCCCCGTTCGGCCCGGCGGAGGACGAGGAGTTCACGGCCCTCGCCCGGAGCGCGGTGGCGGCCCTCGGGATCCGCACCGGCATCACCCACACCGAACTCAAGGTCACCCCGCAGGGGCCACGCCTGATCGAGGTCAACGGCCGCCTCGGCGGCGGCATCCAGGAGCTCTCGCTCAGCGCAATGGACCTCGACCTGACCGAGTACGCCGCCCGCATCGCGCTCGGCGAGACGGCCCCGCCGCGGCTGGTCCCGGTGGAGGGGGTGCACTTCCAGCTCATCCTGCTCGCGCCGCAGCGGCCCTGCGAGGTCGTCGCGATCGAGGGGGCGAAGGAGGTGTGGGCCCTGGACGGGGTGACCAACTGCCGGTTCTACGTGAGGCCCGGTCAGACCCTGGACGGCGGAGTCGCCACCAACGTGGTGGGCCGCGTCATGGGTGTCGTTCCCGACCACGACGCGTACACCGCACTGGTCGAGCGGATCAACTCGCTGCTGCGGCTGGGCTTCGCGTTCGATGGGGAGCCGGAGCCCCGCTTCGTCAACGGCGACGAGCTGTCCTCGCTGTAGGCCGACGCGGTACCCGACGCACTCGAAGCACGACGGAAGGTTGAAGGTCACGGCTCACGAGCCGCCCGCCGCACCGGCGGCGAACCCGTTCAGTCCCGCCGAGGCCATGATGACCGAGGTGTGGGAGGAGGTGCTCGGCATCGACGGGGCGGGCCCGACGACGACTTCTTCTCTTGAGGTGGCGACTTCCTGCTGGTGATCACCGTGGTCGCCGAGGCACAGAGGCGCGGCCTGGAGACCACCACGGTGCACCTGTTTCGGAACCCCCACCATCCGCGGCGTGTGCGCCGCCGCTGGCGGATCGCCCGTCGGCCCGCCTGCGGTGACGGACCTCCTCTCGCCGGAAGACCGCGCCAAGGCGCCGGCCGGGGTCCAGGAGGTCATGCCGTCCACCCGCCTCCAGCCGGGCCTGATCCACGGAAGCCTGAGGAGCGACGGCGCGCAGTACGTCCGGGCCGCCCCTTTTTGCCGGGCCTTGTCCGCGTCGTCGGCGGCCCTCTCCAGGGCCGCCAGGGCGTCGGGGCTCGGCCCAGGTGTATCCCGGCGGCGTCGTGGTGAGCCCGAACGGTGCTGGAATCCACGCTGACCAGCGACAAGTCCGCCTCGCGGCTTCGCGATCGCGCCCTCCATCAGGGCTTCGAAGGCGCCCGCGTCACGCCACTGCCGGAAGCGATTGGCGACGGCCGACCACGCACCGAACTCCGACGGCATCGCCCGCCGCAGCCCTCCGGTCTTGAACCGCCAGATCACGCCCCCGAACTGCTGCCGCAGCCGCTCCGGGGACGGGCCGTACTCGCCGACCGGCAGGTACGGCTCGATGAACTCCCATTGCCGCCGAGTCGCCTCCTGCCTGCGCACCGAGGTCGGCCAGGACGACAGCATCTGCCGCCGTCGGCGTCCGCGTACCCCTCGGCGACGGCGATTGCCGCGCCCTCTGCTTGGTCAGTCGCTGCGCCGGAACCCCGACCGGGGGTTTCCGGCGCGGAGCCGGACATCACCTGTGATTCCGCACCGTGAGTTCCAGGTCGGACGCGATCTGGTTGATCATTTCGGTGGCGCCGGCGGGGTCGAAGAAGTGCCCGCCGGACACCGTGGTCAAGTTGAACGCCGCTGAGGTTTCCCGGTACCAGTCCCGCATGAGCTCGGGTGGTGCTTCCGTATCGTCTGTGCCGGTGAAAGCACGCAGCGGCACCGCTAGCGGCGGCCCGCTTCGCGGCGGGCAGGTGCCGACGACGGTGAGGTCGGCGCGCACGGTTGGCAGATACATCTCCAGCAGCTCTTTGCTGTCGAAGATCTCCGCAGCTGTGCCGCCAAGCTCACGCAGGTAGGCGATCAGCATCTCATCCGACTCGTTCCAGCCACGCACCGGCAGGCCTCGGGAAGGAGCACAACTGCTCGCGGAGAACAAATGAGAGGGCTGCGGCAGGCCCCGCTCGCGCAACAGGTGCGACACCGCCAGGGCCACACGCGCGCCCATGCTGAATCCGAAAAAGGCATACGGCGAATCCAGCTCTCCGGCCATCGCGTCGGCAACGGCCTCGGCCAGCGGTCGCATGTCCCGGAAGGGTTGCTCCGCGAAGCGGTTCTCGCGGCCAGGCAGCTGCACGGCCACCACCTCGACGTACGGCGGAAGCAGGAACTGCCAGTCCCGGAATGAGGCGGCACTGCCACCCGCGTAGTGGAAGCAGAACAGGCGCAGTGCCCTGGATCCGTAAGCCGGACCGAACCGCCGGAACCACTTGGTCTCTGGCCCGCGCCGTGACTGAGCAGCCATCTAGGCCCCCTTCGCACCCAGCCCGGCGGCGAACAGCTCGAACAACTCGGTCGGTCCGTCAAGGAACCGGTAGTGCGCCCCCGGAAGGACGTGGTGATCCGTGTCTCCGCACCGGTCCCAGCCACTCATGGTGTGGTGCTGGACTTCGCGGTCCTCACTCCAGCCGATGGTCGTGATCGGCATGGTCAGCCTGACGGGGTCGGGGACGACGTAGCGTTTGTTGACCTCGATGTCGGCACGCAGGACTTCCAGCGCCACTTCGAGCACCTCAGGGCTCGGGTTCCCGCCGCGTTCTTCGATCATGATGCGGAGCTCGTTGGTCAGCCCATCGTCATCGAGTTCCAGGAACCGTCCAGTCGGACCGTCCTGCGGCGCCACCTGGGAGGAGATGAACAGATGGCCCGGAACAGCCGAGCCTGTCGCCTCGACCTGGACGGCTGCCTGGTAGGCCGCCAAAGCCGAGCCGCAGTGCCCGAAGAACCCGTACGGCCGGTCGAGGTAAGGCTCCAGGCCGGCCACCAGGTGCTCGGCCAACTCTTCGTAGGTGGTCGGCGCCTGTTCGCGCATCCGGTTCGCGCGTCCAGGCAGTTGTACCGGGACGAGTTCGACACTGCCCACGCTGGACGGCCAACGGTTGTACATCCCCGCGCCGGTGCCCGAGTACGGGATACAGAATATCCGGGCGGTGGCCAGCGGATCGGGCTGACGCAGCAGCCAAGGATTCATGCCCTTCATGAACTTCTCCTCCTGGTGCGCCGCTTCGCGGTCATGGGAATGTGCTTGAAGCCCGAAACAAAGTTCGACCGCAGTCGTTCCGCCGGTCCGGCGGCCTGAAAATCATCGAAGCGCTCGAACAACTCGCTGAACAGGATGCGAAGGGTCAAACGCGCGAGTGAGTGACCGACGCAGTAGTGCGGCCCCGCCCCGAAGGCGAGGTGCTTGTTGGGCTTGCGCCTCACATTGAAAACCTCGGCGTCGGGGAACGCCTTTTCGTCACGGTTGGCCGCACCGAGCCACACCACCACCGCATCTCCGGCGGCGATCGGCGTGTTGTGCATGACTACGTCCTGGGTGGCATAGCGCAGGAAGTGATTCACCGGCGACGCCCAGCGCAGGGCCTCCTCGGTGGCGGTCGCGTCGACCTCGGGGTGCGCGGCCCAGTCGGCAAGAACGTCCGTACCGATGAACTGGGCCATGACGAAGTTGGGTGAATGCGGGGTGGTGACGTTCGCACCGAGCAACAAGCTGTAACAGTTGGAGGTGATCTCCCCCGGGGACATGTGGCGCCCCTCGAAAGTGGTCCCGATCAACACGCTGAGCAAATCGTCGCCGGGGTTGGCGCGCCGGAACTCCACGAGGTCTTGAAAATAGGCGAACAGCTCGCGGTGCGCGGCCTCCAGAGTGGCGGCCTTGCCATCTGGGCCTTGATACTCCGGATCGTCGGCGGCAATGCAGACCGTTGTCAGCCGGCTCAGCCACGGCCAGTCCCGCCGCGGGATGCCCATCAGTGTGCCGCTGACGGCCATGGGAAGAGCCAGAGTGGCTTGAGCGAAGTCGAAGACCCCTCCGTCGCCGAGTGGCTCGATCAGTTCGACCAGCAGACTTGTGATCACGTCGCGCTGCCGGTCGACAGCGCGCGCGGTGAGCGCCTTCTGGAGCCGGACCCGCATCTCGGTGTGCCGGGGTGGGTCGGTTACGGCGAGCTGCCGTCCACCTGCAGGGTCGTCGTGTCCGAGCAGGTCCACAAGAGTGCCGCGTTCGGAGGTGAAGACGGCCCAGTCACGCAGGACGCGATCGGCGTCGTCGTAGGAAACGACCGACCAGAACCCGTTCTCGCTGTCCACCTGCTGCCAGTGCAGGGTGTCCAGGGCACGCAGGCGACGCCAGACCGCCGGAGCGTCCCCGTCGCTGTACAGCATCGGGTCAACGAGGTCGATTCCGCCGTTGTGGACTGGGCAGCCCGTTATTCGGGCCGAGTGGGTGGAGTCGGACGTCCTCACGAGTGATCTCCCTCCCGGCTGAGGTCGGCGATCTGAGCGGCCAGCTCGGCGATGGTCGGTTGCAGGTACAGGGTCCGGGCGGCCAGCTTGACCTGGAACTCCCGCTGCATCTGGCTGAGCAGCTCCGCGGCGAGCAGTGAGTGCCCGCCGAGTTCGAAGAAGTCGTCCTCGACCCCGACCGGCTCCACGTTCAGCGCCTCACCCCACAACTCCGTCAGGCGTTGTTCGAGGCTGTCGCGGGCCGGGACGTACTCGTTCCAAACCGAACGCGCGATGGCGTTAGTGGCCGGCAGCGCCCGGCGATTCACCTTGCCGCTGACCGTCAGCGGAAGTGCGTCGCGGACCAAGATCGCGGCTGGCAGCGAGTACGCGGGCAGAGTCGTGGCCAGATGGGTTCGCAGGCGGACCGCGAGATCGGCCTGGTTTCGCGCCGCCCCATCTCGTGCCTCGACGTACGCGATGAGCCGAACATCCCCCGAGGGGACGCGCTGCGCCACGACCGCGGCCAGCCGCACGTCCGGGTGAGCCAGCAACTCGGTCTCGACGGCGCCGGGCTCCACCCGGTATCCGCGGACTTTGACCTGGCCATCGCCGCGACCATGGAAGAGCAGCGTGCCGTCCTCGGTCCAGCTGGCCAGGTCACCGGTCCGGTACATGCGTCGGCCCGGCTGGTCGGCGAACGGGTCCGGAAGGAAGCGCTCGGCGGTGGCCGCGGGGTCGCCCACGTAACCGAGCGCGACGCCCTCGCCGCCGGCCCACAGCTCGCCGCGCACACCGATCGGAACCAACCGCATCTGGGAGTCCATGACGGCGACCGAAGTCCCGGCGATCGGCCGGCCGATCGGTACCGGATCTCCACCGGTCGGGCCGTCGGCGACCCAGCATGTCGTGAAGGTGGTGTTCTCCGTGGGACCGTAACCGTTGGTGAACGTCAGGCCGGGCTGGGCAGCCAGCAGATGGTTCAGGTGAGCTGGAGAAATCACGTCGCCGCCGGCGATCAGCCGTCGGACGTTGGCCAGCGCCTGCGGCCGGGCGGCGACGAACTGGTGGAAGAGCCCAGCAGTCAGCCAAAGCACGCTGACTTTCTCGGCGGCCAGGGTGTCGGCGAGGGTATCGATGTCCATCGGTCCGGGCGGGAGGACCGCCAACCGCGCGCCGTGGACGAGGGGGGCCCACAACTCGAGGGTGGCGGCGTCGAAGGCCAGCGGTGCCGCCTGCAGGAAGACGTCGCCGGGAAGGGGGTCGAGCCAGTCGGGGTCGGCGACCAGGCGGCTGACGGCGCGGTGCGGCACCAAAACACCCCGGGGCTGACCCGTAGTGCCCGAAGTGAAGGAGATATAGGCCGGAGACTCATCATGGAGGTCAGGAAGCGTCGGCGCTACGGTCGTACCCGCCGTGCTGTCGAACGGGATGGCCCGCACGCCGTCGGGCAACCCGACGGCCAGGTCCGGATCGGTCACGGCGACGCGCACATCGGCGGTGGCCAACAGCCGGTGCACCCGCTCGGTCGGATCGTTGAGATCCACAGCCAGGTACGCGCCACCGGCACGAAGCACGCCGAGTAGGGCGATCACGGCTTCCGGGGAGCGGGGCATGAGAACGGCGACGACCGAGCCGGTGCCAACCCCCGCCGTGTGGAGCTCTGCGGCCAGGGCGCCGGAGCGGTCCATCAGCTCGCGATACGTAACGTGGTCGCCTCCCCGGCTGAGCGCGACGGCGTCGGGAGTCGAGGCGGCTCGCTCGGCGATCAGCACCGGCACCGGACGCAGTTCCTTCGCCGGTGGGCCGGCCATGAAGCCGCGCACCTTCGCTTCGTCGGCTTCGGTCAGGAGATCGAGCCGGCTCAGGCAGAGGTCCGGCTGCGCCGCCGCTCGCCGCGCCTGCCTGGCGATCGGCGTGTCACCTGCCAGCCGTACGGTCAGCGCTGCCCCGGCTTCTTCAGTGTCCGCGTCGGTTGCCAGGACCTCGACGTCCACCGATCGTGCGTCACCGTAGTAGTCCACCTCGGGCGGCGCCGCGTCCCACTCCGCCGCTACCCGCTCGGCCAGAGCGACGAGCGTCGGATCGCCTGAGACATCCACCTCAAGCGGTCCACGTACCCCGTCCGCGTCCCGATACAGAACGCTCATCCGCTCGGCGCCCGTCCGCCGGTGAATTGCCGCGACCACTGTCGCGATCGTCGTAGCCGCGCTGGTCATTGGGACCTCCCGATCGCCCGCACCGGCAAGCGGTTGAAGCCAAACATGAAGTTGGAACGCAGCCGTGAAGTCAGGGTGTGCTCCTGGTCTGAGATGGTCGGCTGGTCCGCGTAGACCGCGGCGTTCCGCCCGAATGGTGTGATGGCGCTGGATTTGCTCACGGATAACTCTTTTTTGTTCTGAGCACTAGATTCTTGAAGATGATGCGGACAGTGCGGGGTGTTCCAAGTTTTTCGCTTGGCCCGAGGGGGTCCGCACGCTACCGGCCACCAGTGCGTCCGTAGGGTTGCGGAACTCGTTCCTACCGCGGTTCATCGCCCATCGCCCTGATCAGGCTGGCCGGCCTCATGTCCGTCCAGTGCGCGGAAACGTATTCGAGGCAGTTCTTGCGAGTTTCCTGGCCGTACACCACCTTCCAGCCGGCCGGTACCGCGCGGAAGGCGGGCCACAGCGAATGCTGATTCTCGTCGTTCACCAGAACCAGGCATGCGCCATCATCATCGTCGAAAGGATTTGCCACGAATTCTCCTGAGGAATCGATCAAACGGCCGTCAGCGTAACAGTGGCGATAATCAGCCGTCACCGTTGCGACAGCTGAATAACGTGCCTCGCACCGGGCATGTCTCGCCGGTGAGACAGCGGCGTCGGGGTTATGGGATATCGCTGTTCCTGATCTCCGTCGCAGCGAAGGCAGGCGGCGGTGGCGGCGCGGCGAACTGCTGCCTGCAGCGCCACCCGGGTGGTCTGTTCCTGGAGCTCGGACCGAGCTCAGCTCATGGCAGGCACGGCCTGGCTTCGCCGGTCATGTCGCCGAGCGCCACCACGATCTTCCGCGGCCCGGTGAAGGGACTGCGTGAGTGCGCGACCAGCATGTTGTCGATGACGAGGACGTCACCCTCCTGCCAGGAGAAGGCGACCGATTCCCGGTCCATCAGGTCGCGGACCTCGTCCACCAGGGCGTCGTCGATGACGGTGCCGTCGCCCCAGAAGACGTTGCGCGGCATCCCCTGATCGCCGCAGATCTCCAGCAGCGAGGAGCGCGTCTCCGGGTCCAGCGACGAAGGGTGGTGCAGCGCCAGCTGGTTGAAGAACACGGTCTCGCCGGTCGTCGGGTGGCGCAGCACCGCCTCGGCCTGACGCGAGGTCCGCAGGCCTCCGTCCGGCGTCCACTCGAAGCTCGTCCCCTCCGCGGCGCACTTGCGCTCGACCTCGGCGGGATCGTCGGTGCCGAAGAAGCGCGACCAGCTGACGTCGACGCCTTCGATGAAGTTGCGGACATAACGGAGCTTCTTGGTGGCGAAGAGCTCGGCCAGCTCCGGACGCATCCGGTCGAGGACCGTCCGGCAGTCGACGATCGGCGTCTGACCACCGGACTGCGGGGCCACGATGCACGAGAAGAACTGCCGCATCGGCCACTGCGGCAGATGCGAACTCTCGTTGTGGAACAGGATCGAGAGGTCTTCCGGATACGGCGTCGACTTGTACACGCGAGCCGACTCGCCCTCTCGCGGAAGGTCCCCGTACTCAGGGAAGAGAGTGCTGCAAATCGCCGAGGCGGCCTGCTCGAACTTCTCCACCGAACCGCCGTGGAACCCCCGGAGCAGGACCGCGCCGTGCCGCAGCAGCCGTGCTTCGAGTTCTTCCCGGTTCGCGCGCAGCCAGCCGGGCAGGTCGACGCCGGGACCGGCCGGCGTGATGAGGACGGGGGTCGTCGGTGACTCCGGCAGGAAACCGATGTTCACCGAACCCTTGCCGGGTACCCGCACCTGCCGCCGAGTCGCGCCCAGCAGGGAGCGCGGCACCGGTGTCCCGGAAGTGGCTTCGATCATGTCCTGGTCCTCATTTCCTGGGCGGTGAACCCGGCCGTGCTCTGTGTCATGCGTCGATCTCCCGCTGGATCAGCTCGGCGAGTTCCTCCACCGCGGGCTGTCGCATGATGCCGTGGTGGGTGGTCGCCACCGAGGCGAAGCCGAGCTCGGGCCCGACCACCGATCCCCAGCCCCACGTACGGTCCGGATCCTGCGGCTCGTCGGCCGGCTCGGCGCGCACCAGCAGCACCGGGAAGTCGGCCCGGCCGAGTTCGGCCTGCTCCTGCACGAAGTAGCGGTCCAGAGCGGTCATGTTGGTCATGTAGACGTCCAGCAGGGTCCGCAGCTCCGCCTCACCGGAGTCGGGAGGCAGCCGCCCGACGTCCTGCAGGGCCTTGAGCAGTTCCTGATGACCGAGGTGTTCGAGCGGCCCCTCCGGCAGGTCCAGCTGGTAGTGGAAGGCGAAGCGGCGCAGGAGATAGTCGGCGGGCTGCCGCGCCAGGGCGCTCTCCGCGTCACCGGGGACGCCGCAGTTGACGATGATCAGCTGCGCCACCTCGCGTCCGGAACGGCGCAGCGCCTGGGCAGTGGCGTAGGCCATGACGCCGCCGAAGCACCAGCCGATGATCACGGGAGCGGCATCGCTCGCGGCCGCGATGTTCGCCGCGTACTCCTCGGCCATGGCGGCGAAATCGTCCTGCGGCGGCCTGCCGTGCAGACCCCAGGCCTCGATGCCGTAGACCGACCGGTCCGCCGGTATCAGCCGGGCCAGCTCCCAGTAGCTGAGCGTGTTGCCGCCGCCGGGGTGCACACAGAAGACCGGGGCCTGCTCGTGCGGTCCACGGGCGGCGCGCAGCGGGACCAGGTTGGAGTCCTGGACGTCGCTCCCGCGCACCAGCTCCGCCATCGTCGCGACGGTCGGGGCGCTGAACACCGTGGACATCGGCAGGCGCAGGCCGAAGGCGTTGTTGATCTGGGCCATGAGTTTGATCGCACGCAGCGACTGGCCCCCGAACTCGAAGAAGTCCGCGTCGGGGGAGGAGATGTCCTGGTCGAGGATCGAGGACCAGATCGCCAGCAGACGCTGTTCCACCGAGTCGCGCGGCCGGCCGGCCCGGGCCTTCGGCGGCGCGATCGGTGCGAGGGCGCGGCGGTCGAGCTTGCCGTTGCGGGTCAGCGGGAACCGCTCCAGCACCTGCCACCCGGTCGGCACGAGGGCGGCCGGGAGGTGCAGAACCACGTCTGCCCGCACGTCCTCGGCGGAGATGTCCACTCCGCCGGCGGCGGTGAGGTAGGCGTCCAGGTGTGTGACGAGTCCGTCGGCGTCCGCGCGCGCCACGACCGCCGCGGCGCCGACGCCGGGCCGGTCCGCCAGCAGCGTCTCGATCTCGCCGAGCTGTACGCGGTAGCCGCGCAGCTTCACCTGGTCGTCGATCCGGCCGAGGATCTCGATGCCGTTGCCGGGCACCAGGCGGCCGAGGTCACCGGTCCGGTGGGCGTCCGCGGTGTCCGCGGTACCGAAGCCCGACTCGCCTTCGCGCAACCGCGCGAGGTAGCCGAGGCCCACGCCGGGCCCGCTGATCAGCACCTCACCGGGGCACCAGGGCGGCAGCGCGGCACCCGCCGCGTCGACCACCGTCAGGACGTTCGCCCCGAGGCCGGAGCCCACCGGGACCGAGGAACAGCGTTCGTCGATCGAGGCGTCCAGCGGGAGGCATGCGGCACCCACCGTCGACTCGGTCGGGCCGTAGTGGTTGTACAGACGCAAGGACGGCGCGATCTCCCGCAGCCGCTCGTACAACGGACGCGGCAGTAGCTCGCCGCCGAGCACGAGCACCTCGCTCGGCAGCAGCGCGAGCGGATCGGCAGCCTCGGCCAGCAGCGCCGACAGGTGCGAGGGGACCAGCTTCATCGCGGCCGCGGGGCTCCCCCGGAACCACTCGGTGAGAGCCGCGGGGCTGGTGGCGGTCTCGGTGGGGACGAGCTGGACGCAGCCACCGCCGGCCAGGGTCGGGAAGAGGGCCGTGTAGGCCAGGTCGGCGGCGAGGGTGGAGACCGCCGCGAACTCGGCGCCCTCGGACAGGGCGAGCGTCTCGCCGATCGCCGAGGCGTAGTGCGACAGCTGCTCGTGCCCGATGACGACACCCTTGGGAAGCCCTGAGGTGCCCGACGTGAAGATCACGTAGGCGACGCCCGTGGCCGCCGCGCCGGAAGTCACCGCGCGCCCCGGGTCGACGACCGCGTCGGCCGTGCACACGATGCGGACGGAGGCCTGGTGGTCGGCCTTCGGATCGGGGGTGAGCAGCAGCGCGGGGTCGGCCTCCCGCAGGATCGTCTCGATCCGCGCTTGCGGCCACGTGGGGTCGAGGGGGACGAACGCCGCGCCGGCGAGCCAGACGCCGAGCATCGCGACGACCGTTTCCGCCGAGGCGGGAACGAACAGCGCGACCCGCTGCCCGGCCCGTACGCCGTGCTCGCGCAGCAGGTGCGCCACCGCGTCAGCGCCCTGCGCCGCGTCCCGGTAGGACACGACGGTCTCGCCGCAGCGCAGGGCGGGCTGCGCGGGCGTGCGCTCCGCCTGCGCGAGGAAGCGGTCGAGCACCGAGGCGTACGACGCACGGGGCCCGGCCTCGGTGTTCGGCGCGTTCGGTGCGGTGAGGCGCAGGCCGCCGATGGCGCGCTCCGTGCCACTGGACAGCAGATCGGTCAGCTGATGTCCGAACGCCTCCGCGACGAGGTCCAAGTCGGCCTGGGTGACGCGGCCGGCGCCGCCGACGAAGGTCAGGCGCAGGCTCCGCGAGCCGCGCACGCAGTCGAGGTGCAGCGCACCAGGAGCTTCGTGGACGGACGCACCGGCCGAGAGTTCCTCGGCCCACCGGTCCAGTCGGTGCCGGTACGAGAGCGGGTGGACGTCCGCCGCATGGGGTGCGGAGGCCGCGGTGCCCGGGTCGATCTGGTTCTCGATCGCCGCCACGGAGCGGAGCGCGTCCTGCGACGCCTGGAGCGCGTCGGCGACCGGGGTGTCCGCGCCGATCTCCAGCCGCACCGGTACCGGACGCTCCAACAGGCCGAGTACGTTCTCCAGGCCTTCCGTGGACCGGCCGTCGGCCAGCACCAGCACATGGTCGTCGGCGTCGCGGCAGTACCGGCCGTACAGCGAGCGCCAGAGAGCCAGCAGCACCGCCGCCTCGCTCACGCCGCACCGTCCGGTGAGTTCGTCCAGCCGTTCCAGGGCCGGCCCCTCGACGACGGCCGAGGCGCTCACCGGCTCGGCGGCCGGGTCCCGGAGGGCGACGGGAGTGAGGAAGGGCAGCGCCGAGGACGGCTTCGACGACTGCCGCGCCGCCTCGTCGGCCCCTGGCGGCTGCACCGACTCGTCCAGCACTTCGCCGAGCCAGGCTGCGACATCGGCGTACTGCAGCACCGTCTCGCCGGCCGCGGCGACCGCGTCCTCCAGCAGCAGGCCGACAAGCAGGGTCCAGGAAGCGTCGTCGACACTCAGCCGCGGCAGGGTGAGAACCAGCCGCGTGCCGTCCGGACCGAGTTCGTGCTCGACGGTCAGCGCGCCGGCCCGGAACACGGTGCGATCCGTTCCCGACTGCTCGATCGCGACCGGGCCCACCGCGTCCACGACCTGGACGAGCGTGGGCAGCCCCGCGAACTCGGTGTACCGCGTACGCAGGCTCTCGTGCGTCGCGACCGCCGTCGCGATCCGGGCCTCCAGATCCGGCACCGGTATCCGGGTGGCGGTGCGGACGGTGCGCACCGCCGTGCTCCGGGCCTCGCCCAACCGGGCCAGCTGTTGCGGGGAGAGCTGATAGCCCTCCTCCTGCCAGGTCTCGACGCTCGTCATGATGTCTGCTCCTGAACGGTCAGGCCGGGGTCCGGCGCGGGAGCCGAGTCGGAATCGGCCGCGGATGCCTCAAGGCGGCGTACCGCCCGCACGGGTGAGAACAGCAGGGCAAGGGAGGCCAGGAACGTCCCGCTCGCGGCCAGCACCACAGCCGTCCGCAGCCCGGTTCCGGACGCGAGCGCACCGCCGAGCAGCGAGCCGACCGAGAACGCGCCCAGCGCGCAGGTACGGGCCGTGGCGTTCACCCGCCCGAGCAGCTCGTCCGGGGTGGAGACCTGCCGGAAGCTGATCACCGTCACGTTGAAGACGGGAATGCTGAGCTGGACGAAGAAGGAGGAGACCGCGACGACGGCGAGCGCGGCCAGTGAGCGGCCGTGCACGGCCGCCAGGATGAGATAGCCGAGGCCGGGCAGCGCCATCGTCAGGATCAGGGTCGGGCCGACACCGAACCGTCGGGTCAGCGGGCCGACCAGAAGGACGCCGACCAGGGCACCGACGCTGCCGACCGCGACGATCAGGCCGACCTGCTTCGAGTCCATGCCGAGGACCCGGAGCAGATAGAGGAAGTACACCGACATCAGGGCGCCGGAGAACAGGTTGATGATCAGCGCGGCCGTGGTGAACCAGCGCAGCAGCGGGTGCCGCACGATCGCGGCGAATCCCTCACGGATCGAGCCCCACACCGAGAGGGTCTCCGCCCCGGGCTGAGGCTTCGGCGCCTCGTCGGCCGGCAGTCCCGCCACCGTGAGGAAGGACAGGACGTAGCTCGCCGCGTCCACCGCGATCGCCACCGGTGCGCTGAGCGCGCTGACCAGCAGGCCCGCCGCGCCCGGCCCGACGACCTGCGCCATCGAGCCCGACAGTTCCAGCTTCGCGTTCGCCTCGCCGAGCCGGTCCCGGCCGATCAGACCGGGTGTGTAGGACTGGAGGGCGAGGTCGAAGAACACGGTCATCACGCCGACGACGAAGACCACGAAGAAGAGCTGACCGATGTTCAGCACATCGAGCCAGTGCGCGACGGGGATCCAGGCGAGGGCCGCGGCACGCACGACATCGGCGACGATCATCACGGACCTGCGCGCCCGGCGGTCCAGCATCACGCCGACGAAGAGGCCGAAGAGCAGGAACGGCAGCGTCTCGAGGGCGACGAGCACGCCGGCTTCCATCGGCGTCGCGTGGAGCAGCAGGACCGCGGTCAGCGGCATCGCGACGTAGGTGATCGGGGAGCCGAGCATCGAGGCCGACTGACCTGTCCACAGCAGCACGAAGTTCCGCCGGCGGAACAGCGAAGCCGGCTTCTTCCCGGCGCTCGCGACATCCTCGCTCATGGGCGCCACACCGCCTCACGGGTCTTGACTCCCGGTCGGGAGCGCAGGGTCTCGGCGCGTTGGTCCATCACAGTCTTCCTATCGGGTCGAATTCGCCGCACGTGTGATCGGCACTCAGCCTGCGGCTCCGCCGAGCGGCTGTTCCGGCGGAAGACCGGGACGGGCCACTACCCGTCGCCTTCCGGGGCCGAGCCCCGGCCGGGTCTTCAACCGGTCCTGTTTCGCGTTGCGTTGAGCCATGCTCAGGACTTCGACCTTGCCGATCGGCTGATCGGGGTCGGAGGCCAGTTCTCCGAGCAGGTGGTCGAGCTGCTCGGCCATTGCCTGGATCGTGTGGTGGTCGAACAGGTCGCTGGCGTACGCGATGATCCCCGTGATCCCGGTCGGTCGCCCGTCCGGCTCGTACGACCCTCGCAGGAGGACGTTGAGGTCGAATTTGGTTGTTTCGTGTCCGGGGATGTCGAACTCGCCGGTCTTGAGGCCGGGGAGGTCGAAGGCGGCTTCGGTGTTGGTGTCGAAGGACAGCAGGACCTGGAAGAGGGGGTGGCGTGCCGCGGTTCGTGGTGGGGCGATGATCTCGACGAGGCGTTCGAAGGGGAGGTCCTGGTTCTCGAAGGCGGCGAGGTCCGTTTCCCGTACTCGGGTCAGGAGTTGGGCGAAGGTGGGGTCGCCCGAGACGTCGGTGCGCAGGACGAGGGTGTTGAGGAAGCAGCCGACCAGGTCGTGCAGGGCTTCTTCGGTGCGTCCGCCGACCGGCGTGCCGAGCGGGATGTCGGTTTCGCCGGAGAGGTGGGAGAGCAGGACGGCGAGGGCGGCCTGGACGACCATGAACGGTGTCACGCCGGTCTGCCGGGCCAACTCCGTGATGCGCGTGTGGACTTCCGCGTCGATGGTGACGGGCACCACGGCGCCGCGCTGGGCGGCCGTCGCGGAGCGTGGCCGGTCGAAGGGCAGGTCCAGTTCGACGGGGAGTGCGGCCAGTGCGTCGCGCCAGAAGGCGGACTGGCGGGCGATGGTGCTGGTGGGGTCGTCCTCGGAGCCGAGCAGGTCGCGCTGCCACAGGGCGTAGTCGGCGTACTGGACGGGGAGTTCGGTCCAGGCCGGGGCCGTGCCGGCGGTCCGTGCCGCGTAGGCGGTGGCGAGGTCCTTGCCGAGCGGGCCGACGGACCAGCCGTCGCAGGCGATGTGGTGGACCAGCAGCATCAGGACGTGTTCGTCGGGTCGGGTGCGGAAGACGTGGGCGCGCAGCGGGATCTCGGTGGCGAGGTCGAAGACGTGCCCGGCGGCCTGGATCGCGAGGTCGGTCACCTGCTCGTCGTCGGTGTCCGTCCAGGTCAGGGGCAGCGTGACCTCGTCGGCGGGCACGATCTGCTGGACGGGTTCGCCGTCGATGACGGGGAAGACGGTCCGCAGGCTCTCGTGCCGGCCCATCACGTCGGCCAGTGCCGCGGTCAGTGCCTGCCGGTCCAGCGCCCCGGACAGGCGCAGCGCCACAGGCATGTTGTACGCCGTGCTCGGCCCCGCCAACTGACCGATGATCCACAACCGCTGCTGTGCAAACGACAACGGCAGCGGCTCCGGACGAACCCCGGCCGCCAGCGCCGGACGGGCGGGTCCCGCCTCGACCAGCGCACCGGCGAGGGCGGCCACAGTGGGGGTCTCGAACAACGCGCGGATGGTGATCTCCACCCCGAGCAGGGCGCGGATGCGGGCGACCAGCCGGGTCGCGAGAAGGGAGTGCCCGCCGAGTTCGAAGAAGTGGTCGTCGACGCCGACAGCGGGCAGACCCAGCACCTCGGCGAACGCCGCGCACAGCATCTCCTCCCGCACGGTCGTCGGAGCGCGGTGAGTCGAGGCGAGCGCGTAGTCCGGGACGGGCAGGGCCTTGCGGTCCAGCTTGCCGTTGGCGGTCAGCGGCAGCCGGTCCAGGACCACGACCGCGGCCGGCACCATGTAACCCGGAAGCGGCCCCGCGGCATGCCGGCGCAACAGGCCGGGCAACTGCGCGATCTGTTCCGAGGATTGACCCGGGGCGGGTACCGCGTAGCCGACCAGACGCTTGTCACCGGGGATGTCCTCGCGGACCACCGCCACGGCCCGGGCGATACCGGGATACCGGGCCAGCACCGCCTCGATCTCCCCGATCTCGATCCGGAACCCGCGGATCTTGACCTGGTCGTCGGCCCGGCCGGCGAACTCGAGGGTCCCGTCCGGCCGCCACCGCGCCAGGTCCCCGGTCCGGTACATCCGCTCGCCGGCCGCACCGAACGGGCACGCCACGAACCGCTCCGCGGTCAGTGCGGGACGGTTCAGGTAGCCACGCGCCAGACCGGCACCCGCCACGTACAACTCGCCCGTCACACCGGGGGCCACCGGTTCCAGCCCGTCGTCGAGCACGAACACCCGCATGTTGAAGGTGGGGCCGCCGAGTATCGGCCGCGGTGTGGACCGCGGCTCTGCGAAGACCTGGTAGACCGTGCACTCCGTGGGCCCGTAGAAGCTGAAGCTGCGGGTGCCCTCACCCAGTGATCCGAGCCACTCCCAGAGGGAGTCGGGTACGGCCTCGCCACCGACCACGAGCAGTGCCGGAGTACAGCGGCCGTCGTCGAACAGGCCTGCCGACACAGCGGCGGCCATGTGCGTGGGGGTCAGCTCCAGGAAGTCGACGTCGTGTGCGTCCAGCCAGGTCGCGAGGAGGCCGAGGTCGGAGAGCTCCTCCGTGCTCACGACGTGCAGCTCGTGCCCCTCCAGCAGGCACGACAGCTGGTCCCACACCGCGTCGAAGGAGATGGAGGTGGTCAGCGCGACCCGCAGCGGGCGACCGTCCGGCAGATCGGCGGCGCAGGCGAAGACCGACTCACGGTGAACGGTGATGAAGTTGGTGATGCTGTGGTGCGGTACCGCCACGCCCTTGGGAGTTCCGGTGGAGCCGGAGGTGTAGATGACGTAGGCAGGATGGGCGGGGGTCAGCGGGCCGGTGCGCTCGCTGTCGGTCGGGTCGTGACTCCAGGCCGGGTGTGCGGTCAGCTCCTCCTGGGTGGCAGCATCGTCCAGGACCAGCAGGGGTGCGTCGGCCGGCAGCCATGCCGCGGTGGCCCGGAGCGTCACCACGTACGACGGCTTCGCGTCCTCGATCATGAACCGGACCCGTTCCTCCGGGTACTCGGTGTCGATCGGGAGATACGCCGCACCCGCCTTGAGCACGCCGAGCATCGCCACGACGAGGTCGATCGACCGTGGCAGTGCCATGCCCACGATGTCCTCGGGGCCGACCCCGTGCTCGATCAGGTGGTGCGCGAGCCGGTTGGCGCGGGTGTTGAGCTCGCCGTAGGTCAATTCGGTGCCCTCGAAGACGACCGCGGTGGCCTCGGGGGTGCGGGCGGCCTGGTCCTGGAAGAGCGCCGTCAGGGTCGTGGGCGGGACGGAGCGGGAGGTGTCGTTCCAGGTGTGCAGCACCTTCTCCTGCTCCGCGGCCGAGAGCACCGGGACCTGGTCGACCCGCTGGTCCGGGCCGGTGACCAGGGCGTCGAGGACACGGGTGAAGCGTTCGGCGAGCTGCTCGATGCTCGCCTGGTCGAACAGATCGACGGCGTAGGAGATCCCGCCGGTCATTCCGGCGGGCCGGCCGAGCTCGTCGAAGCTTTCGCGCAGGTCGAAGGAGAGGTCGAACTTCGCCAGGGTGCCCTCGTCGGGCAGGAAGCTCGTGCGTAGGCCGGGCAGTCGGAGCACGGGATCGGCGTTGTTCTGGAGCGCGAGCATGACCTGGACCAGCGGGTGGCGGGCCATGGAGCGGACCGGGGCCAGCTCCTCGACCAGGCGCTCGAACGGTACGTCCTGGTACGCCAACGCGTCGAGCGTCTGCTCCCGCACCCGGGCGAGCAGTTCGCCGAAGGACGGACCGCCGGACACGTCCGTGCGCAGGACGAGGGTGTTGACGAAGAACCCGACGAGGTCGTCGAGGGCGGTGTCGGTGCGCCCGGCCGTCGGGGTCCCGATCACGATGTCCCGGCCGGCGCCGAGCCGGGAGAGCAGCACGGCCAACGCGGCCTGGAGCACCATGAAGACCGTCGCGCCTTCGTCCCGGGCCAGTTCGGCGACCCGGGCGTGCAGCGGCGCGGGGATCTCCAGCGCCGCGCTCCCGCCCCGGTGCGTGGCCACCGCGGGGCGGGCACGGTCGACGGGCAGCGGCAGTTCCTCCGGTATGCCGGCCAGCGCGCGGCGCCAGTGGGCCAGTTGCCTGCTCAGCAGGCTCTCGGGGTCCTGCGCCTCGCCGAGCAGTTCACGCTGCCAGAGCGTGTAGTCCGCGTACTGGACCGGTAGCGGCGCCCATCCGGGTTCCTGGTCGGCCAGCCGCGCTGTGTACGCCACCGAGAAGTCCCGGACCAGCGGCACCAGCGACCAGCCGTCACCGGCGATGTGGTGCACGAGCAGCACCAGCACGTGTTCGTCGCCACCTGCTTCGAACAGCCAGGCCCGGAAAGGCACTTCGGCCGAGAGGTCGAAGCAGTGGCCCTCGGCCTCACCGATCGCCGCGGTCAGGCCGGACGGCCCGACCAGGGCCGCCGGTACCACGGTGAGCACCTCGCCGAGCTCCTCGACCGGTACCACCCGCTGGTACGGCCGACCCTCGACCGACGGGAAGAGCGTGCGCAGCACCTCGTGGCGCCCGAGGACGTCCCGCAATGCCGCGTCCAGCGCACCGGTGTCGATCGCACCGGAAAGCCTGATGGCCGCCGGGACGTTGTAGGTGGCGCTCGGTCCCTCCAACTCGTGCAGGAACCACAACCGCTGCTGCGCGGAAGACAACGGCAGCGACTCCGGACGATCCGCGGTCACCAGCGCCGGACGCGAGGGGCCCGCCCCGGCCAGCGCCTTGGCCAGGGCGGCGATGCTGGGGGAGGCGAACAGCGTACGGATGCCGAGTTCGACCCCGAGCAGGGTGCGGATGAGGGCGACCAGCCGGGTCGCGAGCAGGGAGTGGCCGCCGAGAAGGAAGAAGTTGTCGTCGATGCCGACGGTGGACAGCTCCCGGTTCAGCACCTTGGCGAACGCGGCGCACAGGATCTCTTCCTGGACGGTCGCCGGAGCGCGGTGGGTCGAGGCGGTCGTGTAGTCCGGGAGGGGCAGGGCCTTGCGGTCCAGTTTGCCGTTGGCGGTCAGCGGCAACTGGTCCAGGACCACGACCGCGGCCGGCACCATGTAATCCGGGAGCTGCTCCGCGGCATGCCGGCGCAGCAGGCCGGGCAACTGTGCGATCTGTTCCGGGGATTGACCTGGGGCAGGTACCACGTAACCGACCAGTCGCTGGTCGCCAGGGATGTCCTCGCGGACCACCGCCACGGCGCGGGCGATCCCGGGATGCCGGGCCAGCACCGCCTCGACCTCTCCGGTCTCGATCCGGAACCCCCGGAGCTTCACCTGGTCGTCGATCCGACCGAGGAACTCGAGGGTGCCGTCCGGCAGCCAGCGCACCAGGTCGCCCGTGCGGTAGACCCGCGCGTCCGGATCACCGGAGAAGGGGTGGGGCACGAACCGCTGCTCGGTCAGGTCGGGCCGGTTGTGGTAGCCGCGGGCGACGCCGACGCCGCCGATCCACAGCTCGCCGGGGACGCCGAGCGGAGTCAGGCCACCGAACCCGTCCATGACGTAGACCTCGGTGTTCGCGAGCGGACGGCCGATCGGGACCACCGGCTGGTCCCCGGTCAGCACGAACGAGGTCGCGGTGATCGTCGTCTCCGTCGGCCCGTAGGCGTTGTGCAGCGGCACCGCGGTGTTCTTGAACCAGCGCTTGACGAGCGCGGCGGGCACCTGCTCGCCGCCGAGCACCATCAGCCGGAACGCGTCGCCGAGCCGCGCGCCGGACTCCAGCTGCGGGACGAGCTGTTGCCACAGGGACGGGGTGAGGTTCGCGACGGTGATCCCGGTCCGGCCGATCTCCCGAAGTATCTCGGCCGGCGTCCACTTCTCGTCGTCCCTGAGCACGATCCGGCCGCCCGCCATCAGCGTCGGGAAGATCTGCTCGGCCGCCGCGTCGAAGCTCACCGAGGCGTACTGCAGCGTCCTGTCGCGATCGGTCAGCGCGTACTGGCGCATCGCCTCCTGCATCCGGTTGCTCATCGAGCGGTGCTCGACGAGCACCCCCTTGGGGGTTCCGGTGGAGCCCGAGGTGTAGATGACGTACGCGAGGTCGTCAGGCCCGGCCGCGGGCTCCGGGTCGGACCCGTCGAGCTCGTCCAGCGTCTGCCGCTCCTCGTCGAGCAGCAGGACCTGCCGCACGTCGGTGCCGGCCAGTCGGCCGACGAGCGAGGTCTGGGTGACGACCAGCTGCGCCGCGGTGTCGGCCAGCATGAACGCCAGCCGCTGCGGCGGGTGGTCCGGGTCCAGCGGGACGTAGGCCGCGCCGGACTTGAGGATGCCGAGCAGGGAGGTGATCAGCTCAGGGCCGCGCTCGAGACAGACCGCGACCAGGCTGCCGACGCTTGCTCCCTGCGCGCCGAGGTGGCGCGCCAGCCGGTTGGCGCGGGTGTTGAGCTCGCCGTAGGTCAGGGTGGTGTCCCCGCACACGACCGCGACGGCGTCCGGGGTGCGTGCCGCCTGGGCCTCGACCAGCCGGTGCACCCCGAGGTGGTCGGCGTAGGGGATGCGGGTGTCGTTCCAGGTGTGCAGCAGCAGTTCGCGCTCGTCAGCGCCGAGCACGTCCACCTGGTGCAGGCGCTGGTCGGGGTCGTCCGCGACGGCCTCGAGCAGGCGGACCAGGCGGTCCGCCATGGTGACCACCGTCGGCAGGTCGAACAGGTCGACGGCGTAGGCGAGAAACCCCTTGATGCCGGTCGACTGTCCCTGCGGACCGATCCCCTCCTCGAACTCGAAGCTGAGGTCGAATTTGGTTGTTCCGGTTTCGGGGATGTCGAACTCGCCGGTCTTGAGTCCGGGGAGGTCGAAGGCGGCTTCGGTGTTGGTGCCGAAGGACGACAGCATGACCTGGAAGAGGGGGTGGCGTGCCGCGGTTCGTGGTGGGGCGATGATCTCGACGAGGCGTTCGAAGGGGAGGTCCTGGTTCTCGAAGGCGGCGAGGTCCGTTTCCCGTACGCGGGTCAGGAGTTGGGTGAAGGTGGGGTCGCCGGAGACGTCGGTGCGCAGGACGAGGGTGTTGGGGAAGAAGCCGACCAGGTCGTGCAGGGCTTCTTCGGTGCGTCCGGCGACCGGTGTGCCGAGGGGGATGTCGGTGCCGCCGCCGAGTCGCGACAGCAGGACGGCGAGGGCGGCCTGGACGACCATGAACGGTGTCACGCCGGTCTGTCGGGCCAACTCCGTGATGCGCGTGTGGACTTCCGCGTCGATGGTGACGGGCACCACGGCGCCGCGCTGGGCGGCGGTCGCTGAGCGTGGCCGGTCGAAGGGCAGGTCCAGTTCGACGGGGAGTGCGGCCAGTGCGTCGCGCCAGAAGGCGGACTGGCGGGCGATGGTGCTGGTGGGGTCGTCCTCGGAGCCGAGCAGGTCGCGCTGCCACAGGGCGTAGTCGGCGTACTGGACGGGGAGTTCGGTCCAGGCGGGGTGCGTGCCGGCGGTTCGTGCCGCGTAGGCGGTGGCGAGGTCCTTGCCGAGGGGGCCGATCGACCAGCCGTCGCAGGCGATGTGGTGGACCAGCAGCATCAGGACGTGTTCGTCGGGTCCGGTGCGGAAGACGTGGGCGCGCAGCGGGATCTCGGTGGCGAGGTCGAAGACGTGTTTGGCGGCCTGGATGGCGAGGTCGGTCACCTGCTCGTCGTCGGTGTCCGTCCAGGTCAGGGGCAGCGTGGCCTCGTCGGCGGGCACGATGTGCTGGACGGGTTCGCCGTCGATGACGGGGAAGACGGTCCGCAGGCTCTCGTGCCGGCCCACCACGTCACCCAGCGCCGCGGTCAGGGCCTGCCGGTCCAGCGGTCCGGACAGACGCAGCACCAACGGCATGTTGTACGCCGTGCTCGGCCCCGCCAACTGACCGGTGATCCACAACCGCTGCTGTGCAAACGACAACGGAATCATGCAGGCTACCTCGCTGTTTCCGACCGCTACCAGTCTCGATCCGCAACCGATGGCTCAGGCGCCGAAATCACCGGCCAGGCATGGGGCCGCAGCGGGGTCGGGAGCCGTTATGTCGGCGGAATTAATCGGCAAAGAGAAAACGGATTTGTATCGACTTCGCGAGGCTAGCAGGCGGCACTCGCCAGGGTGAATGAGTCCCGGGCACCACTCGACGGAGCCCGGGAGGACTGTCTCGCCGGCGAGACGGGACAAGCGGCTTCAGCTGTCCGAACGGTGGAATTCCAGGCCGTCGAACTCCCCACTGTTCCGCCATTCCTGAAGGTGTTGGAAGAAGCCCAGGCCATCGGGGAACTCGTGTGCGTCCCAAAGGGAATGCGGACCGAGATCCGTTCCCTCGTTGTTGGAGTAGCCGGGGGTGCAATCCGCGCCCAGGAACGTGCGCCAGTCCGGATTGATTCCCACGTTGCTCATCCAGGAGTCCTCCGCCTGCTGGGTGAGTTCGACGACGGCGACCCCCGTGGTGACCGCGTGCGCGATGACGGCGGCGACGGTCTTGGCCGCTTCGGACAGGTTGTGCGAGAGGTTGGAGAACCGCGTCCCGCCCGTGATCGACTGGACGTGGAACGCGTTCGGGAACCCGTGCACATGGAGTCCGTGCATCGTGCGCATGCCGTTGGTCCAGTGCTCCGACAGTCGCCTGCCGTCCCTGCCGACGGGGTCGAATCCGGCGCGCCGGGTGGGCGCGGTGCCGACCTCGAACCCCGACGCGTAGACGATGCAGTCCACCTCGTACTCGGTGCCGTCCACCACCACACCTCGCGGCGTGATCCGCTCGACCCCCTTGCCGTCCGTGTCGACGAGACGGACCGTCGGCTCGTTGAAGGCGCCCAGATACTCGTCGTGGAAGGTCAGGCGCTTGCACGCGAGGTAGTACCGGGGCTTGAGGAGTTCCGCGGTCCGTGGGTCCTTGACCGTCTCCTCCACCCGGGTGTGGATCCGGCCCATCTTCGCCATGTCCGCGAAGAACCAGGGCTGGAGGAGTTCCGCGGCCCGTGGGTCCTTGGCAGTCTCCTCCAGGTCCGCCTGGTCCAAGTCCGACTTCGATACCTCTCCAGCGTCGCGCCACATCTTGGCCATGGCGGTCCAGCTGTCGTTGATCAGATCCTCGTCCGGCGGCTCGGCCGACGTCATGATGGCCGCGTAGTTGTCCAGCCAGCGCTGCTGCCATCCAGGCGCGGCCATCTGCGCGAACCACTCCGGGTCGATCGGCCGGTTGTTGCGGACCTCTATGACGGAGGGCGTGCGCTGGAACACGAACAGTTCCTGGCATGCGGTGGCCAGGTGAGGGATGCACTGCACCGCGCTGGCGCCGGTGCCGATGATCGCCACCCGCTTGTCCCGCAGGTTGCCCAGCGGTCCGCCGACCGGGTCGCCGGTGTAGGCGTAGTCCCATCGGCTCGTGTGGAAGGCGGGGCCCGCGAAGGTCTCGATACCCGGGATACCGGGGAGCTTCGGCACGGAGAGGTGGCCGAGCCCCATGATCACGAACTGGGCGGTGAACTCGTCACCGCGGTCGGTCCGCACCGTCCACAGCTGGGCGGACTCGTCCCAGTCCAAGCCGGTGGCCCGGGTGTGGAAGAGCGCGTTCTCGTACAACTCGTAGTGCTTGCCGATGCGTTGGCAGTGCTCCAGGATCTCCGGGCCGTGCACGTACCACTCGGTGGGCACGTGGCCGGTCTCCTCCAGCAACGGCAGGTAGATCATGGACGCGACGTCGCACTGGACGCCTGGGTACCTGTTCCAGTACCAGGTTCCGCCGAAGTCGCCGCCGGTGTCGATGATCCTGACATCAAAGACCCCCGACTCCTTCAGGCGGGCGCCCGCCATCAGGCCGGCGAACCCCCCGCCGATGACCGCGACCGTGACGTGGTCGCGGTACGGCTCCCGCTCGATGCGATCGGTAAAGGGGTCCTCGTTCATGTGCGCGAATTCGCCGCTGAGGTTCAGGTACTGGCCGATGCCGTCCGGCCGTAGTCGTTTGGCCCGCTCGGCGGCGTTTTTCGCGATGTGCTCCGACACCTTGTGCCTGGACATGAAAGTCTCTCCTCCGAATACATTTTTCCGGCCGCCTGGCCAGCACCTGGAATGTGTCGTGGTCGGTACTTGACGAGGCCCGTGGGTCTGTCTCGCCGGCGAGACAGACCCACGGCCGTTTCAAGATCGGTGTGAGGTGGGTGTCGGGTCGCGTGTCGGCGCGCCGAGCAGGGCGGAGCTCCGGTAGGACGAGGTTTCTCACACCAAGTCGTCTGAACCGGAGCTCTGTTGCTGCCTGCCAGCCCCGAGGCCGCGTTGTCCGCGAAGAAGATCAAAAGCCCTCTGAGTACGAACGCGTCGCCACCCTCACGAGTCCGCTCTCCTGCCCAGCACGGGCCGGGGCGCGCTGACCTCGGCACTGAGGTGAGCAGCGAGCTCCCCGAGCGACTGCACTTCGAAGAACGCCCGCAGCCGCAGCTCACAGCCCATGACGGCGCGCACCCGACCGATGACGGTCATGGCGAGCAGTGAATCTCCGCCGAGCACGAAGAAGTCGTCGTCAACGTCTGTCTGCGGAACGCCGATCACCTCGGCCACGATCTGGCACAGCTGCCGTTCAAGGGGGTCGTCGGACACCGAGACGCCTCGGACGGTGTCCGACACGGTGCTCGACGGCGCGCCGCCCGACAGTGCCGTGCGGTCCAACTTCCCGTCGGGCGTGGTCGGAAGAGCGGCGAGAACCTGCACCCGGTCGGGCAACAGTGCGGAGGGGAGCCTGTCGCGCAGGAACTCCCGGACGGTGGCGGGCGTCAGCGCGTCCTGGCCTTCGTCGCCGGGCACGACGTACGCCACCAGTTCGGCCGTGCGGGTGCCGGGCTGGGTCGCCACGACCGCGGCGTGGGCGATCGCGGGATGCCCGAGCAGCACGCCCTCCACTTCGGCCGGCTCCATGCGCAGGCCGCGGATCTTGACCTGGTCGTCGAGGCGCCCCCACAGTTCCAACTGCCCGTCGGGAAGCAGCCGGCCCCTGTCGCCGGTGCGGTACATACGCCGTCCGGGGACATGGCTGAAGGGGTCGGCCACGAATCGCTCGCTGGTGTGCGCCGGCTGCCCCGCATACCCCTGGGCCACGCCGAGTCCACCGATGCAGATCTCACCGACGAACATGGGCGGCAGCAACTGCAACTGGTCGTCGACGACGTAGATCCGGGACGTGCCGGCCGCGCGCCCGGCCACCGGCTTCGGGTGTTCGCGGATCTCCGCCCTGGCCGACTCGACGGTGCACTCGTTGAGGCCGTAGACGTGGAACGCGAGCAGCCCGGGTTGGTGGTGCAGACGCTCCCACAGCCGGTCGGACGGGCTCTCGCCACCGATCACCACGATCTTCGGCGGGTGCGGGAGCGTCAGGAGGCCGTTGTCGACCAGCATTTCCAGCCGGCCGCTTGCACAGTCAAGTACATCGATCGCCGTTTCGGGATCCGATCCACGGGCGAGGAGCTGATACGGGTCCGTTCGCTCCTCTTCGTCGATCAGCAGCAGCCGGTGCCCGAAGGCGATCATGCCGAGACAGTGGTTGACGAACACGCCGGAGGTCAGGGCACTCAGCGCACCGACGTTCACCTGACGGCCTTCGGGCAACCGTCCGTACACCGGCGCCAGTTGGCTGGTGGCGAGGGCGAGAAGGCTCGCCTGATCGATGACCACACCCCTCGGCTGTCCCGTGGAACCCGGTGTGAAGACCACGTAGGCCGGAGCGGCAGCCGGGCGACGCGCGAAGCCGCCGTCGGCCGGATCGTCTCCGGAGGTCTTCTCCGCGTCCGCCAGGAGGGCGGCCGTCGAGACGGTCTCCACCTCGGCGAACGCCTCGTCCGCGATGACGAGAGCGATGCCCGCCTCCTTGAGGAGCAGGCGGCGGCGGAACTCGGGCTGTTGCGGATCCAGCAGCAGGAAGGCGCCGCCCGCGCACCAGGTGGCGAGCATCGCGACGATCAGATCGCTGCGCCGGTCCAGGCAGATCCCCACCACGGTGCCGGTCCGCACGCCGCGAGCCTGAAGGCCCGCGGCCATTGTCCGCGCCCGGCCGGCCAGTTCGGCGAAGGTGAGCCGCGCGCCGTCCGCGACGACTGCCTCCCGCTCGGGCACGGTGGCCGCGGTCAGTTCGAAGAGGTCCCACACGGACGTGGGCTCCGAGGGAGTACGGTCGACCTCGGGTTCACCGCTCGCGCCGAGCGCCAGCGTCTCCGTCAGTGCGGCCTGGTCGAGCAGCGGGATGCTGCCGAGTGCGACATCGGGTTGCCGGCTGAGTGCGCCCAGCAGGTCGCCGTAGGCCTCGGCGAACCGCTGCATGGCTGCCTCGGAGAACCGCCGGCGGTTGAATTCGACGTTGAGTGAGACTTCGCCCGCCAGCTGCTGTATGTCCAGCCTCAGGTCGAACTGAAGCCCCGACAATTCCGCAGGTTCCGGCAGGAGCGTCATCTGGAGACCTTCGAGTGCCCATACGTCGCTCAGGTCGAGCATGCCATAGGTGATGGCAGCCTGGAACAGGGGGTTGCGGTCGGCGTCACGCTCGGGAGCCAGTGCGCCCACCACCACCTCGAACGGAACGTCCTGGTAGTCCAGTGCGTCGTGAACCGTGTCGCTCACGAGACCGAGAAGCTGATCGAAGGTCAGCGCCGAATCCACCTGGCAGCGCAGTGCCACCGTGTTGGAGAAGAATCCGATCGTTTGGAAAAGTTCTGGGGTCGGCCGGCCGAGCGTCTGCGTTCCGATCGATATGTCGCTCGTTCCCGTCCAACGCTGCAGCAGAACGAAGTACACGGACAGCAGGCCGGCGAACGGGGTCACCGAGCGGGCCCGGCAGAACTCTTCGAATTCTGCCACGACACTCTGCGGGACGGTGATCGGCAACCTCGATCCGATCATTCTGCCCGGGCTCTCCTCGCCGTCCTCGGGCATCGGCGCCGGCTGAATTCCTGCCAGCTGGCCACGCCAGTAGTCGAGGTCGGCCTCGGCCACCTTGGAGGCGTTCTCCGTCAGGCAGAAGTCGGCGTACTGTGCGGCCGGCACCGCGAGGGCGGGCGCGTGCGGGTCTGCGTAGGCGAGACGGAGTTCTTCGGCGAACACCTTCCCGGAGATTTCGTCCGTGATGATGTGGTGGAGCACGAAGACCACCAGATGGAGGCTCGGCGATACCCGTATCACCGACGTTCGCCAGAGCGGGCCCGACGAAATGTCGAACGGGAGGTCGACGACCCTCCTGGCCTCGGCTTCTGCCCACGCTCGGCGCTCGTCCTGCGAATCGCCCTCGGCCTCCACGAGGTCGATCAGGACCGGCTGCGTGGCGTCGCCGTCCTCGTCGTGCACCAATTGGAAGACTTCGCCGCCGCGCTCCAGGAATGTGGTTCGAAATGCCTCGTGCCTGCTGCGCAGCACCTGAAGCGCGCGCTCCAGCCTGTCTATCGAGAGATCTCCACCGACGGTAAGAATCGGCCTCCAGACGTCAGACGAGTTGTTCGGTCGCATCATCGAGGAGAAGTACATCCTGCGCTGCGGCGATGAGGCGGGAACCATACGCGAATGACGCTTGCCCGCGAGACTGTCACCCTCAAGATCCGGCATATCCAGCCCATGTGTGTGACGTATTCGGGGCACGGAAGCCCTCCCCTATCGATCGGCCGTTCCTTCGGGAACACCTTATTTTCAGGCTCGATCAACGCAATCGTTCGAGCGTGTGTCAGACGGTCTCACTCGCTCCGCATTAAAAGCCCGTCGCCGCGAGAAGAACGTGGACCCAAACATGACACCTCTCCGGGGTCATATCCAGCCCTGGCGGGGGTAGTTCGCTCCGCTCACGTGTCTCGCCGGCGAGACACCGCCAGGACGTAGACGCACTCTCGCACCGATCGGCCGGGAACATGGCGAATTGTCCGATGGGCGGCACGGGACGGCGCGGAAATGGGTGACGCAAATGGGGCAGTCGACGCCAGAGAGGTTTTGCTTAAGGGAAACCTCTTATCGGTGAACGGCTCCTCGACCCGCGTGAGCTCTCGCGCTCGTGTCGATCGTGAGTGAGTAGCGATATGCGAGTGCGGGCGGCAGTCGACCCGTCTCCGTGCCGTAGCGGGCGGCCCGCGAATCGCGCACAATTACGTCCTGGATGACGTCCAACTGTTACGGTTGGCCAATACATGCGAAAGCATCAACCAACGGGGGATCGTTGCGCACTGCTATCCTAACAAAGAGGACAAACGAGACAACTGCGCGGAACGTTGCAACGACAAACACTGCGGGACAGCTGCTGAGCAGGGGCGTGCAGTTCCACAAGTCCGGCTTGTCGTTCACATCCAGGCAGAGCCTCAATATGTGGGAGCAAGTCGGGACCGGACTGTTCTCTTTCGCTGACTCTTCTACCTGGTGGATCGCCGACTGGCTGGTTTATGGTGAATCCGAGTTCCAGGACCGTTACTACGAAGCCATCAAGCGGACGTCGCTCAGCTACCAGACGCTTCGTAACTACACGTGGGTCGCGCGCAAGTTCCCGCTGGCCCGCAGGCGGCAGAATCTGAGCTTCAGTCATCACCTTGAAGTGGTGGCGCTCGATCAGCCGGAACAGGACTACTGGCTGAGGAAAGCGGAAGCGATGGGCTGGAGCAGGAACAAGCTTCGCGGGGAGGTTCGTAGCAGCCTCCGCGCGCGGCAGGGCGAGGTGACCGAGTCCGAGAGCCGCGCTGAGCTGGACAAAGTCGGTCCCGCCGGGGCCGGTTCGGCTTCGGAGCGGGTCGAACCCGCCGCGACCGGATCCGGCTCGGGTCCGGACCGGCGCGATGCCGACCCCTCGCCCGAAGCGGGCCTGCTGCACATCGAACTCCCGGCCGAAATCCTGGCACAGATCCGGACCGCTGCCAGGAAGGAAGGCGCGCCGGTCGAGACCTGGGCGATGGAGATACTGCGGCGGGCGGCCGGCGGGTCCTGAGGCGAGGGTGCCGTCGGCGTCGGGAGACCTCCTGGGTGCACGACGTGCGGTGGCCGCCGGTACCGTTCTGAAAGCGAGCCACGGCGAATGTTGTCACTCGCCGTCGGTCAGGCCCAGGTAAATGCCTTCGGGCGTCCTCGAACGGATTCGTCGCAAAATATCCTGAAGAACGAACCTGGTGCCCGGTGCAGAGTGCGCCTGTCCCGTCGGCGGACAAGGTTTTCACCGGCAACACAAACCAGGATTCCTCATTTGTCTGGACATGTTCAACCGGTGTCCATGACGATGAAGGCGCTGTTGGGCGAATGGCATTCCAAGTATGAGGATGATAAATGACCCTGTCATTGTTGTGCGTACCCTTCGCCGGGAGCGGCGCCGGCTTCTACAGGGCCTGGCCGAACGGCGGTGAGCAGGGTCTTCGGATCGTCCCGTTGCAGATGCCGGGCCGGGAGGAGCGTTTCCTGGACGACCCGTACAAGGACGCCGCGGAGGCGGCCAAGGACCTTGCCGGAGCCGCGCTCCGCCTGGTCGGCGGGGCGGAACGAGTGGTGCTCTTCGGGCACAGTCTCGGAGCCGTTCTCGCCTACGAGACGGCTCGTGAACTCCAGGCGCAGGGCTTCACCGCGCTGGAGCACCTCTTCGTGAGCGGGTCCCCCGGACCCCGGAGCGGTCGCACCGGGCGGACCGCGGAACTCGACGACGACACCTTCGTGGAGCGGGTCGCCGAGCTCGCCGGGTACCGGCACGCGGCACTCGACGATCCCGACCTGCGGGAGGTGCTGCTTCCGTTGCTCCGGGCGGACGTGGCCCTGCACGAGGAGTACCGACCCGTTTCGGACGAGCCGTTGACGCTGCCTGTCACCGCCCTGCGCGGGACGGACGACGCCCTGGTGAGCCGGGCGCAGTGCGCGACCTGGGAGACGGTGACCACCGGGCCGTTCGAACTGAAGGAGCTTGCGGGCGGACACATGTATCTGACCGACAGAGAACAGGAACTGCTCGCTGTCATCGCCGCTGCGGCGCGAGGCGCCCGCACATGACGCGCGGCAGGGAAAGTGCCGCAGGTACGGCCCTGGAGGGCAGGACCGTGGTGATCACCGGCGCGGGCCGTGGCCTGGGACGCGCCTGTGCGCTTCGGTTCGCGGAAGAGGGAGCCGACCTCGTCCTGCTCGACGTGGGCGAGGACATCGAGGGCGTCCCCTACCCCCTGTCGACGAGCGGTCAGCTCACGCACACCGCCAAGCTCTGCGAGGAGCGCGGCGCGGCGGTGCTGGCGGAGTCCGTCGACGTACGCGGCAATGTGACGCCGGCCGTCGAGAAGGTGCTCGACCGCTTCGGCCGTGTCGATGTCCTCGTCAACAACGCGGGCATCGCCGCCCCTTCGGGAAAGGCCGTCCACGAGATCACCGAGGACGAGTGGCGTCTGATGATCGACGTCGACCTCTCCGGCGCGTGGCGCATGATCAAGGCCGTGGCGCCGACGATGATCGCTCAGCGGCGGGGCAGCATCATCAACGTCTCGTCCACCGCCGGTCTGGTCGGCTACCGGCACTTCGCGGGGTATGTCGCCGCCAAGCACGGGCTGATAGGGCTGACCAAGGCCGCGGCTCTCGACTACGGGCCGCACCGGGTCCGGGTCAACGCCCTCTGCCCGGGCTCCGTCGCGGACGACCCGTCGGTCGACGGCCGGATGCTGTCCGAGATCGCCCGTTCCCTGGACGTGGCCGTGGAAGACCACGAGAGGGTCTTTATCCAGGCGCAGCCGATGAACTCGCTCATCGCCCCCTCCGACATCGCCGGCGCCGCCCTCTGGCTCGCCGGTGACGATTCCCCCCAGGTGACCGGCAGCGTATTGACCGTCGACGGGGGCTTCACCGCGCGCTGACCCGCGTCGGCCGACCGTGTTCCCCGCACCCTTCTTGGCGCACCGACAGGAGTTCTCCCATGGCGACAGCCCACTGGTCTGTGCCGCTGCAGTGCCACGAACAGGCCGCCATGTGCCACAGCCTGACGGTCAGGTGCCCGCAGCCACCCAGCAGCAGTGAGCTGCGGCGACGGCTGGAACAGGTCGGCGAACCGGCCGAAGGCGTGCTGTGGGAACGGCGCACGCGGGAGCGCTCGACGGCACCGGCGGCGCAGCAGTACGCGGAACAGGAAGCCCGCCGGCCGCTGCGCGCCACCGCCGGTCCGGGGCTGCGCATCACGCTCGTGCGGCATACGGACGACGTCGCCGATCTGGTGCTGGTCGCCGCCCGTGACGCCCTGTCCCGGGCGGCACTGGGCGACTTGGCCGGATTCCTCACCGGCGGCTCGCTGCCCCGGGCAGGCCGGCACGGCACCCCGCGTGAAACGCGCGGGGAGGGGACCGCCTCACTCGTTGGTCCGGAGTGGGGCCTCGGTGACCTCGCGCGCCGCGGACTCGTCGGCGCGGCCCGATGCTCCACGACGGTCTGCGAAAACCCGGTGGACCAGAAGCTTTTGATTGCCGCGACCGCCATCCTCCTGGCCCGGTACGACGCCGAGGAGACACCGCGGATCGCCCTGCTCGATCCCGACGCGGCAGGACCGGACGCGTTGTCCGAGTATGTCCTCAAGTACGACGAGACCATGTCCGTCGCCGGTTTCCTCGCCGCCGGGCCCGAGACACCGGAGCCGGCCGGTGAACCGGCGGCAGAACTCGGGGGTGGCCTCGCGATTCCGGTGGGCATGGTCTTCGGCGAGTGGGACGACGCGCGGCAGTACTACCCCTGCCTCGCGCCCGTCTTCCCCCTCACGCTCCAGGCCGAGCAGCGCCCGGACCGGTCCTGGAGCGTCACCTGCTGGTACGACGAGGGTGTGATCGATCCGCGGATCGCGCGGGCCTTCGGCGAGCAAGTGGCCCATGTCGCACAGTGGTTGGCGGACCTGGGCGGGTCCGGGGAAGAACTGCCGCTGTCGGCCGTCCCCCTGATGCCGGCCGAGCGCGCCGCGGACATCGTGCGGCGGGGAGCGACTCCTCCGGTCGCCGCGGCCCCCACGGCCGGTACGACCGTCCACGGGCGCTTCGAGGACCTGGTACGCCGCCATCCGGACGCGGTCGCCGTCACGGACGGCACCCGCACTCTGACCTATCGCCAGCTCGATGAGCAGGCCGAACTCATGGCCGAGGGGCTGCGCTCCTCGGGGGCGGTGCCGGGGAGCATGGTCGGCGTGTGCCTGGAGCGCGACGCGACCCTCGTCGTCACCCTGCTCGCGGTACTCAAGGCCGGCTGCGCCTACGTACCCATGGACGTCGAGTACCCGCACGAGCGCCTGCGTTACACGGTCGGCAGCGCCGGGGTGCGCGTCGTCGTCGCAGCAGCCGGCGTGTTCCCGGTCGTCGAGGGCGTTCGGTCCGTGCCCCCCGAGGAACTGCTCCGGCTCGGCGAGCGGAGCGTCTCCCGCGGCCGGACCACACCCTGCGACGAGAACGACCCCGCCTACATCATCTACACGTCCGGATCGACGGGGCGGCCCAAGGGCGTCGTCGTCCCGCACCGCAACGTGCTGGCCCTGATCGACGGCACGGCAGAGGACTTCGGGCTCGGCGCGGACGACGTCTGGACGATGTTCCACTCCAGCGCGTTCGACTTCTCCGTCTGGGAGATCTGGGGCTGTCTGCTGACCGGCGGGCAACTCGTGGTGGTGCCCTTCTGGATCACGCGGGACACGGGGGAGTTCCACGCACTGCTCGCCGAACGACGCGTCACCGTGCTCAACCAGACGCCCTCCGCCTTCCTGCCTCTCGTCGCACAGGACCGGGAATCGCCCGCCGAGCTCGCGGTGCGCCTGGTGATCTTCGGCGGTGAGCCGCTGGACGCCCGTGAGCTGCTGCCCTGGTTCGCCCGCCATCCGCAGGCGGAGTGCCGTCTGGTCAACATGTTCGGGATCACGGAGACCACCGTGCACGTGACGGCGCAGACCGTGACGCCTCAGACGGCTCTGCAGGGGAGCCGGTCGGTGGGCCCGGCGCTCCCCGGCTGGTCGGTGTCCGTACGTGGACCGCGAGGAGAGGTTCTGCCGGTGGGAGCGGCGGGCGAGATCTGGGTCGGCGGGGCTGGAGTCGCCCGTCACTACCAGGGGCAGCCGGAGCTCACGGCGCGACGTTTCGTCATCGACCCGGTGACCGGTGAGCGGATCTACCGCAGTGGCGACAAGGGCCGCATGAGGCCCGACGGGTGCCTGGAACACCTGGGGAGGATCGACAGCCAGGTGAAGATCCGCGGATACCGGATCGAGCCGGACGAGATCCGCAACGTCCTGCTCGGAGCACCGTCGGTCACCGGGGCGACCGTCGTCGTCCACCACGACGAGAGCGGCGATCGAGCAGCCGACCGGCTGGACGCCTACGTAGTGCTCAAGGGGGACGCGACAGTGGCCATGGTCGCGGAGCATGCCAGCCGGCTTCTGCCCGACTACATGGTCCCGGCAACGGTCACAGAGCTCGATGCCATCCCTTTGACGATCAACGGGAAGGTCGATGTCGCACAGCTCCCCGCACCGACTGCTGCTCGGCCGGCCCCGGCGGAGTCCCCGGATCCCGTCGGGACCGGGTCCGCCGACCGGCTGGAGCGTGACGTGCTGGACATCTGGAGCCGGCACCTGGGTACGCAGGTGGGCCCTGAGGACAACTTCTTCGCGCTGGGCGGCAACTCGCTCCTGGTCGTCCGCGTACTGGCCGAGGTCAAGGAGCTCGGTGCACCGAAGATAGCCGTGCGGGATTTCTACCGGAACTCCTTCGCACGACAGTTCATCCAACTGGTCAGGGAGCGGATCACCCTCGCTTCCGACGCCCCGGCTGCCACTGGTAGCGCGCGGAGCTGACCTCGTCGCAGGGACGGGACAACCAGACGCCGTTCGTGCGGCGGCGCAGCTCGATGCTCGTGCCGCCGCAGCGGGCGCACTTCGGCGGGCGGGTGAACAGCTCGGCGTGCTCGTGCTCCAGGAGCTTGCGGGCGAAGTGGCCGCCGCGCATCGTCACCCTGCACCAGTGGCAGGATGCCGCGCACCCGGTTCGCGACCCACGGCGCCCACAGCCAGACCGAGGGGCGGGCCTTGCGGATCTCGTCCTCGAAGGTGCTGAAAAATGTCGTCTTGTCGTCGATGCCCGTGACCTCGACATGCCGGGCCAGCACGTCGGCGAGGGCGGCGCCGAACTCGCCGAGTTTCCGCGCGTCCTCATGGGGCGGGGTGATCAGGTGCCCAGCCCGCAGGCGCCGGACGCCGGGGGTGCCGACCAGCGCGGCCATCGGCCATGGGTACCGGGTTCTCGGTGGCGACATCGAGGTCCTGGCGTATCCGCCGGTGAGGACCAGCGGATATGGGGAGCCGAGGGCGATCACATTCGCCAGGAGCCGCGTGTGCAGCTCTGGCATGTCCGTCACGCGGCTGCCCGGGTGCGGGAGGCGAGCTGGGGGAAGGTGTCCTCCCACACAGGGCGCACGGTGCGACCGACCAGTGCGCGCAGCACCGGCCACACTGGAGGAGCAGGTCCTGGTTCAGGCAGCGGGTCAGGTCGTCGCGCAGTCCCTCGTGCAGGACAGTGCGGTACAGGCCCATGCGCTGGCGAGGCTTGCTCATGTCATACGAGGTCATCCCCGACCCGGCCATGTGCAGAGGCAGCTCTACGACCCCTTGGATCGGGCCGTGCAACTCCTCCAGCGACTCCGGCAGACGCCGCCGTCGTGCCGGCAGCTCAGGCAGCGCACCACGGAACACGACAGGTGTGGGGCGCCGTGCCCTCCGGACACAAAGACCTGATCACTGTCTTACGGATCACTCGCCATGTCCGCAGGGAACACGCCAGGTGGACGCGCAGCTCGACCGCTTCCCGTTCGCCACTGCTGTGACCCGGATGTTCGAAGGCCCACTGTTCCGCCAGGTGATCGTACGTCTCAGCGGTCGTCAAGTCGCCGTCAGGACAGGTGCGTGCAACGTCCGCCTTGACGATCCGGGCACTCCGGGAATCCACAGTCCGGTCGACGAGCTCCCTGACCCACGCCAGCCCCTGCTGGTCTGCATACAGGCCGAACCTCAGAATTCGAGTCCTCATGATGGCGCCAACCTACGGATCGTCAGCTTTCAGTGGCAACGCTTTAACCTCGAACGGCACAGGGCGCGCGGCAGGCGTTCCGCGAGTTTCCATACCGGAATGCACCGTTGCATCTGTCGACGGACGCACAGAAGGCTGTCCTCGGGGTTTGGGAGTGCCTGCGCTCCACGGTCTGGCCGAGTTTCCGGTAGTGCCCGTGAGAGGGTCCGCCGTTCTGCGTACCGCCGGTGATGGGATGATGACCGGTGACAGGGCGACGGCGGTCCGAGGAAACCGGTGTGAATCCGGTGCGGTCCCGCCACTGTGATCGGTGAGCGAGTTCCAGGAGGCCACGGCCCGCAAGGGCGGGAAGGCCGGGACGAGCGACGACCCGAGAGCCAGGAGACTCACGCGGTCGCCTCCTCGACGGACACCGGGGCGGATCTCCCCGGGGAGGGGTGGTGCGGCATGCCCGGGAGGCCGGCCGAAGAGCTGTTCGGTGACGAGGCGGTCGCGAAGGCGGCCGGACCGGCGCCGTGCCGCGTCGTCGTGTGCCGGGACTGCTGCTGCGGCAGTCCCAAGGTGACCGGAGTCGACCACGCGGCGCAGACCGCCCGGCTGCGTGCGGAGGTGCCCGTGCGCATCTCCGCGTGTCTCGACGTGTGCGAGCAGGCCAACGTCATCGTCGTGCAGCCCTCCGCCGCCGGCCGCGCCGCCGGCGGCCGACCGGTCTGGCTGGGGCTGGTCAACGACCTTGACGCGGCGGAGGACATCACCGAGTGGGTGCGTGCGGGCGGCCCCGGCATCGCGCCGGTGCCGGAGATCCTCGACCTCTACACCTTCACGCCGCCGCGACTCGCCAGGGCTTCCCAGGACCGGCCCGGCCCCGGCCGCCCGTGAGAACGGGTGCGCGCTTCGCGGCCCGGAACGCCCGACGGGAGCCGGCCCCGTGGTCCGTACACAAGACAGCCCCCCTGCACGCGAGTCGACCCGCTTCACCAGCGGCAAGCACGTCCCGGGCACCCGGGGGCGTTCGGCGACGTCCACGATCCCGGCACCGGCCGCACCCTGGTGCAGCAGGCCGCCCAGGCCCTCGACCGGGGAGGCCACAGGCCCCGTGCCTGTGCGCGAGGGCGAAGCGGTTCTGCACCGGCACCGGTACTCGGTGGCCGACCGCGCACTCGCACTCGGGCTGCACGGCGGCTACGGCTGCCCGTCGCGTACGGGAACGAGAAGATCGTCCGTGACCTGCGTGTCCATCAGATCCTGGAAGGAACCAACGAGATCATGCGTGTCATCGTGGCCCGTGGCCTGACGGAGGCGTTCGGATGAGCGGCACCGAAGAACCCGTCCTCCTGCACACCTCGGGGCGGGCCGCCCACATCACACTCAACCGGCCCAAGGCCCTCAACGCGCTGTCCCACGTGATGGTGCGCCGTATCGACGAGGCCCTGACCGTCTGGGAGCACGACCCGGCCGTGGAGACCGTGGTCGTCTCCGGCGCGGGGGAGCGCGGGCTGTGCGCGGGCGGCGACATCCGCGCCGTCCACGACGACGCCCGCGACGGCGACGGCACCGCCTCGGCCGCCTTCTGGCGCGACGAGTACCGCCTCAACGCCCGCATCGCCCGCTACCCCAAGCCGTACGTCGCCCTCATGGACGGCATCGTCATGGGCGGCGGCGTCGGCATCTCCGCGCACGGCAGCGTGCGGATCGTCACCGAACGCTCCCGGGTCGCCATGCCCGAGACCGGCATCGGCTTCGTCCCCGATGTGGGCGGCACCTACCTGCTCGCTCTCGCCCCGGGCGAGCTGGGCACCCACCTCGCGCTGACCGGGGCGCAGATCGGCGCAGGCGACGCCCTGCTGTGCGGGCTCGCCGACCACTACCTGCCGGCCGGCGGCCTCGGCGCCTTCGTCGACGACCTCGCCGAGATGCCCGTACGGGACGTCCTGCGGCGGCATGTGCAGCCGGCGCCGCGGGGCGAGCTGGCCGCCCGGCGCGAGTGGATCGACGCCTGCTACGCCGCGGGCACGGTGGAGGAGATCGTGCAGCGGCTGCTCGCCCACGGCGACCCGGCCGCGAAGGAGGCGGCGGAGACCCTGCTCACCCGCTCACCGACCGCTGTCAAGGTCACCCTGGCCGCCCTGCTCCGTGCCCGGCGCCTCGGCCCGCTGGAGCGGGTCCTCGACCAGGAGTACCGCGTCTCCTGCGCGGCCCTGAGCACGCACGACCTGGTGGAGGGCGTCCGCGCCCAGGTCATCGACAAGGACCGCAGCCCGCGCTGGTCGCCCGCGACCCTCGCCGAGGTCACCGACGCCGACGTCGAACGCTTCTTCACCCCCCTCGGCGAACACGAGCTGGGACTCGCCGGGCCCGGCACCGCCCCGGAGGCGGCCTGGTGAGCCGGTGAGCCCGGTGAGTCCGGTGCGCAACATGCCGACGACCACCTCGGCGTCGGCGTCGGCGTCGGCGTCGGCAACGGTCTCGGTAACGGCAACGGTCTCGGCAACGGGAAAGCTGAGTTGTGCGCCGCATACGCCGAACACACTGGTATCGCCGAGGCCTTATCCGGAATCCTGCGCACCGCCAGGCACGGGAGAGGTCCGGAGAACCGAAGCGGATCGGAGCGGATCGGAGCGGAAAACCTGCATGGCTCGCCGCGCCCGCCGAACGGGACGAGGGCAGGGGCGTCTTTGCCGACCGGTGCCCACGGAGTTCCGGCCGGGTTCCGTCGCCGCTGACCTGCCCGGTCGCGGCCACCCGGCGCGAGAGGAAGATCACGCCGGGTGGTGCGGTCTTGGCCGGGCCCGCGGGGCGCGGTACGGTCTGTCAGATATCGACGACGGCGAGACGGAAGCCGGTGGGAATCCGGCACGGTCGCGCCACTGTGTGCGAGGCGCCCTGCGGGGCGTTTCGTGAGTCAGACCCGTGGCCGTCGTCCACTGCACCACCGAGATGGGACGCGAACTCCCAGAGGAGGTTCTGCCATGGCGCAGACCGTCGCCCAGCCGACAGCCACCACCCCCGTCGTTCCCGCCACGCTGCCGCTGAAGGCGATAGCTCCCTGGGCGGTCTTCTTCGGCATCCTGATGCTGGTCCTGCTCTACTTCGTCGGCGCCGAGCAGGGCGCCACCTCCGTGTTCAACGGCACGGACGTCCACGAGTGGGTCCACGACGCCCGACACCTGCTCGGCTTCCCCTGCCACTGAGCCGAGGGACGCCGCACGCCCATGAACTCCGCAACGGTCAGAAACCTCCTCGTGCGGGGCATGCTCGCCGGCCTGGCGGCCGGCGTGCTCGCCCTGGTGGTCGCCTATCTCCTCGGTGAACCGAACGTCGACAAGGCGATCGGCTTCGAGGAGGCGCACTCCCACGAGCACGAGATGGAAGTCGTCTCCCGCTCCCTCCAGTCCACCGCCGGTCTCGCCACCGGCGTCCTCGTCTACGGGGTCGCCTTCGGCGGCATCGCCGCGCTCGCGTACTGCTTCGCACTCGGCCGCGTGGGCCGCTTCAGCCCGCGGGCGACCGCGCTGCTGCTGTCCGGCTGCGCGCTCCTCGCCGTGTACGTGGTCCCGTTCCTGAAGTACCCGGCCAATCCGCCGTCGGTCGGCAACCCCGACACCATCGGCAAGCGGACCACCCTGTACTTCCTGATGATGCTGCTCAGCGTCCTCCTCGCGGTGGCCGCCACCATCCTGGGCAAGCGCCTGGCGCCCCGTCTGGGCACCTGGTGGGCGACCGTGACCGCGGTGGCCGGCTTCGTCTTCGTGATCGGCCTGGCCTACGAGTTCCTGCCGGTCGTCAACGAGGTGCCGAAGGACTTCCCGGCCGCCCTGCTGTGGCGGTTCCGTCTCTCGGCGCTGGCCATCCAGGCCGTCCTGTGGGGCGGATTCGGCCTGCTCTTCGGGGAGCTGGCAGAGCGGCAGCTGAATCCCAAGCCCGCCAAGGCTCCTTCCGGGCGGACTGTTCCCGCCTCGAACTGACGGTTTCGGGACACAAGAGGGCCCTTCGGAACCTTCCGGGGGCCCTCTCGCGTTCCCCGGACACCGGCGCAGGCGACGAGCGGAGGAGCCGAGTGGGCAGACATCCCCAGCCACGCCACATCACTCTCGACGGCCGTGACGCGATCGCTCTCACCGTCGAGGAGTACGAGCAACTGATCGCCAGCCGGCGGCAGATCGGCGGCCAGAGCGCACGGGTGCGGGTGCTCGCCCAGCAGGCGAAGCGGACCGAACAACTCCTGCGGGAGCTGCAGACATTGGTCGACGACCCGGTGGACTGCCACGAGCAGGACCGCATGCAGCCGTCGGCGTGCGCGGCGTCCGACAGCCCCCACCGGGCCGGGGAACGGGACGCGCAGGCCCACTGCCTGCGCTGCGCGATAGCGGTGCTGCTGCGCCGGCACCGGGACGCGGCCTCCTGAACACCGGCGCCCGCTCCGCCTGGGCCTGTCTGCTCCGGTTCAGCCCGCCGAGGTGCTGCCCGCAGCGGTGTCCGGTATGCCGTCCGACGTGGCCAGGGGCTGCCCGAGCCGCAGATTCCACCGGCCGGCCCGCCCACTGAGTTCCGTGGCCGTCAGCGGCGGTACGTCGAGCCGCCAGAACACGGCCGTGGGCAGGCCAAGGACCTGCACGACCGCAGCACGTACGACCTCCGGCTCGACCACCGCGACCGTACGGCCGTCGCTGTCCCGCAGGGACTCCAGCCAGCGTCCGACCCGCTCGCACGCGTCCCGCACCGACTCCCCACCGTGTGCAGCCCAGTCGGGGTCGCTGAGCCAGCGACCCACCGCCTCCGGGTCGGCGGCCGCCACCTCCTCCAGGGTGCGGCCTCGCCAGCGGCCCACATCCAGACCGCCCAGCTCCGGCGTCTGTGCGCCGTCGAGACCGAGCGCCGCCGCCGTCTCCCGGCAGCGCACGCTCGGGGACGTCAGCACGAGGCCGGGCGAGCGCAGCGATCCGGCCGCCGAGCGCGCGCGGGCCGCACCGACGGCGTCGACCGAGTCGCCGTCGTAGAAGCGGGCGCACCGCAGCGACGGGCTCGTCGCGGGCGAGACGAAGGTGACGCGGCTGGTCACGTGGCTGTTCCTCCTACGGTGGTCATCCCGAGGACGGTACATGCGCGGTTCCCGAGGACGGTACATGCGCAGTTCGCGAGGACGGTACATGCGCAGTTCGCGAGGACGGTACATGCGCAGTTCGCGAGGACAGCACATGTGCAGATGGCGAGGACAGCACATGCGCAGTTCGCGCGGGCGGGCAGCGCCGCGACGCACGAAGACCCCGGACCGCCGACCCGTGCGCCGAGCGGTGCCGACGGTACCGTCGCGGCCGTGCACGCCCGCTCCCGACGTGGAGCGGGCGTGCGGTGCCGGGGACGTCCGCTACAGCTCCGCGCGGATCGTCCTGGCGGCTGCCACCAGGTTCTCCAGGGAGGCCCGGGTCTCCGGCCAGCCGCGGGTCTTCAGGCCGCAGTCCGGGTTCACCCACAGCCGTTCCGCGGGGATCGCCTTCAGCCCCATGCGCAGCAGCCGGGCGGCCTCCTCGGCACTCGGCACGCGCGGGGAGTGGATGTCGTACACGCCGGGTCCGGCCTCGCGCGGGTAGCCGTGGGCGGCGAGTTCACGGGCGACCTGCATGTGGGAGCGGGCGGCCTCCAGGCTGATGACGTCGGCGTCGAGGTCGTCGATGGCCTGGACGACGTCGCCGAACTCGGCGTAGCACATGTGGGTGTGGATCTGGGTGTCCGGGCGTACGCCGGCGGTGGTCAGCCGGAAGGCCTCCGTGGCCCACGCCAGGTACGCGGGACGGTCGGCGGCCCGCAGCGGCAGGGTCTCGCGCAGCGCGGGCTCGTCCACCTGGATCACCGAGGTCCCGGCCGCCTCCAGGTCGTTCACCTCGTCGCGCAGGGCGAGGGCGACCTGGCGGGCGGTGTCGGCGAGCGGCTGGTCGTCGCGGACGAACGACCAGGCGAGCATGGTGACCGGTCCGGTGAGCATGCCCTTGACCGGGCGGCCGGTCAGGGACTGGGCGTACGTCGTCCAGCGCACGGTCATCGGCTCGGGGCGGGAGATGTCGCCGGCCAGGATCGGCGGCCGGACGTACCGCGTGCCGTAGGACTGGACCCATCCGTGCTGGGTGGCGAGGTAGCCGGTGAGCTGTTCGGCGAAGTACTGGACCATGTCGTTGCGTTCGGCCTCGCCGTGCACCAGGACGTCCAGGCCGGCCTTCTCCTGGAAGGCGATCACCTCCTGGATCTCCGTCCTGACGCGCTCCTCGTACCCGGCGGTGCCGATCCGTTTGGCCCTCAGGTCGGCGCGTGCGGTGCGCAGTTCGCCGGTCTGCGGGAAGGAGCCGATGGTCGTGGTGGGCAGCAGGGGGAGGCGCAGATGGGCGCGCTGGGCGGCGGCCCGCTCGGGGTAGGACGGGGAGCGGCGCGCGTCGTCCGGGGCGACGGCGGCGGTGCGGGCGCGGACGGCCGGGTCGCGGGTGACGGGGGAGTTCGCGCGGGAGGCCAGGTCGGCCCGGTTCGCGGCGAGTTCCGCGGCGATGGCGTCGGCGCCGTGGGCCAGGCCCTTGGCGAGGACGGCGATCTCGGCCGTCTTCTGCCGGGCGAAGGCGAGCCAGCGCAGGATCTGCGGATCGATGTCCCGCTCGGCCGCCGTGTCGAGGGGCACGTGCAGCAGGGAGCAGGAGGCGGACACGTCGACCCGGTCGGCCAGGCCCAGCAGGGTGCCGAGCGTGGCGAGCGACGCCGTCAGGTCGTCGACCCAGATGTTACGCCCGTTGACGACACCGGCGACCAGCCGCTTGCCGGGCAGCCCGCCGACGGCGGCCAGGTCCTCCAGATGGGCGGCGGCGGCCCCGGTGAAGTCCAGGGCGAGTCCGTCGACCGGTGCCTTGGCCAGCACCGGCAGGGCCGCCCCGAGACGGTCGAAGTAGGAGGCGACCAGCAGCTTCGGCCGGCCGGTCAGGGCGCCGAGGTCGCGGTAGGCGCGGGCGGCGGCGTTCAGTTCGGCCGGCGTGCGGTCCTGGACCAGGGCGGGCTCGTCGAGCTGCACCCACTCGGCGCCCGCCGCGCGCAGGTCGGCGAGGACCTCGGCGTACACCGGCAGCAGACGGTCCAGCAGGGTGAGCGGGTCGAAGCGGGCTCCAGCGGCGCGACGTCCTGGGTGCCGCGCGCCATGGCGAAGTACCCGTCGAGCGGGTCGGCGGCGACGGCGTCGCGGTGGCGGCCGGGGATCGCGCCGACCATGACGGTGGTGTCCAGCACGTGGTCGTAGTACGAGAAGTCACCGGTCGGCACTTCGTCGATGCCGGCGTCGGCCAGCCGGCGCCAGTTGGTGCGGCGCAGGTCGGTGGCGGTGGCGAGCAGCGCGTCGGCGGTGACGCGGCCCTTCCAGTAGCCTTCGACGGCCTTCTTCAGTTCCCGGTTCTGTCCTTGGCGGGGGTAGCCGTACACGGTGGCCCGTGCTGCCGCGGCTGCGGTCTTGGTGGTCACGGAGATCTCCTTCGCGAGATGAATCCCTGAGATCCCGGGGACGGGACGAGAGCGCGAAGGGGCGACGGACCGGACGGCACCGGCCCACGGCCGTCCGTTCGGTGTGTGCGCCGACCCGCCCTCGAGGTCACCGGGATGTCCGCGCACGAGCGGTTCCGTACGCGGGCAGATGGCAGGTCTTCGGACTCGCGGGCACGTCCTCAGGGGAGGACACCTACTGGCCGTCGCTTCCCAGGCCCTTGTCGGGCCCAGTGCGTATGACGGCGGTCGTTCCCGCTCACCGCTGCGGGGCAGTCCCGGATTCCCACCGGGTTCCCTCTTGCGACGCATCCCGTCTGGCGGACGGGGCGAACCAGCTGCACCGGCCACCCTAGAGGGCGGTGCGGTCGAGCGTGAGGTGATGTCCGTCATTCGGATGGCGGCACGAGACGGGCCGCCATCCGAACGTCGGACGACGCGCCGGGGCGGGAAGCGCCGCACACGCGCTTCCCGCCCCTCCCCTGTGAGCAGCAGCCGGATCCCTCGACCGGTCGCTGCCGTCCGGGCCTCGCGGCCCGTTCCCCGCACCGGGCCCCTCAGCCCGGGCGAGCCGGTCCGCTCAGGACCGGCCGTACTCGTGGAACCCCCGCCCGGTCTTGCGGCCGAGCAGCCCCGCCTCGACCATCCGATGGAGCAGCGGGGGAGGGGCGTAGAGGGGTTCCCTGAACTCGTCGTAGAGCGACTCGGCGATCGAGGCGACGGTGTCGAGCCCGATCAGGTCCGCGAGCCGGAGCGGCCCCATCGGGTGGGCGCACCCCAGCTCCATGCCGGTGTCGATGTCGGCGGCGGTGGCGAAGCCGGACTCCGCCATGCGGACGGCCGCCAGCAGGTAGGGGACGAGCAGCGCGTTGACGACGAAACCGGCCCGGTCCCGGGAGTGGACGACCGTCTTGCCGAGGACCTCGGTGACGAAGGACTCGACGGCGGTCACGGTCCCGGGTGCGGTGTGCAGGGAGGCGACGACCTCCACGAGCGGCAGTACCGGCACCGGGTTGAAGAAGTGCAGCCCGACGACCCGGTCGGCGCGGGCGGTGGCCATGCCGAGGCGCATCACGGGCAGGGAGGAGGTGTTGGTCGCCAGGACGGCCGCCGGGTCCTCGACGATCTTGTCGAGGGCGGCGAACACCTCGGTCTTGGCGTCCGCGTTCTCGACGACCGCCTCGATGACGAGCTGCCGGTCGGCCATCTCCTCCAGGTCGCCGGTGAAGGCGAGGCGGGCGAGGGCGTCCTGCGCGGCGGCCGGCTCCAGCCCGCCCCGCCCGACCGCTCGCTCCAGGGAGGCGCTCACGCGCTCGCGTGCCGCGCGGGCGGCCGTGGCGTCCGCCTCGCAGACCACCGTGTCCAGCCCGGCCCGCGCGCACACCTCGGCGATGCCGGCGCCCATCAGACCGCCGCCGACCACCCCGACGCGCCGGATCCCGCCGGTCATGACCGGGCCCCCGCGCGCCGCACCAGGTGGGCGGTGTAGGCGTCGGGGGTGAAGAAGAGCGGCAACTCGCCCGCGAGCGCCGTGCGTTCGAAGAGGGCGCGCACCTCGTCGACGGGCGCCCACGGGTACTCGGCGCCGAGCGCGGCGATCTCGTCGTCGAGCAGTCGAAGGACCGTCTCCCGGTCGATCACCCGGTGCCGCAGCCACTGCCAGATCTGCACGCGGGCGATCTCGGCGGTGGCCGCGTCCTCCATGAGACCGTGCAGAGCGACCGCGCCCTGTCCGCGCAGCCAGGCGGCGAAGTAGCGCAGCGCCACCGCGATGTTGGTGCGCACCCCCTCGGGCGTGGGCGGCCCGCTGATCCGGCGCACCGACAGCAGGTCCGCGGCCGTCACCTCCACGTCGCCCCGCGTCCGGTCGATCTGGTGCGGCCGCTCGCCGAGGACGCCGTCGAACACCTCGCGGCAGACGGGCACCAGGCCGGGGTGGGCGACCCAGGAGCCGTCGAAGCCGTCCTCGGCCTCGCGCTCCTTGTCCAGCCGCACCTTGGCGAGGGCCGCCTCGTGCGCGGCCGGGTCCCCACCCGGCACGTGCGCGGCCATGCCGCCGATGGCGTGGGCGCCGCGCCGGTGACAGGTGCGTACGAGCAGTTCGGTGCAGGCCCGCATGAAGGGGGCCGTCATCGTGACCTTCGCGCGGTCCGGAAGCAGGAAGTCGGTGCGGTGCCCGAAGGTCTTGATCAGGCTGAACAGGTAGTCCCAGCGGCCCGCGTTCAGGCCCGAGCTGTGCTCGCGCAGCTCGTAGAGGATCTCCTCCATCTCGAACGCGGCGGTGATCGTCTCGATGAGGACCGTGGCGCGGATCGTGCCGTGGGGGATGCCGAGGAGTTCCTGGGCGGTGACGAAGACGTCGTTCCACAGGCGGGCCTCGTAGCGGTTCTCCAGCTTCGGGAGGTAGAAGTACGGGCCGCGGCCGGCGTCGATCTGGCGCTGCGCGCAGTGGAAGAAGTACAGGCCGAAGTCGACGAGTGCGGCGGGCACGGGCCCGTCGCCGAACTCCAGGTGCTCCTCGTCGAGATGCCAGCCGCGCGGGCGTACGACGACGGTGGCGAGCTGTTCGCCGAGCCGGTACCGCTTGCCCTCGGCGGTGGTGAAGTCGAGGCGCCGCCGGGTGGCGTCGAGCAGGCTGAGCTGGCCGCCGATCACGTTGTTCCAGGTGGGCGCGGTGGCGTCCTCGAAGTCGGCCATCCACACCCGGGCGCCGGAGTTGAGGGCGTTGACCGTCATACGGCGGTCCGGCGGCCCGGTGATCTCCACGCGGCGGTCGGTCAGGCCCGGGGCGGGCGGCGCGACGCGCCAGGAGGGGTCGGCACGCACGGCGGAGGTGACCATCGGGAAGTCGAGCGGGGAGCCACTGGCCAGGCGGAGGATCTGCCGCCGGCGTTCCCGCATCAGGTCCCGGCGGCGGCCGGCGAACGCCGCGGTCAGCCGGCCGAGGAAGTCCAGGGCGGCGGGTGTGAGGATCTCGTCGTGCCGCTCGCCCAGGGGAGCGAGGACACGGACGTGGTGGGGCGGAGCACTGGTGGGCATCGCTTCTCCTGCGGGCGGGCGGGCGGAAGGCAGGGGCCGGACAGGGACGGTCGTCCGGCCCCCGCCGGGCCGGGGCGGGCCGCCGGGCGTCCGGCCCTCCCCGGGGCCTTTCTCCCGGACCGGGCCGGCATCCGGCGAGGGCGTCTCGCGTGGACCGGGCCGGCATCCGGCGAGGGCGTCTCGCGTGCACCGGGCTGGTATCCGGCGACGGCGCCTCGCGGCGGACGGGGCCCCGGCGAGATCCGAAAGGGGGGCCTAGTGGAACTGCTCCTCCTCCGTGGAGCCGGCCAGGGCGGTGGTGGAGGAGGCGGGGTTGACGGCGGTGGAGACCAGGTCGAAATAGCCGGTGCCGACCTCGCGCTGGTGCTTGACGGCGGTGAAACCGTGCGCCTGCGCGGCGAACTCCTTCTCCTGGAGGTCGACGTAGGCGGTCATGCCGTGCTCGGCGTAGCCGCGGGCCAGGTCGAACATGCCGTGGTTGAGGGAGTGGAAGCCGGCCAGCGTGATGAACTGGAACTTGTAGCCCATCGCGCCCAGCTCGCGCTGGAACTTGGCGATCTGGTCGTCGTCCAGGGCCGCCTTCCAGTTGAAGGACGGCGAGCAGTTGTAGGCGAGCATCTGGTCCGGGTACCGCGCATGGATCGCCTCGGCGAACTCGCGGGCCTGGGCGAGGTCCGGGGTGCCGGTCTCGACCCAGATCAGGTCGGCGTACGGGGCGTAGGCGAGCCCGCGGGCGATCACGGGCGCCATGCCGCCCCGGACGCGGTAGAAGCCCTCGGCGGTGCGCTCGCCGGTGGTGAACTCGGCGTCGCGCTCGTCGACGTCGGTGGTGAGCAGGTTGGCGGCGAGGGCGTCGGTGCGGGCGATGATCACGGTGGGCACGTCGGCGATGTCGGCGGCGAGGCGGGCCGCGTTCAGGGTGCGGATGTGCTGCGAGGTCGGCACCAGGACCTTGCCGCCGAGGTGGCCGCACTTCTTCTCCGAGGCCAGCTGGTCCTCGTAGTGGATGCCGGCCGCGCCCGCCGCGATCATCGCCTTGGTCAGCTCGAAGGCGTTCAGCGGACCGCCGAAGCCGGCCTCGGCGTCGGCGACGATCGGCGCCAGCCAGTCGGTGCCCCCGTCCGTCGAACCCGTGCCCGCGCCCTCGGCGGTGGCGATCTGGTCGGCGCGCAGCAGCGCGTTGTTGATCCGGCGGACGACCTGGGGCACGGAGTTGGCGGGGTAGAGGCTCTGGTCGGGGTAGGTGTGGCCGGCCTGGTTGGCGTCCGCGGCGACCTGCCAGCCGGACAGGTAGATGGCCTGCAGACCGGCCTTGACCTGCTGGACGGCCTGGCCGCCGGTGAGCGCGCCGAGCGCGTGGATGTAGTCCCGCTCGTGCAGCTGCCGCCACAGCCGCTCGGCGCCGCGCCGGGCCAGGGTGTGCTCCTCGCGGACACTGCCCGAGAGCCGGACCACGTCCTCGGCACGGTAGGTGCGCTCGATGCCCTGCCAACGCGGGTCGGTGGCCCAGCGCTGCGCGAGCTTCCCGGCCGCCTGCGTCCTCGCCTCTGCCATGACTGTCACGTCTCCTCGGTCTGTGCCGGCTGCCAATGCTCCTGCCCGGGCGAGCAGGGATGGCACTGTGTGTCGAATTTCTGAGGTGCGGCCCGTCGTCACGCGGTGGGACGGAGGTGAGCAACGCTGCCGGTCATGACCACGCCGACGCCGGGATCTCCGACGTCAGGGCATGAATCGCGCCCCGGTTCCGGGCGGTGGTCCCCGGAGTCCGGCGGGCCGCACGGAAACTCTGACACTGGCACTGAGTGCCAACAAGCATGGATGCCTGCCAACTTCTGCGAATCTTCCGGCCGTTATCTGCCAAGTTTGCGAAGGGGGCCCGGGCGGTTTGATCGCCTACGCTGAGCCGAAGCCGGACATGGAGGTCCACGGGGTGAGCAAGACGTATGCGGGGGCGCGGCTGCGGCGCCTGCGCGAGGAACGGCGCATGAGCCAGGCCGAACTGGCCCGCGTCCTCGCCATCTCGCCCAGCTACCTGAACCAGATGGAGCACGACTCCCGGCCGCTGACGGTCCCGGTCCTGCTGCGCCTGACCGAGGCCTTCGGCGTCGATCCGGGTTTCTTCTCCGAGCGCGACACCACGCGCCTGGTGGCGGACCTCCGGGAGGCGCTGGCCGGCGAACTCGCCGAGGCCCGCGTCTCCGCCGCCGACCTGACGGACCTCGCCTCGCGGATGCCCGCCGTCGCCCAGGTCCTGCTCGGCCTCGGCCGCCGCAACCACCTGCTCGCCGAGCGCCTCGCCGAGGCCACCGACGGCCGCGGAACCGCGGCCGACCAGCCGCTCTCACCCCACGAGGAGATCCGGGACTTCTTCTACCGCCGCCGGAACTACCTCCACGACACCGACCTCGCGGCGGAGGAACTCGCCCGGGAGATCGGTATCCGGCCCGGAGACGTCGTCCAGGCCCTGACCGCCCGGCTCGCCGGCCACCACGGCGTCCGGCTGACGGGCGAGCCCGGCGACCACCTGCACCACTACGACGAGCCGACCCGCACTCTTCACCTGTCCACCCGCCTGCGCCCCGGCCAGCGCGCCTTCCGGATGGCCACCCAGCTCGCGCTGCTGGAGTACGGCGACGAACTCGACCGCCAGGCCGCCGAGGACTTCGCCGCCGGCTCGCCCGCCCACGCCCTGGCCCGCATCGGCGTCGCCAACTACTTCGCGGCAGCCCTGATCCTGCCGTACGGCGCCTTCCACGCGGCCGCGGAGGAGGTGCGCTACGACATCGAACGCCTCACCGACCGCTACGGCCTCGGCCACGAGACCGTCTGCCACCGCCTGAGCACCCTGCAGCGTCCCCGGCTGCGCGGGGTGCCCTTCTCCTTCGTCCGTGTCGACAGGGCGGGCAACATGTCCAAGCGCCAGTCGGCCACCGGCTTCCACTTCTCCCGGGCCGGCGGCACCTGCCCGCTGTGGAACCTCTACGAGGCCTTCGCCGCCCCCGGTCGCATCCACGTCCAGATCGCGGAAATGCCCGACGGCCAGCGCTACTTGTGGACCGCCCGCGCCCTCACCCGGCACCGCGGCGGCTGGGGCGAACCCGGCAAGACGTTCGCCATCGGCCTGGGCTGCGAGATCCGCCACGCCCACCGTGTCGTCTACTCCGACGGCCTCGACCTCGCCAACGCCTCCGCCGCCACGCCCATCGGCATGGGCTGCCGCGCCTGCGAACGCCTCGACTGCCCGCAACGGGCTGCGCCGCCCCTCGGGCACCCACTGCGGATCGACCAGAACACGAGCACGTTCGTGCCGTACCCGGTGTCGGACGGCACGCCCTGACCGGATCGAACGGCGGGAGCGCCGGTGCGGCGGCATCGGAGCCCCTCGGACGTGCGCCGTGCCGTACGGGCGCGGCCCGTCATGCGATCCCCCCAGCTCCTTCGCCGCCCGCTGGGACCGGTACGGGTCGCGCAGCGGTTCCCGGCGAGAAAACGGCGCAGCTCAGGCAGTGTCGGCGGGCGCGCCCCCGGCATCGGGACCACGAACATCGCCAGACGCTCGCCGAGCCGTGGATCCGGTACCCCGCGGCAGACGGCATCCGCCACACCGGGGTGCGCGCCGTGCTCCGCGGATCGGGGGATCCGTCCACGGAGCACGACGGCGAAGGGCGTCGTCCCGGCGAAACCGGACCGCGCGGGGTCAGGCGCTCCCGGGCAGGACGCAGGCGATGACGCACAGGTCCGCCGGACACGGGGTGACCGACACGACCTCGAGCCCCGCCTCCGTCACCTCCCGGCGGATGTCGGCCTCGGTGCGCTCACGGGCGTTGGTCTCGCCGACCACCATCTTGATCACATTGCGGAACGCGGCCCCGGAGTCGTGCTCCACCAGCGGGTCGATGACCAGCAGCATCGGCTTGCGGTCCGGACCGGCACCCGCACTCATCGCCGCGCGGATGTTGCTCAGGATCCGGACGCTGCTCTCGGAACTCCAGTCGTGCAGAACGTTCTTGATGATGTAGAGATCGCCGCCCTCCGGGACCTCGGCGAGGATGTCCGAAGACCGGTAGCTCAGCCGCCCCACGAGGTCCTCGTCGCCGGACTCGCGCAGCGCGGCCTCCGCCCGCCGGCACGTGTCCGCGCGGTCCACGCAGATGCCCTCCAGGTGCTGGTGCGCCGCGAGGATCGTCTTGAGGAGCGCGCCGTTGCCCCCGCCGACGTCGACGACCGTGCGCACGTTCTCGAACGGGACGTGCTCCGCCAGCACCGTGCCGATCGGCCGCGCCCAGTCCTGCATCGCCAGGTCGAAGATCCGCGCGGTCTCGGCGTCCTTGTCCAGGTACTCGTAGAGCGAGACACCGAACGCCTGCGGCATGACCGACGTGCCGTGCTGCACCGCCTGCGCGAGACCTCCGCTGGCCGCCTGGGCATAGAGCCCGCACAGCAGCGCGGTCAGGTACCGGATCGACTCGGGGTGATCGGTCCTGAGCTGCTCGGACAGCGGCGAGTTGGTGTACCGGCCCTCCTCGTTGCGGGCGAAGACCCCGAGGGCCGTCAGGGCGTTCATGAGGGAGACCAGCGAGTCGTGGTCGGCGCCGACGGCCTTCGCCAGCTCGGCGCTCGTCGCCGGCCCGTCCGCCAGGGCGTCCGCGACACCGAGGCGAGCCGCGGCACCGACCGTCGCTGACGTGAAGGACCCCATGACAAGACTCAACAACGACACTTCCATGGCCCTATTTCTCCCTCGGCTGGATGGCAGGATGACACGACGCGGATGACAGGTCCGAGTTCTCGGCCGACGCTCCACCTGTTCGGGATGTCCCGCCCGGCAGGCGGGCGCGCGACAAGAGACGGTGCGGACCGGCCGAGTTCCTGAGGAGTCGGCCTCGCCTTGGGAACAGATGTCGGGTACGGATGCCAGGCTGTCGTTGCGGTGTGCGGACGGGCGCACCGGTGATGGCCTCAAGGTGGGGCCTGCGCGGCACACGCTAGGTGAAGCCGGGTCTTCCCGTCGCCTCGTTCAACTGCCTCGTCATCACCGGGCCCGAGGAGTTCTGCGAACCGTGGCGCAAATCCGCACGGAGTGTTGCTCCGCCGTCCGGCCAAGATCCGTTCAGTCGCGCCGACATGTCAGTTGAACGGAGACTTCGGACGGCGTTCATCTGCGCCGTGCACCGTTCGCCATTGTGATATCCCTGTGGAGTTCCGGGAGTTGGCCGAAGCCGTCTTGCGATTCCTACGACGGGAGATCAGGCTGTGGGGCATGACCGATGACAAGCCGTCGAGCGATGACGGCGCCGAGGACGTGAACACAGGAGACCTGAGGGCTTCGGACGCCGACCGGGAACAGGTCGTGGAGATCCTCCGCGACGCCACGGGGGACGGCCGGCTCACAGCCGAGGAACACGACGAGCGCGTGGAGGCGGCACTGAAGGCCCGCTTCGTCAGCGAGCTGGCCGCGCTGACCCGCGATCTGCCGAACTCCCCCGTCGAGCAGCACACACCGTCCGCGGGCGCTCCGCAGCCCAAGGACGTCGTGGAGATCAACCAGCGCTGGGGCACCCTGCAGCGGTCCGGCTCCTGGGTGGTCCCGCGCCGCCTGGACATCCGCATGCACGGAGGCGACGTCAAGCTCGACTTCACCGAGGCGGCGATCAGCCACGACGCCCTGGACATCGATGTCGACCTGGGCATCGGCGGCAACCTGATCCTGATCGTCAGGCCGGGCATCGCCGTGACGACCGGCGAACTGACCGTGGGCGTCGGCGAGGTGAAGAACCGCCAGCCCGCCGCCGACGCGGAGGAGCCCGTCGAACTCCGTGTGAACGTGACCGGCCGGGTCCGCGGCGGCGACGTGGTGATCAGGCACCCGCGGCGGACGCTCGGGCAGTGGGTCCGCGGAGAGAGCGCGCTCTGACGCTGCCCGCACCAGGCACCTGCCTCCCCTGTCCTGGGACAGAAGAAGCCCGAGGGCGGTGACCGGCTCGATCGAGCCGGTCACCGCCCTCGGTGTGTCGGCCCCCGCGACCCTCTGGTCCCGGAATACAGGGCCGTGGTATTTATGCAACCGGTATTGTGTGTTCTTGCGGATCGAATGCCGGATTCCCCGCCGTATGCAGGCGGTTCAAGTGTTCAACTGCGGCGTTGCGGGGCCCGCCGCGGGCCGACTATGTTCCAGTTATCGGTGAGCCTGGGCTCCAACACATTATTCACATCACTTGGTGTCTTTGCCCGGAATTATTGGGGACGTAACTTGCGGCAATCGCGAGGTGGCGGTTTGTAGGGATAAGTTGTCACTGGTCCGGGGCGGAAGTGCCGCCAACCGGTCGGTGCCCGGAACAAGCGGTGCAATACCCTTGGAATGGTTGTCGCGACGGGGTGAACAGAGTCGACGAGAAATACCTCGTCGTCGGCCGCGGCAGGTGATTGGGTCCCTGCCGCAGTAAGAACGTGCCAGATCTCTCTGCCGGGCCTGTGCGTTCCTCCTTCGTGTGCCTGAGTACCCATCTGCGTAAATTCCGCGGCAGCCCCGCGGCGCAGCCGCGCAGATCAGAAGTGGCATATCCTCGGCAAGCAGGGATGGCGGAAGTAAATGGCCAACGAAGACAAGCTCCGCGATTACCTCAAGCTCGTGACGGCTAATCTGCGCCAGGTCCGCCGTCGACTGACTGAGGTCGAGGAACGGAGCCAGGAGCCGATCGCGATCGTCGGCATGGGCTGCCGTTTCCCCGGCGGGGTGAAGAACCCCGAGGAACTGTGGGAGCTGCTGGCCACGGGCACGGACGCGATCGGCCCGTTCCCGCAGGACCGCGGCTGGGACCTGGAGAACCTCTACGACCCCGACCCGGACCACCCGGGCACCTCCTACGCCCGCCACGGCGGATTCGTGTACGACGCCGCCGAGTTCGACTCCGGGTTCTTCGGCATCAGCCCGCGCGAGGCGCTCGTGATGGACCCGCAGCAGCGGCTGCTGCTGGAGGTGTCCTGGGAGGCGCTCGAACAGGCCGGTATCGACGCCGCCTCCCTGCGCGGCAGCCGCACCGGAGTCTTCGCCGGCGCCTACAGCCAGGGGTACGGCACGAACCCCTCCGCGGAGTCCGGAGGTTCCGAGGGCCACCTCCTCACCGGCATCGCGACCAGCGTCCTGTCGGGCCGGCTGGCGTTCACCTTCGGCCTGGAGGGCCCTGCCGTCACGATCGACACCGCGTGCTCGTCCTCCCTGGTGGCACTGCATCTGGCCGCACAGTCGCTGCGGGCCGGCGAGTGCTCGCTGGCGCTCGTCGGCGGCGCCACGGTGATCGCCTCCCCGTCCGTGTTCGTGGGCTTCTCCCGGCAGCGCGGGATGTCGGTGGACGGGCGCTGCAAGTCCTTCAGCGGGACGGCGGACGGCTCCGGCTGGGGCGAGGGCGTCGGCGTCCTCGTCGTGGAGCGGCTGTCGGACGCCCGCCGCAACGGGCACAACATCCTGGCCGTCATGCGGGGCTCCGCGATCAACCAGGACGGCGCGTCCAACGGCCTGACCGCGCCGAACGGCCCCTCGCAGCAGCGGGTCATCCGCGCCGCGCTGGCCAACGCCGACCTGCGCGCCGACGAGGTCGACGTGGTCGAGGCCCATGGCTCGGCGACCACGCTCGGCGACCCCATCGAGGCCGACGCACTGCTGGAGACCTACGGTCAGGAGCGCGCCGGCCAAAAGCCGTTGTGGCTGGGCTCGGTGAAGTCGAACATCGGGCACCCGCAGGCCGCGGCCGGGGTGGCCGGAATCATCAAGATGGTGCTGGCGTTGCAGCACGAGCAGCTGCCGCGGACGCTGCACGTGGAGGAGCCCACGCCGCACGTGGACTGGTCGGCCGGCGAGGTGCGGCTGCTGACCGAGTCCGTGCCGTGGCCCGCCGGGGAACGCGTGCGCCGCGCGGGTGTGTCGGCGTTCGGCATGAGCGGCACCAACGTGCACCTCATCCTGGAGGAGGCTCCGGCCCCGACCGGCGAGGTGACGCAGGAGGACGCGGACGCCGGGGATCCCGACTCGGCGGAGACCACCGAGGACACCGTCGCCGCCGGAGCCGAGCCGGCCGTCGCTCCCGCCGTGGTCGAGGCGGACGGGCTGGCGGCCTGGGCGCTCTCCGGCCGGTCGGCGAAGGGTCTGGCGGGGCAGGCGGGTCGGTTGCGGGAGTGGGTTGTGGCCCGGCCCGGGTTGGCGCCGGTGGATGTGGGGTGGTCGTTGGCGGCGACGCGGTCGGTGTTCGAGCACCGGTCGGTGGTTCTGGGCGGTGACCGTGGGGAGTTGGTGTCCGGTCTGGAGAGCCTGGTCGACGGGGTACCTGTGGGTTCGGTGGTGTCGGGTGTGGCGCGGTCGGGTGTGCGGACGGTGTTCGTGTTCGCGGGTC
>NZ_JBIBJK010000015.1:0-262356 GCF_042958635.1 Streptomyces sp. NPDC007971
GCACAACCTCGCCCTCGCCGGATAGGCAAGCGGGCCGCACTGCGGCCAACCATGCCCGAGACGTCTCGGAGATCATTTACGGGACAACCCTTAGGGCGACGAACGGTGATCCAGCTGGTGGGTGTATCCCGGTGTGATGCGGTATCCCGATGGGGGCGGTCTGACCGCGAAGCAGCGGGCTCAGCGGGAACAAGTGCGGTTCTTGGCCGCCGAGTTATTCGTGCAGGGGGCGGCGCCGCCGCAAGTCGCCCGGCGGTTACAGGTCTCCCGCAAGTCCACGTATGCCTGGCACGCTCGCTGGCTGGAGGGCGGCATGGACGCCTTGCGGTCCAAGGGACCGTCGGGCAGGCCGTCACGGATGAAGCCCGACTGGCGGGTGTGGCTGGCCGCAGAGCTGGCGAAGGGGCCAGCCGCGCATGGCTGGGCGGAGGACCAGCGACGGACGCTTGCCCGCATCGCCAGGGTGATCGCGCGGCGTTTTCACGTGCGGTTCAGCCCGGCGCAGACCTGGCGCATCCTGCGCCAGATGGGCTGGACGGCGCAGGTCCCCGTGCGCCGGGCGGCCGAACGCGACGAGGACGCGGTGGCTACGTGGATCAAGGAGACGTGGCCGCGGGTGGAAAGACGGTGAGGAGCCAGGACGCATGGCTGTGCTTCGCGGACGAATCGGGACAGCAGCTGCGGCCGCCGAAGGCACCGACCTGGTCCCGACGCGGTCACACGACAGCCCCTATGAGCGGGGTCCTGACTGTAGCTGTCTGACCAGGTGGAAGACCTCCCGGGCCGCGTACCGTTTGAGGCAACGGACGATTTCGCGTCGGGTCTTGCCCTCCTTGATGCGTCGCTCGTAGTAGTCCTGGGCGCGCGGGTCGACCCGCAGGCGGGTGAACACGATGCGATGCAGCGCAGCATTGGCCTGCCGGTCGCCGCCGCGGTTGAGACGACGGTACTGCCGGCGTCCCGAGGAACGCTCGACCGGACTGACCCCGCACAAGGCAGCGAACGACGCCTCACTGCCCAGCCGTTCCGGGTTGTCCCCCACCGCGATCAGCAGAGCGACGGCCGTGTCAGGACCGATCCCCACCACCTCAAGCAGTTGCGGGGCATGACATTCCACGAGCCGGGCCAGACGAGCGTCCACATCCCGGATCTGCTCGGAGAGCTGGCCGATCCGGGATGCCAGCAGACCCAGCGTGATCCGAGTCGCCTGCAGCACTGACTCTTCGCTGACCTCCTCGCGACAGCTCACCCTCAGCGAACCGCGCACAGGTCCGGAAGAGTTCGGCATTGCCCAGTCCGGCCAGCTCTTCCCGCAAGGCGGGATCGGCAGTGATCAGGACGGGCTTGAGCTGATTGATGGCCTGCGTGCGGGCCTTGACGGCCGACACCTTCGTGAGTTTGTACATCCTGGCGATCTGCACCGGCCCGTGGCCCGCTTTGGCCCGGGCTCGGGCCCGCCCGCTCAATACGGCTCGCGCCGCGTTCTCGGCATCGAGCGGATCCGATTTGCCGCGCCGACGCCGATCTGCCCGGTCCATCCGATTCACGTCAAACACATCTATGCCCTGCGCCAGCAGATAGCGGGACAGGGACGCTCCGAAGGAGCCGGTGCCCTCCACCCCGGCCCGCTTCACGGCTCCCGACTTTCTGGCCCACTTCAGCAGATCGCAGTACCCGGCTGCGGTGGCCGGGAACGCGTCGGTGGCAAGCACAGTCCCCGTCACGGAGAGCACCGCAGCCACATGCGCATCCCGGTGCGTGTCCACTCCCAAAACCACCTCCCCCAAAGGACGGCGGCGACGGGCCCGCGGAGCAGGCGACGTACTCGGCACGGTCGAACTGGACATGCCCGGTCCGATGACGTTGATGAGGATCTGCGGAAACGGCTCTGTCCGCAGTTCCGTGAACAGGCGCAGTGGCCAGTGAGTGGTGTCCCTCACCGTGTCAGTAGGCTCGCGATGTGACGGATCACGGCATTGAGTTTCCGGTCTTCCGACTTCATGTCGTGCCAGCGGTCCTCGCCCTTGCGAGTCCCTCGTGGCAGCGCGATGTCTGGCTGCGGCAGGAGGAGTTCGAGGACCTGGACTACGTGGTCACCGTTCTGTTCGACGACTTCTGCAACGCAGACGATCCCGCGCCGTGGCTGGGCAAGAGCCTGCGGACGAAGGAGGAAGTCGCGCTCATGAAGGAGCTGGGCAAGGTCTACTCGACCGTGCAGGAAGAAGTAGGTCGTGGTGCCCCGGACGAGGTCTATCTAGACGCTCCAGCCTGGGGCACCGTGATCGCAGTCGCGGGCAGGTTGGCTCAGGTGATGGTCACCAATGACCTCCAGGCTGCGGCTCTCCTGCATGAACAGCTCAACCTTCCTCCCCACCGGAAGCCCGCTGAAGGGGCATCGACGGCTGAGTGAGGATGCGAGTGCGGAGGAGTCCGAACGAGGCTCGGCCATACATAGCCCTCTTGAGCGTTTTAACCCTATTTACGTGTCCCTCGACGACGCCGGAGCTCCAGGGCAGGGTGAGTCCGGCGGTGACGGGGTCGAGGTCCTGGCGGAGGAAGCCGGCGAAGCCCTTCATGGACTTCGGTGCGTCCTGGCCGGCCTGCCGGATCCACTCCAGCAGGAGGTATCCGTGCTGGTGGCGGACCAAGTCGGCGAACGCCCGAGCGAGGTCGCAGGCCCGGGTGATGTCCGGGCAGGCGAGACGGACCTGAAGGAGGCGCTCGTTTTGGCTGTCGGTGAGGGTCTCGCGGGGCCGCATGATCCAGGAGGTGATCTTGCGCGGGCTGGGGATGTCTGCCCGAACCGGTTCTGCGGTGCCCGCGCGAAGGGCGGCGAGGTGTTTGCGGACGACCTGGCGGCTGCCCCGGTAGCCGCGGGCCTGGATCTCCAGGAACAGCCGGGTGCCGCTGACCTGGCCTTGTGCCTCGGCGAAGCGGGCGTTGAGGTATGCCTTGAACGGCTCCAGGACACCGTTGGGGCGGCGTTCGCGAGCAGAGGCGAGCAGCTGGTCGAGGCTGGTGTCGCGGAAGCGACGGACGGTCTTGCGGTCGAGGTTCAGGCGTCGGGCGATCGCGCTGATCGTCCAGCGTTTCTCCAGCAGGCGGTGGATGTCCTCGTAGCGGTGGCGGGTGCGCTCGATGATCTGTGTGCGGGGCAGTTCCGTGGGCGGCAACAGCATCGGGGTCGCCTCGGGCACTTCGGCTACTTCGGCCGCCGACTCCTCCTCGGCTCGTTTGCGAAGGCAGTCGCGGTGCTGGTGGCAGGTCTTCTCCACCGCGGCGGACAGGTTCTGTAACAGGTGCCATCTATCGGCGACTTCGAGGGCGTTGGGGGCGGCTTCCCTGACCGCCTTGGTGTAGGCGGTCGCCCGGTCCCGGCAGATGATCTCCGCGCCGGGATGGTCCTTGAGCCAGGCCGCGAACGTCTCGGAGGTACGGTCGGGTAGTACGTCCACGACCCGGCCGGCCTCGACGTCGACCAGCACGGTGCCGTAGGTACAGCCTTTGCGGAAGGCGAACTCGTCCACCCCCAGCACTCGCGGGGCACCGTCCGGCACTGCCGGTGCCGTCAGCAGCCTGAACAGCCGCGTCCGGCCCGCGGTCAGCCGCAGGCGGCGGCACAGCCGTGCGGTGGGACGGCCGCCCAGCTCGATCGCGATCGACCGCAGCCAGCCCGCCAGCCCGGTGCTGGAACGGCGGTACCGCTCGGACAGACCCGGAACCTGCTCCACGAAGGTCGTGCGGGAACAGCTCCTGCGGTCGCAGAAGTACCGGCGCACCCGCAGCTGGACGACGACCCTGTGTGAGCCCAACGGCCGTTCATCCAAAACAATCGTCCGCCTCGGCCAAGCCGTAAGAGGGCTGTCGACGACGGCAATGTCGCCGTCGTCGACACACGCCTGCGTCCGCTGGCTTCGTTGATTTCCAGGAACAGCGTTTGTCGACGGTTTCCGGAGGCGGTTGGTGATCAACTGGCTCGTGAATGTCGAGGAGAAATGACGGCACTGACGTGGCCGGGTGTTGAGGAACATTGGCGCGAAGACCGGCGCCTGTGCGGCTCTGCTCGATGCGGCCCCGTCACCCACTCAGGCGAATCCCTCGCGAAGGCAGCACAACGCCTCACCTCCCGCGAAAAAATGATCAACGACATGCGGCGGTAGCCGTCCCTCAGAAGGAGCGATCATGATTCGCAAGGCCGCAGTATCCGCCTCCGTCGCCCTCGCCCTGCTTGCGGCCGCGCCGGCCGCTGCCTGGGCGGACCCGAGCGATGGCCCCCGCGGCAATGCCTCAAAGACCGGCTACGGCAACACCAAGACGGGCGGCCAGGAGAGCCCGCAGATGAGCTTCATCCAGGGCACGCTGAACAAGCCGTGTCTCGGGATCGGGAAGCTCGGCGTTCAGTCGGTCCTCGCCCTCATCAACGTCGGCGTGCAGGACGTCCCCATCCTCTCCTCGCAGCAACAGCAGCAGTGCACCGACAACAGCACCATCAACGACGGCGACGACCCTCTGTCACACATCCTGGACGAGATCCCGGTCCTCTCCGGCGACGGATCCGGGAACGGCGGCCTCTGAGGCTGGCCCGACCTTGGATCGGGGTGCCTCCCAAACCCACCGACAAGTGACGTCACTACTGCTCGATAAAGCCAAACACGGCGAAGCGGAAGACGGAGAAGGAGCGTTTGTCGACGCTGCCGCAGTTGGAGAAGGCTTCGCGCACGCTCGCGCGGGCGGCGAAGGTGCTGTTCGAGGAGCTGGAGCTGGTCGAGGAGCACGGTGCGGACCTGGACGTGGCCGCGTTGTGGGCGGCGGTGGAGGAAGTCACCCCGCGTGCCGCTGTGCTGACCGCTGCGGCCACGGTGGTGTCGCTGGTGCCCGAGGACGAGAACTCGGCCGAGATCGCCATGCGGGCAGCGCTCGCGAACCGGTACGCCACGGTCCGGCCGTTCCTGACGCTGCTGGGCGAGTCGAAGGCGCTGGACGCGGCGAGCGCCGGGAAGCGGGTGCTGGCCGGGGTGCGCGGTCTTCCGGCGCTGGCCCGGCGGAAGGTGGGCGTCAAGCTGCTGCTGCCGCGCGAGGTGGACGACAAGCTCGTGCCGCCGGCCTGGCGTAAGGCCGTCCACGCCAACCTCGACCTGCCGCAGGGCGTGGTGGACCGGGACGCGCACGTGGTGTGCGTGCTGGAGCAGCTGCACCGGGCCCTGAACAACCGCGACGTCTTCGCCTCGCCGGGCGGGGCCATGATGATCGCGGCGTGTTCGCTGGGCACGGACGTGGAGCGGGTACCGGCACTTGGGATGTCCATGGCGCCGTCGGGCACCTGTTCGGGTCCGACGGTCCAGGCGGAGCGCATGCGGCTGTGGGCGGTGGTCACGCCAGGTGGGACACCTGGTAGTGGGCGATGGCCCAGCCGCGGTCCGTCCGCTGGAGCAGGATGCCGAGGTTGACGGTGAGGGTGGGGCGGTCGGTGAAGGAGAAGTCGACGGTGAGGTAGCCGAGGATCAGGTTGTCGGCCGGGCGCCGGGCCTCCAGAACGCGGTAGTCGGCCCTCAGGCCGAGGGGCTGTGCGTCGTAGTAGGCGGCGATGCCGGGGCGGCCGACGGTGTAGGGGTGCAAGCCCTGGAAGACCGCGTCCTCGGTGAAGTGGGCGGCGACCTGGTCGGGCTGGTGCTGGTCGACGGCGTCCCTCCAGCCGTCGAGGACGCTGCGCAGGATCTTCTCGTCGTCCGTGGTGGTGTGGCGCATGGCGGTTCTCCCGGAGGTCGGGGGGGACGGGGTGGTCGTGTTCAGTGGCCGGCGCTCATGCCGCCGTCGACGTGGAGGATCTCGCCAGTGACGAAGGGCGCGTTCTCCAGGTAGAGGACGGCGTCGACGATGTCGGAGATCTCGCCCATGCGGCCGACGGGGTGCAGGCCGTCGAGGAACTGGTGGGTCTCGGGGGCGTGCATCGGGGTGCGGATGGTGCCGGGGGAGACGGCGTTGGCGCGGATGCGGCGGGTGGCGTACTCGATGGCGAGGGACTTGGTGGCGGACTGCAGGCCGCCCTTGGTCAGCGAGGCGAGTACGGAGGGGACGCGGGCGTCGGCGTTGTCGACGAGGCTCGTGGTGATGTTGACGATGTGCCCGCCACCCTGGGCTAGCATCTGGCCGACGGCGAGCTGGGTGAGGCGGAAGAACCCGGTCAGGTTCACGCCGAGCACGGCGGCGTAGTCCTCTTCGGTGTAGTCGGTGAACGGCTTGGCGACGAAGACGCCGGCGTTGTTGACCAGGGTGTCGATCCGGCCGAAGCGTTCGACGGCGGCAGAGACGAGGCGGTCGGCGGTGGCCGGGTCGGCGATGTCCCCGGGGACGGTCAGCAAGCCCGCGTCTTCGGCGGGGGCGATGGTGCGCGAGGTGGCGACGACGGCGTGGCCGAGCTTGCGGTAGGCGTCGACCAGAGCGGCGCCGATGCCCTGAGAGGCCCCGGTGATGACGGCAACCTTCTGCTGTGCGAGCATGTTCATGACACTTCTCCTGGGGTGCGGGCGAGCACGAGTACGTGCTCAGGGAGTGGATTCTTCGACCTCGGCTCCGGCCGCCGGTCGACTCCTCGACAGTAGGCAGCACGCCCGGCACCGGGCAATGCCGAACCGGCCCCGTCCCGGGACCGGGTTCCTCCCTGATGGAAGGCCCAGGCTTCCAGCGCTGGTCAGCCCCTCTGGCCGGGCTCCTGCTGGTATGGGTCGCCGGCCGGCAGCCAGACGTCGGGCCCGCGCAGTCCGAGATCGCCGACGCCGTCGCAGAGTGCGTCGACCACGGCGAGCACCCCGGGGCGCTCCTCGTCCGCGCGCCGAACCAGCGACCAGGTCCAGTACACCTGCGGTCCCGTCACCGGGCGGTGGACCAGGTCGGGAGGGACCACGGCGGTCTGGCCCTTCGGTGAGTTCAGGACCGGCCGGCCGAGGCGCCTGACGTGGTCGAAGAACGCGGGGCCGGTCACGCCGCCGTCCGAGATCCGCTCCGCCCGGGCACCTGTGTCCTGGGACAGCTCCTGCGCGTAGTCGTTCCACGACGACCAGGAAGTGGCGTCCCCGTCCAGCAACACGGCGGTGTCCTGGGCATGCACCGGACCTGTACCGGCCCCAGGCGATACGGCGTAGAGCCGGTCGGCACCGACCAGACGCGCCGTCAGCCCGAGTCGCTCCAGGTCCTCCTGGCGCACCCAGCACACCGCGAGGTCGAGGCTGCCGTCGGCGACCCGGGACGCCTGGGTGTGGGACGGCGCGACCCACGCGTCCACGTGGACCCTCGCCGCTCCCGCCGTACGGGCGGCGAGATCGGGTGGCAGCCAGTTGACGTAGCCCAGGCGCACCGGTTGCGAGCCGGCCAGCCGCCCCGCCCGGACCTTGAGGTCATCGGCCCGGTCCAGCAGGAACCGCACGTGCGGCAGCAGCGCCGTGCCCGCTGCGGTCAGCGCCACCGAACGCCGGTCGCGGTCGAACAGCACCACCCCCAGGTCCCGCTCCAGCGCCTTGATCTGCTGGGACAGCGACGGCCCGGCGATCAGCAGCCGGGCGGCCGCCCGGCCGAAGTTCAGTTCCTCGGCGACCGCGACGAAGTACCGCAACTGGCGAAGCTCCACGCCCCTGATGCTACGTCCGGTAGGAGGCTCCGCCTATCACCAAGGAGCGTACCGGTCGTAGCGCCGGCACCGGCACCGGCACACGATGAGGACATGGCGCAGCCCGCAGCCCGAACCCCTGTGGGGCCGCCGCAGACCTCCGATGAGAGCAGAAGCTCATGAACGAGTACCTGGTCGAGATCACCACCACCATTCCCGAGGGCACCACGCCCGAAGAAGTCGACCGCCGCCGCACCTCCGAGACCGCCCGCGCCCGCGAACTGGCCGCCGACGGCCACCTGGCACGCCTGTGGAGGCCAGTCGGCGAACTGCGCAGCATCGGCATCTGGCGTGCCACCGACGAGGACGAACTCCACGACAACGTTCTCGGAACCCTGCCGCTCCGCCCGTGGATGACCATCACGGTCACCGCACTCGAACCCCATCCCAACGACCCCGGCCCGATCTCCTGACCACCGGTCGGCACCGCCCGCCAGGACCTCGTCTTGGACGAGGCCGGGATCGAGGACCCGCTCGTCTTCGAGGAAGACCCCGGCACCTCCAGCCGCCTCCACCCGCTTCAGCGCCCGAAGTTCCGCGAACTGCTCACCTACGCGCGGCCCGGCGACACCATGCACATCTCCGAGATGTTCCGCCTCGTACGCGGCAACCAGCACATCCTCGACGTCCTCCACCGCGACCACCTGGCCCTGCGCATCCACGACGGCGCGTTTCCCCGCTGCCCGCAGCACGGGACCGGAACTGTTCCGTCCCAATGATCCGATTCAGCTGAGCTCTTCCAGAGCGCTGGTGTAGTCGCGTAGCCAGTCGGTGTGGCCGCCGATGCCCCAGTCGTCGCGGTCGAGTTCGTTGATCGTCACCCAGACTCGACGAAGGTTCTCGGGAGTGCGCTCGCTGTTCTCGATCCGCATGATGATCTCGGTGAAGTCGCGGATGATGCCCTGCTTGCCCAGGGCGTCGAGGCGTCCGCTCAGGATGCGCACCTCGATGAAGTAGAACGGCTTCTCGTGATCCGGGCTGCCGCCGATATAGTCGGCGTCGGCTGCGACCTCGTAGACCCAGCCCTTCATAATCTTGCGAGCCGCGGGCGCCTCGGGCACCTTTTCCCAGAACATGAGCGCGTCTGTCAGGCGGGCCATGGTCTCGTGGCGCTGCTCGGTGGTGAGTGCGCCTTCTCGCACGGTCATGTTGATGAAGGGCATGACAGCCTCCTCAGACGTCGTGCAGCGCCTTCAGCAGGCCCTGGTCGCGCCGGCGCCGGACGCTACTTTGTGAATTGGGTGGCGTTCTCGGTGAGGAACTCCTCGACGGTCCGCGGCTCGCGGCCGAGCAGTTCCTTCAAGGTGGTGGAGACCGCTTGGAGCGCGCCGGCTTCAGCGGCGGTGTCCAGGCTGACGAACAGCTCCGTGTACCACTTCGCGAGCCCGGCGCCGAGTAGTGCCGAGCGACGCTCGTCCGCCGACACCGGGACGTAGCGGATCTCGCGGCCGAGGATCTTGCTCAGTAGCGCCGCCGCCTCGGGGAAGGTGTACGCGTCGGGGCCCGACCAGTCGTGCGTCCTGCCGTGCAGCGTGGGGTCGCGGAGCACCAGGGCGGCCGCCTCGGAGACGTCGCGGATGTCGATGTAGGCCACCCGGCCGGTGGGTGCCGCGCCGACCCAGCCGTTGTGAGCCGCCACCGATTCGGCCGCGTAGAGAAGGTTGTCGGTGAAGCTGACTGGGCGCAGCAGCGTGTGGGAGAGTCCCGAGGCGGCGAGGTGGTCCTCGATCTCGGCGTGCTGCCGTCCCGGGAGCAAGGCCGAGTCGTGGCTGGCGGCGACGCTCGACAGCTTGACCACGTGCGGACGGTCCGCCTTGGCCGCGGCGTCAATGATTGCCTTCTCCAGACGCACCTGGTCAGGGTTGCCTCCGATGGTGAGGAAGGTGACGTCAACGCCGTTGAAAGCCTTGGCGAGAACGGCACCGTCGTCGAAGGCGCCGTCGACGATCTCAATGCCGTCGAGGTCCGAGAAGGCCGACTGGGCCTTCTCGCGGTTACGGACGAGAACGCGGACGTCTTCGCCAGCGGCCCGGAGGTGCCGCACGACGCCCGAACTGGTCCTGCCGGTCGCCGCGGTAACGAGGAAGGTCATGGGATCACCTGTCCGAGAGGAGAAGGGAACGGTCGGCACGGCGCCGCCGTTGCGGTATCAGATTTGCGCTCTGCCGCCATCGATGAACAGTTCGATTCCCGTGACGAAGCTGGAGTCATCTGACGCCAGGAAAAGCGCCGCCTTGGCAACTTCGTCGGGCTGTCCCATGCGGCCCATCGGAATAGTGGACGCAATCTTCGCGATGGCGTCCTGAGGTTGCATCGCAACAAGTGGCGTTTCGATCGGGCCAGGACTGAGGACGTTGGAGCGGATACGGCGATCCTTCAGTTCCACGGTCCATCCTCGAACGAAATTCCGGATGGCGGCCTTGCTTGCGCCGTAGACCGAGAATTCCGGGGTCCCCTTGACGCTCGCAACAGAGCCCGTGAGGATGACAGACGCGCCCTCGTTCAATAGCGGCAGAGCCTTTTGTACCGTGAAAAAGGCCCCCTTCACGTTGATGTTGAAAATCTTGTCGAAATGCGCTTCCGTGGCATCTTCCAGTGAAGCGAACTCACCTAGACCGGCATTGGCAAAGACGATATCGATTCGCCCCTTCGCCTTGACGGTCTCGTAGAGGCGATCCAGGTCGGCCAGTTCGGCGACGTCACCCTGAACGCCGGATACGGTGCCTCCGATCTCCTTCACAGCGTCATCGAGTTGTTTCTGGCGGCGGCCAGTGATGAAGACATAGGCACCCTCTTCGACGAAGAGCTTTGCTGTGGCCAGCCCGATCCCCTCGGTGCCGCCGGTGATGACCGCTACTTTTCCCTGCAACTTGCCCATGGTCACTACTCCCGATAGTGGTACATGCAGTTGATCGGAGGGCTCGGTTTATCCCGGACGCCGCACATCTCAGTTCCGGAGAGTTCAGCTGGAGCCGCTGCAGCCGCGCCCAATGGCGAATCGAATCACCAAGCCGAGATTCCGCGCCAAGTCCTGGAACCCGTAAGGTCCAGCCTGTCGGCGGCTATCTGGCGGCCAGGAACTCCCAGGGAAATGGCCGGATTGCCGGCTGCCGGGCTGCGTCCGTGCGGCGTTACTGGCCGGAGGTCGGGCGGGAACCGGTCGCCGGACATCAGCAGGCCGCTGAGGGACTCGGCGCCGGGCGCCTCGTCCTGCAGGACGTCCCGGTGCTCGGCGAGTTTGCCGTTCTCGATGCGCACAACGTAGGCCGCCACCGAAGCGGCGGGGCTGCCGGTGCCGGCGAAGCGGCCGCAGAGCACGACGTGGTCGCGATCGGCGAGTACGAGTTCATGCTCGTAGCGCAGCATGTCGGACAGGGATCGGATCAGGTCAAGCGGGCCCGCACGCCCTGGTGCGATGTGCGCGCCGTGCTGGGCGTAGCGCTCGGGCCAGAAGTCTCCGGCGGCGGCACGGTCGCGCTCGCTGAACAGCGTGTCGAATGCCTTCAGTGCCAGCGTCTTGTTCTGTTCGCATGCAGTCATGCCGGCCTCCACTGGGTAACCGATGCGCCCCCGCCACCATCACAATGTCGGTCAACATTGTTCTACGCCCGTCGTGGCGCCCTGTCAATGACGACCGACATTGAGATCTTCGGCCCGGCTCGCTAGAGTCCCCTCAAGAGCTGGACTTGGGGGAAGACAGTGGGTGTCTCGAAGCAGAAGGCAGCGGAGAACCGAGAAGCGATCATCGCCGCCGCGGACTCCCTGTTCCGTGAGCGCGGCGTCGACGCCGTCGGCCTCGTTGAGCTGATGGCCGCGGCCGGATTGACGCGCGGCGGCTTCTACAACCACTTCGCCTCGAAGGACGCGCTCGTCGCCGCGGTCGTCACCAAGGCCATGGCGGACGGTTTCGGTAACCTCGACGAAGCCATCACGGCATCCCAGGCTCGCGGCAGCGACCCGCTCGCAGAACAAATCGACTGGTACCTGTCACCCGAACACCGCGCCGACATCGAGCACGGCTGCCCGAACACGGGCTTCGCCGGCGACGTCCGCCGACTGGACCCGGCCGGCCGCGCTCGCTACGCGCAGGGCCTGGCGGCGAACCTCGACCGCTTCGCACAGATCGTCCAAGCACCCGGACTCGAGGAAGGCGAGCGGCGAGCGCGGGCCATCGCACTGTTCAGCGAGATGGCCGGGGCCCTGCTTCTGTCACGCGCCGTCGCCGACGCCGACCCCGCCCTTGCCGACGAAATCCTCGACAGCGCGCGCACCGACCTGCACAACCGCACCAGTACCGCGTAAGGCCGCGATAGGTGGTCTTCTCGCGGTGTTTCATCCGTGAATGGGCGATGGGTGCGGACGTCAGGATCCGTCGGTGCTTCCACCGCCCAGCGTTTCGAGGCCGGAGTGAATTCCCTCGGGCGCCTCGGTTGAGCTGGTCCTCTGCGGGGGCTTCGGCGTCTCACCGGATTACTGCCCGGCGTCGACCAGTTCCTTGTCCTTGACTGCAGCGTCGAACAGCGCTGCGGCTGCCGCGCGGGCGGTCGTCGCCGCGGACGGGTCGCGGTCCATCCGCGCCGAGACGCCCGCGCCGTCGTACAGAAGGTGCAGCTGCCGCGCCAGGCCCTCGGCGTCGGTGACGCCGGCCTCCCGCGCCAGATCCGTGAACATGGTCCGCACCCACAGCCGGTAGCGGTCCGCAGCGCACTCGACGGGGCTGCCGTGCCGCGCCTCCGCACTGGCCGTCATGTGCGCACAGCCGTTGAAGTCGGGTTCGGTGAACAGCTGGCCTTGTGCGTCGAAGACTCCGAGCAGGCGCTCACGTGGCGTCCGGAATCGGGTCAGGGCGCGTTCGACCTGGTCACGGGTGTTGGCGTGGCGGGCGTCGAGGTATGCCTGGACCAGTTCCTCTTTGCTGCCGAACAGGTTGTAGAGGGATGCCTTGGCCACGCCGGCCCTCTGTACGATGCGGTCGATGCCGACGCTCTGCACGCCCTCGCTGTAGAACAGCTCGTCGGCGGCGGCCAGCAGACGTTCACGCACGGACGGCTTCGAGGCGTTGGCCTTGGTGGGCATGGTGACTTCCTTCTTCCAGACTGGCGGTCCAGTCTACGGCTCGGCGCGGGGCTCATTCGGCTCCTACCCCGTGCAACAAGGCCAGACAGACCTGTCTTCCCTCGCTGACGAGCAGAGGCGGTCACCGTGCTCCGGCGACCGCCTCTGCTCTGCGGGGCCGTCTACCTGGCCGCCATGTCCTAGCGGTCGAGGAAGAGCTTGGTGTGGGTGACGAACCGCTCGGGGTACTGGAAGTGGGCGCCGTGGTTGGCATCCGGGTAGATGATCAGCTCGGCGTCCGGGAGGAACTGCTGGAGGATGTACGAGTTGATCGTCGGGATGATGATGTCGTCGGTGCCGTTGACCACCAGGACCGGGATCCTGATGTTCTTCAGGACCGAATACGCGGGGTCCTTCGTGGCGCCGTAGGTGTGGATGGCGGTGCCCTGGCCGGCGTAGACCTGCTCGCCGAACGGGGAGGCGTCGCGGTCCTTGCGGGCCACGATCCGCTCGACGTATGCGCGGCCCAGCTTCTGGCTGGTCTCGGTCGGCGCGAAGAGGACCGGGAGCCACATGTCTTCCTGCCGGGGCAGCTTGACGGTGAACAGTGCGGCGGTCTCCGCCGGCGTCTCACCAATGCCCACGCCGCCGCGCGGGCCGGTGCCGACCAGCACGAGCTTGCGGGCCAGGTCGGGGCGCTGGATGGCGACCTGCTGGGCGACCAGGCCGCCCATGGAGTGGCCGACCAGGTCCACGCTCGTCAGCCCGAGGGCGCCGATGAAGCTGCCCGCGTCGGTGGCCATCTGCTCGATGGTGTCCGGGACGACGCCGCTGGTGGAGGCCACTCCGGTGTTGTTGAACAGGATGACCTCGCGGTCGGCGGCGAATCCGTCGCTGATCGCCGGGTCGTGGTCGTCGAGGTTGCCGATGAAGTGCTGGAAGAACACGACCGGTGTCCGGCCGGCGGCTGTGTTGCCGAAGCGCCGGTAGGCGAAACGGATGCCGCCGGCCTCGACGAACTGGGTCGGGGCGGTGTCGTGGGTGTGATCGGGCACGGTGGCCCTTCTCCTAGGATCAGCGTGTGGGGGGAGGTGGGTGGGCCGGGCGGCGGTTTCGGCGGCCGCACGTCGGCCGTCCGGGTGCACAGGGAAGCTCTGCACCCGGAGCTGATCAGTTGGCGGTGTGGCCGCCGTCGACGTTGAGGATGTGGCCGGTGATGTACGACGCGTCGTCCGACGCGATGAACACGATCGCGGCGGCAAGCTCCTCAGGGAGCCCGAGGCGATCGAGCGGAACCTCGCTCACCAGGGCCGCCTTGTTCTGCGGTGTGCCGGTGAAGCGGGTCAGCATGCCGGTGTCCGTGGGGCCGGGGGCCACGCCGTTGACGCGGATTCCCGAGGCTGCGACCTCCAGGGCCACCGACTTGGTGATGCCTTCGACGGCGTGCTTGCTGCCGACGTAGACGGAGGCCCCGGCCGCGCCCTCGTGCCCGTAGGTCGAGGAGATGTTGACGATGCTGCCGCTGCCCTGTCCCTGCATGACGCGGACCTGGTGCTTCATGCTCAGGAGCACGCCCAGGACGTTCGTGTCGAACGTCGCGTTGTACGTTTCCGCGCTCTGGTCGGTGATCGGGCTGGGCCGGCCTTCGGTGCCGGCGTTGTTCACCGCGACATCCAGACGGCCGAACCGGGTCACGGTCTCGTCGACCATGGTGCGCACGTCGTCCTCGTTGCGGACGTCGGCGTTGATGAACTCGGCCCACGAGCCGAGCGCGCGCAATTCCTCGACCAGGGCCTTGCCGGCCTCATCGCGGCGTCCGGTGACGACCACGTTCGCGCCCTGCTTGGCGAAGGCGACGGCGGCGGCGCGGCCGATGCCGGTGAGGGCACCGGTGATCAATACGACGGGGTTGTCCATTGCTTTGCTCGGTTTCTGTAGCGGTGGGGGTCAGACGGCGGTGCGTCCGCCATCGACGGGGATGACGACGCCGGTGATGTAGCCGGCGGCCGGCGAGGCCAGGAACGCGATGACGTCTCCGATCTCCTCGGCCTCTGCCGTGCGGGCCAGGAGCGTGGTCTTGCCCAGGGCCGTGAGGTTCTCCCTGGAGGAGCCGCCGGTGTAGACCGGTCCGGGGGCGACGGTGATGACCCGCACACCCCGCGGGCTGTACTCGGCGGCCCAGGAACGGGTCAGCGAAGTGAGCGCGGCCTTGGTGGCGCTGTAGGCGGCACCGCCCGGCAGGCCGACCTGCCCGGCCATGCTGCCCAGGTTGATCACGACGCCGTCGCCGCGCTCGGCCATCGCCGGTGCGATGGCGGCCGTGAGGTAGTAGGCGCTGCGCACGTTGGCGTCGAACAGCGCGTCGTAGGTGTCGGGCTCCAGGTCGGCGGTGGGGCCGAACCAGGAGAACCCGGCGTTGTTGACGAGAACGTCGATGTCCCCGGCCGTGACCGCAAGCTGCCTGACGTCACCGACATCGGCGAGGTCGGCGGCGAGGAACTCGGCGCTGCCGCCTGCGCTCTCGATCTCCTTGACCACTGCGGCTCCGCGCTCGGCGTCGCGTCCGTGGATCAGGACCTTGAATCCGTCCCGAGCGAGCTTCAGCGCTGCGGCCCGGCCGATGCCAGACGTCGCGCCGGTCACCAGGGCTGTCTGCGTCTCGGACATGATCGCAACTCCTCTAGCTTTAGTTAGACCGGTCTGTCTTCCTTCGCCATCCAGCTAAACAGGTCAGTCTGGTCTCGTCAACTCGACCAGGCTGTTCAGGAATTTTATCTGCGGTTTGACACCTCCGGAAGGCGCTCCTACGGTTGCAGCACTCAGTGAACAGACTGGTCTAATCACTTTTCAGTGCAGGGAGCAGTGCATGAGTAGCACCTTCTTCGGCGCGTCGTTCGACGCCACCGACGCCGTACGCGCGGCACAGTTCTGGGCCGCGGTTCTGGACCGCACAGTCGCCGACGGGGCAGATGAGCACGACGCCGTGGTGGAAGCCGGTGATCCCGGCAGCGGACCACGACTGGCCTTCCACAAGGTGCCGGAGGCCAAGAGCGTCAAGAACCGGTTCCACCCGGATCTGATCACCGGGGACTACGAGGGCGAGAGCGAGCGTCTGCTCGCTCTCGGGGCTACCAAGCTCCACGAAGTCGTGCGCGGCGGCGCCCGGTGGACCACGTTCGCCGACATCGAGGGCAACGAGTTCGACCTCATCTCCGGCTAGACCACCCACCACCAGGAATTGAGGAGAAGACCATGACGACGACATGGGAACCCGAGATCCCCGGTCCCAACCATCCGATCACCATCAAGCCCACCGGCGTGCGGGTCGTGGCACGCGCGGTGGCGAGCCGGACCGGCCACCACGGCCACTCGGGGAGCTGTCGTCCGCGCCGATCGACCATATCGTCGCGCTCGCAGCCGGGGAGTTCACCGACGTCAGCCGCAACGCCCCGGCGTACTACAAGTACGGCATGCGCCGCCTGCCGCAGCAGCTGGCCGCCGCTACGGGGCAGATCTGGCAGGAACGATGGGAGGCGGCCGGCCTGAACCAGCCCGGCCGGGCCGTCGCCGACCTCGCAGACGGCGACCCCAAGTGGCGCAGTCGGCTCGCCCGGGCTGCCGGGATCGCCCTCGCCATGCGGATGATCCAGCCGACCGAGGACGCCTTCCGGGCGACCAACCCTCCCCAGTACACCGAGAAGTTCCTGGCCCTCAGCCGTGATCCGCTCCTGGAGGAGTTCCGCTCTCGGCTGCAACGGCGCCCCGTCAGCGCCGACGGGCGCAAGAGCGCGATCCGGCATCTGTGCCGGGCCCTGACCGTCTACGGGATTGCTCTGGCCGACCTGACCCCGGGCGCGCTCGTGCACTACGCCAATGCCCATCCCGGATGCGGGATCGCCGCCGCCTGGCCGCTGTTGCGCGACATGGGCGTCCTGCCTGCCGGGGTCTAGCAGACCTTGCGGGACGCCAGGATCCGGCGGCCGCCAGTCGTCGACGACCTGGTCGACCGCCACCAGCTGCGCAACCGCGAGATCCGCGACCTGCTGGTCGACCACATCCGCCGCCGCGCCGTCGGGGTCGACCACGGCACGCTGGACAACCTGGTCCGCAACCTGGTCCGGTACTTCTGGAAGATCGTCGAAGAGATCAAGCCGGACCAGGCCGACTTGGGGCTGAGCGAAGAGATCGTCCAAACCTTGAAAGAACGGCTGCTCGTCCGCCAGGACGGCAAGCCCCGTCAACGCATCGACGGCCCGTTCCTTGCCGTCCGCGCCTTCTACCTGGACGACCTGCAGACCTGGTTCGCGGCCGAGCCCGAACGCTCGGGCCGCTGGGTGGCTCCCTGCCCGATCCGGGACGCCGATCTGCGCTGGTTCCACATCCGCCGGCGCCGCCTGCAGGAGCGGTGCGCGGTGAGGTGGAAGGGCTCGACCTCACCCTGAGGTTCCTGGCCAGCAAGCGCGCCCAGGCCCACCGGGCCGCCGCGACGGCCAGTGTGGACCTGGGCATGCCACCACGGCCCGGGGCGCGAGCAGGGACGGAACAGAGCACCGGAACGGGTGGGCTCAGGGGTGTGTGAGGGTGTCGAGTTGTGCAGCGAGGTCGGGGTGTGTGGTGGCCAGGTGGGGGCGGGTGGCGTTGAGGGGGCGGATGAGCTCGGCGGGATCGTCGTAGGCAAGGGCCGCGTGGAGCTGGCTGAGCGGGAGGCGGGCCGTGGTGGGCAGGTCGGTGAGGGCGGCGATCTGGCCGGCGATGCGGCGCAGGTCGGCAGCGTTGCGGCGGGCCCAGTTGGCGTTGGTGCGTTCAGCGGCGCGGCGTTCGCGGGTGGCCTGGACGCGTTGTTCGCCAGTGGTTCCGGCGGGACCGGGGCGGCCGCGCAGGTAGCGGCGTTCGGCGGCCTGGCGGCTGGCGACGCCGAGGGGCTGGGCGAGGTCGGCCCAGCTGGCCCCCGCGCCACGGGCGGTTTCGATCAGGCCGGTCTCCCATCCGGCGAGCTGCTCGCGCACCTGCCGCAGCAGCATGAGGGAGGCCAGCGCCTGCTCCGGCCCGGGACCAGGTGCATCCGGGGTGTCCGGGGACTCTCGCTTGGCGTCGCGCAGGGCGTCGTCTATGGCGCGCAGGGCCGCCGCGGCGGCGAGGAACGACGCCGGGCTGTGGGCATTCGTGCTGGTCGTGGTCGGCTGGTCGGCTGCGGTCACGGACACCTCCCTCTTGTTGTCATCACGTAGACGACACCGTGTTTGTCATCCATTGGATGACATGTTACAACGGTGTCAGTGAGGCGCATTGGCAGCAACTGCCTGAACCTGCTGGAGGTGTTTTCACGATGTTGATGCGCACTGACCCCTTCCGTGAGCTGGACCGGCTGGCGCAGCAGCTGATGGCCCCAGGCACCTGGTCCCGCCCGTCGGCGATGCCGATGGACGCCTACCGCGAGGGCGACGAGTATGTGGTGGCCTTCGACCTTCCGGGCGTCACCGCGGACGCGATCGACATCGACGTCGAGCGGAACATGCTCACCGTCAAGGCCGAGCGGCGGCCGGTGGCGAAGACCGACGGCGTGCAGATGGAGCTGTCCGAGCGGCCGCTGGGTGTCTTCTCCCGCCAGATCGTGCTCGCCGACACCCTCGACACCGAGCACATCCAGGCCGACTACGACGCGGGCGTGCTCACTCTGCGCATCCCGATCGCCGAGCGCGCCAAGCCCCGCAAGATCTCCATCGGCGTCGGATCCGGCCGCAAGGAGATCTCCGGCTGACACCGGCCGGACGTGTGCGGAGGGCGGGCACCTGATCTCCCCCTCACCCCGCTCTCCGCACCCCTGTGGGCAGTCCGATGAAGAAGGGGGGCAGCCGAGATGACTCTGCGACGCGAAGCGTTCCTCGGCCACGTGAAGGAACGCGGCGAGTACGACTCTGCGGAGGAAGCCGAGCGTGCGGCCCGTGTGGTACTTGCCCTCCTCGGCGCGCACCTGGTCGGCGACGTCCGCGCCCAGCTCGCGGCGTGCCTGCCGGAGGCGTTCGCCCTGATCCTGCTCAACCCGCTGCAGAGCGCCGAGCCGCTGCCCCCGGAGCGGTTCCTCCGCGCAACCGCCGCATGGATCGAAGGCGCCACCGAGCAGACCGCAGCCTGGGACGTCAGTGCCGTGCTGTCGACCGTCGCCGACGCCGCCGGCGAAGACCTGCTGGGCCAGATCCTGCTCCAGCTCCCCATCGGCTACGACCTGCTCTTCGGCCGCCCCCAGCCCACCTGACCATCCCGTCCCCGGTGCCCGAACACCGGCCACAGCAAGAAAGGCAACCACCCCCGTGATCTCCGACCGGCACGCACCGTCCCAGCAGCCGTACGGGACGGCATACGAGCAGATGCTGGAGAAGGTCCGCTACGAGGGCGCCTACCCCACCCTCGAGAGAGCCGACGAAGCCGTCCGCCTGGTTCTTGCCGGACTGGGGCGCCATCTGACCGGCGACGAACGCGTCGACCTGGCCGGCTGCCTGCCCTTGGAAGCCGCACGCGTACTGACCGCGCAGATCCCCGACCGCCAGCCGCTGACCGGCTGGTCCTTCGTCAAGGACCTCGCCGCCCGCACCGGCGCCTCCCTGGCCACCACCCGCTGGGACACCGGCTCCGTCTTCTCCGCCGTCGCCGCATACGCCGGCCCCGACCTGATCACCCGCATCCTCCACCAGCTCCCCACCGGCTACGCCCTGCTGTTCGGCCGCGCCGAACTCGCCACGGCCGCGTAGACGACGACGTGCGTACGGGCGGGCGCGACGACCACCGCGTCACTGTCCGCCCTGCGCCCCCGAGGCGTCGCCTTCCTGGCCGGGGCCCCGGCCCCAGGGGCTCTTTGACGCATATCTGGGTTACACACCCACCACGTCCGTCGTGGCGGGATACTCATCCCAGGTCCGGCCATCGAGCAGGCGGTCGCCAGCTTTTGGGGTCAGCCCACCGACCTGCTTGAAGAACAGTACTCAGACCGAGTCCTATGTGGTGAGGCGGATGTAGCGCTTGTAGCAGCAGAGTGCGGCTGCGAGCCCTGGAAAGCCCAGGCAGTTGCGAGGGTTTCCCTCGTAGCGGGGGCTGAGCCGCCGGTAGCCGGACAGCCACGGCATGGTGCGCTCGATCACCCAACGGTGACGCCCCAGACGCTCGCTGGATTCGATGCCCTTGCGGGCGATGCGTACGCCGATCCGCTTGCCGCGAACCCATCTACGCAGGTCGGGCTGGTACTACGCTTTGTCGGCGTGGAGCTTGCGGGGCTTGTAATGTCGGCCCCGATCGGGGTCGTGTCCCGATCGGAGCCCGGCGATCATGGGCTTCAGTCCTTGGCTGTCGTGGGTGTTGCCACTTGAGATGCCGACCACGAGAGGCAGTCCCGACCGGTCGGACATGACATGCATCTTGGAACCCGGCCTAGCGCGGTCCACGGGACTCGGACCTGTGTGTTCGCCCCTTTTTTTTCGCGCGCACGTGCGCTGTGTCGAGGACGACGCGGGTGACGTCGATGAGGCCGGCGTGGTCAAGCCGGTGCAAGGCGGCCTCGTGGAGCCGGCCCCAGACACCAGCCCTGGACCAGATCAGAAGACGGCGGTGGGCGGTCGACTTCGAGATGCCGAAGCAGGGCGGCAAAGCCCGCCAGGCGCAGCCACGGACCAACACGTAGATGATGGCCGCGAACAGCGTCTCATCAAGCGTGTCCTGAGTTCCGCCCCCCTGTGGCCGCACCTTCGATGGCGGCATCAACGGCTCCGCGATCTCCCACAGCCCGTCCGGAACAATCCAACTCCACTCACCCCGCCCCATAACCGACTCAACGAGCCAGCACCACATAGGACACGGTGTTAGAGATCACCTCATTTGGCGAGTCTGCGGTAGCAGATGAGGGTGCAGGCGATGCTGGTTGAAGGCGAGGAAATGGCTGGCTTTGCGCTCGTAGCGCCGGTGTAGGCGCCGGCAGCCAGCGAGCCAGGCCATGGTGCGTTCGATGGTCCAACGGTGGTGGCCCAGCCGGTACGAAGTCTCGATGCCTTTTCGTCGGCGCCCTGCTGGCCCCGCCCGAGCGCCCTCCGCTGCCGGACTTCCCGGGCCCCTCCGCCCAGCTCGACGAGCTGCGCGCCGACTTCGCCCGGCTTCGCGACTACCTCGCGAACGTCGAGCTGCCGCCCGCGGCCTCCGGCCGCCTCACCGAGCTGACCGACCTACTGACAGCGCTCCTCGATCCCGGCTGGGTCGCCGAGGTCGTCGCCCAGGACCCGGAGGGCGTGCACGCGCTGTCCCGGGCCGTACGGTAGGACGTCCCCGAGGCGGTCGACAGGTTCGTACGGACCCCGTGGTGGACCCGCCTGGCTCCGGGCACGGAACCGTCCGAGCGCCACCCGGTGCGCCGGCTCGCCCTGCTCCAGAAGGAGCTGGGCCGCCTGTCGGCCGCCCTCCACGGCACCGAGGCGCGTCGGCAGGAGTCGCACACGCGGTACCTGGAGGACCGGTCCGGCTGAGACACAGGGACCGAGGTCCGGTCGCCAGTCCCCCTTTCGGTCCGGGGTCGGCGGGTGCGGAGGGACCGCGGTCGGCTGTTCAGGAGCCCTCTTCCCGCAGTCGTCTGATTTCTTCAGCCACTTCCGCCGACAGGAGATCGCTGCGCAGAGTGGCTATCTGCATGCGGTCGTCCTTGGCCACCTGTGCGGCCCGGGCATCGGCTCTCGCCTTGGCCGACTCCACCCACTCGGTGAGGTCCGTGCGGACTGTTTCCTCGAACTTTCTCATCCGGTCCGCGCTCTCCGCCATGGCGAGCTTTCTCTCGGCCGCCTGAAATCCCCGTTGCAGCGACTCCAATTCCCGCCGGATATCCGTAGAGAGATCGGTGACGAAGGTTTTGTATGCCTCTGCTTCCTCGAGCACCTCTTCCGCTTTCCGAAGTTCGCCTTTCAGGGCCTCTATGTCCTCGCGAAGATGCAAAGCCCTTCTCACGGCGGCCTCCGCACGGACCGCTCCGCCGGGGAGTTCCTTCTCCTGTTTGACTGCGAGGGAGGCGAGCCCGGTCAGCTTGCGTTGCTCGCGAGTGGCCCTCTCGATTTTCTGCCTGATGTCGTTGCACTCTACGAGCGCATCCAGAAGATACTCATCGGCCTGAGCGTGCCAGTGCTTCAAGTGCTCCACGACCGGCTGTTTCGCCGGTGCGCCGCCCCGGTCGGCCGTGTCCAGCGTGCGCAGAAGACGAATGATCTGATCAGCTGCAGCCACCGCATCTGTCAAACGGACCGGCAGCCTGCCACCTTGTTCCCTCATATCAGAATCCCGGGTTCTCCCACATGCGCTTGAGTAATTGCTGGATGGCCTCGGCGAGACTGAGCAGTTCCTGGCCGACGGTGTCCACGGGGGCGGGGTCCGAGTCGCCGACGGCCATCGCGAGGCCGAGGCTGTGGTGCAGTGCGTACGCCGCGTCGCGCAACTGGCAGAGGCGCTGACCGTGTTTCTCGAGGATGGCGCGGGGCTCGTCCGGGAGTTGGGCCCAACCGGGGTAGCCGTAGTGCATCGCCAGTGACGTCATCCTCACCGCCACCTCTCCGATCACCGCCCGGCTGCTCTCGACGCTCGCGTCGACCTTCTCGACGAACATGGCGGGTACGCCCGCCCGCTCCGCTACTCTGGCGCTGCGGGCAAGGGCAGTAATCCACTCGGCCGCCTGTGTCAGCGGAAGCCGGACAGGCCAGTTGGGTAACTGCTCGATGGCGGGGCCGAGTCCTGCCGGGTCGCCCCCTTCGGTCAGGCGTACTAATTCCGCGCCCACCCAGCTAGGGTCCGTCCGGCGCGCGAGTCGCTGAGCCTCTTCCGCGGCGACTTCCCTGTCCCGGGTCTTCTTTTTCCCCTCCTCGACCATCCACCAGATGATGAGCCCAATGATGATCAGGACCACCAATCCCATGAAGCCCCCCGGCAGCCCTCGATCGCGCGTGTGCGCACATAGTGCCAGGCATTCCTTCTCGCCGTCCATACAGTGCACGGCTTTTATCGCGCGCCCTGTACACCCTCGTCTTCCCACGGAACAATGCAGCCCGTCCGGCGGCAGCGGGAAGACCCCGGGAACGTCGGGCATCATGACAGCAGCGGACTGTCGTCCCTGAAACACAAGGGGAAGATGTGACACCAGGTCCTGCAGGGCCGAAATTATGGAGAGAATTCCTGAGAACTGGGGACCCCGCTGTCTTCGACCCGCTGATTTCCCGAACCTGGAAAACGGCGCGCGCCGGCGGAGTGCTGAGTGAGGATGAGCTCCGCGACCAGACGGTCCTTGGCCAGATGCTCACCGAGCGCTATCGCGAAACCGGCAATCTCGATGCGCTCACCGCTGCCATCGACATCTTCGACGCCATGGACGCGGCGACCGGCAGTTACCCCCTCCGCCCCGTCCTCCGGCAGGAACAGGCCGTACGGCTGCGTCATCGCGCGACGACCAGCGGCCAGAACCCGGATCTCGAACGCGCCATCTCGCTACTTGAGCACCTGCTCGAGGACGAGGCCGAGGGCACGTACATGTGGATGGTGCCCGCGTCGACGCTGGCCGTCTGCCTGGGCCAGCGCTTCCGGCGTCTGGGCTACATCGAGGACCTCGACCGGGCCATCGACCTGCACCAGAAAGTCCTGCGCGTACGACACTCGGACGCGATCGACGTCGCGGGCCACATGCTCAACCTGGGCACCAGTCTGCTCGCCCGGTGGCTGCTGCACCATCACCGGCAGGACCTCGACGATGCCATCGGTCTGCTGAGCACCGCCCTTCGGCAGTACTGCGGGCCACCTTCGGAGCTGCCCGGCTTCCTGGCCGATCTCGCGACCGCGCTCAGCTACCGAGCCGGGCTTCAGGACGGCGGCGAAGAGGACGCGCAGGCCGCCGAGCAGCTCTTCGCCGCCGCGTTGTCCGCCTGCTCCCGCGGCAGTTCGATCGAAGCCCTCGCGATCGCGGGGCTCTCGGAGATGATCGCGAGGCGCGCACGGAGCCGGACCGAGGCCCACGACATCGACGCCGACATCCGGCACATCTCCTCGCTGCACACCGCGGCCCGTCGCCACGTCAAGATCGCCGCGGATGTAAGTGCCCGTCTGGCCGAGGCGAAGGTCGCCCGTCACCGGTTGACGCGACGTACGGCGGACCTGGCCGACGCCGCTCGGGCCTATCGGCACTGCGTGGAGACGGACGCCGGAGATCCGGTCCGCCTGCTCACCACCGCGACCGACTGGGCGGAATGGGCGGAGTCCAGCGAGGCATGGGACAGCGCGGCGGAGGCCTTCGGCCATGTACTGACCGCCATCCGGGCCCTGGTGGCTCTGCAATACCGCCGCGCCGACAAAGAGACATGGATCGCCCGCGCGCCCTACCTCGCCGACCAGGCGGCCTACGCGTTCGCCTCCGTGGAGGCGAACGACCTGGAGGCGGCCGTCCGCGCGGCCGAGGAGGGCAGGGCACTGCTGATGCGTGAGGCGCTCCGCGAGAGGACGGAACCGGAGGCCTTGCGTCTGGCCGGGTACGAGAATCTCGCCGCTCTCCTCGAGCGCACGGAAAGACGTCTGACCCTGGCCCGCGCGTCCGGGTCGGCCGAGCAGCTGGCCGAGGCCGTGAGCGCTCATCGCGCCGCTCTCTCTGAAGCCCGCGCGACGGGTGCGTGCCAACCCGTAGCAGATCCTGTCGGGATCGGGGAGATCCGGGCTGCCGCGACGTGCAGCGGTACCGCTCTTGTGTACCTGCTGTCCGCACGAGGGGGCGGTATGGCACTGGTGGTGCCACCGGACGACGTCACGATCCACGAGGTGAGACTCCCCGAGGCCCGTCTCGACGAGGTGCGCCGTCGTGCGGAACACCACTTGCAGGGCTACGAGGCGTACAAACGCGACCGGTCCGCCGAAGCGGCCTGGTTGCGCGCCCTCGAAGAGCTCGGCGAGTGGTGCTGGACGGCGGTCATCGGCCCTGTCACGGAGGTGCTGCCGAAGGGCAGCCCACTGACACTGCTGCCGGGCGGTCCGCTGCGCTTCCTCCCCCTCCACATGGCACACACTCCCAAGGACGACCACGGCCGCAGCACCTACGCGGGGGACGACCGGTTGATCTGCTTCGCCCCGGGTGCCGCCGCACTGCTCGCCTCGGAGGAACCGGTGTCCCTGACATCGGTGACCCTGGTGTGTGCTCCGGGGACGCGGGCGCCTCTGCGCTACGCCCCGCTGGAGACGGACGAGGTGCACAAGCGCCACCCCCACGCCACGCGGCTCGACGGTGCGCGGGCCGGCACCGCGGAGACCCTGGCTCATCTCGCGCGTACGAGCCTCGTTCACCTGGCGTGCCACGCGACGGCGGATCTCCGCGAGCCGCTGAACGGCGGGCTGGAACTCACGGACGGCAGACTGAGGCTCCGGGACATTCTCCGGCAGCGCGGTGACGTCGGCGTCCTCGCCGTGCTGTCGGCGTGTGAGACGGCCATGACCGGTACGGCCCTGCCCAACGAGGCGATCGGCCTGCCGACTGGACTGCTCCAGGCGGGTTTCCGCGGGGTGATCGGCTCTCACTGGATCGTCGACGACATGAGCACCGCGCTGCTGATGGCCCGTTTCCACGATCTCCTGAACGAGGAGTGTCCTCACCCCGGTGAGGCCCTGCGCCAGGCCCAGCGGTGGCTTCGCGAGGCGACCAACGAGGAGATCAAGGCGACCTTTCCCGCATACCGGCGGGACACGACCACCATGTCGCCCTTGGCCCGCAGGCTCTGGAAGAAGGCACGCCCCTACTCCCATCCCTTCCACTGGTCATCGATGTCCTTCACCGGCTCCTGGCCGACGCGGTGAGGACGGCTACCGAGGAGGCACAGATGCCCATGGATCCGGCCCTGTTCGAGGCTGCCCGCGCGATTCGGCCCCATCTCCCGGATCTCCTGGGCGAGGACGCGGCCTCTTTCGACCGGCGGCTCGTCCAGCTGCTCGGCCGTGCGCAGGGCGGCGACGACGTGGACGAGGAGCTGGCCGACCTGCTCGCCGGCGCCCAGCCGGTGCTCGACTGGACGGCCCGGGTCCTGGAGGACGAGCACCACCGGCCCCCCGGGCTGCAAGGAGTTCACGGACGGCACGAGTACGCGGGTCCGCTCGGGAGTCACGGCGTCATCGACGCCGAGAAGTACATCTGCCCGGTGGACGGACTCTACGTGTGGTACCGGATGGGTCCCGGTGACCAGGTGCGGAAGTGCCCGGACCACCAGGGCGTCGACCTGGTCCCCGCATAGCGGGCGGGCGGCATGGTGGGAAAGTTCTGGGAAGCCGCGGGCAGCAAACTGGCCGAACGGTGGGCGGCGGTATCCGCCCCGGCACTGGTGTTCTGGCTGGGCGGAGTGCTGGCCTGGGCCCACAGCAGGGCCGGTCTGCGATCCCTCGACGCACCGGCCGCCCGGCTGGCCGACCTGTCCCTGCCCGTGCAGCTGGTGGCGCTGCTAACGGCGCTGACCGTCGTCGTGACGTCCGGCCTGCTCGTCCGGCGCTTGGCGGCGATGGCTCTGCGGGCCCTCTGCGCGGCTCACTGGCCGCGTCTCCTGAGGCCCGTCCGTGACCTTCTGGTGGAACGTCAGCGCCGCCGGCTGTCGGACGCACAGCAACGGTTCCAGCAGCTGAGCCCGGCGGTGCACGACGGTTCGGCGACCCCGGAACAGAACGCCGAACACGGTGCGCTCACCGCGCGCCTGCGTCGCTTTCCGAGTTCGGGTGACCCCTTGCCCACGCGGACCGGCAACATCCTCCGCGCGGCGGAGACCCGGCCCACGGACAAGTACGGGCTCGATGCCGTGGCGGTGTGGCCGCATCTGTGGCTGCTGCTGCCGGACACGCCACGGAAGGACATCGCCACCGCTCGGCTGTCGTTGGACGCTTCGACCGCGGCATGTGTGTGGGGACTGGCCTTCACGGCCTTCGCGCCCTGGACCCTGTGGGCCGTTCCCGTCGGACTCACCGTGGCCGTCGCCGCCCTCGCCGGCTGGGTCCCGGAGCGTGCGGAGACCTACGCGGACCTCGTCGAGGCGTCCTTCGACCTTCACCGGGGAGCCCTGTACGGACAGTTGCGCTGGCCCCTGCCCGGCAATCCGCAGGACGAACGCGTTCAGGGCCGCCGCGTCACCACCTACCTGGTGCGCGGTCTCAGCGGCAGCACCCCGCCCTTCACCCCGTGAGGGGCCGGGAACCGCACGCCATTGTTCCAGCAGCGCGTCGGCCACGGCCACCACCTCGGGGAACACGACCGCGTCCCGACCCACGATCCGCCACAAATTAACCTGCAGGATCTGGGAACCCTGCAGGCTCGGTTCGGCCGGCTCGTGGACGGAATGGCGTGACGTTGTCGAGTACCGGCTCGGCTTCCGTGGACGCTCCAACCGGTTGCGTGAGAACGGCGCTGGCCAGAGTCAGACGGGTCACCAGCTCACGGAGCTCTTCGATCTCGTCCTTCTGGTTCAGGATGGTCTTCCTGAGTTTGGCGACCGTCGCCCGGAGCTGCCTCTCGGACTCCGGGACGTGCTGGGTTTCGTTGCGCACACGCTCGTAGAACGCGTTCTTCAGGTCCGCGTGCCGCTTCTGAAGGGCCATGCGGTGGACACCGGATTCGGCGGCGAGGGCGACGACGGTGAGGCTGCCGTTGGAGGCGGTGGCCTGCCCGCCCAAGGGTCTGTCCATGGCCTCACGGATGCGGGTGCGTTCGTCCTGGTGCTGATGGTTCATGTCAGAGCCTCGGCAGTCTGGGCCGTGAAGTCGTGGGCGTCGGCGATGGCGCGTAGCTTGTCAGCGGTCAATCGGAGTCGCTTCCCGACCGGGCCAGGTGAGTGGGCGGCCAATTGCTCGATTTCGATGGCCCGCTTGCGTAGTTGGCGGGCGTGGGTGTCGGTGCGGACAGTGTTGCCGCAGCCTTGCTGACAGGCGTACTGCCGCGGCGCCGTCGTGCCCGCGTCGGGCTCGCAGAGCGCGTTGTCGCGCTTGAACGCGCAGATCAGGAACGCGTCCGGGTTGTCATAGAGCACAACGCCGTCCCGGACGGGGGACCTTCATGCGACGTCGGCAGACGCGTCTCCTTGCAGCAGTGGCTTTGGGCGCTCTCACCGCCGGAGGGCTCTCCGCGTGCTCGACCCTCGACCAGAAGAAGACCTTCGAGGACGATGCCAAGATGCCCCAGAAGTTCTCCTCGATCCGTCTCGACAGCGGGAACGGCGGGGTGAAGGTGGAAGCCTCGGCAGGTATTTCAACGACCTCCGTGCACCGCAAGGTCAACTACCGTGGTGACAAGCCGAGTGGCACCTCGTTCAGTGTCGAGAACGGCGTCCTGACGCTCTCCGGCTGCGGCAAGAACTGCGGCGTCGACTACGTCGTCAAGGTGCCCGCCGGTCTTGCGGTGACGGGAGGCACCTCCAACGGCAGTGTCACACTGACCGATGTCGGCATGGTCGACGTGCACACGAGCAACGGCGAGATCGCGGTGAACAAGACAACGGGCCCGGTGAAGCTGCGCACGTCCAACGGTGACGTGAACGTCAAGGACGCCCAGGGCGGCGACATCGACACGCAGACGTCGAACGGCGAGGTGACGATCCAGACGGCCACCCCACAGAACATCAGGGCCCGCACGACCAGCGGCAGCCTCACGGTCACGGCCCCGCCCGCCAACTACCAGATCTCGGCGAACGACTCCCACGGCGACAAAAAGGTGGCGTTCAAGAACGACCCGTCGGGCAAGTACCGCTTGGATCTGTCGACAACGAACGGGGACTTGACTGTGGAGTCGGCAGGCTAGTGACCTTCTTCAGAGAGGCCACTGATCACAGCCTTTCAACCGTCGCTCTTCCGTCCGCCCTTCCGGCAGCTTCATCTTCGGCTCGGGCGGCGAGGTACTCGGCCCAGTCACGTCTGGCGTAGGCGACCCAGCTGAGCGCGGTATGGCGGTGCATCCCGGTCACGTCGGCGAGGATCGGGCTGGTGCACACCCGGGGCCCCTGCGAGCGAACCGGTGTGCTGACGGCCGCCCGGCGGATCCGTACGAGCCTCAGGACATGCTGCCCCGGCACACCGTCCCCGGGGCCGGGGTGCGGCCCGTGCGGAGGTAGTGGTCGACCGTCTCCGTGACGCAGCGGTTCTGCGGGTATGTGCCGTGGCCCTCCTCCTCGGCCGTCAGGAGGACGCCGACGCCGTCGCCCAGGGCGCGGGCCATGTGGCGGGCGCCGGGGTAGGGGGTGATCGGGTCGCCGGTGCCGCCGACCACCAGGACGGGGGCCGCGCCGTCGGCGTTCACCTGGGGCGTGGCGCGCTCGCCGTCGAACGGCCAGTCGTAACAGAGGTAGACGCCGGTGGACCAGGCCGCGCCGAAGACCGGTGAGGCGGCTTTGATGCGGGCCTTGTCCCGGTCGAGGCGTTCGAAGCCGGGGCGCAGGCTTGAGTCCGCGCAGGTGATCGCGGTCTGGGCGACGCGGCTGTTGTCGCGCGGGGTCGCCGCGCGGTCGGCGGAGCCGATGTCGTCCGCGCCCTTGCTCAGCGGACGGCCGTCGTTGTGGTCGATCAGCGCGGTGAGGGCCTTGGCGAGCGGCGCCCAGCCGTCCGTGCCGAGGCGGAGATGCTCGCTGACGGCGTACGCGAGGTCGTCGGCGTCGAGGTTCCTTCCGGCGCCGGCCGGGGCGGGCTTCTTCTCCAGGCGGTCGGCCAGGCGCGCCATGCGTCGCGCGGCCTCCTCGGGCCCGTCGCCGGTCGGGCAGTGGCGGATACGGGCCGCGCAGTGCGCGGCGAACCGGTCGAACGCCGCCTGGATCGCCTTGACCTGCGACACCTTCTTTTCGTCGAGGTCCTCGGTCGGATCGACGGACGCTTCGAGGACGAGCCGTCCGACGTGCGACGGGTACAGGTGGGCGTAGACCGCGCCGAGCGCCGTTCCGTACGAGACGCCGAAGTAGTGCAGCCGCTCGTCGCCGAGGAGGTAGCGCATCAGGTCGAGGTCGCGCGCGGTGTGCGAGGTGCCGATGTACGGGAGGAGCGCCCCGGAGTGCTTGACGCAGGCGTCGGTGTCGTCGTAGCCGGTGTCGTCCGCGGTCTTCCCGCATCGCACGGGGATGGTCGCGCCGACGCCGCGCGGGTCGAAGGAGACCAGGTCGTAGCGGTCGAGGAGCGGCTTGTACTCGTTGAGGAATTCGGGCAGTCCGCTCACGCCGGACACGCCGGGGCCGCCGAAGTTGAGGACGAGCGAGCCGATGCGCCGGGCGTTCGGGCCGGTGGCCTTGCGGCGGATCAGGGCGACGTCGATCGTCCTGCCGTCCGGTTTCCGGTAGTCGAGGGGGGCCTTCATGGTGGCGCAGTCATAGCCCGTGCGCGCGGTGCGCGGCGAGGTGCAGTTGGACCAGTGCAGGTGCTGGCCGGTGGTGAGCGCGGTGGGCAGTCCGGAGGGCGGGTTGCTCGCGGTGAACTCCGTACGCGGCTCCGCATCTCGGCCGCGCGCGTCGTGCTGGAGCCAGGCGCTGACGGCCCCGATCGCGACGAGGACGACCACGGCGATGATGCGCGCGCCGACCGAGAGGCCCGGTCTGCGGCTTTGTATCGGATGTGCGTCACTCATCGAAATCCCCGCGCTCCCGCCCCTGGACGCCGGCCCCGTGCCCGCATGCCCGTATCCGTGATCGTCCGATCGTCGAATGAGTGCAGGGTACAAGCCGCCTCCGACAGCACGGCTCGCGAGAGTGCCCAGAAATTTAGACCGACCCGTGCTCCCGGCTGTCCTGACGGCCGAAGCGCTCCCTATCCCGCGCCACCCCTTCGGCACTCACCGATGACTGGATGGTGTACACATCTCCGATACGGTCGTCGCCGCGCCGACGCTGTCGCCATTCTTCGTGAGCCCGGAACACCATGACGGACACCTGTGAAGCAGGCTGCCAGTGCCGTGTGAAGGTCGGAGCATTCACGTCCGGGGCGTCTTCCAGGGGTACACCCTGCTTCCCCAGCAGCCGCTCCAGTTTGTCGAACCGGAGGTGGCGGTCGAAGCGCCCGTACCGGTCGTGAATTGCCCTGTTGACGATGCTGCCGCCCCAGTACGACAGATGATGCACCTGCAAGGTGAAGTGGTGCCCCTCCCAAGGATGGTCCGGTGTTTCCCGAATCCAGAAGAACTCAACCATTCCGTAGTCGCGCCACATACTGTGGTCGTCAAGGGAGTTTTCGGCGAAATCGGAACCCAGCATCGCGGTCACCCGGTCGGGACTGTCCGTCGGATTGGCACCGAGCACCGTTCCGGAGGCGACCACGTCCATGTAGAACGCAAGGGAATGCGGAGTCAACTGGTCTTCCTTGACGGGGCGCCGGGTATCAGAAGCGACGGCCTCAGCATATGCGACCGGGGACGCCACGAAGATCCGCCGGACAGGCCCTAGTGCTGCGCCGCGGAAGTTCCGCCGATGGCCATCGGCTCGTTGACCGGGCATGGTGCTTGACGCTGATGATCGGCGTGTGCTGGAGGCACGGGTACGGGCTGATACCACGCCGCAGCGCGATGCCCGCCGGGCTCACATAGTCCTGCTCGCGGCCGGTGGCTGTCCGGTCTGGCAGATAGCGGAGATCGTCCGGGTAGATGTCTCGACGGTGGTGCGATGGCGGGACCGGTTCGCCCGGGAGGGAATGGCCGGACTGAAAGACCGGCCCCGCTCGGGCCGGCCGCCGGTCTACGGGCCGCAGGTGAGGCTGCGGGTCGTGGCGGCGGCCACCAGCACGCCGCCGCACCCCTATGACGGCTGGTCGCATCGGCTGATCGCCGATCATCTGGCGGACACGGGCATCTCCGCCTCCCAGGTCGGACGCATCCTGGCCGAGCTGCAGCTCAAGCCGCACCGGGTCCGAGGCTGGCTGACCCGGCCCGCCGACCCGCAGTTCTTCGCCAAGGCGGCCGAGGTATGCGCCCTCCACCGCAACTACCCGCCGGGCTCAATGGTGCTGTCAGTGGACGAGAAGACCGCGATGGCCGCCCGCTCGCGCAAGCAGCCCGGCCGGCCGCCGGGCCCGGGGCGGGTGCGGCGGCGGAAGTTCGAGTACATCCGCCACGGCATCGTCTCGGTCACCGTCGCGCTGGACGTGCACACCGGTCAGGTGGTCATGGAGGAGCTGAAGCGCAACGACTCCGCGCACTTCATCCGGTTCCTGGCCCGGCTTCAGCGGTGCATTCCAACCGGGCTGACGATCCATCTGATCCTGGACAACGGCTCCTCGCACACTTCCAAGGCCACCCGGGCCTGGCTGAAGCGGCATCCGCGGATCGTGCCGCACTACACCCCCAAGCACGCCTCCTGGCTGAACCAGGTGGAGATCTTCTTCTCCCTGCTGGCCCGCGCCGTCCTGCGTCACGGCAACTTCTCCTCCCGCACCGACCTGCTTGAGAAGGTCAGCGACTTCGCCATCGTCCACAACGAGACGGCTTGTCCGTTCCGTTGGAACTACGACGGTCGACCCCGCCAGACCGGGGACGAGCCCGCCGCCGCGAAGGAAGAGTGCCATGCCCGCTGACTCCGTCCTGCAGATCAAGGTCACCCTGGCCGACATCCACCCGCCGATCTGGCGACGGCTGCAGGTCCCGGCCGACCTCAAACTCGCCCGTCTGCACCTGGCGATCCAGACCGCGATGGGCTGGGAGAACTACCACATGCACCTCTTCACCACCCCGGCTGGCGACTACGGGCTACGCGACAGCGAACCCGGTCACCGCGACGAGCGGAAGGACCCGCTGGATACGGTCGCTCCCACCGCCGACGACACGCAACTAGGGTACGGCGTATGAGCCAGACTCCCGTCGACCCCGTCGCGCACAACCGCCTCGCCTGGGACCGCGAGGTGGAGGAGGGCAACGAGTGGTCACGCCCGGTCGGCCCCGAGGTGATCGCGAAGGCGCGGGCCGGCCAGTGGTCCATCGTCCTGATCGGGTACGAGCCGGTCGACCCGACCTGGTTCCCGCCGGAGATCGCCGGTCGCGACGTGCTCTGCCTCGCCTCCGGCGGCGGGCAGCAGGGTCCGGTGCTGGCCGCGGCGGGCGCGCGGGTGACCGTCTTCGATAACTCGCCCCGCCAGCTGGCGCAGGACGAGATGGTCGCGGCGCGGGAGGGGCTCGACCTACGCACCGTGCTCGGCGACGCGCGCGACCTGAGCCCGTTCCCGGACGCCTCGTTCGACCTTGTCGTCCACCCGGTCTCCAACCTGTTCATCCCGGAGCTGGCACCGGTCTGGCGCGAGTGCCACCGCGTGCTGCGCCCCGGCGGGACGCTGCTGTCCGGCTTCCTCAACCCGGACGTCTACCTCTTCGACGCCGAGTCCTTGGAGGCGCGCGGCGAGCTGGTGGTGCGCCACCGCCTGCCCTACAGCGACCTCACCCACCTGGAGCCAGCCGAGCGGGAACGGCTGTGGGGCCTCGACGCGCCGGTGGAGTACAGCCACACGCTCACCGAGCAGCTCGGCGGGCAGATCGCGGCGGGCTTCGCCATCACCGGCTTCGCCGAGGCACCGCACCACTCGGAGGCCACCGCCGGCTGGCTCTCCGGCTACTTCGCCACGAAAGCGGTCAAGGCTGGCGCCGGTCACTGACCCTCCACCGGCCGGGCCAGGTCAGCAGTGAGGCCGGCGGGCGGCTGGGTCAGGTGGGCAACGACCCTGCTGATACACAAACCGGGAACACCCCGCCCTCGGCAACCCCGCGTCGCTTATCGTGCTGGCAACCGTGGGGCACCCGCACCACGCATGACCGCCTCGACATCGACGCCATCAACAAACACCTCACCGCCCGATAGCCATCGGCGGAACTTGTGCGGTGCAGCACTGGACAGAATCCCCGTCGGCCCAAGCCGCCAGAAGCGCCCCAGGTATCACCGGCGTGTCACCAACCCCGTAGACGCTCCGGGACCACAGGGAATCCACCTACGCAAACGACATCGTTTCGGGCCACGTGGACGCCAGAAGACGGTTCTGCCTACCTGTGCCATGTGGTATCGCACACGCAGGCGCCTCCCATAAGGCGTCGCCCTTCTCTCTCCCCCCGCACACACGAAACCACGAGACAGGAAAGATCCGGACCATACGCGGACCAACCGAGCTGCAAAGGCCACCTCTTACACCATCGCCGCAGCCGAGGGGCTCGAAAGCGCTGTACCACCAGCAGACCAAGAACCTGCTGGCGAGCCCAGAGTGCCCTTCCGTCAAAAATCTCTGATCATGACCGGCGCCCCCGGACAGGCGTGGACGCCCCGACGCTCGCGACCTGGGCTTCTCCTGGGCCAGCACGTCCTGCGCAACGGCACGAGAAGCCACCACTCGGCAACTGACGGCTCATCACAAAAGTCAGCCCGCGCACGGTGGCGTCGGCGACGGTGAACAGGGCGAGCAGCGCGGCGAGACCGCCGGTGACCGCAGCGGGGAGGGAGTGCCCCGCGAGCCCGCACACCACGACGGCGAGCCCGATGCCGAGGACGGCCCGCGCGGCGAAGCGCAGCCGCGCCCGCCCCGGGTCCGGCGCCACGAACACCCTCTTCAGCACCGCGTCCCCTCCCATGAGGAATCCTGCGAACGCCCGGAGGCCCCGCACACAAAAGGCGCCGCGGGGATCCGCAGCGCCATCGACGCGGCCAAGAGAGCATCACGAAGGTCGATGGCTCAAGTGATGCTCGAATCACTGGACCACTGGCCCATGAGGAGCCCTGCTCGCGCACTCGCCCGGCAGTCAACGACCCAGGTCGGGCGGTATGCCCGGCGGACGCTCCGCTGAGCCATTGGTACAGTCGTGCATCATGACCGTGGACGAGCTCGACACCCGCATCCTGCGACTGCTGCTGGAGCAGCCGCGCACCAGCGTGCGCGAGTACGCCCGCATCCTGGGCGTCGCCAGGGGCACGCTGCAGGCCCGTCTGGACCGCATGGAACGGGACGGCGTGATCACCGGCACGGGCCCCTCGCTCTCGCCGTCGGCGCTCGGCCACCCGGTGCTCGCGTTCGTGCACATCGAGGTCACCCAGGGCCATCTGGACGACGTCGGGGACGCGCTGGCCGCCGTGCCGGAGATCGTGGAGGCGTTCTCGATCACCGGCGGCGGGGACCTGCTGGCCCGGGTGGTGGGGCGGGACAACGCCCATCTGGAGGACGTGATCCAGAAGCTGATCAGCCTGCCGGGCGTGGTGCGCACCCGCACCGAGGTGGCCCTGCGCGAGCGGGTGCCGCACCGGCTGCTGCCCCTGGTCGAGTCGCTCGGGCGGGCGGCCCGCGCCTGACCCCGGGCATCCTGGACCGCATGAGCACGCTCGGCACCCTTGCGGTCATCTTCGATCTCGACGGAACGCTGGTGGACAGCGAGCCGAACTACTACGAGGCGAGCCGGCAGACCCTGGCCGAACACGGCGTCCCGGACTTCACCTGGGCGGAGCACGAGAACTACGTCGGGATCAGCACCCGGGAGACGGTCGAGATCTGGCGGGCGCGCTACCGCCTCGGCGCCCCCGTGGACGAACTGCTCGCCGTGACGAACCGGCGCTATCTGGAGCTGGCCCGCACCCGCACGCCCGCGTACCCGCAGATGCGGAAGTTCGTGGAGCTGCTGGCCGCCGACGGCGTCCCGCTGGCGGTGGCCTCCGGCTCGTCCCCCGAGGCCATCGACGCCATCCTCGCGGGGACCGGCCTGGACGCCTTGGTGCGCACCGCCGTCTCGGCCGACGAGGTGGCCCACGGCAAGCCGGCCCCCGACGTCTTCCTGGAGGCGGCCCGCAGGCTCGGCACGGACCCCGCCGACTGCGTGGTCCTGGAGGACGCGGCACCGGGCGCGGCCGCCGCACACGCGGCCGGAATGCGCTGCATCGCAATCCCCTACGTCGCCGCCCAGGCGGACGCGCCCGGGTTCGCCACGGCGGCACTACTGCTGAGGGGCGGCCAGGCGGAGTTCACGGCGCAGTCGGCGTACAGCTGGCTCATGGAGGGGCACCGTCGCGGGACGACGGACGGCTGAGCGTTCGCGTGCGGGCCACCGCGGACCCACGGGTGGCGCGGGCTCCTCGGGCGCCAGGAGCCGCAGGCGGTCCCTCGGGGCGGCACGAACGGCGTTGTCCACGGGCCGACCGGCCGCGCCGCGCGCAGAAGCACTCGGCGTACGGAAGCACTCGGCGTACGGAAGCGCTCGGCGTGCGGTGAGGCGGGGCGCTGCTTAGCGTGATCACATGACCACAGTCCAGGCCCGGCCCGCCCCCGACGTACGGCGGTGGAAGGCGCTCGCGGTCTGTCTGACGGCGGGTTTCATCTCGCTGCTCGACACCTCGATCGTGAATGTGGCGCTGCCCTCGATGGAGCACGGGCTGGGCGCCTCCGAGGCCGCCCAGTCATGGGTGGTGTCCGGGTACGCCCTCACCTTCGGCCTCGCCCTCGTCCCGGCCGGCCGGCTCGGCGACATGCGCGGGCGCCGCCAGGCCTTCCTGCTCGGGCTCGCCGTGTTCACGGTGGCCTCGGCCGCGTGCGGGCTCGCACCCACCGCCTCCTGGCTGGTGCTGTTCCGGCTGATCCAGGGCACCGCGGCGGGCATGGTCGCACCGCAGACCTCGGGGCTCATCCAGCAGATGTTCCAGGGCGCCGAGCGGGCCAAGGCCTTCGGCCTGCTCGGCAGTGTCATCGGGGTCTCGACGGCGGTGGGCCCGCTGGCGGGCGGTGTGCTGATCGACGCCGTCGGCACCGACGACGGCTGGCGCTGGGTGTTCTTCGTCAATCTGCCCATCGGGGTGGCCACCCTCGTCGCCGGGCTGCGGCTGCTGCCCCGCTTCCCGGCGTCCTCGGCACGGCGGGAGGAGTTCGACCTGTTCGGCGTGCTGCTCCTCGGCTCGGCCGTCACCGCGCTGATGCTGCCCCTGGTACAGGAGCAGCAGTGGACCGGGCAGCTGAAATGGGGGCTGATGCCGGTGGCCGCGCTGCTGCTGGCCGCGTTCTGGGCGTGGGAGCGGCGCCAGGGGCGGTGCGGGCGGGCGCCACTGGTCGACCTGGGTCTGTTCTCGCTGCGGTCCTTCACGCTCGGCGCCCTGATCAGCCTGACCTACTTCGCCGGCTTCACCACCGTCTTCTTCGTCTACACGCTGTTCCTGCAGAACACGGTCGGCTACAGCGCGCTGACGGCAGGGCTGACGGTCCTGCCCTTCGCGGCCGCCTCGGCGGTCGGCGCCGCCATCGGGGGCCGGCTGGTCGTCCGGTACGGCCGCAAGCTCGTCGTCATGGGGCTGAGCGGGGTGGCCCTGGGGCTGCTCGGGACGGTCGTGGCGGTCCGGCTCGTGCCCCTGGAGTACGTCGGGTGGGCCACGGCGCTGCCGATGGTCGTCGGGGGGATCGGCTCCGGCATCACGGTCTCCCCCAACACGACCCTCACCCTGACCCGCGTTCCGGTGCGCCGTGCCGGTGCCGCGGGCGGAGTGCTGCAGACGGGCCAGCGCATCGGCTCGGCGGCCGGGATCGCCGTGGTGGGCGCGGTGTACTTCGCGCATCAGGCCGGCCACGAGCGCTCCGTCACGGCGATTCAGCTGGGGCTGCTCACCGCCGTCGGGATCATCCTGATCGCGCTGGTGCTGGCGGTGGCGGACCTGCGGGAGCGCCAGGTGCATCCGGAGACGGAGGCCGCCGGGGGGACGCTCCGACGGGGTTCGCAGGAGGGCGGAACGGAGGAAAAGGTCCGGCAGGGATCCTGAGGGAGCCGGCCGGATCACAGCCGCCGTTCCCCAGGGGGCATGACCGCAGATGCCATGGCCGGGAGAGGCCGAGAAAGGTCATGACCGCAGCGGCCGCTGCCGAGCGGCCATGACCGCAACCGCCACTGCCACTGCCACTGCCGGGTCAGGACTTGCGGCGCGGCTTGCCCCGCTTGGCCGGCTTGGCGCCGCCGCCCGAGCCGGCGCGGCCGCGCGAGGTACGACTCGCGGGCTTGCCACCGGTCGGCTTCGCGGCCGCCTGCTTCTGCCGGGCGCCGCCCTGCTTCTGCGGACGCTTCTGCTCGGCCTCGGCCTCGGCCTTCGCCGCCGTACGGCCCCGCGTGCTGTTGACCGTGCGGCCCCGGACGATGCCGATGAAGTCCTCCACCAGGTCGGTGGTGGCCTCCTCGGGCCAGGACAGGGCGATGCTCGACCGGGGGGCGTCGGCGACCGGGCGGTAGGTGAGGTCCCGGCGGTGGTAGAGGCGGGCCAGGGACTGCGGCACGATCAGCAGGCCGACGCCCGACGCCACCAGTTCGAGGGCGTCCGGCGTGGTCGCGGGGCGCTCGAAGGCGGGCTCGCCGGGCGGGCTGTCCCAGTCGAAGACGTCGTCCAGGGGGTGGAAGAGCACCTCGTCGGCGAGGTCGGCCAGGGTCACCTCGTCCGCCGCGGTGATCAGGTGGTCCTTGGGAACGACGACCACCGTGGTCTCGGTGTAGAGGGGGATCGCGCTGAAGAACGTCCGGTCGACCGGCAGCCGTACGAGCCCCGCGTCGGCCTCTCCCGCGCGCAGCATCTCCGGTACGTCGCCCGCGGGCACCTGGAGGAGGGTGAGCGGGATGTCGGGCAGACGCTCGTTCCAGATCCGCGCCCACTTGGCGGGCGTCGCACCGGGGACGTACGCGAGCCGGAACGACGGTGTTTCCTGCGAGCCTGTCACGGGGCCAGGTTACCGGCCGTGGTCGGCCGCCCGGCACGCGGCCGATACCCTTGACCTCATGAGTTCGCAGCAGAGCCCCCAGACGATGAAGCCCGCTACCGCGGCGAAGAAGCTGGGTGTGTACCTCCCCGCCACCCCCGCCGAGTTCCAGGAGGGTGTGGTGTCGCGCGCCGAGCTGGGCGAGTTGCAGGCCAATCCGCCCGAGTGGCTGCGCGAGCTGCGAGCGAACGGCCCCCACCCGCGTCCGGTGGTCGCCGCGAAGCTCGGCGTGTCCATCGCCGGTCTCGCGCGCGGCGGGGTCACCGAGCCGCTGACCTCCGAGCAGATCGAGGCGCTCAAGCAGGAGCAGCCCGAGTGGCTGGAGAAGGAGCGCGCCACCCAGGCCGAGGTCCGCAAGGAAACCGTCCGGATCAAGAAGCTGCACAAGGAGCGGCAGGAGAGGGGCGCCGAGGGGCGCTGACGCCCCCTGGCTCTTCTGCGGCCCTTCCCCCTTCGCCTTTCCTGTGCGGACGCCCTCCCGGCTCGGCCGGCCGGGTCTCTCCCGGCTCGGCCGCCCGGCTGTCTCTTGGTTCGGCCGGCCGGGGCTCTTCCGGTTCAGCCGTCCGACGGCACCTTCAGCCGGTCCCAGCTGATCTTGCCGGGGATGCCGTCCGCGTCCTTGCCCTTGAAGCCGAGCTTGTGCTGCCGGGCGGCGTAGGATCTGCGGTCGGCCTCGGTCCACTCGGGGCTCGGCCCCTCCTCGTAGTGCCCGCATCCCTCGGCGACCAGCCGACGGCCCATGGCGGTGACGAGCGGCGACTTCTGTCCGATGTGGAAGAAGCCGCTGCCCGGGAACGGGCCGGCCGATGCCGGCGGGGGCCCCGAGCAGCGGGCGACGCGCGGCGTCGGTGGGCCATTCGACGCTTCCGGTGGCGGTGCGGGCGGGGATCAGCCAGGGGTCGCCGGTGCGGTAGGAGCCGCCCTTGGCGAAGTACACCTCGACGCCGTCCTCCAGCGGCAGCCACTCCCCCCTCGACGACGGGGACCGCGCCGCCCTTCAGCGCCGTCGTACGGCCCTTCTGCCTCGGCCCCTCGTGGTGGTCCCAGCGGCGTGGGAAGGGGTGCAGGTGCGGCAGCCGTCCCACGTGCGGGTCAGGCTCGGCGGACAGGCGCACCCGGCGGCCGGGCAGGTCCAGTTCCTCGACCCGCAGCAGGGGCAGGGCCTCCAGGCGGGAGGCGTAGGCCGTGTCGGTGAACTCGACGTGGTCGCCGACCTCCGGGTCGAGCTTGGCGTCCAGGCCCAGGGTCGCCAACTGCACCCAGGCGCCGTCCAGTTCGTCTCCCGTTGCGCCGCCCGCGCGGCTCCCGTGGGGTCCACGGGCCCTTCGCGCCGTGTCCACAACCCGGCGTGGCCGGTTTTGCCGGGATGCCGCCCGCCGGGTGCCGAACGGCGTTGTCAGTGGCCTCCCCTAGAGTTCCCGTCACTTGATCAGTGCACATGCGGGGAGGCATGCATGGGGTGGGTTGCGGCCGGCGAGTACGAGGTCGCCCTCGATGGCGGAAAAGTGGTGTGCCGCAACGCGGCCGGGCGGCGGCTGAAGTCCGTGCCCGCCAAGCTCGCCGACGATCCGGCGGTCATGGGCCTCAGGCAGCTCGCCGAATGGCTGGAGCGGCACGAGCGGCAGTGCCTGGCCGATGCGGAGCGGTGGATGGTCCGCTCGCTGCCGGTGCCGCTCGCCGTCGTCACCCGGGTCTGGCCGGACCCCGCCTGGCGGGCCGCACTGCGCGACCTCGTCGTCACCGGCGCCGACGGACAGGTCGCCGGCTTCCTGCGGGACGCCGACCCCGAGCGCGGTCTCGGCCTCGTCGACCTCGACGGCGACACCGTCCGTATCGCCCCGGACCTCGTCCGCATCCCGCACCCCGTCCTCCTCGACGACCTGGAGGAACTGCGGGAGTTCGCCGTCGAGCTGGGCGTCGAGCAGCGCGCCCAGCAGCTCTTCCGCGAGGTGTGGCACCGCCCGGCCGCCCTCGACGCCGAGTCCGGCCAGGTGGAGGAGTACGCGGGCGGCTCGTACAAGGAACTGCGGTTCCTGCACGGCCGGGCGGCCCAGCTCGGCTACCGGGTGCGCGGCGGACACGCCGTGTGCTCCGTCCTGGAGGACGGGCGCGGCATCGAGGCCCGCGTCTGGGTCGGCGACTACGACAGCTGGGAGGAGACCGAGACCGGCCCGCTGGTGTGGGCCGATCCCGCCGGACGCGTGCTGAAGCTCGGTCAGGTGGGGCCGGTCGCCTGGTCGGAGGGCATGCGCATGGCGGCCGCGCTGTACGCCGGGCGGGACATCCAGGACGAGGAGCAGGCGGCATGACAGTCATCACCGGGTACGACGAGACCACCGCGGCCGCGCTGCTGGACGCCGGCGCCGTACTGCCCCCGGGCAGCACCGCGCGCGAGGACGCCGACAGCCTCACCGTCCGCACCTACACCCATCCCGCCCTGGACGACCGGCAGGTGGTCCGCCTGGTGCCGGGCACCCTCGGCGAGGCCGAGGACCTGGCGCTGGAGTTCCTGGGCCTGGCCCGCGAACCGCGCACCCCCGAGGTCGGACAGGTCCGCAAGGAGACCCTGGGCTTCCCGGCCTGGGCGCTGGTGAACGACCCGGCCAACGGACACCACGCACTCGCCCTGGTCAAGGACGTCGAGCGGCTCGCCCGGCAGGCCAAGTCCCGTCCCGGCCACGCCAAGGAGGGCTTCGAGTCGCTCGGCGAACGGCTCGGGCGGGCCGTGCCGCACTTCCTGCCCACCTTCTACGAGCAGGCCGCACGGGTCTTCCTGCAGCACGAGAACACCACGTACGCCGCCGCCTTCTTCGGCAAGGCCCGTGAGGCCGAGCGAGTGCACGCGCTGACCGTGGACGAGGAGCGGCAGCGGGCGGTGTTCCTGGAGTTCGCCTTCGCCGGGGCGCTGACCGTCAAGGCCCTCAAGGAGCATGTGAAGGACCTCGCCCGGCGCCTCGACCCGGCCGCCGCCTGGGCCCAGTTCCGGCAGCTGACGGTCGAGCGCTGCGCGGCCGGCATGCCGCCGTACGCCTCGCTGCCGCAGGACGCGCGCGGTCTGATCAAGGCGGCGGGCCTGGAGCGGGTCACCGAGGAGTGCGCCCTGGTCGCCGACCTGATCGCCTCCCCCGCCGCCGTCCGCGCGCCCGCCTCCTTCTGGAACTCCTACCGCACCGTCCTTCCCGTCCTCGCCGAACGCCGGCCGGCGGTGCGTGCCCGTCTGCTGGAGATCATGCCGGCGGGGCTCGGGCGCGAGGTCGAGGACGACGAGTTCTGGCTGGCGCTCCTCGCGGAGTGCGGGGCCGAGCGGCTGCTGACCGACGCGGCCGCGGCCACGGAGAACGGCGTCGATCCCGCCGACTGGCTGAGCCGCTGGGCCGCCTTCCGCAAGCACGGCGGGTCCATAGCGCGCCGCTCGCCCGGCACCCTGGCGCTCCTGGAGCGGATGGCCCCGCACCTGCGCGCCGCGGGGCGGCCCGTGGACCTGTTCACCGGCCGCTGGCACTCCGGCGCCGACCTGGACCTGCTGGACCTGTGCGTGACGCAGGACGTCCCGCTCACGGTGCCGGGCCCCGACGGGGGCATGAACGTGTTCCTGCCGCTCACCGCCTGGCTGAAGGACACCCGGGAAGGCCGCCGGGACCTGGTGGCCGTCGGCGCCGAACCGCGCCTGCGGCGCCTGCTGCACCAGGCGGTCGACGCGGTCGGCAAGGACGCGCAGAGCCGCGAGCTGCTGCAGACCGTCGCCGCCCACCCCGTGCTCTCGGTCGTGCTGCACGAGTGGCTGGACGAGGCCGCCCTGGACTACACGCGCGCCACGGGCCTGCCGGCCGCCCGTGCCGCGCTGGACCGGCTGCGGCCCTTCCGGCCGGTCGCCCGCGAGGTCAACGCGGACGCCGTCGCCCGGGTCGCCGGTCACCAGGTCGCGCCGCTGCTCGGCCGCACCCTGCGCGCCGGGATCCTGGACGAGCTGGGCTGGCCCGCCCTCGACGAGGCGCTGGACCTCCTCGACGCCGGGACCAGGAAGGCCAAGGGCGAGGACGACACGCTGACGGTCCACGAGGCCTGGCCCGCGCTGATCCTGGCGCGCGGGCACAAGGCGGTCGTGGTCGGCCCCGAGCAGGTGCTCCTCGACCACGACCTGCGGCTGCCCCACGAGCTGGACCGCTGGCAGCGCCCCCGGTTCCGCTACACGGACGGGGAGCTGCTGGTCATGTGGCGCAAGGACGCCAAGCAGTACGGCTACTGGACGGCCCGGCCCGCCGAGGTCTTCGAGCTCGGCGGCGAGCAGCTGTCCTCGTACTGGTCCGGGAACGAGGTCGACACCCCTTCGATCCCGCTGTCCGGCGGCGGACGCGCCACCGGTGGCCGCACCCTGCACGCCGGGGACACGGTCCTGCCGCCCAGCCGTGACGTGATCGGCGACGGCACCACGCTGTGGCGCCGGGGCAAACAGGGTGCGCAGACGGTGTGGCTGGAGTACGACCCAGCCACCGGCACGCACGGCCGCGCCTCCCTGCCCGCTCTGCTGCGCTCCGGCATCCGCGAGGACGCCTCGCTGCTGCCGCGCTCGTGCGAGGTGCTGCCGCTGCAACCGGGCCTGGAGAACAGCCCGTTCGGCACCGACGGCACGGTGCTGGGCCGCTGGGTGCGCCGGGAGGGCACGGGCGACGAGGCCCGTCGGGTCGCCGGGACACCGGACGGGCGCACGGTCTCCGTGGCCGCGAACGCCGGCCGGGCCGGCGTGGTGCCGCTCGGGGCGCTGCGGCTGCCCGGGGGCGCCGAGCCGGTCGTCGTGCAGACGCACCGCCAGGTGAGCCTGTTCGCCGCCGAGGACACGTCGCCGGGCGGGGAACTGGGCTCGGTGACGCCGGTCGACGACCGCGGCAGCCATTTCGCCGCCGGAACACGTCTGGTGCCGCCCGTCGCCTTCTGGCACGCGCTGCGCCCGCGCGACGAGCAGGGCTCGGCCGTGCTGCGCGCCCTGACCGACGAGCAGGCCGCCGAGGTGCTGCGGGCCACGGCGCTGGCCCTGCAACAACGGCAGCAGGCACTGGCCGACGCCGGCCCGGACGAGGCCGCCAAGTCCGCCGTGCCGTCCGCCTACCACGTCACCCTCGGCGCCGTCGCGCCCGCCCTGTCGGGCTGCACCGACGCCAGGCTGCTCACCGGTGCCGCCTCGCTGGTGCGCGTGGCGCTGCGCATCGCCGAGTCGGCCGCGGCCTTCGCGGCTCCTCCCCAGGAACGGCCGCGCGACCTTCGCGGGACGCAGGAGATGTTCGCCGACTACCGCCCCCGGCACGGCGACGAGCGCACCCTGCACGACGCGCTGGCCGGGATCGTCGGCCTCAACGGCTGGTGGTACCAGGAGCGGTGGAGCGCGCTGCGCCAGATCCGGGCGGTCAACCACGTGCTCGCGGGCAGGCCGGCCGAGGGCAGGCGACTGCCCGGCCCGGAGCGCATCGGCACCCTGGACGACGGCTGGCTCAGCGACGAACACACCGTCCCCGGGATCGGGATGGTGTGGCCTCCGGTGCTGGGCGTCCTGCGGGCCCTCGCCCTGCGGGCCGCCTCGCCCGCCCTGTCCGACGCCGGGCGGCAGCCGCTGCTCCTGCTGCTGGAGGCCGTCGCCGAAGGTCCGCTCCCCGCGACCGACGGCACCCTGCGCGAGATCGTGCTGGTCGAACCGCACGACAAGCAGGAGCGGACCGGCCAGGTCCTGCGCCGCGACGGCCGTACGGTGGTGATCCTCGGCTGCCAGAGCATCGACGGCGAGCGGGACCGTGTGCGCTGGCTGGCGCTGGACCACGACCCGTCCGGCGCCTTCGGCGCGATCGCCCACTTCGTGCTGGAGAGCGAGGTCAGGCACACCCCGGCCATCTCCGCCGACGACCTCACCACCGTCCTGCGGCTGGTCCGGGACAAGGGCGCCGCCCCCTGGCGGGCCGAGGCGGTCGAAGCGCTGGTGAAGGCCACCCACGGCGGGCTGGGCCCGCTCCAGGCCACCGCCCTGTCGGCCGGCCTGCCGCCGTCGCCCGACGCCGAGGGACTGGCCGTCCTCGGACTCAAGCCCCGGCAGCACGAGTTCGCCGTCGCCAGGGTGAACAACCTGGGACCCGACGAGCGGACCGCCCTCCTGGGCGCCCTGCTGCCCGCGGACCCCGCCGACCTGTGGACCACCGGACCGGACACCGAAGCCGCCGGGCGGGTGTGGGCCGAGCGGCTCGGCTCGCTCGTCCGCGTGTCCGAGGACCTCAGCGCCGATCTCGCGGGCCTGGGCGCCGGATACGCCGAGGAGGTGCTCAACCCCGGCCGCACCCCGTGGCTGGCCCGCACCACGGTCCTGCGGCCCGACCCGGAGGGCAACCTGGTCTGGGCGGACCCCTCGGCGGTGCCCGGCCGGCACGACCTGTGGTCCGCCGTCAACGCCCTGGCCGCGCTGGCCTACGTGCTGCCGTACGGCCATCCGCTGCGCGCGGCCCTGCCCGAGGGGCTCGCCGCGCTGCGCCGTCGCATGGCCGATCCGGAGCTGCTGCTCGACCTGGACGTCGAGTGGACGGAGAAGGGCAGCTCGACCGCCGTCGAACTGCGCAAGGCCTACGGTCTCCCGGCGACCGGCGGCTGCGACGCGCACGGTCTGACGCGGGCCGGCGAGGCGATCGTGCTGCGCCCCTGGTACCGCGACACGGAGACGGTCCTCATCCGACCCGCCGCGCTCAGCGGGCCCGACGACGCCGTGTTCGGGCTGCTCGAAGGCCTGGTCGGCGACGCGCGCGCCCGCGGTCTGCGGATGCTGCGCACGCTCCTCGGCGAGGAGTTGGCCCGGGCCGTCGAGGCCGGCCTCGGCACCGAGGTCCCCTCGGGACACGCTCAGGACCCGGCCGTCAGCACTCCCGCCCTCGTCGCCGAGGTCGCCGCGGCGCAGGGACTGAGCCCGGACGCGGCGGTCCTCTACCTCCAGCTGCTGGCGCTGCCCGATCCGACGGACCGCAACTGCGCGCGCTGGACCGGCTGGAAGCCCGCCCGGATGAAGAAGGCACGGGCGGAGCTGGCCGCGACCGACCTGGTCGTCGAGGCCAAGCGGGCGCGCGCCGGGCGGACTCTGTTCCTGCCCTGCGGCTGGCGCGACCTCAAGTCGCCCGCACTGCCGGTGGAGGTGTGGAAGGAGGGCCTGTACCCCGTCCCGGACCGGCTGCGCGCCCTGCCCCTGCTCGCGGTGCCGGAGCTGTTCGCGCGCGCCTGGGACCGCGTCCGTGCCGCAGACGCCCCGGCGTACGAGGAGCTGACCACACGGGCCACGCGCAAGGGGCGGCGCCGATGACCCTGCGCCCACCGATCACCACCGCTCGTACCACCCCGAAGGGCACCCGCCGATGACCACCGTCCTCGTTCCCGACACGACCCGTCAGATCGTCCCGCCCGAGGACCTCCACGCCACCGAGCTCGCCTTCCTCGCCGCGTACGACACCGGGCCGCGTCCTCCCGCGTGGCGGCTCACGCCCCGGGCCGTCGTCACGTTCGTCATGGGCAGCGGCGGGCAGGCGCTGCGGCTGCCCGAGGACGCCGAGGTGCCGGACGGGGTGCCGCGGCGCCTGGTGGTGGAGGGGAAGTTCGTCGGCGACCGGGCGCTGGTGGAGCGATGTGTCGTCACGCTCGCCGGTGAGCGGGGTCTGCTGCTCGTCGGCGAGCCCGGCACCGCCAAGTCCCTGCTGTCCGAGCTGCTGTCGGCCGCCGTGTGCGGGACCAGCGCCCTCGTCGTGCAGGGCACCGCCGGCACGACCGAGGACCAGCTCAAGTACGGCTGGAACTACGCCCTGCTGCTCGCGCAGGGGCCCAGCCGCCGGGCACTGGTTCCCTCACCGGTGATGACCGCGATGGCCCGGGGGGCGATCGCCCGGGTCGAGGAGGTCACCCGCTGCCTGCCCGAGGTGCAGGACGCCCTGGTGTCACTGCTGTCGGAGCGGCGCATATCGGTGCCCGAACTGGCGGGCGGCGAGGACGCGTTGGCCCATGCGGCACCCGGGTTCAACCTCATCGCGACCGCCAACCTGCGGGACAGGGGCGTCTCGGAGATGTCCGCCGCGCTCAAGCGCCGCTTCAACTTCGAGACCGTGGGCCCCATCGGGGACCTCGACGCCGAGGCCGCACTGGTGCGCCGGCAGGCCAGGGCGTCGGTGGAGCGGGCCGGGGCGCCCTTCCAGGTCGACGACGCCGTGCTGGAGGCTCTGGTCACGGCGTTCCGGGACCTGCGCGAGGGGCGGTCGGCGGAGGGCTGGGAGGTGGAGCGGCCGTCCACCGTGATGAGCACCGCTGAGGCCGTGTCGGTCGCCGGCGCACTGGGCCTGGCCGCGGCGTACTTCCCCGGTGACCGCGACGTCCTCGGCCTGCTCCCCGGCCATCTCCTCGGTGTCGTGCGCAAGGACGACCCGGCCGACGCGGCCCGGCTGCGCGGCTACTGGGACGGTCCCGTCCGGCGCCGCGCAGAGCAGGGCTCCGCCACCTGGCGGACCCTGTGGGACCTGCGCACGGTCCTGGAGGGCTGACGGCCGTGCCCCACGTTTCTCCCGAGGCGGCCGCCCTGGCCCTCACCGACCCGGCGGCGCCCTACCTCATCGGCGTACGGCACCACGCGCCGTCGCTGGCCGCCGCCGTACCGGCGCTGCTGGATGCGGCGAAGCCGGACGTCCTGCTCGTCGAGCTGCCCGCCGAGCTGCAGGACTGGGTGCCCTGGCTCGCCCACGAGGAGACCCGGGCGCCGGTCGCCCTCGCCGCCGCACCCGGCGACGGGGGCGGCGGCCCCGCGTTCTACCCCTTCGCCGACTTCTCACCGGAACTGGCGGCGGTGCGGTGGGCGGCACGGCACGACGTACCGGTCATCGCCTGCGACCTGCCGCTCGCCGACCGGGCATGGAGCGGGGGGAGCCTCGCCGACGCCTCCGGCACGGGTGCGGAGACAAGTACGGGTGCGGGGGCAAGTACGGGTGCGGGGGCAAGTACGGGTGCGGAGGCGATGACGGATACAGACGGGGAGGACACTGCGGAGCCGGGCGGACGAGCGCCGGAGGGCGCACCTGCCTCCAGCGCTTCGGAACGCGCAACCGGGCAGGGCGGACAGACACCCACCGGCACGCCCGGCACCGGCCCTGCACACCGAGCTTCACCAACCTCACCCGCGCAGGCCGGTGCGTCCGGTACCAGTCCAGGGCGTGGCTGCTCGCCGGAGGAGGGGAGCATCGCGAGGGCGGCAGAGGATGGTTCCGCTGCCGCCGGGCTCGCGGCCGCGCTCCGCTCCCGCCTCACCGGGCGCCCCGGTGACGACCTCTGGGACCGGCTGGTGGAGGCCACCGCCCCCGGTTCGTCGCCGGAGGCCCTGCGGCGGGCGGCACTGCTGACGGGGTGGGCGCTGCGTGAGGACGCGGTGGCCTCGGGCGGGGTGCCGGAGCTGGATCTGCGCCGGGAGCGGTGGATGCGCGCGTGCCTGGCCGCGGCCACGGCCGACGGCCGGCGTGCGGCCGTGGTGGTGGGCGCCTTCCACGCTCCGGCGCTGCTGGCGCCGGCCGACGGCGAGGACGGCCGGCCGGTCCCTGCGGCCTCGGTGTGGACCACCTCGCTCATCCCCTACACCTATGCCCTGCTCGACGAGCGGTCCGGATATCCCGCCGGAATCCGGGACCCCGAGTGGCAGCACAGCGTGCTGGAGGCGGCCGGTGACCCCGCGGCGCTGGAGGAGGCGCTGACCGGGGCGGCCGTCCGGGTGTGTGGCGAACTGCGAGCGCTCGGACATCCGTCGGGGCCGGCCGACGCACGGGAGATCGTGCGGCTCGCCGGTGACCTGGCCCGGCTGCGGGGGCTGCCGGCGGCGGGCCGGGGCGAACTGGTCGAGGCCGTGCAGACCGTACTCGCCCAGGGCGAGCCGTACGGGCGGGGCCGGGCGGTCGCACGGGCGATGGAGAAGGTGCTCGTCGGCAGCCGCGCGGGCCTTCCGGCGCCCGGCGCGCCGCGCAGCGGGCTCGTTCCCGCGGTCGAGGCGGAGGTCGCCGCGCTGGGCCTGCCCGGCCCGGCGGACTCGGGGCCGGGTGCCGCCCGCGATCTGCGCCTGGACCCGCTCCGCTCCGGCCTGGACCGCCGCCGCGAACTCCTGCTGCGCCGCCTGACGGTGTGCGCGGTGCCCTACGCGGAGCCCAAAGAGGTCATCGGCGCGGGCGGCACCGAGGCGCTGACCTCCCGCTGGGAGGTGCGCTGGACGCCGGCCACGGCCGCCGTGCTGACGGCCGCCGGGGTCCGTGGGGTCACCCCTGCCCAGGCGGCCGAGGGACTGCTGCGCGAGCGCCGTCGCACCGAGCGCGACGAGGGCGGGCCCACCGCGGCGCAGGCCCTGCTCGGCCTGGAGCAGGCGGCGCAGTGCGGGCTTGCGGTGCTCGCGGACGAGCGTCTCGCGGACGTCGCCGAAGTGCTGCCCGACTCCGCCACCCTGCCCGAACTCCTCGCGGGGCTGGCCCTGTTGGACCGCCTGTGCGCCGGGCACGTGGCCGGACTGCCCGCCGACGATGGCCGTACGGCACGGGCGGCGGCCGTGGCCGAGCTGCTGACCGCCGCCGCTGTGCGCCAGGTCGACGGCCTCACCGGTTCCGAGGACCCGGCCGACGCCCACGCCCTGCTGGAACTGGCCCACCGGGCCGACCTGTTGGGGGGAATCCGGCTCACCGACGCGCTCGCCCGGCTGGCCGCCGAGGGGTCGCCGTTGATGCGTGGCGCCGCGGGAGCGGTCCGTGTGCTGCTCGGGCACGAGGATCCGCACGGCTTCGGTGACCGGGTGGCGTCCTGGGTCGACGGGGCCGGCGATCCCGAGACCCGCTCGGCGCTCACGGCGCGGCTCACCGGACTGCTCACCGCCGCGGGGCAGTTGCTGGAGTCGGCGGTGCCCGCGCTGGAGCCGCTCCTTGGCCGGGTCGTACACCTGGCCGACCAGGACTTCCTGGACCGGCTGCCCGCGCTGCGGGGCGGTTTCGACACGCTCAGCCCGGCCGCGCGTGACCGGCTGCTGTCCGCCGTCGAGGAACGGCTGGGTGTACGTCATCTGGCCGACACCGGCGACGTCGACCCGCGTGCACTGGCCGTGCGGACCCGGGCCGACCTCGCGGCGCGCGAGGCGCTGGACGCCTGGGGGCTCCTCCCTCCGCCCCGGCGGCCCCCGGCGCCCTCCGCAGCCGACGGCCCCGACGCCACCACCACAGCCCCCACCGCCAGCGGCTCCGACTCGGGCTCCAGCTCGGGCTCCGGCCCCGGCTCCAGCGCCAGCGCCGACTCCGACTCCAGCTCCGACTCCGACTCCGACTCCGGTGGGAGCCTTCGGCTCGGACCGGCCGACCGCTGGCGCCTCGTACTGGGCCGTCGCACCGACCAACTGCCCACGTCCGCCCGTGCCCTGGCGACGGCGCTGGACGAGCTGTACGGCTCCGGGCGCGGCGAGGGCAGCCGGGGTGGCACCGGTCCGGGGGGCGGCGGCGGACGGGAGGCGCCGTATCCCGGGGTGCGGGAGTGGTCCGAGGAACTGACGGCCCTGTTCGGGCCCGGCATCCGAGAGGAGGTCTTGGCGGCGGCCGCCGCGGCGGGCCGGGCGGACGTGTATGCGGAACTCGACCCGGACTCCGTACGGCCCTCCGTCGACCTGCTGCGTTCGGTGCTGCGGCACGCCGGCGGCCTGCCGGAGGCCCGGCTGGCCACACTGCGTCCGCTGGTCCGGCGTCTGGTCGACGCCCTGGCCCGGCAGCTGGCCACGCGGCTGCGGCCGGCCCTGCACGGCACCGCGCTGCCGCGTCCCAGCCGCCGCCCGGGCGGCGGCCTCGATCTGCCGCGCACGCTGCGGGCCAACCTGGCGACCGCACGCCACGCGCCGGACGGCACGGTCCAGGTCGTTCCCGAGCGCCCCGTCTTCCGCACCCGGGCCCGCAAGGCCGCCGACTGGCGGCTGATCCTGGTCACCGACGTGTCGGGGTCCATGGAGGCGTCCACCGTGTGGGCGGCGATCACGGCCTCCGTACTGGCCGGGGTGCCCACCCTGTCCACGCACTTCCTGGCCTTCTCGACCGAGGTCATCGACCTGACCGACCACGTGGAGGACCCACTGTCGCTGCTGCTGGAGGTCAGCGTGGGCGGCGGCACCCACATCGCGGCCGGACTGCGGCACGCCCGGGAACTGGTCACCGTGCCCTCGCGCACCCTGGTCGTGGTCGTCAGCGACTTCGAGGAGGGCTACCCGCTCGGCGGACTGCTCGCCGAGGTCCGTTCGCTGGTCGGGGCCGGCTGCCAGGTCCTCGGGTGCGCGAGCCTCGACGACTCCGGCCGGCCCCGGTACTCCACCGGGGTCGCGAGCCGGCTGGTCGCCGCGGGGATGCCGGTCGCGGCCCTCAGCCCGCTCGAACTCGCCCGCTGGGTAGGGGAGAAGATCGCATGAGCAAGGATCTCGGACCGACGGCTCTGCCCCCGGTCGCGCCGTCGGTGACGGCAGAACTCGTCGCTGCCCTCTCGCCGCGGCTGCGCAAACGGCTCGACGCGGGCATCGCCAAGCTGGCGGACCGTCCGATCGTCCGCGACGACGACATCGTGCGCATCGCCGTCGACGACGCCACCGACATCGAACTGCACGCCCCCGGCGGCACGGTGACCCGTCCCGACGACATCCGTTGCGGCTGCCTGCTGGCCCCGGACTGCCTGCACCGCGCCGCAGCGGCCTCCGCCGCACCGATCGCGGAGCCGGCCCCGGAACCGCCCACGGAATCGCGGGCGGAGTCGCGGGCGGAGGCGGCCACGGAATCGGCCACCGCGGCCCGGTCCGAGGAACCGGACACCGGCGCGGGCCCGGATGCGGGCTCAGGTGCAGAGCCAGGTGCAGGCCCAGGCGCGGCCCCTGACGCGGGCCCGGGTGCGGGGGCCCGGGCGGACGCGGACCAGCAGCCCGAGCGGGCCGCTCCCGAGCAGTGTGCCGCCGCCCGTGCCCTGTACACCGCCGCGACCGCCGTACTCGAAGCCGGTACGGACGGTTCCGGGGCGGTGCTCCAGGCAGAGCTGCTGCGTGCCGCGCACACCGCGCGGCTCGCCGGGCTCCCCCGGGCCGCCGCGACGGCCGTCTCCGTGGTCACCGCGGTGCGCGCGGCCCGTTCGTCCGACCCCGCCCACCGCCTGGCCGACCTCGTGGGCACGCTTCGCGACGCCCTGTCGGCGGCCCATCGCATCCCGCACGCCGCAGGCCCCGAACTGACCGAGCTGCGCGGCACGGTACGGCAGCCGTACCGCCCGGACGGCTCGTTGCGGCTGTACGGCCTCTTCACCGAGCCGGTGCTCACGGCGACCGGTTTCGCGGGCGCGGTCACCTGGACCGCCGATGCCGAGGGCCGCCTGTACCAGGTCTCGGACGTGGCTCCGGGCGGCGCCGGGCGGGCGGTGGGCGCGGCCGACCGGGCCGTACGCGTCGGGGACACGGCGCTGACCCACCGCGAGCTGTCCCGGGCCGGGCTCGCGGTGTCGGGGGCCACGGTCTCCCCGGCGGGGCGGCTCGGCGCGGGCGCGGGGGTACGGGCGGTCCGGGCGTCCGGTGCCGACTGGCGGGCCGCGCCGTTGGACCGGCTGTGGACGCCGACGGCCGCCGAGCAGGTCTCCCGTGCCCTGGACGGTGGGTCCGACCTGCTCTTCCTGGAGGTCACCCTCGTCGGCACGGTCCGCGAGGCCGCGGGCGACTGCCTCCTCGCCGACTGCGACGGCGTCACCCTGCGGCTGGCCGCCGCCCACGACCATCCGGCGCTCCCCCACCGCGACAACCTCCGTCTGCTGGCCGCCGCGCGGGGCAGCCGGCTCCGGATCGTCGCCCGGCTCACCCCGGCCCCGCACCCACGGGCCCTGCTGCTGGCGACCGAGCACCCCGCCGTCCCCGGCACCCGGGTCGACGCCGGTCTGGACCGGCTGCTCCACGCCGACCTGCCCGCGCCCGCCTCCCCCGCGCCCGCGCCCGCCGTCCCCACACCCGAGGAGTCACCCGTGCACCTGCTGCGGCGCCGGGTGCAGCAGGCGGCCTCGGGCGGCAGGCTCGTGCTGTCCTTCCCGGGGAGCACGGCCGCCGACGTCCGGCGGCTGAACAGCCACGGCCTGGCGACGGCGGGCGACCTGCTGGATGAACTGCACGCGGCCGCGGCGGAGCGCTCACGCGATGTCTTCGGCCGTCTGCTCCCGGCGGACCCGGACCGGTTCGCCCGGGCCTGGCTGGCCGCGGCCCGCTACACCGACGAGGTGGACCGCGCGCTGTGTGCCGCGGCCTGGAGCGCCTGAGGGATTCGGGCCCCGGGGGGCGGGGACGAGGGGTTGGCGCGCGAGGGATTCGGGCCCGAGGGATTCGGGCCCGAGGGATTCGGGCCCGAGGGATTCGGGCCGAGAGGTTCGGTTCGGGCCTGAGGGGGTCGGGGACGCGGGGTTCGGGTCCGAGGGGTTCCGGGACGCGGGGTTCCGGGACGCGGGGTTCCGGGACGCGGGGTTCCGGGACGCGGGGTTCCGGGACGCGGGGTTCCGGGACGCGGGGTTCCGGGACGCGGGGCCGCAATCCAAAAGGGCGCCACCGGCGTACTCAGAGGGACAGCCGCGGCCACGGGTGTACGCCCCGGACGGCCGGTCCGGAGCCTGCGACTGCGCCACCGCTCCCTTTGCGGCCGCGGCTGTCCCTCTCGCGGCGCCGCGCGGTGCGCGGGAGGAGGGAAGGAGAGGTGCATCCACCATGCGAGCACAACGCGCGACGCGTCTCGCCGCGGCGTCCGCGGTCGGCATTCTGATGGCCGGCGGCGCCGCGATCGGCACGGCGGGCCCGGCCGCAGCGGCAGCCCCCGCCGTACACACCCATGTCGCCACCGACATGTGCGGCAACTGGGGCCAGAACTGCTTCAACGGCCGCGGGTTCCGTTTCGACCACGGCTTCCGGTTCGACCACGGCTTCCGGTTCAACCACGGGTTCCGGTTCGACAACCGGTTCCGGTTCGACAACCGGTTCGGCTTCGACCACCAGGGCTTCTTCAACCCAGGAGGTGCCGTGATCATCGTTCTCTAGCGGTTCCCCGGACATCGCACCGGCCGGTGCCGGACGGCGGCGCTGTCACCTTCCCCAGATCCGGCGGTATCCCTCCTGGTAGCCCGACGGGTCCCAGGTCGTGGCGCCGTGGCTGTTGTTGGCCGTGGTGACGTGGATGGGTGCCACATATCCGCTGGCGGGGCGGCCGGAGAAGGCGCGGTTGAACTCGTCGACGATCTGCCAGCCCTGCAGGGACAGCGGCTCGGGCACGGTGGCCGCCTGGTACTGCCGGTTGTCGATGCGCTCGAAGGCAGAGGGGTCGCCGTCCCCTGCGCCGATGTTGTACGGCGGCCCGGAGCCCTCCCGGCCCGCGGCGCGGAAGGCCGGGGCGGCATCGGCGAAGTACAGGTCGTTGATGGCGACGGAATACGTCCACCGGCGGGAGAAGCGGGACAGGAGTGAGGAGATCTCCTGAGGTGTGCGGGTGCTCGCGTCCGGGATCGGGATGTTCTCGTACGCCAGCAGCCGCACGCCCCGACAGGTGGCGAGTTCCTTCCTGATCAGGTCGGACTTCTTCCTGGCGAAGGGGATCGAGGCGTCGGTGAACAGGACGACCCCGGCTCTGCCGTTCGATCTCGCGATGACCCATTGCGCGCTGACCGCGGCCACGTCCCCGACCTCGGTGGTGACGTTGGTGAAGAGCTCGGGTCGCCGGCTGGGACCGGGAGAGGCGACCGCATGCCAGCCGATGAGCGGGATATGTGCCGCGTGGGCCCGCGCGGCCTGCTGGGACGTCGCCCCGGCGTCGAAGCCGCCGATGACGATGCCCGAGGGCTTGAGCGCCACGGCCTGGCTCATCGCCGCCTGGGCGCCCGCGGGGGTACCGCCGCCGTCGATCACCCGGACGCGCCAGCCGATGACCCGTGCGGCCTCCTGTACGCCGTCGGCGGCGCCGGCGACGCCGGGATTGGTCATGGTCTGGGCGACGTAGACGATGGTCTTCCGGCTCACCGCCCTGGGGCCGGTGGTGGGCCCGTTCCACGGGATGTCGGTCCGCTCCGCGCTGTCGACGGCGGCCTCGGCCCTGGCATGGGCCTCGGGGCAGCCGCTGGGTCCCGAGGGGGAGGCCTCCGGGCCGTTCGACAGACCACGCTCACAGCCTGCGAGGACGGCTGCCGCGACCAGCAGGGCGGTGGCGGTCGACCGGGGCCCGAGGGCGCCGGGAGCGGCTTTGCGGATGCGGATGCGGTTGCGGTTGCGGTTGCGGTTGCGGTTGCGGTTGCGGTTGCGGTGCACAACGGCTCCTCTCCTGGCTGGGGGCGGGCGGGAGGATGCGCCCCGGGCTCGGTGGTGAGGCACACGGCGTGGGTCATGGAGTGCGGCCGGCCGGGCCTCCGTCCGGGGAGGACGGTGGCCGGGGCGACGCGGCGGGTGCGTCGCCGGCCGCGACGGCGCCGGTGCGCAGGCGCCGGCGGGCGGAGTAGCCCGCCAGGCCGACGGCGAGGAGCAGGGTGGCGCCGTAGAACAGCGGGACCGTCCAGAAGGCGGCCCCCATCTGGGTAATGCCGGTGAGGCCGACGGCGAGGACGGCGACGGCGACGAGGGTGCCCATGGCGTTGGGGCGGCCGGGTTTGATCGCGGTCGAGCCGAGGAGGGCACCGGCGAAGGCGGGCAGCAGGTAGTCGAGTCCGACGCTCGGATTGCCGATCTGCTGCTGGGCCGCGAGCAGCACTCCGGCGAAGCCGACGATCAGCCCCGACACGGCGAAGGCGTAGACGGTGTATCGGCGGGTCGGGATGCCGACGAGGTCGGCGGCGCGCGGGTTCGACCCGATGACGTACAGGTACCGGCCGAGCGGCAGCCGCTCCAGGAGCAGCCAGAGGGCGGCCGCGAGCACGAGCACGTACCAGGCGGGAACCGGAAGGCCGAGGAACCTGGAGTCGTAGAGATCGGTGAAGGCGGCGGGCAGGCCGTGGGGGCCGGGGACGATCCGGCTGCCACCGGTGATCCAGCCGCTCACGGCGTAGAGCATGCTGCCGGTCCCTAGCGTGGCGATGAAGGAGTCGATCCGGCCGAACTCGACGATCACGCCGTTGAGTACGCCCATGACGCCCCCGCCGGCGATCACGACGAGGCAGGCGAACGGCCAGGGCCACCCGTCGTCCACGAGGAGCTTCATCACCATGACGTGCGCCAGGCCGAGGCCGTAGCCGAGGGAGAGGTCGAACGCGCCGGTCACGATGGGCACCATGGCGGCCAGTGCGAGGACGGCCGGGATCGACTGGGTGAACAGGACCGAGTCGACGGTGTCCACGGTGGGAAAGGTGCGCGGCAGGGTGACGGAGAAGACGAGGAGGAGCAGGGCGGTGAGGGCCGGCAGGCCGTAGGCGCCGACGAGGTGCCCGGCCGCGCCGCGTGGCCGGGCCGGGCCCGGGGGCCCCGTCCGTCGGCCGGGTCTGCGCAGCGGTCCCCGGCGCCGGGGGCGAGGCCGGGGCGGGGGCGAGGCGGTCACGGGCTCGTCGCGGTTCCGTCGGCAGGCATGGCCGAGGCCGCCCGGGTGAGCCCCGCCGCCGTGAGAGCCGGACCGCTCAGCTCGGTGGCCACGGTTCCGCGGACGAGGACCAGGGCGCGCCGGCACACCCGCGCGACCTCCTCGAAGTCGGTGGAGACGAGGAGAACCGCGAGGCCGTCGGCAAGCGCCTGGTCGAGCAGGCGGTGGATCGCGGCCTTGGCCCCGACGTCCACGCTCGCCGTCGGTTCCTCCAGGATCAGCAGGCGCAGGTCCGTCCTCAGCCACCGGCCGATCATGACCTTCTGCTGGTTTCCGCCGGACAGGGTCGCGATGGGGGCTTCGCTGTCGCGGGGACGCACCGAGAACCGTTCGATGAGGGTGTCGGCCTCGGCGCGTTCGCGGCGGGGAACGATCCTGCGCAGTGCGGGCAGTCCTGCGGCGCGGGGGTTGGCCAGCAGGTTCTCCCGTACGGTCAGCTCGGGCAGGCAGCCTTCCAGCTGCCGGTCGCCGGGCACGAGGGCGACACCGAGCGCGACGGCGTCGGCGACCGTGCGGGGGCGGTAGGGGCGGCCTGCGAGAAGGGCCCGGCCGCCGAGGAGGGGCCCGGAGCCCGCGAGGGCCCGGCCCAGGTCCGTGTGTCCGGCTCCTGGGAGCCCGACCAGGCCCAGGGCTTCCCCGGCCCTCAGTTCCAGGGTGACCGGTCCCGCCCCGGCGGTCCGTACCCCGTCCAGGGTCAGGACGGCCGGGCCGCCGGACGGGGCCGCGGCCCGGTGGGGGCCGGCCGGCTCCTCGCCGGTGATGTCGTGCACCAGGCGGGCCGGGCCGTGGGCCGCCAGCGCGCCGTGGCTGACCAGGCGGCCGTCGCGCAGGACGGCGAAGGTGTCGGCGACCTCGTACACCTCGTCCAGGCGGTGGCTGACGTAGAGGATGCCGTGCCCCCGGTCGCGCAGGGCGTGCAGGACGCGGAACAGCCGGGCGCAGTCGGCCGCGGGGAGGCGGGCGGTCGGCTCGTCGAGGACGATGAGCCGCGCCCGCGAGGCGAGGGCCCGGGCGATGCCGACGAGGGAACGTTCGGCCGGTCCGAGATGGGCGACCGGTGTGTCGGGGTCGAGATCCGCGGCGAGGGTCCCCAGAGCCTCGGTACAGCGCTCACGGGTGCGCCGCCAGGAGATCAGTCCGGCGCGGCGCTCGTACCCGGTGCTCAGCGCGATGTTCTCGGCGACCGTCATCCACTCGACGAGACCGAGATCCTGGTGGATGAAGGACATGCGGGCCGAAGCGGCACGACTGCCGAGCGGGTGGCCGTCCACCGTGGTGTGTCCCGAGTCGGCGTGGTGGACGCCGGCGAGCACCTTGATGAGGGTGGACTTGCCTGCTCCGTTGGGGCCGAGGAGGGCGAGGACGCTGCCGGCACGGACGTCGAGGTCGACCCCGTCCAGCGCGAGGGTCCCGCCGAACCGCTTGCCGAGCCCGCGGATGCGGACCAGGGGTTCTGCCGCGGAGGGCGGGACCGGAGCAGAGGTGTCGTGAGCGTCGTGCACGGACACCTCCGGGGGTCGGACTGGCTGGTTCTTCCCGACTGGCTTCAGCGATACTAGCGGGCGATATCGCATCATTTCGGGCATATCGCCGCCCAGTGTGGATCCAACGGACCACTCGCCGCGGGTCCGACGGATCGACCGCCTCGGACCCACCGGATCGACCGCCTCGCGGCAACGGATCAACCACCGTCGGACCGATGAATCAAGCCCCGCGGGCACCGGATCAACCGCCGTGGGACCGGTGTATCAACCTGCCGTGGACAACGGATCAACCGCCGCCGGGCCGATGGATCGAGCTTCATGGGCAACGGATCACTCGCCGTGGGCGGATGGGACGACGGTCCGTTCAGACGCCGGCGAGCCCGCATTCGGCCCAGATGACCTTGCCCTGCGGCTTGTACCGGGTGCCCCAGCTCTGTGCCAGCTGTGCCACGAGGAACAGGCCGCGCCCTCCCTCGTCGGTGCTGGCCGCCCGGCGCAGGTGCGGGGCGGTGTTGCTGGTGTCGGAGACCTCGCAGATCAGCGTCCGGTCGTGCAGGAGCCGCACCCGGACGGGCCCGGCGCCGTGCCGGATGGCGTTGGTGACCAGCTCGCTGAGCATCAGCTCCGCGGCGAACGCCGCCTCGTCGAGTCCCCACTCGGCCAGCTGGCGCAGGGCGGCGGCGCGCACGTCACTGACCAGGGCCGGGTCGGCGGCCAGCTCCCAGGTGGCGATCCGGCTGGGGTCGAGGGCGTGGGTGCGGGCGACGAGCAGGGCGATGTCGTCACAGGGATGGGCCGGCGCCACGGTGTCCAGCACCACCTGGCAGGTCTCCTCGGGCGCACGCTCGGGGTGGGCCAGGACGTCGCGCAGCTGGTCGAGCACCAGGTCGACGTCGCGGCTCCGGTCCTCGATGAGTCCGTCGGTGTAGAGGACCAGCTGACTTCCCTCGGGAAGGTGGATCTCCGCCGCCTCGAACGGCAGGCCCCCCAGGCCGAGGGGCGGTCCCGCGGGCAGCTCGGGGAAGGACACGACGCCGTCCGGGTGGACCAGCGCGGGCGGTGGGTGGCCCGCACGGGCCATGGTGCACTGCTGCGTGGTCGGGTCGTAGATGGCGTACAGGCAGGTCGCGCCGATGATGCCGACACCGTCGGCCGCGGGCTCCTCCCGGTCCAGGCGGCCCACGAGATTGTCGAGCTGGATGAGGACCTCGTCCGGAGGGAAGTCGAGTTCGGCGAAACTGCGAGCCGCGGTGCGCAGCCGGCCCATCGTGGCGGCGGAGAGGATGCCGTGGCCGACGACATCGCCGACGAAGAGGCCCACGCGGGCGCCGGACAGGGGGATGACGTCGTACCAGTCGCCCCCGACGTCGGACTCGGCCGGCAGGTAGCGGTGGGCGACCTCCACGGCGTCCTGGTCGGGCAGACCGTGCGGGAGCAGGCTGCGCTGCAGGGCCAGGACCATGGTGCGCTCACGGGTGTAGCGCCGGGCGTTGTCGATGGACAGTGCGGCGCGGGCGGCGAACTCCTGGGCCAGCGAGCGGTCGTCGTCCCCGAAGGGGGCGGGGTTCTGCGCCTGCGCGCGATAGAAGGCGACGACACCGAGGACGACGCCCCGGGCGACGAGCGGCACCGCGATGAGCGAGTGGACGTGCGTCAGCAGCTGCTCGGTGTGCTCGGGATCGTACGCGAGCCAGCCGGCGGCGAGCTTCAGGTCGGGCTCCAGCACGGCCTGACCGCTGGTCAGACATCTCAGGTGGGGCGTGCTCGGGCCGTAGTCGGCCCGCTTGCCGACGGGCAGGAAAGGACAGTCGTCGCGGATGCCGTGCACCACCGCGCGGCGCAGGTCACCGCGGGGATCGGTGGACTCCTCGCCGTGCAGTACGGCCTCGGGCAGGTCGATGGTGACGAAGTCGGCCAGCCGCGGCACCGCTGTCTCGGCGAGCTCCTGCGCGGTGCGGCGCACGTCCAGGGTGGTACCGATGCGGGTGCTGGCCTCGGACAGCAGCTCCAGGCGGCGGCGAGCGGCCAGGGCGTACGTCCCGACGCTCGGCTCCCCCACCATCAGGAGCCCTCGCGTGAGGGACGGGGAGTCGAGGTGATCGCCCGTCGCGCCGTCGCCGCCGTCGGGCGCCGCGCCCTCGCGGCCCGCGGCGACCCGTCCGAATACGGCGTCGGGACGGTGCCCGGACAGGCGCCCGGGCAGGTGGCCGGAGATCGAGGGGCGATGCAGCCGCCAGGGCGCCGCGACGCCGGAACGGTCCACCGGCCGCATGGAGGCGGGGACGGCGGCAGGCTCGGCGGAAAGGCCGGGCGGCTCGTCCATGCGGTGCGGCAGGACGAAGGGCTCGTCCGGTGCGTGGCCGTGCAGAACGGCCTCGATGGCGATGCCTTCCACTCCGGAGGCACTCGTCATCGGACGGCTCAGGAGCGTGACCTGCCGTCCGGCGTGCAGGGGTACGTCGACGGCTGCCCGCTGCGCGCCGGAGATCAGTTCGGCGGCCCTCTCCAGGAGGATCTCCCGGTCACGGGGGTGCAGCTCGACAGCGAGTTCGTCCAGCCCGATACCGCGGTCGGGGGCCGCGGCACCGTCGGCCAGGTAGGCCCGCAGCAGCGCGCGCTCACGGGCGGAACTCTGCCCGAGGAGCCGCCGCTCGATGACCCGGGCCGCATTGCGTATCACGGCGGCCAGCGCGGGGTCGTCGGCACTGCGCGGATAGCCGAGGCACAGGACGCCCTCGATACGGCCACTGAGCGGGTCGCGCACGGGAAGGGCGCGGCAGGCGCTGCCCTGGGAGCGCTCGGCGAAGTGTTCGGCGCCGTAGACCCGGATGAGCCGGCGCTCCGCCAGGGCGAGGCCGATGCCGTTGGTGCCGGCGACCTGCTCGGCGAACACGAACCCCGGCACGCTCTGGATCGCAGGGAGAGTTCTGGCCAGCGACGTCTCGCCGAAACGACGCAGCAGAACCGTCCCGTTCGCGTCGGCGACCGAGATGTTCATGGCAGTGCCGGCGAACCTGGACTGCAGCCGGTCGAGCACCGGCACTGCAGCGCGGATGATCGGGTCGTCCGGGTCGATGTCCTCCCGGAAGGGAAGCTCGGCCTGGTCCGGCGACAGCCCGAGGGACCTGCAGCGCTGCCAGGAACTCAGGATCGGCTTGCGCACGCCCGCCGCAACCGGCTCCCCCTGGAGGAACCGCTCACGGAAACGAGTGGGCCCGGAGCCGCCTGTCGCCTGCCCGGCCGGTATCGGTTCACCGCCGGAACGCATCACGCTCCGCCTCACTTCCGCCCTAGATAATCCACATGTGGTAAATATCCGGCATTGACGAGGATACGGACATTGCGTACGTGAGTCACGATTTCACCAAGCGCTTACCGAGGAGAGCCAGGCAGGGCAGCACGCCGCACCACTCGACCGACTCGGAGGGAGGGCTCGGGGGCGGCACGGCGGAAGGGTTGGGGCAGCAGGTGCGAGGGCCCGGACAGCGGGTGCGAGGGCCCGGACAGCGGGTGCGAGGGCCCGGAACGGCACTTCGGACGGCCGAGAAGCCTCGGGACGGCAGGTACGGAGGCCAGGGGCGGCACCTCGGCCGGCCGAAAGGCCCGGGACACCACGCGCGAAGGCCCGGGACGGCACCTCGGACGGTCGGGAGGCTCGGGGCGGCACGTCGGGACGGTCGGTGCAGCGCGGGGGGCCCTTCCGACGGTCGATGGAGCACGGGGCGGCTCCTCAGAGGACCGCGACCGGATTGACGGGCGAACCCGTCCCGCCCGGGACGTTCAGCGGCGCCACGACGAGCAGGAAGTCGTACCGCCCCGCCTCGGCGGTCGCGGCGGAGAGGGCCTCCAGGTCGAGGTTGTCCAGCAGGGGCACCCCCATGGCGGCCACGGCCAGGGCGTGGACCGGCGAGTGCACTCCCTCGACCGGTGAGGGCCGTACATCGTTGTCGCCGTCCGAGCCGAGCAGCGCGATGCCGCGCTCGGCCAGCAAGGGCACGGCATCCACGTGGAGGCCCGCGCTCGCCGCGTCGGCGTCCCAGGCGCCGAGTTCCTCTCGGCGGCGGACGCGCCCGGTGCGCAGCAGTACCGCGTCGCCCTCGCCGATCGTCACCTGGAGCGCCTCCTCCGCGGCCACGATGTCCCGGGCGTGCACCGCTTGCCCCGGCTCCAGCCAGCCGGTGCCGAGGACCGCCGGGAGGTCGAGCAGCACACCCGTGGCGACCAGGGGCCCGAGTGCCGAGACCGCGCCGAAACGGGCGCCTGCGGCATCGACGGCCTCGTGCGCCGGCCGGCCGTCGTAGAGCTGCCCGCGGTAGGCGATGTGGCACAGCGCGTCGAGATGGGTGAGCGCCTTGCCGTGGTAGTCGGCGGCGATGAAGTCCTTGTGCGTGGAGGGTTCCGGGGCCTCCACGTCCCCGAGGTCGGTCATGTGGTGCAGGGCGGGCCTGCGGTTGTCCGGGCCGGGCCTGGTGTCCCAGGGAAGCGACAGCGGGACGACCGTCCCGGACCGCACGGTGGCCGTGGCCCGCCGCACGAGGTCCGCGGTCACCCGGTTCCAGGCACCGCGGTCGGCCGACGCCCAGCGGCCCCACGTGCGAACCGACTGGAACGTGGCGTCGAACTCCCGGCGGGAGACGGCGGGGCCGTTGCCGGTACCGGCCGGTCCAGGACCCGGAACGTCCATCGAACTGGAGGCCATCTGCACTCACCGTTCCCTGCAGCGGAAGAGCGGCGTCACCGTGATCCGAAATCCAGCTTGGCACATTCCCCACACGGCCCGTCCGGCACCCGACACACGAACCGACGAGCCGACAAGCCGACCGACGATCCACCCCAGGCCCGGCCACTGGTCGCTCGCGGAGGCACCCCTCGGCCAACGGGCATCAGAAACTGGAACCACGAACGGGAAACAGGAACGGGAAACAGGAACGGGAACAATCGGAACCGGGGGGTCGTGAACTGGGGGAAGCTTCCATGGTGACAGCGCACCCGTTTCCGCTCGGCTCCGCGACCACGCTCACGGAGCTGGAGGTCGACCCCCACCCCCGGCTGGCCCTGCTGCGCGCCCACGAACCGGTGTCATGGCTCCCCGTGCTGGGCGGCTGGCTGGTGACCCGACGCGATCTCGCACTGCGCGTGATGCGCGACGCGGCGACCTTCACGGTGGACGACCCCCGCTTCTCCACCGCCCAGGTCGTCGGTCCGAGCATGCTCTCCGTGGAGGGCGCCGAGCACAGGCGGCACCGCGCCCCCTTCGCCGACCCGTTCCGCGCGCAGGACGTGCACGACCGGTTCACCGGGTTCGTGGAACGGGAAGCCACCCGGCTCGTGGAAGGCATCCGGCCGCGTGGCAGCGCCGAACTGCGCCGGGAGGTGGCCGGGCCTCTGGCCGTCGCCGTCGTTGCCGAGTCGCTGGGCCTGGTCGGCGCGGACGCCGGCGCGGTGCTGTCCTGGTACGACGCCATGGTGGGCGCGGTCTCCGACATCACCGCCGGGCTGCCGGCGAACCCCGCCGGGGCAGCGGCGTTCGACCAGCTGCGAGGAAGCGTCGAGGCGACGGTCGCGGCAGGGGGCGAGGCGACGGTCGCAGCAGGAGGCGAGGCGTCGCTGCTGGTCACGGCGGCCGAGAGCAAGCGCCTGACACTGCCGGACGTGGTCGCCAACGCCGCTGTGCTGATGTTCGGCGGCATCGAGACCACCGAGGGCATGATCACCAACGCCGTACTGCACCTGCTCGCGAACCCTGGCCAACTCGCCCTCGTGCGCGCCGATCCGGACCTGGTCGACGCGGCGATCGAGGAATCGCTCCGGCTGGAACCCGCCGCGGCGGTCGTGGACCGCTACGCAACCGCCGACGTGACGATCGGCGGGGCCGACGTGCGGCGCGGTGATCTGGTCGTCGTCTCACTCGCCGGCGCGAACCGCGACCCCGAGACCTTCCAGGACCCCGACGGCTTCGACCTGCGGCGGAGCAACTCCCGCCTCCAGCTGGCCTTCGCGCACGGCCCGCATTTCTGTCTGGGCGCCCACCTTGCCCGTCTGGAAACCCGCGCCTGCCTCCGCGCGCTCCTCGACCGTCTTCCCGGCCTGCGGCTCGACCCGGCCTCGCCCACCGCACCCAGAGGGCTGGTCTTCCGGAAACCCCCGGCTCTGCGCGTCCGCTGGGACCAGCCTTCGCACTCCCCCCGATGACCTGACCCCCACCCCGCCGCACGGGGCAACGGAGAACGGTGATTGGCTGTCCCGGTTCCGTCAGCCAGTCCAACCACGGGAAGGCCCCACCCATGAGCAACCCCTACGCCCTGGAATACAAGGTCGTCACCTTCCGCGAGTCACTGATCGGAGACGCACTGGACAGCGACAAGCTGGAGAAGGTGCTGAACAAGCACGCCGAGGACGGCTGGGCCCTCAAGGCGATCACGGCCGCCGACGTCAAGGGCCGCATAGGTCCCGGCGCGGTCGAGGGCCTGCTGCTCACCCTGGAGCGTCCGCGCCGCTGACGGCTGCCGTTCCTGCGCGGCACGGTGAACGACGGGCTCCGCCTACGCGCCCCGACGGACCCGGGCCGCCTTGCGGGCCTCGGCGATCTGGCGGGCCTCGGCGGACCGGCGAGACCCGCCACCGCCCCCGCCACCGCCGCCGGCCCGGCCCGGGCGCGTGCCCAGACCCCGGAAAGGGGCACCGCCGCGCTTGGGGCGCTCCACGACCGGCTCGCTGCCGTCGACAGGGACACCGGAGGGAGCCTGGGCGCCGGTGATGCGGCTCAGCTCGGCCTCACCGGAGCGGACCTGGGTGGTCTGCGGCCTGATGCCTGCGTCGGACAGGAGACGGGCCATGTCCCGGCGCTGGCCGGGGAGGACCAGCGTGACGACACTGCCGGACTCACCGGCGCGGGCCGTTCGGCCGCCGCGGTGCAGGTAGTCCTTGTGGTCGTTGGGCGGGTCGACGTTGACGACGAGATCGAGGTCGTCGACGTGAATACCCCGAGCAGCGACGTTGGTGGCCACCAGTGCCGTGACGTCGCCGGCCTTGAACTGTGCCAGGGTGCGGGTGCGCTGGGGCTGCGACTTGCCACCATGCAGCGCCGCGGCCCTGACGCCGCTGCTCAGCAGATGCCTGGTGAACCGGTCCACGGCGTGCTTGGTGTCCAGGAACATGATCACGCGCCCGTCGCGGGCAGCGATTTCGGTGGCGGTGGCGTACTTGTCGGCGTCGTGCACCTGCAGCACGTGGTGCTCCATCGTGGTGACCGCGCCCGCCGACGGATCGACCGAATGGACGACCGGGTCATGGAGGTAACGACGGACCAGGAGGTCGATGTTGCGGTCCAGCGTGGCCGAGAACAGCATGCGCTGACCGTCGGGACGTACCTGGTCCAGCAGTTCGGTGACCTGCGGCATGAAGCCCATGTCCGCCATCTGGTCGGCCTCGTCCAGGACGGTGATGTTCACCCGGTCCAGGCGGCAGTCCTTGCGCTCGACGAGATCCGCGAGGCGGCCGGGTGTCGCGACGACCACCTCGGCCCCGGCACGCAGCGCGCCGGCCTGCCTGCCGATCGACATGCCGCCGACCACAGTGGCCAGCCGCAGCTTCAGCAACCGGGCGTACGGGGTGAGCACATCGGTGACCTGCTGGGCCAGCTCGCGCGTCGGGACGAGGACCAGGGCCAGCGGCTTCCGCGCCTCGGCACGCTTCCCGCTGGTGCGCACGAGGAGCGCCAGGCCGAAGGCGAGCGTCTTGCCCGATCCGGTGCGTCCGCGGCCCAGGACGTCGCGCCCTGCGAGCGAGTTCGGCAGCGTGGCGGCCTGGATCGGGAACGGCTCGGTCAGGCCGAGGCTGGTGAGCATCTCCAGCACCTCGACGGGCATGTCCAGTTCACCGAAGGTCGCGACCGCAGGCAGGGCCGGGGTGACGGTGACGGGCAGCGCGAACTCCCCCTGCGGTGCGGAGAGACGGCGCCCGGTGTCGCCCGGACCGGCTCCGCGGCGACCCTGGCTCTGTGGACGGAAACGGTCGTTCGTGCGAGCTGAACGGCTCATGGAGAACCTTCCTCGGCAAGGCACGCATCGAGGAATTCCCGACAGGAACGAGCCGGACGAATTGCAAGAACGAGCCGAATGTGAGACTAAAAGAATTCCACCAGAATGCAGAAAGCAAATATCTGGGGCCCCATCGCAGGACGGGGCCCCAGATATCTCATACGCTTCGACGTCAGGCGGGAGTGATGTTCTCCGCCTGCGGGCCCTTCTGGCCCTGCGTGATGTCGAAGTTCACCTTCTGGCCCTCCTGGAGCTCACGGTAGCCCTGGGTGGCGATGTTCGAGTAGTGGGCGAAGACGTCCGGGCCGCCGCCGTCCTGCTCGATGAAGCCGAAGCCCTTTTCCGCGTTGAACCACTTGACGGTGCCAGTAGCCATGTCACATCTCCTCGGGGACAGTGCCCGCGGGTCCACACCGTGTGAACCCCTGCGTTGCCACGATGAACCCCGTCCGGATTAGCACCGGAGATACAAAAATGCCCCACGACATACAGTCGCCGAGGCACTTGAAGTTTCGGGAACCACAACTGCAACTAGCAGTAAGTTTAGCACGATACACGCATCGGCACTAGCTTCACCCTCAGTGCATGTCCCCGGCCTCACGGGAACACCGGCGCGCCACGCCGACCCGCGTCGACTCCAATAGCTGCAAAAAGCCTGTGGCGGCGCGAATCCCTGTCGGGCCGCACGCGGATTCCCGCCCGCATGCGGCGCCCTGCCCCTACGGGCCAGGGGCGCCGGGCCTGCGCCGAGCGAGCGGGTGCCACTCCCGCCTCCCCTCGGCTGGGGCAGGCCGCTCGATCCGGTCGGTGCAGCCGCGGCTACCGGGCCCAGGGTGCGACCTTGGCAGAAGCGTCGCCGACGGCTACCGGTGGTGCCTGCGCAGTGCCTCGGCCAGCTCGTCACGGTCCTCGGGCAGGGCCTGTGCCTGCCACCGGTCCATGAGCCCCTGGACCTCGGCGATCCCCTCCGTAGCTCGCAGTGCTGCGCCTCCATCGCCAGGACCTGCTCGGCATCGAGGTTCGGGGGGCAGCAACACCGGCCACAGCATCTCGTCCTCGCCGGTGTGGTGGGCGTCCAGGCCGACGACGCACAGCCGCCAGTGCTCGGCGAGGATCCGGGCGTGGGCGGTGTCGGCGGGACGCACGTCCTGGACGAGTTCGGCCGGCAGGTGCGACTCGCGGCGGAACACCTGGTGGATCATCGCCAACTCGCGGGTGCATGGAGTGGACGGTGGAGCCGGACGTGTTGCTCGACGCCATGGAACCGAGTCTTCGCAGCCCAGTTGCAGGGCACTTGCAGCCGACTTGCCCCGCCCTGCCCTTGCATGGCCGGGCAAGAAGCCCACGCCGGGGTGCGGCACCAAGTCCTTGCACCACGGCCTCCAGGCGCGCAGGGCACCTGGTGTCCGGACGACCATGCGTGCAGGGAGCACTGAGCCGACGCAGCCTCAGATTGTCGAACGGGACGGTCCAGCACGGCTGCGACGCCGTGATCACACCAGCCAGAGCGAGATCTCCTCGACGACCGGCGTCATGGGACGATGATCGTCATGTCAGGTCAGGTCTGGGTGTCACTCATATCGTTGGGCGGCGTCGTCCTCGGCGGCATGCTGTCCTACCTCGTCCAGCACAGGACTCAACTGTCGGCGGAACGTGCTGAACGGCAACGGCAGCAGATCGCGTTGTCGGAAACCCGGCGCGCTGAACGGCTGGCGCTGCTGGAGCGGTTCATCGAGGTGTCGGCAGAGGCGGAACGCTGCGCGTACACCCGGCCTTCCGAGTGGGAGGAGACCGACGCCTGGTACCTCACGACCCGGGACGTGATGTACCGCTTCTGGGTCGCGGACCGGCTCATCCGCGTCCAGTTCCCCCCGCCCCTGCATGACACGGCACACGCACACTTCCTCGACCTCAACCGAACCGTGTGGGAAGGCTTGCCCGACGGCGAGAGCGTGCGCGACTACCTGGAGGGCAACCGGTCGGCGTTTCTCGACACGGCCCGTGCGGTCATGGGGTAGCCGACCGCAGAGCTCCGGGGATCTCTTGCGGGACAGCCCTTGGGCGTCGGCCAGGCGAGGTGGGCAAGGCGCAGGCCGCCCAGCACCTCGGCGACGGCACCGTGAGATCGCCGACATCACGTGCCTCCGGGAGAGGCTGCGGATGGAGCGGCCGAGGCTGACCGGCCCGGCGCCCTGGTGACGGCCGCGTGCACCGAAGGCGAGATCCACCGCCTCGGGCTCGCATTCGATGGCGTGTCGCGTCGGACAGCGTGCCGATCGCGGCGCACCGCCTCGCGCTCACGCTCACGCTCACGCTCACGCTCACGCTCACGCTCACGAAGAGTCTCCGTGGTCGAGTCGGTCCATGCCGCCAGGGGGTGTCGCCCGGCTCCGGCGGTAGCACCCGGGAAGCCTCCTGACTGACGGTAGGTCAGGCAGGACCGGCGGATCCGCTCGGAGAGCCCCTGTTTCAGCGGTGTGGGCCGTGTCACGCCCCCCAAAGGCTGCCTAAGTTGTCTTCATCACAGCGGAAATGTCCGTTTAGCGTCCATCCTCGAACCGGATACCGACTCCCTAAGTGGGGCCTATCAGCTGCTTCTTGGGCATCTGGTTCCAAAGTGACCCATGACACAGCACTCATGGCATTTCTGCTTTTTCCCCTGGAAAGGTGCACCATTATGGCCGCTTACCTCTGTCCTCCTGCCGTGATACACGGCGAGCACACCGTGGAGACCAGCCAGATCGTGGCGGAGGTGCGCGAGCGGCACCCGCACGCGGCGTGGGCGCCTCGGATCGACGGCATCGCGGCCAGTACGGGCATCGGGACCCGTGGGTGGATGCTGCCGCTGGAGACCGCCGTCGCGCCGGGCAAGAGCAGCGGCCTGGGGGCTGTCGGCGTCGGACCGGCCCAAGAGGCGCTGGCGCGCGACGGGTTCACCCAGCAGGACGTGGACCGTGTGACAGCCGCCCTCGAAGCGATACCCACGCCGCAGACCGTCCAGGAGCGCACGGCTCCGGCCTGGGAGGCCGTGCAGTCCTACGGGGAGCGTGCGGCGCGCGGGGCCCTGCAGATCGCCGGGCTGGACGCAGCGGACGTCGACTGCCTGATCACCAGCCACTCCACCACTCCGGCGCTGCCGGGTCTGGACGTCTCCCTGGCCAACAAGCTTCAGTTGCGCAACGACGTGATGCTGCTGCCGGCCACCCAGTGGGCCTGCATCGCGGGGACCCGCTCCCTGGCGCTGGCGGCGGAGCTCGTGGCCGCGGACCCCGACCGGGTGGTGCTGGTCGTGATATCGGAGGCGCTGAGCACGACCTACCAGCCCGCGGACGACACCCTTGAGTCCCTGATCGTCCGGTTGCTGTTCGCGGACACCGCGGTCGCCACGGTGGTCACGGGCCGCCCGAGGCGCGAGTCGGTGCTGCGGCTGGACTCCGCCTGGCACCACACCCTGCCCGGCACCCAGGACCTGCACCGCCTGGACACGCGGTCGGACGGCACCCACTTCGTGATGGACCGGCGCGGGCCGCGCGCCGTCCAGGAGACGGTCACCGCGATGTGGGAGTGGCTGCGCGTCCGGTTCCAGGACGACCCCGACTCCTGGCACCCCGACGTGCTGCTCGCGCACCCCGGCGGGACCCGGGTGCTGGAGTACATGGAGCAGACGATGCCCGACGCGTGGCCGTCGGGGCTGCTGGACTACAGCCGGGACAGCTACACCAGCGGCAACCGCGGAGGCGCCGCCGTGTTCGACATCATGCGGCGGGCCCACGACGCCGGGCAGAAGCCGGGCAGTCGCGCCGTCCTGTACGCGGCGGCACCGGGCCTCACCGCCACCGCCCTGGAGGGGGAGTGGCTGTAGGGCGAGCCTGAGCCACCCCTACCGGCGAACGCGCCGCCCGCATCGCCGGTCACGACACCGGTACTCGACACCGGTACCGCTGAGGGCGACGCCCGTACCGTCGGTGGCACCGCCCGTACCGTCGGTGGCGCCGGCCGGCAGACGGGCACGCCTCCCGCGCCCTCGTCGCGCTCTCGCACGCCGGCCGCTCCACCGCCCCCCTTCAGCCGCCCCGCCTCTCGACTTCCGCCCAGACCACCTTGCCGGTGTCCGTCCACCGCACCCCCCACCGGGTGGTGAGCCTGTGCACGACGTACAGGCCACGACCGCCGTCGTCCAGGAGGCCGCCGCGGCTCAGACGTGGCCTGCCGTTGCCCGTGTCCCCCACCTCGCACAGCAGGCCGTGGCCGGCCCGGATCAGCCGTACCGTGACAGGGCCGGTGGCGAAGCGCACCGCGTTCGTGACCAGCTCGCTGATCAGCAGCAGCACGTTGTCCAGGGTGTCGTCCCTGGTGTGCCATCGCCGCAGCAATGCGCTGACCTGTGCGCGGGCACGGGCGGGCGCGTCGTCGCGGGCGGGCAGCCGCCAGGTCGCGGTGTCCCCCTTGCGGTAGCCGATCATGCGCGCGAGCAGCAGGGTCACGTCGTCGCGCTGGCGCGGGGGCGCCAGCGCGGACACGACGCGCCGTGCGGCCTGCTGCAGGGGGTCCCAGGGGTGCACCGAGGACACGGCGTCCGACAGCCTGCCGATGCCCTCGTCGATCGACAGGGCCGGATCCTCCACCAGGCCGTCGGTGTAGAGGGCGAGCAGGGAGCCCGGAGGTACGCCGAACGTGTGCACGTCAAATGGCTCCCGGAGTGCGAACTCGGCGCCCAGACCGGGATGAGGGCGGACCGGGAGCGGGCCCGCGTGCCCGTCCGGGGACACCAGGACCGGCGGGAGGTGACCGGCGCTGGACAGCGCCACGTGATGACTGACCGGGTCGTAGAGGACGATGCAGCAGGTCGACCCGAGGGCGCTGTAGCCGGCCGCCAGCCCGGACTCCGCGTCGTCGAGAAGCGACACGGTCTCGTCCAGGTGCTCCAGCACCTCGTCGGGCGCCAGCCCCGCGGACAGCAGGGCGCGGGCCTCCATGCTCAGCTGGCCCATGGTCGCCGCGGCTCCCAGGCCGTGCCCGACGACGTCACCGACCACCAGCGCGGTACGGCCGTCCGGCAGCGGAAAGCTGTTCACCCAGTCGCCGCCGACGCCCGCGCTGTCGGGGGTGGCGGGCTGGTAGATGCTGGCGATCTCGATGGTGTCGCCGCCGGTCCGGGGCAGCAGCCGGCGCTGCAACGCCAGTACCTGGGTGTGCTCGCGCTGGTGCTGACGGGCCAGGTCGACGTGATGGACGGTCCTGGCCACCAATTCCTGCAGGTCGAAGAGCTCGCTGTCGCGGAAAGGGAGGTCCGCCCGGCGCCAGACCTCCGCCACGCCCAGTACGACGGGCGGCGGGCCGTCCAGGACCAGCGGTATGCAGGCCACGCCCGCCGACCGGTCACCGGGCACCAGGGCACGCATCACTCGCGGACCGCCGAGCACCCGTTCGACCGCCTCCCGGTCGGGTATGACGATGGCCTGCGGGGCATCGTCCCTCCGTACCGCCTGCGCCAGCAGGCGGCTCGCGTCGCTGGGGAGATCGTCGCCCGGAGTCACGTAGCCCTCGGGCCACGCGCGGTCCGGCACCAGGGCCGCCCGCCGTAGCCGGATGCGCCCCTGCTCCCGCCCAGCGACTCCCTCGCCCGTCCACACGGCGAAATCCAGGTCGACGGCGGCCACGTCTCCCCAGGCCAGCAGGGACTCCGCCAGCGATTGCGCGGTCTCGCCGATGTCCAGCGAGGTGCCGATCGCGGTCTCGGCGGCGTACAGGTGCAGCCGCCTGGCCATGGCGATCACGGAGACGGTCAGGCCTTCCTGAGGCGCCGCGGCGGGCAGGATGCTCAGCGAGACCACCAGCTCCGACCCGTCGCCACGCCGCAGGCGCTGGATCCGGGCGACGTGCGCCTCACCGGTTTCCAGGACCTGGCGCAGGCGACGGGTGACCGTCGGTACGTCCCCGGGCGGCAGGAGATCGACGAAAGGGCGCCCGACGACCGCGTCCAGACCCGCGAACACGGGGGCGTCCAGATTGCAGCGGCTGATCCTCAGGTCCCGGTCCAGGTTGACCGCGCCGAGAATCTGATCCTGACCGCCGCCTGGCGCCTTGTCGGCTACGCGCCGACCGGCGGTGCGGTCGCCCTCCTCGTCGGCAGGACCGGCGTCCGATGCCGCTGCCGCTCCGCCGCCCGGGATGTAGCGCCCCAGGGCGCTGCTGACCAGGTCGAACGGCGAAGAGGACGATGGGGAGGGTGTGGAGTCCATGCGGCTCTCTCAGCAATCCCCGGCGCAGCGCCGGGGCCGTACTCGGACCCGTCCGACGGGGCCCGAGATCCCTGACGACACACCTCATTGAATAACACCGGGAGTCGCTTCGCCCACATCGGCGGATCACGCGGTGAACGCGGACAGTGAGGAACGCAGCGGCCGGCGGGGCCGAGATCACCGTGCCGGGGCCGTCGCCCGCCAGGACGCGACGACCGCCGCAGGACCACTGGACTCCGGCGCCGCCCGCTCCGGTGAGGCCCGGGCACGTCCCGCCGAGCCGGGCGATCGGGGTCAGTACGTGCTGACCCACGCCGACGCAGCTCCCGGGCCCCCCGGAACACGCAGAACACGCAGAACACACCGGACGCGCGCGCAAGGGGATGTGATCTCGATGACGCATCAGGTGGAGCGCGTGGCGATCCCGCGACCAGGCCGACAAGCCGTCTGACCCGTGGTTTTGCTGACGCCGCATCACGCAGCTACCGGGACGGTCGCCCTCGTCCCCTCGATTCCGTCACGCACCACACGACGTTCGACGTCCCTGACCAGCGACCGACCGACAAAAGCTGCTCCTCGGGCGGCGGGAGAGTCACCCCAGGAAGCTCAACCGGGACCCGACGGTCCGGGTTGTCGGCGTTCGTGTCCGCCGACCTTGGCGGTGCCGGACGGCCTGGTCGCCGCCACCATGCACACGATGGGCCGGCTGCTGCCGGCCGACGCCTGACCACCCGCGTTCCGCACCGCTCTGCGCTCGTCGAGCTCCATCGCCCCCGGGGCGCGCATCATCAAGGAGGGGAGACCATCGACGAGGAGTGGCGATGAGGTTGTCGTTCCTTGAACCCCTCTACGCGGAGCCGGGCCCGTTCGCCTCCGTGTACCTGAACACCTCCCGAAACGTCGAGCATCCCGACCGGGCGATCGCGCTGCGCTGGGGGCGGCTGCGCGAGAGCCTGTCCCGTCAGGGCTCGGACCGGGCGCTGCTGAACGTACTGGAGGAGGTGGTCGGCGCCGACACAGAGGTGCCGGGGGTGCACGGTCAGGCCATCTTCGCCGCCCACGGCACGCTCGTCCTGGACGGGGAACTACCCAGGCCGCCCGAGCACGACTCCGCGCGCTACAGCACCCTGCCGGACGCGATGCCCCTGGTCGCCCAGCACCTTCCGGAGATCCCCTACATGGCCGTAGTCGTTCACTACGGCGGCCTTCCGACCGCCGGGACCCACGGCTGGGTGACGGTGGAGGCGGAGGCCGGCACCTGGCCCGTGTCGACTGTCACCCCGGGTGAGCGGCTGCACCGCAGAGTCGCGGTGGCGGCCTGGCACCGTACCTCCGTCCGGCTCGGTCACCGACTGGACGAATGGGCGCGGCGCGCCCATGCCGATGCCGTCGTCGTGGGCGGTGACGAGTGGGCGTGCAACGTACTGATCCGCCGCCTGCCGCACGCCCTGCGGGACAAGGTCGTACGCGTGGGCGGCCGGACCCCCACCGACACCGGACGCGCCCTGTTGGAGCCGCAGCTCGACGGCGTCTTCCGCGGCCGCATGGCCGCGCACGACCGGGAACTCGTGGACATCTTCATCGGCCGGCGTGCTCTGGAGGGACCCGTGGCGGAGGGGCTGGCCGCCACCGTCGCCGCCCTCCAGCGTGGCCAGGTCGCGGCACTGCTGCTGAACCGGCCGCCAGGGTCTTCGCTGCGGCTCTGGGCGGGCTCCCAGCCCACTCAGCTCGCCCTGACCGAGGCGGAGCTGATGTCCTTCGGCGTCCGGGCCCCCCGCGAGGAACGCGCCGACGAGGCCCTCGTCCGGGCCCTCGTCGGCACCGGTGCCGAGCTGGTCGTCGTGCCGGAGAGCGAGCTGAGGCTGTACGAGGGCGTGGGCGCCCTGCTGCGGTACGCCGACCCGGAGACCCCCGTCCTGACGCCGACCCGGGGACCCCGTCCTGACGCCGACCCGGGGACCCCGTCCTGACGCCGACCCGGGGACCCTGTCTGACGCCGACGCGCTGCGCCTCCCCGATCACGGGGCGCCTCGGGAAGCGGGGGGGAAGATGGCAGTGTGCCGACAAGGATCCTGCTCGAGGGCCGCCCCGGCGCGGGCAAGACGACCGCCCTGCGTCGGCTGGCCGCGCTGCTGCCCACCCACGCGGCCACCGGCTTCACCACGGAGGAGATCCGGCAATCCGGCGCCCGCGCCGGTTTCGCCCTGGAGACCCTGGCAGGCCGGCGGGAAGTGCTCGCCCATGTCGACCTGCCCGGTCCGCCACGGGTAGGGAAATACGGCGTCGACCCGGGCGTCATGGAACGACTGGCGCTGCCGTCGCTCGGGCCGGCAGCAACCGGGGAGGCAACAGGGCGGCTGGTACTCATCGACGAGCTGGGGCGGATGGAACTGGCGTGCACGGCGTTCCGGCACGCGGTCGACGCGCTGTTCGTCGCAGAGGTCGACGTCGTCGCCACGGTCCACACGCACCGCGATCCGTTCACCGACGCCCTCAAGCGGCGCGCCGACATCGAGGTCATCCAGCTCACTGCGGCAAACCGGGACGTCCTGCCCGGGGAGCTCGCGGCCCGGCTGCAGCAGCCCCGGACGCACGGAAGGCCGCCCCCTCACGGATGAGAGACCTACCTCCGACCTGCTGAAAGCGGAGTCGGGACGCCAGGATGTGTCGACCGCCCGGCCCGGGATCACCCAGCAACCAGTCGAACTTGTGCTGGGGCAAGCCCGTCTCTACCAGCATCCGGTTGCACAGGCCGACCACGTACGCCTCATCACTGTCGTCTCCCGTTCCCATGGCGGCGCATCATGCCGACCCCGGCCGGGTACGTTCCGGCCCCGGCTGCTGCCCTCGTCCGTCCGCCGCACCGGCACGCTGGACGACATGGTGATCCCACTGACCGCGAAGAGCCCGACCGGCCGCTGCGGCTCCTGCGCGACAGTCGGCCCGTGCCGAACCCGCGAAGGCCTGCTGGAACGCGCAGTCGGGCAGTGTGACGCGTCGCATACAGACAACACTGCACCACTGTGGGAACTTCAAGTGCCCTTCCTGTCAGCCGAGTTACTGAAAAGTCGAGAGCGAGGTCCGGCCGACCGCACGGATCGCGCCACTCGTCCCCTGTGTGCGTAAGAGGCGGAACCGCGGGCCGGCGGGGAACCGGCGAGAGGGGCGGCCCGCCTGTGGAGAGGATCGAATGCGCTCTTTCGAAGCCCTGACGCTTGATCAGGTAGTCGACACGGCTCGCTATCCCCTGTCGGAACTCGCGAGCGCCCGGGGACAGGCCGTGGTTTCCCGTGCCCGGCACGACCTGTCGACTCTCGGATGCACCGTGCTGCCGGACTTCATTCGCCCGTCGCTGCGCGATGTGCTGCGGCAGGAGTGCTCGGCCATCGCCCCCCGGGCGCACCACGACACCGAGACGGTGAACGTCTACAACATCGCAGTGGACTCGGCACTGCCGGAGGACCATCCGGGCCAAAAGACCTTCGAGCGGGGTAACGCGTTCGTCGCACGGGACCGCATTCCCTCGGACTCCCTCATCAGCCGGCTCTACTCCGACATGGCGTTCCGGCACTTCATCGCCCGCTGCTTCGAACTGCCGGAGCTGCACGAACTGGCGGACCCGCTCTCCGGGCTGGTTCTCAACGTCATCGCGCCGGGCATGGAGCACCCCTGGCACTTCGACACCAACGAGTTCACCGTGAGCATGCTCACCCAGCAAGCGCAGGCCGGCGGCGTCTTCGAGTACTGCCCGAACATCCGGACCGCGCAGGACGAGAATTTCGACGACGTCCGGGACGTGGTGGAGGGCCGGGGCGAGCGGTTGACCCGGAGCCTCCCCCTGCACCCTGGTGACCTTCAGTTGTTCAAAGGCCGCTACTCGCTGCACCGGGTGAGCCCGGTGCGCGGCGAGGTCGCGCGCCACTCCGCGATTTTCGCCTACAGCGAGCGCCCCGGCGTCATCGGAAGCGTGGAACGGACCCGGCAGCTCTTCGGCCGGGTACTGCCCGAGCACCTGGCGGCCGAGGGCCGGGCGGTCCGCGGCGACCGGCTCCTGGACTAGCGGGCGGCGAGAACGCGTAGTCGCCATAGGCCGTTTCCCCCTGCGCGATCCCACGGAGGAGTAAGCCCTGTGCGTTTCGACGTGACCGGAAAAGTCTCACTCGACCACATCTACGACCAGCCCGATCCGCGAACCTATTTCAGAGTGCTGCGCCCGCTCGACTACTGCGTTCCACAGCAGGCCAAGCCCTACTTCGCCAAGATCATCACGGAGTACCGGGAGTCCCGGCACGTCGCGGTACCGAAGGTGCTGGACATCGGCTGCTCGTACGGAATCAACGCCGCCCTGCTGAAGTACGACGCGACCATGGACGAGCTGTACGCGCGCTACGGCGACGAGGAGCGTGCGGGTGAGAGCCGCGAGGCTCTGCTGGCCCGCGACCGGGAGCTGGCTCGGTCGCGCCAACCCCCGCAGGCGATCCGCTTCGTCGGCCTCGACGCCTCCGGCAGCGCGCTGTCCTACGGTCTTGAGGCCGGGTTCCTCGACGACGCGGTGCAAGCCGACCTGGAGGAGCACGAGCCCACACCGCGACAGCGCGCCCAGCTCTCGGGTACGGACCTGGTGATCTCGACGGGCTGCGTCGGCTACGTCACCGAGCGGACGCTCACGCGAGTCGTCCGGGCCCAGGGCATCCGCCGGCCCTGGATGGCGCACTTCGTGCTGCGGATGTTCCCGTTCGACTCCGTCGAACGAGCATTGGCGAGTCTGGGCTACCGGACCATACGCGTCGACGAGGTGTTCAGACAGCGGCGGTTCGCCTCCCCGCAGGAGCAGGCGCTCGTGCTCGACAACATGTCGGCCGCAGGGGTGGATGCACAGGGCCTGGAGACGGAAGGCTGGCTGTACGCACAGCTCTATCTTTCCCGGCCGCACGACATCACAGGTCCCAACGATCCGAAGCGAGAACAGAGTTGAAGATCAGTCAGGATGCGTCAGGGAATGCCACCTTCGCCCAGGAGGACAGCCTCCCCCGCGTGCCGCTGCCTACGCTGGAGGCGAGCTGCGAAAGGTTTCTCGCCTGGTGTACGCCGCTGCTGACCGCCGACGAGCGGTCGGCGACCGAGGCGGAGGTGACCGCCTTCCTCCGACCCGACGGCCCCGGCCGGGTGCTGCATGCTGCGCTGGAGGAATACGACGCCACGGAGGGTGTGCACAGCTGGCTCGACACCTTCTGGCCCTACCGGTACCTGGGCCGCCGGGACCGGATCGCCCTCAACGCCAACTTCTTCTTCCTGTTCCAGGACTCCGACCAGGCGCAGGTGGAACGGGCGGCCGGGCTCGTCGCCGGGGCCCTCAACTACAAGCGGCAGCTCGATCAGGGACTGATTCCACCGGCGGTGCAGCGCGGAGCGCCCCAGTCGATGGTGCAGAACAGGTTTCTGTTCTCCACCACACGTATCCCCGGCGCGCAGCAGGACACCGTCCGCGCCCCCTACACCGAGGAGTGGCCGGGCCCGTCCGAGGCCCGGCACATCGTGGTGTTCTTCCGGGGCGGCATGTTCCGGCTGGACGTGCTGGGGCCGGACGGCGTCCCGCACGGCCTGGATGACATCGAGGCGGGACTGCGCGCCGTGATGAAGGCCGGCGCCGACCCGGCCGGCGCGGACACCTCGGTGGGCCACCTCACCACCATGGCCCGCGCGGAGTGGGCGGCCGCCCGGGAGGCCCTTGTCGCCTGCCACCCCCGCAACGCCGACGCCCTTGACGATGTCGAGACCGCGCTGTTCTGCGTCGCTCTGGAGGACTTCGCCCCCGCCGACACCCAGGACGCCTGTGACCAACTGCTGTACGGCGACCGCGGCAACCGCTGGTTCGACAAGGCCGTGTCCTTCGTCGTCTTCGCCAATGGACGGGCGGGCATCAACGTCGAGCACTGCGAGTTGGACGGGACCACGATCCTCAACTTCACCGACGCCGTGCTCAATACCCCGGCCGAGGAGCAGTCCCGGCAGTCCGGAGCCCGCTCCCAGGGGCTGCCGGCGCTGGAGCCCATCGTGTTCGAACTGGACGACGCGCTGCGGGCCCAGGTGCGCTCCGCCGCCGACGCGTTCGCGGCGTACGGGGAGAACACCGCGACCAGAACGTTGTCGTTCGCGGACTTCGGCAGCAGCGCGGCCAAGGCGTTGGGGGTCTCGCCGGACGCGTTCGTCCAGGCCGCCTACCAGCTCGCCCACCAGCGCGCCAAGGGGCACCTGGGCGCCACGTACGAGTCGATCGCCACCCGGCAGTACCGGCACGGGCGGACCGAGGCGATGCGCGTCGTCACCACCGAGATGGTGGCTTTCGTGGCGGCGATGGAGGACCCGGCAGCGGACGCGGACGCCCGGCGCGCCGCGTTCCGGGCGGCCACCGAGGCCCATGTGGCGCGCGCGAAGGCGTGCCAGGCCGGGCAGGTGCCGGAGCAGCACCTGTGGGAGCTGGAGCTGATCCAGCGCCGGCGCGGGGCCGAGCTCGGGGTGACCGAGCAGCCCGCGCTGTACCGGACGCCGGGCTGGTTGACCATGCGGGACGACTACCTGAGCACGAGCTCCGCGCCGTCCGTCAATATCCAGTACTTCGGCTTCGGGTCGACCAGCAGCCAGTGCATCGGTGTCGCCTATGTGCTGCTTCCCGAGCGGTTCAACCTCTACCTGAGCACGCCGATGGCGGTCGCTGCGCAGATGCGGACGTTCGCCGACCGGCTCCGGGAGGCGATGGACGAACTCCGGGAGCTGCTGGCGTCCGAGCGGCCCGAGGACTGAACGGAGCCCGCCGCCGGACCGGAACTCCCGGCCGGGGACACCGGTCCGGCGGCACGGGCGAGTGCCGCCGATGCTCGCGACGGCGGGCTGACCCGCGCTCCGACGCACAAGGCCCGGGGGATGCCAACACGCCGCCGGTTCAGCGCGGCCGCAGTCCGTCGAAGACGACATCGAAGATCCGCTGCCGGGCCGCAGGATCGGCCCCGAGGTGCTCCATCGCCGCGCCGGTGCCCACCATCAGGGCGATCAGCTCCGGCAGGCCCAGCTCCGGGCGGACCGCCCCGGCCTGCTGGGCCCCGGCCAGCAGCCCGGCCAGCCGTGCCCGGATCACCTCGCTGGATTCCTGCAGGGCCGCGTGCGCGTCCACCCCGGCAGCGGCGAGCGCCCGGGCGAACTCGTTCTTGCCCTCGGACTGGTCGATCACCAGGCGGAAGCAGCGAAAGAACGCCTCTGCAGGCTCGGACTCGGCAGCCAGCTGCGTGGTCCGCACGGCGATCGCCTCCAGCCTGCGCACCATCACCGCCTCCAGCAGCGCCTCCTTGGTCGGGAAGTGCCGGAAGAGCGTGCCGACCCCGACCCCGGCGGCCCGGGCGATCTCCTCGGTCGGCACGCCGACGCCACGGGTGGCGAACACCTCCGTGGCCACGTCCAGCAGCTTGGCCCGGTTACGGGCCGCGTCCGCCCGCAGCGGGCGTTCCTGAGCACCGCTCACCTCTCCCACCCTTCCCCGCCGATGGCAGAGCTGCCCCTGGACAACCGGAGTCGCCAGTCCGTATCGTTTGAAACCGGAGTCGCTAGTCCGATTCTAGCGGCGAATCCGACCGGGGGTTGATCATGTCTGAAACGCTGTCACCGCGCGAGGTCTTCCAGAAGCTGCTCAAGGGCATCACCGCGGGGCGGTTCTCGCAGCTGGCCGAGCTCTACGCCGAGGAAGCCGTGGTGGAGACGGTCTTCCAGCCGGTCGGGCCGCGCCGGTTCGAGGGCCGGGCCACGCTCATGGAGCGGTTCGCGGAGGTCTCCGCAAACTCGCCCGTGGAGCTGACCGCGACGGATGTGGTGATCCGGGAGACCGACGACCCGGAGGTGATCGTCGCCGAATGGACCTACCAGGTGCACCACCGGGCGACCGAGCGGAACTTCGAGGTCGCCAACATCCAGGTGCTGCGGGTCCGGGACGGCCTGATCGTCAGCAGCAGGGATTTCCACGACCACCTGGCCCTCATCGTGGCCGACGGCGGCCTGCCGCAATTGGTGGCGGCACTCGAGGGCAAGTAGCGCGAGTTCGAGGCTGCGGGCCGGGACTCCCCCAGGGTCTCGGCCTGCGGCACGTTCCACCGACAGCCTTCTCGGTCGGACTCGCTGTGAAGACAGCCGCTCTGTCCCCGCCGTGCCGACAAGAGACTTCCGGGGCAGCGATCATGGCCGGTCAGCGACCGCATCCGCCGTCCTGACTGCATGGTGCAGCGATGTACAGGGCCGTTCGAAGTCGCAGCCTGCCGGTCGAGGGCGGACAGGCGGATGTACGCGAAGCCACGGGCCAGGTCGGTGTCCTGCAACGAGACGTACATGCCCTGGGCGTGGAACGGTGCCGCACCACTCGGGGGGCTTGTTCGGCGCGCGTCTGCCTCGGGTTCGCCGGCGTCGTGTGCGTCTCGGCCGACTCCGGCCCCAGCCGACCGTCACAGGTGGCCCCTGAATCGAGCGTGCCGGACACGGTGGAGTCGCACAGAGTTCCTCGCGGCACTTCCCGCCTTCCTGGCCCCAGTCGCCGGGGGGCGTTCGTATCATCGAAAGAAACCGACGTGCCTCGTCTCGTGGGGGGGTTGTATGACTGGGGTGGAGCTGGTGTTGGCGGCCTTGGCCGCCGGCGCGTCCGCGGGTGTCACGGAGACGGCCGGCAGCGCGATCCGCGATGCATACGCGGGACTGCGCGAGTCGGTCCGCCGCCGTTTGGCCGAACGTGGTGAGTCGGCTGTGCGGATCCTGAGCGCGAGCGAGGCTGCGCCGGGGGCGTGGGAGGCCAGGCTGGGCGAGGAGCTTACTGCTGCCGGTGTCGACCGCGACGAGGAGGTCGTGGCAGCTGCGAGGGCGCTGCTGGCGCAGTTGGGACTTCTGTGCCAAGAGGGCAGTGGCTACTCGGTCGACGCCCGGGAAGCCAAGGGCGTTCAGGTCGGAAATCAGAACCACCAGACGAACACGTTCAACTGACGGACCTCTCGATGGGCCGTGGCAGCCAAGCCGGTGGACCAGAGTGCACGGTCCCCGCCGGTACCAGACAGGTCTGCGCAGGAGCAAGGGAGTGTGCAGGTCGGTGACCATCCCAACCAAGGACTCCACTGCCTCTCCTGACGAACCAGAGCCGGCGCATCGTCCGAAGACGGACGCTGCGCCAACCGCACCCGACGGCATTGCTGCCCAGGGTGCGATGGGCATGCAGGTCGGCGACCACAACACACAGGTCAACCAGTTCTACCTTCCCCCGCCCCGTTACTGCCTCGATCCGATCGAGGCGACGGCGGCACCTGTCGATCCCCTGTGGCTGAGTGGGGCCCCGAGCCGGCTCCTGGACGCCCGCGCCGAAGTCGTACCCTTCACCGGTCGAGAGGCGGAGCTGCGCGAACTGGTGCAATGGCGGGACGGACCAGCACGATTCCTCTCGGTTCGGTTGTTACACGGGGCGGGTGGCCAGGGCAAGACCCGCCTGGCCCATCACTTCGCGGCCCAGAGCGCCAAGATGGGCTGGCGGGTGCTGAGCGCACGCCTGCACCCGGTTCCGCGCGACACGACCGCGCCTGATACAGCCTCCCGTGGCACTCTGCCCGGCCTTGCGCCGGACGACCGCGCCGAAGGAGTGGGGGTCCTCCTCGTCGTCGACTACGCCGACCGGTGGCCGCACTCGCAGCTGGTTCAGTTCTTCGCCGACCTGCGGGACACCGCCTGTACCCGGGTACTGCTCATCGGACGCAGCGTGCAGTGGTGGCCGGCCGTCCGCGGCGAGCTCGCCGAGATGCACGCCGAAGCAGGCGAACAACGGCTCACCAGCCTTGGCGCCACGGCCGCCGACCGGCAACGGTTCTTCGACGTTGCGCGCGACCGATTCGCCGAACTGCTCTGCAGGACCCCCCCGAGCTCGGCCACCGCACCTGCCGCAGCGACCGACTCCGGCTCCTGTCCCGCCTATGCGGTGGCGCCGGCCGCGCTGAGGGATCCGGACGACTCCACCTACGACACCGTGCTGACCGTGCACATGGCGGCCTTGGTCGCGGTGTACGCCGGGTCCGGCAGCGCCTCCCTGCCGGACCGGCCCGAGGCACTCGCCGCGTACCTCCTGGACCGTGAACACATGACCTGGCGGCGTCTGTTCGACGCTGGGCTGCCCTTCCGGACATGCCCGCGCGAACTCGCCCGAGTGGTGTTCGTCGCCACGCTCACCGGAGCGCAGCCCCGACGAACCGGCGTGGCCGCGCTGAGGGGCGCCGGCCTCGAGTCCGTCCAGCAGCTGCTCGACGACCAACGGATCTGCTATCCGCCACTCGACGCCGGCAGCGTTCTCGAGCCGCTCTACCCGGACCGGCTCGCCGAGGATTTCCTTGCGCTCAGCCTGCCCGGACATGACGTCGAAGGATACGACCCCGATCCGTGGGCGCTCGACGCCCTCACCGACCTGCTGGCCCGCGACCCGGAGGGCACGGCCCCGGCCCACACCCCGCGTTCGGTGACCTTTCTGGCCGCGGCCGCGCTCCGGTGGCCGCACACGGCGGCCGTGGTCAACACGCTGCTGCGGGACGATCCAGGCCTGGCCGTCGACGCCGGGGGCGGCGGACTGAACGCGGTTGCCGAAATGCCGGCCCTCGCCCATGACGTCCTGGAAGCTGTCGTGGAGCGGTTTCCCGACCACGCGAACGCCGACCTGGACGCGGCCATGGCAAGCGCGATCGAACTCCGCACCCGCAATCGCCTCGACGCGGCGAAGGACGAGCCGTCCCGACTGATCCAGCTCCTGCACCCCGACATCCCGTACCGACTCATCAACGCCGGCCGCTTCGCCGACGCGGTCAACACACTGAACGAGAGCATCCCCTGGTGGCGTCGGCTCGCCCGGAGCGGCGAGGTCGAGAACGCGTGCGGCCTTGCCAACGCGTTGAGCATGCTGAGCACCGCGCTGCTCTCGAGCGGCCGGAGGGCGGGAGCGATCGAAGCAGGGCGCGAGAGCGTCGAGATCTACCGCCGAACGGACGTGGATACGAACGGCCTCGGTGCGGCACTCGCCACCTACAGCAACGCGCTGCTCGAGTCGGGTCGGCCGGCGGAGCACTCGAAGCGGCCACCGAGGCGGTGAAGTTGTACCGGCCCGGGGCGCCTAAGGACGACGAAGCCAACGTGGTCCTGGCGATCGCGCTGCACAACCAGAGCCTCGCGCTGGCCGGAGGCGATCAGGCAGGAGCGGCTCTGAAGGCCATCGAGACCGCCCTCGCCCTGTGGGCTCGGCTTGCCGCCGCCCGGCCGGCCACCTGGGAGCCGGGACACGCGACGGCCCTGAACGCCGCCGCGCAACTCTGGGCCGACACGGGGGAACGGCAGCGCGCGCTCGACGCGTGCCAGGCGTCCGTCGCCATCTACCGTCGGATGGCCAACGCCAACCCCGCTGCACACCAGCCGGCGCTCGCCGGTGCGTTGGCCAACCTCGTACGTGATCTCGTCGCCGTCGGACGGGACACCGAGGCGCTGGACGCAGGCCGTGAAGCGGTGGAGCTGCGGCGCGTTCTGGCAGCTCGAGACGGACTCGCACACAAGCCGGCACTCGCGACCGCTCTGCTCAATCTGAGCAGTCGCCTCGGGCATCTGCATCGCTGGGACGACGCGCTGGACGCGGACCGGGAGGCCATGGCCATCCTGGAACAGTTCTGCGCCACCGAAGCCGACAGCCATGAGGCCGAACTGGCCAGGGCACTGACCAAGCTGAGCGAACATCTCCGGCGCGCCGGCCGGTCGGCCGAAGCTGTCCAGCACATCAGCCGGGCGACCGAGATCCGGCGGCGTCTCGCAGCCTCCGGAAACAGCGGGCGTCGGGCAGCCCTGGCACACAGCCTGGAGCAGCTCGCCTGCATCTACGCAGACACCGGCAGGGTCGACGAAGGGGTCGTCGCGGCCACCGAGGCGGTCGAGGGCTTTCGGGCGCTCGCGGGCGCGGATCCGAGTACACGCGGCCCGGTGCCTTCCGACGCAATCCGACAGAGTTCAGATCTCGCCAGTGCCTGCATGTCGCTCTCCCGGTGCTTGACGGCGGCACATCGGCCCGCTCAGGCGCTCCATGCGTGCGAGCAGTCCGTACACCTCCTTCTCGGCCTCGCGCGCACCGATCCGCCACGCTTCGAGCCTTCTCTCGCCGACGCGTTCGGCAATCTCGCGGGTGCCCTCCACACCGTCGGACGCCATGGCGAAGCCGCCGGGACGGCGCAGAACGCCGTCCTCATCTTCCGTCGGCTGGCCGCCGGGAACCCAGCCAGATACAACCGGAAGCTTGCCATGGCGCATCGCCATCTCGCCGCCGTGTTGTCCGAGCCCGTGAACCTTCACCACATGGCAAGCGCCTGCGCGGAGGCGGTCAAGGACCTGCGGCGGCTCAACGAGACCGACGCCGCATTCGCACCGGACCTGGTAACGGCGCTGGGCAAGCTGGGTGTCGCGTTGGCAGGCGCTGAAAGCTGGCCCGAGGTGCTGGAGACCGCTGACGAGGCGGTGACTCTGAGCAGGCAACTCGCAGCCGCCGATCCGGTCGTGCACGAACCGCAGACGGCGCGACTGCTCTACGCCGTCGCGCGCATGCTGTTCGGCGGAGGTGTCGCAACGGCCTGGGCTGCCAAGGTGGCTCATGAGTCGCTGGTGGTCTACCAGCGTCTTGTCGAGCGCGACCGCGTGACGTTCGAAGCCGAGCACCGGGAGGCTACGGCGGTGGTCAGCAGGCTGGTGAAGGACCGTGACGTGCCGTAGATCTACTCATGGGACAGGCAGTGAAGATCATCAGCCCGCCCTGCCCGTCTCTCGCCCACACGCGACCATCCTTCGACCGATCAAACTCCACCCAGGAAGCTCAATCGCACCCGGCGGTCTGGATTATCCCGATTCGTGTCCACGAGGCACACCGACTGCCAGGTGCCCAGTTCCAGGCGTCCGCCGATGACCGGCAGGGTCGCGTGCGGCGGGACGAACGCCGGGAGGACGTGGTCGCGGCCGTGTCCAGGGCTGCCGTGCCGGTGCTGCCAGCGGTCGTCGGCGGGGAGCAGGGTGTGCAGGGCGGCGAGGAGGTCGTCGTCGCTGCCCGAGCCCGTCTCGATGACGGCGATACCGGCGGTCGCGTGGGGCACGAAGATGTTCAGCAGACCGTCGCGGCCTGCCGCGGCCTCGCTCAGGAACTGCTCGCAGTCGGAGGTCAGATCGACGACCCGCTCCCGGGAACCGGTGGCGACATGCAGCATCCGCGTGGTGAAGGCATCTGACATGCTCCCATCCTGGCCCATACGCCGGGTCTCACGCGTCCCGCCGCGACGGATCGCCGGCACGAGGGGTCCACAGGGCGTCCATGGGGCGAGAGGTCGTTGACCGTGGCGCCCATCTGGTCACTTTCGGCCGCATGTTGCATTCCGCCCTGCTCACCACCCGCGGTCGTATCGGCCTGCCGCGGGTGGCCATTGCCGTCCGTCACCGCGGCAGCAGCAGATCGCCGGCACCTTCACCTCTCGAGATCATCCCCAGGTGTGCTGCGGCGCCTTCGTGGACACGCGGTTCAACCGCGGCCTGCCACTGCCGACGACTTCCGCCAAGGGCTGAGGGCGGGTACCGGACCGCGTCGGCCGCGGGTGTCGAACGGCCGGGAAGATCGGTGACCCGAGCGCTGTTGGCAGGGGCGTGAACGAAACACGCGAGGTCGAGGTAGTCGTCACAGGCGCTGGACAGGCCGGACTGTCCAGCGCCTATCACCTGCGGCGCACCGGCTTCGAGCCGGACCGCGACTTCGTGGTCCTCGACCACTCCCCCGGGCCGGGCGGCGCGTGGCAGTTCCGCTGGCCGTCGTTGACGTACGGCAAGGTGCACGGGATGCACTCGCTGCCCGGCATGGAGCTGACGGACGCGGACCCGGCACAGCCCTCGGCGGACGTCGTCCGGACGTACTTCGACCGATACGAGCGCGCCTTCGACCTGCGGGTACGGCGCCCCGTCGACGTGACGGCCGTGCGGGAGGGCGAGGGCGGGCGGCTGCTGGTGGAGACTTCGGAAGGCACCTGGTCGACTCGTGCGCTGATCAACGCCACGGGCACCTGGGACAGGCCGTTCTGGCCCCGCTATCCCGGCCAGGAGACGTTCCGGGGGCGGCAGCTGCACACCGCGCAGTACGCCGGGCCCGAGGAGTTCGCCGGACAGCGGGTCGTGGTCGTGGGCGGTGGCGCGTCCGGTACCCAGCACCTGCTGGAGATCGCCCCGTACGCAGCCGCCATCACCTGGGTGACCCGGCGGCCCCCGGTCTTCCGCGAGGGTCCGTTCAGTGAGGACGTCGGCCGGGCGGCCGTGGCGCTGGTGGAGGATCGGGTGCGGCAGGGTCTGCCGCCGAGGAGCGTGGTCTCCGTCACCGGGCTTCCGCTCAATGACGCGATCCGGCAGGGCCTGGCCGACGGCGTCCTGGACCGGCAGCCGATGTTCGACCGCATCACCCCGGACGGGGTGGAGTGGGACGACGGACCGCACCCTCGGCACGCCCCTGCCGACGTCATCCTCTGGGCCACCGGCTTCCGGGCCGCGCTCGACCATCTGAGGCCGCTGCGACTGCGCGAGCCGGGCGGCGGGATCCGGGTCGAAGGGACCCGCACGGTCGCCGACCCGCGTGTCCACCTCGTCGGCTACGGGCCCTCGGCCAGCACCATCGGCGCCAACCGCGCCGGGCGCGCGGCCGTGCGGGACATCAGACGGCTGCTGGCCGAGGAGCCGCTCGCCGCCTGAGATCCCGCCGGCTCAACGGGACGGCTACATGCCGTCGGTCTGTTCCGTCCCCGCAGTCTGCTCCGTCCCCGGGGTCTCCTGTGCGTCCGGACTCTGCTGAGCCCCTGGGGTCTCCTGCGCGTCCGGAGACTGCTCCGTGCCTGCACTCTGCTGCTCGCCGGGGCTCTGCTCCACACCAGGAGACTGCTGCGCGCTCAGGCCGGGGCTCTGGGACTGTCCCTTGCTCTGCCGACCGGCGTTGAACTGGGCCACGTTGCGCAGGTGCTCGGAGTAGTCGGCGGTGAAGCGGGTGTCGCCGGGCTTGACCGTGACGAAGTAGAGCCAGTTGCCGGGCGGCGGGGTGATCGCTGCACGCATGGCGTCCGGGCCGGGATTGTCGATCGGCGTGGGCGGCAGGCCCATGCGCTGGTAGGAGTTGTAGGGGCTCTGCAGGTGGGTGTCGTCGACGCTGGTGTGGACGGTGTTGCGCTTCAGCGCGTAGTTGATGGTGGAGTCCATCTGCAGGGGCATGCCCCGCTGCAGCCGGTTGAAGATGACCCGCGCGACCTTTCCCATGTCGGCCTTGGTGGCGGCCTCGGCCTGGACGATGCTGGCGATGGTGACGGTCTGATAGACGTTCATCGCGTTGCGCTGCGCCCCGGCCGCCACCGGTGGTCTGCCGAAACTCCCGTCGGCCGTGTCGACCATCAACTTCAGCACTGACTCGGGGGTGGCGCCCTTCTTGATGGGATAGGTCGCCGGGAAGAGGTAGCCTTCCGGGTTGCCCCCGGCCTCGCTCGGCAGCTTGAGGGCAGCCTTGCCGAGGGATTTCCGGGTACTGCCCGGGGGCAGCTTGAGCGCCTTGTCGACGGCCGCGTAGACCTGGCTGGCGCGCCAGCCCTCCGGGATGACGAGCATGGTGGGCTTCGTTTTCCTGTCACCGCCTGTCAGCTTCAGCAGTGGCACCACCACGGCGGTGCCGGCCAGGGCGGCGCCGAGCACCAGGAGGACGAGCTTGCCCCGGCGCGTCAGTCGCATCGTGCTCCGTCGCGGAGTGTTCATCTGCATGCGGGAACGGTAATACGCAAATCACCATAAACCCGACATATCTTCAGCCTGTCGGCCAGGGGTACCGTGTCAGCCCGTCGGTTCCAGCTGCGCGTCGCGGCGGACCAGGGCCGCGTATCGCCCGTCCAGCTCCAGCAGTTCCTCGTGACTGCCCCGTTCGGCGGCCCGGCCGGCGTCCAGAACGACGATCTGGTCGGCACCACGAATGGTGGACAGCCGATGCGCGATGGTCAGGGTCGTCCGGTTGGCCGACAGAGCGTCGATGGCGTCCTGCACCGCGGCTTCGGTGCGGTTGTCCAGGGCACTGGTCGCCTCGTCGAGAATGAGGACCGGCGGATCACGCAGGATGGTGCGGGCTATCGCCAGGCGCTGCTTCTCGCCGCCCGAGAAGCGGTGCCCGCGCTCGCCGACGACGGTGTCGTAGCCGTCGGGCAGCCCGGCTATGTGGTCGTGGATCTGGGCGGCCCGGGCCGCTGCGTGCAGTTCCTCGTCGGTGGCGTCCGGCCTGGCGAATCGGAGGTTGTCGGCGACAGAGGCGTGGAAGAGGTACGTCTCCTGCGAGACGACGCCGACCGCGCGGGCGAGGGTGTCGAAGTCGAGGTCGCGCACATCGACGCCGTCGATGGTGACGCGACCGCCCGTGACGTCGTAGAGGCGGGGCACCAGATAGCCGAGCGTGGACTTGCCGGCGCCGGTCGGGCCGACGACCGCGAGGCTGCCGCCTGCCGGGACGGTGACGTCGATGCCGTCGAGGACCGGCCCGCCCTTGTCGTCGTAGCGGAACTCGACGTCCTCGAAGCGGACCTCGCCCTTGATCTGGTCGAGGTGGACCGGCTGCTCGCGCTCGGTGATGTCGATGGGCAGGTCCAGGTACTCGAAGATGCGCTGGAAGAGCGCGAGCGAGGTCTGGATCTGGACGCCTGTCGCCAGCAGGCTCACCGCCGGGCGGAACAGGCCCTGCTGGAGCGAGACGAAGGCGACGATGGTGCCGAGCGAGACCTGCGGACCGCCGAACTGGAGGGCGAGTCCCGCGGTCCAGTAGATGACGGCGGGCATCGCGGCCATGACGATGGTGATCACGGCCATGCGCCAGCGACCGGCCATGTTCGACTTCACTTCGAGGTCGACCAGTTGCTCGGACTCCTGCGCGAAGGACGCCGTGAGCGAGTCGGAGCGGCCCATGGTGCGGCCGAGCAGGATGCCGCTGACGGACAGCGACTCGGTGACCGTGGCGGCCATCGCGGCCATCTGCTTCTGCCGCTGGGTGGTGATCTTCTTTCTCTCGTTGCCGACACGGCGGCTGATCCACACGAAGACGGGGAGCAGGAGCAGCGAGACGATCGTCAGACGCCAGTCCAGGGCGATCATCGCGACGATCGTGGCGACGACGCTGGTCACGTTGGAGACGAGGGAGGTGGCGGTGGAGGTGACGGTGGCCTGCATGCCGCCGATGTCGTTGGCGATGCGGGACTGCACCTCACCGGTGCGTGTGCGGGTGAAGAAGGCGAGCGACATGCGCTGCAGGCGACCGTAGACGGCGGTGCGCAGATCGTGCATCACGCGCTGGCCGACGGTGGTCGAGATCAGCGTCTGGAGCACGCCGAAGACGCTGGAGAGGACCGCGCTGAGGATCATGCCGAGCGCGAGCAGGCTCAGCAGTCCGGTGCGGCGGTCGGGGATCGCGACGTCGAGGATCTCCTTGAGGAGGAACGGCGTGGCCACCGAGACCAGCGACGAGGCGCCGACAAGAAGGCCGACGATCGCGAGCCGTCCGCGGTAGGGACGGAAGAGTTTCAGGATGCGGCGCACCTGCCGGGGCTGCCCTTCGGCGTCGGCAGGCGGGGTCCAGGAGGGTTCACGGTCGGGATGCATGGGCTCCTACGGAGATGAACGGGCGCCGGCACGGAGAGCGGCCGACGATGGCCTACGGATCTTAGCTCATTGTTACCTATACTCACAATGAGCGGCATCCTGATATTGTTCCCGCATGACCACCCCAGATCCCGACGGCCTGCTCGCCGAGCAGTTGCTGCGGCTCACCCGCCGGGTGCACCGCATCCAGAAGCGCCACCTGGATCGGCGTGACCTGGGCGTCACACCGGCCCAGTCCCGGCTGCTGCGCACGCTCGCGCACTACGGCTCGCCGCCGCGCATGGCCGACCTCGCCGAGCGCCTGGAGGTGGTGCCACGCGCCGTGACGACGCTGGTCGACGGGCTGGAGGCGAGCGGCAAGGTGCGCCGGGCCGCAGATCCGGCGAACCGCCGGGTGACCCGGATCGAGCTGACGGACGAGGGCCGGGCGACCCTGCGCGAGCTGCGCGGCGCGCGCCGCTCGGCGGCCGAGGAGATCCTCGCCCCGCTGACCGAGAAGGAGCGCGAGGTGCTCGGCGTACTGCTGGACACGCTGATCGACGGGGAGACGGCCAAGCCCTGCTGAACGGCCACGGCTCCCGTCGAACAGTCACGTCCGGCTCTCCGGGCCCCTCCTGCCGAACAGCCGCGGCTCTCACCGAAGGGCCCATACGTTCACGGCAGCCACCAAAATGGCGTCGGCCCCCGCTCCGCACTGTCCGGAGCGGGGGCCGCGTGCGGTCGTAGCCGACACGCCCAGGACTCAAGGCCCAAGGAGTCAGCAGCGGCTGCGGTCCTCCGTCAGCTCCCCTTGGGCGGTCGCCAGGGAGCGGTCGTAGCAGCCGTCCGATCCGTATCGGCGATAGCGCTCGCTCGACGTGCCGACCGCGTGCCGCCGGTCGCGCGGCACGTTGATCGTGTACGCGGCGTCACCGCTGTAGGTGTCGTCGGACCGTGTCCAGGCGGTGCGCCGGCCGCCCTGTCGCTCCTCGACCGTCGCACGGTCGCCGAGGGCCAGCACGGTGCGCAGCCGGCCGTCCGCACCGAGGGTCGTGGCGCCGTTCATCGTGTACGTCCGGTGCGTGTGCGCCGTCCGTGCGGGCCCCTGGCCCCGGACCCCGACCGTCTCGTCGTCCGTCCAGGTCGCGTCCAGCCCGTCCGTGTTCTCACCGTCGGTCCAGCGGTGGGCGGAGGTGTTCGCGAGCGTGCGGGTGACGGTGGTGTCCACACGGCCGTGCGAGGTGTTCACGTATCCGGAGACCGTGAGCCGGTGGCCCGCCTCGGTGTCGACGCGGTTCTCGGATCCGGGCGTGTAGGTGGAGGAGTCCGCGAGGTCGGTCGCCCTGTCCGTGGTGAGCCCGCCGGTGACGTGGGCGCGGTGGGCGTCCTGCCAGACCAGGACGTTCACGGGGGTGCTCCAGCCGGACTGTCCCGTGGGCACGCCCACGACCGAGACCTCGACGCGGTGCGGGCGGCCGTCGTTCAGGAGCCCGGCGAAGGGCGTGAGGTCGTACTCGATCGGCCTGACGTCGAAGGCGTGCGGAGCCGGGACGACGTACCAGAGGAACGGGTTGGACCAGCCGCCGGTCCACACGTTCGGGAACGGCGCGGCGATGCCGGCCAGGTGCCCGTCGACCTTGATCTGCACCTCGCGGTACGGCCCGTGGTCGGCCTTGCAGGAGTACGACGCCGGGTCGGCCACGGTCAGGTACCAGAACTCCTCGCAGCCGCCGCCGGATCCGGTGGCGTACACCTCGGCGACGATGCGCTCGCTGTTGCGCGGGGTGGTGAGGGTCGAACCGTCGGGCGGGCCGGCGAGGGTGAGGACGCGATCGGGGGCGGGGGCCTCGGGTCGGCCGGCGTAGAAGGTGAGGGTCACCTTGACGTCGATGACCCCGGTGTAGGTGTCGTCCACGACGTTTCCGATGAGCATCTCGACGTCCTGCGGGCCGCGGAAGGTGTCGCTGTAGCGGGTGACGTCCTTCTCCGCATGCCATTCGATGCCGTCCGGGGACGGCTCGGGCGTCGAGGTGCGCAGGATCTCGACCCCGCCCACGTGCAGATAGCCGAGGCGGTCGTACTGACGGCCCTTCACCTTGCCGTCGAGGCGCAGCACGACCTTGCTCCAGCGGTCGCCGCAGCCCTTCGGTGGCGTGTACGCGCCCCGGTAGGGAGTGAAGTCGCGGAACCGGGCCTCGGCGAGGGTGACCCGGCAGGACGTGGTGTGCGGCCGGTCGACGGGCGGGGCGGCGGTCACCGGGTCGTGCCAGTCGGTGCCGAACTCGGCCGGAACGCCTCCGGTGCGGGCCGCGGGCTGAGCGGCAGCGGCCCCGGTGCCGAAGAACGTGCTCGCCAGGAGGGCCGCTCCGGCGAGCATGGACATGACTAACCGTCTTCTCATGGCCGGTGTTCTACGGGGAGTCGGGCCTGCCCCGCAATGAGGCGTCCCGCCATCCGTGCTAGCTCATCAGGTCCGCCCGGTCTCCCATCACCACCACGGGATGCCGGTCCGGGTCGAGGCTGCGCAGCAGATACTCCATGGCCGCCCGGGACATACTGACGCAGCCCGACGTGCCGCTGCCGTGGTCCATATGCAGCCAGATGCTTCCGCCCTTCGCCTCGCCCTCGGGGCGTGTCGGATCGTTCGGCGGGGAGCCCTTGACCCGGTTGTAGTCGATGGCGATGACGTAGTCGAAGTCGTGCCAGTGCGACTTGGCCCATGAACGCGGGGCGGCGAAGGAGGGGGTCTGTGTGTACGGCAGCCGGGCGCCCGGATCCCTGAGTACGCCACCCGCGTCGCTGAGGGTGAACACGCCCACGGGGCTGCGCCGGTCGCCTTCGCGGTGATCGGTGGTCCAGCCCTTCTTGCCGTTGTGCGCGGGCCAACTGCGCATCCGCTGCCACACCGCGCCGCGCTTGGCGTAGAGCACGACCGTGGAGTCCGCCGAGTCCTTGTCGTCGCCGTAGACGGCCACCACCTGACGGGAGTCGGCCGGAATGCGCCGCTGCAGGCGCGCGCCCACGTTCTGGATGCCGTGCGGCACATGGCCGGCCGTGCCTGACCGCCCGGCCCGTCCGCCGGGTGCGGGGCTGCCGTGGCCGCGTCCGGCCGCGCCGCACGCAGACAGGGCCGCCAGGAAGGTCCCGAAAGCCGCCACCATGACCGTTGCACGCCGCACGCCGTCTATCCGCACGCGACCATGGTCGCATCGCGTACCGGCCGGCTGTGCGCCCTCCCGGCCATTGTCCAGGCCCGGACCACAGGACTTGCGGCCACGGGTCACCCCGAGCGACGGCTCCTGGCCGGAACCGGGCGGATTTCGGAGGCCGCCGGGGAAAACCGGTTGAAATTCGGCACTCCACGACGCGACCCTGTCACGGCTTGTCACCGCCGCCTCCACCCCGCCACGAGCCGCTCCCCCTGGCCTCACCTTCCGTTCCACTCCCTTCCCTTCCGCTCTCTTCCCCTCCGCTTCATCCGCGCCTCCTCCTTTCCGCTCCTCCTCTTTTCCGCTGCTCCTCCTTTCCGCACCATTCGCTCCTCTTCCTTTCCGCTCCGTCCGCTCCTCCTCCCTTCTCCGCCCTTCTCCGCCCTTCTCCTCCACTCCCCTCCCCTCCCTGACACGAGCCACTGGGACGTCATGCAGATCCAAGACCTTCCGTATCCCGACCCCGGCGTACCTGACGCACGCTCGGGCCCTCGCTTCCTGTGGTGGCTCTGGCGCAACCAGACGGGCGGCCAGCTCAAGTCACTGGCCTGGGGCATGCTGCACTTCGTCTCGGTCTCCGTCCTCCCCTTCTGCGTCGGGCTCGCCGTCCAGGCCGTCATCGACCACTCCGACACCCGGCTCGCCCTGACGGGTGGTCTGATGGCGCTGTGCGCCACCGGGATCGCCGTCGGCGACACCTTCCTGCACCGCACGGCCGTCACCAACTGGATCACCGCCGCCGCCCGGGTCCAGCAGTTGCTGGCACGGCAGGCGGCCCAGCTGGGGTCCGCGCTGACCCGGCGGGTCGCCGCCGGTGAGGTGGTGGCCGTCTCCACCGGCGACGTGGAGAAGATCGGCTGGTTCGTCGAGGCCGTCTCCCGGTTCACCGCGGCCGCGTTGACGGTCGTCGTGGTCTGCGTCGGCCTGGTCGTCTACCAGCCCGCTCTGGGCGTGGTCGTCGCCGTCGGCGTGCCGGTCGTGGCGCTCGCGGTGCTGCCGCTGCTTCCCCGGGCCACGCGCCGGGCCGACATCCAGCGCGAGAAGGCGGGCCGGGCCACCGAGCTGGCCTCGGACACCGTCGCCGGGCTGCGCGTGCTGCGCGGCATCGGCGGCGAGGAACTGTTCCTCGACCGCTACCGCGGCGCCTCGCAGGACGTGCGGAAGGCGGCCGTGCGCAGCGCCCGGATGTGGTCGCTGATCTCCGCGATCCAGGTGCTGCTGCCCGGGCTGCTGCTGATCGCGGTCGTCTGGCACGGCATCCATCTGGCCCGCCAGGGCCGGATCACGATCGGTGAACTGGTCACCGTCTACAGCGCGGTCATGGTCCTCAACTACCCGCTGCGGCACTTCGAGGAGATCGCCATGGCGTACTCCTTCTCGCGCCCGTCGGCCAAACGCGCTGCGCGCGTGCTGTCGCTGCAGCGGACCACGGACGTCGCAGGGGCACGCCAGGCGCAGGTGCCGAGCGGCGACCTGTACGACCCCGCCACCGGTCTGCTCGCGCCCGCCGACCAGCTCACCGCGGTGGTGTGCGGCGACCCGGACGCCGCCGGACGGCTCGCGGAGCGACTGGGCGGCCACCCCTCCGAGCCGGGCCCCTCCGTGCTGCTCGACGGGGTACCGCTCGACGACCTCCCTCTCGACAGTGCCCGCACCGCCGTCCTGGTCCAGGACAAGGACCCGGTGCTGCTGTCCGGCTCACTGCGCGACCTGCTCGACGTGCCTTCCTCCGGCACGGTGGGCGCCGAGGACGCGCTGGCGGCCGCACAGTGCCAGGACGTCCTGGAGGCACTGGTGCAGGGGTCCCTGGATGCCGCCGACCCACTGGACGCCCGTATCACCGAGCGCGGCCGCTCGCTGTCGGGCGGCCAGCGCCAGCGGCTCGCACTGGCCCGGTCCCTCGTCACCGACCCGGAGGTGCTGGTCCTGGACGAGCCCACTTCCGCGGTCGACTCGCACACCGAGGCCCGGATCGCGGACGGACTGCGCCGGCTGCGCTCGGGCCGGACGACCGTGGTGTTCACGTCGTCGCCCCTGCTGCTGGACCGTGCGGACCGGGTCGTGCTGGTCCATGAGGGCGAGGTCGCCGCGGTCGGCGTACACCGTGAGCTGGTCGAATCCGAGCCGCGGTACCGGGCCGTGGTGACGCGGGAGACCGAGGACGAGCCGGCCCCTGCAGGCCCCGGACGCAAACCGGTCCCGGCAGGCCCGGGGGACAAGCCGGCCACGGCCGCCCACGGGGACAAGCCGGTTCCGGAGGGCCACAGGGACATGCCGGTTGCCGAGAGCACCGGGGACAAGACGGTCCTGGAGAGCCACGGGGACAAGACGGTCCCGGCAGGCCCGCAGGGCGAGGACATGGCTGACAGGAACACCCTGCTGGGCGTTCTCGAAGAGCTGGAAGAGATCGAGGAGAGCGCATGATCGGCGTTGCGCCGCCGGCGTACGACCCGGCGGCCCCGACGACCACCACCACCCTGCCCGTCGGCGCAGCCGCGACGGTGCGCGCCTACGTGGCCGAGCTGTTCCGCCGGCACCGCCGGGCCTTTCTGTTCCTCGTCGCCGTCAACACGGTGGCGGTGGTCGCCTCGATGGTGGGCCCGTACCTGCTCGGCGGCCTCGTCGAGCGCGTGTCGGACCGGGCACGGGACCTCCACCTGGGGCTGACCGCCGCACTGTTCGTGGTCGCGCTGCTCGTGCAGGCCGTGTTCGTGCGGCAGGTGCGGCTGCGGGGCGCGATGCTCGGGGAGCGGATGCTGGCCGACCTGCGCGAGGACTTCCTCGTCCGCTCGGTGGGGCTGCCGCCGGGCGTGCTGGAGAGGGCGGGCACCGGCGATCTGCTCTCCCGCATCACCACGGACATCGACCGCCTCGCCAATGCCATGCGGGAGGCCGTGCCGCAGCTGGCGATCGGTGTGGTGTGGGCGCTTCTGCTGCTCGGCGGGCTCGTCGTGACCGCGCCGCCGCTGGCGGCCGCCGTCCTGCTCGCGGTGCCCGTGCTGGCGCTCGGGTGCCGCTGGTACTTCAGACGGGCGCCGGCCGGCTACCGCTCCGAGGCCGCCGGTTACGCCGCCGTCGCCGCCGCGCTCGCCGAGACCGTGGACGCGGGACACACCATCGAGGCCCACCGGCTCGGCGACCGGCGCATCGCCCTGTCGGAGCAGCGGATCAAGGAGTGGACCGCATGGGAGCGCTACACCCTCTGGCTGCGGTCCGTGCTCTTCCCGGTCATCAACGCGGTCCACGTCCTGGTGCTCGGATCGGTCCTCATGATCGGCGGCACCTTCGTGCTGCAGGGCTGGATCGACGTGGGCCAGCTGACCACGGGTGCACTGGTCGCGCAGATGCTCGTCGACCCGGTGAACCTGATCCTTCGCTGGTACGACGAGGTACAGGTCGCCCAGGTGTCGCTGGCCCGCCTGGTCGGCGTCCGGGACATCGAGCCGGACGCCGGGGACGCCTCGCTGGCCCCGGGCGGACGGGACGTGCACGCCGAGAGCGTGCACTTCGGCTACCGCGAGGGCGTCGACGTGCTCCGCAAGGTGTCCCTGCAGGTCGCGCCGGGCACCCGGATGGCCCTGGTCGGCCCTTCCGGCGCCGGAAAGTCCACGCTGGGCAGGCTACTCGCCGGGATCTACGCGCCCCGGGACGGCCGCATCACCCTGGGCGGCGCGGAACTGTCCCGGATGCCGGCGGAACGCGTCCGCTCGCACGTCGCCCTGGTCAACCAGGAACACCACGTCTTCGTCGGCTCCCTTCGCGACAACCTCCTGCTGGCCCGCACCGACGCCACCGACGCCGAACTGTGGGCGGCCCTCGGCGCCGTCGACGCGGACGGCTGGGGACGGGGGCTGGACGACGGCCTGGAGACCGAGGTCGGCTCAGGCGGGGTGGCGCTGACGCCGGCACAGGCCCAGCAGATCGCACTGGCCCGGCTGGTGCTGGCCGACCCGCACACGCTGGTCCTGGACGAGGCGACCTCGCTGCTCGACCCGCGCGCGGCCCGTCACCTGGAACGCTCCCTGGCCCGCGTCCTCGACGGCCGCACGGTGGTCGCCATCGCCCACCGTCTGCACACCGCCCACGACGCCGACGTGATCGCCGTCGTGGAAAACGGCCGCATCAGCGAGCTGGGGAGCCACGACGAGCTGGTCGCGGCGCAGGGAGCGTACGCGGCGCTGTGGCGGTCGTGGCACGGGTGAGCCGGCGCCCCGGCCACTCCCAGCGGCTCCCGGCCACTCCCGGCCACTCCCGGCCAGAGTGTCGGCGGCTCCTGGCGGATCCCGGCCACAGTGCTGGCGGCTCCCGGCCGATCCCGGCCAGGGTGTTGCCCGCTCCCGGCGACTCCCGGCCGGAGTGTCGGCAGCTCCCGGCGCCTGCAGCCAGGGTGCCGGTCAGGGGGTCGGCGCTGCCCCGTGGTGCCTGACCTGGTGGGCCCTGCCATCGGGTGCGGCCGGTGACTGCCGGTTCCGGCGGGCGGCGGGTCCCCGCCCGCCTCGGCCGCTCGCAGGGACGATCCGGGACGGGAGTCCGCGGGCCCACCCGGTCGGAGGAGTGGGCCGGGCCCCGTCGCCGGGCCCCGGGCGTGCCCGCGCGGGGCTGCCGGGCCCACAGCCTTGCCCCGTGCCGTTGCGCGGTGGCGAACAGGGGTGGAAGGCTGGATACCGGCACCGGTTCGGGGAGCGCCGGGGAACCCGCCGGTTCCCGTCGCGTGGCACCCGTGCCGAGCGTGCCGACGGCGCGCTGCCCCTCGCGGGGGCACGAGGCCGTCCTCACCACCTGGAGGTACCCGTGGACACCGCCGACGGATGGGGGGACGACGTCTACCAGCCCGACGCCTCGGATGTCAGGGAGGACTCGGGCGTGCTCGACGTCGAGGACACACTGGACTTCGACGGCGTCGACGACCCCCTCGACCGGGGCTGGTCCCCTCCCGAGCGGCCGTGGGCGGTGGAGCACACCGGCGTGACGGCGAGCGAACGCCTGACCGGGGAGACACTGGACCAGCGGCTCGCCGAAGAGCTGCCCGATGCCCTGGCGCCGGACGGCGACGGCATCGGCGACTGCGACGGCACCGACGGGGAAATCCTGGACAACGAGGTCGGCCATCTGCGCTCCGGCCGCCTGGTCGCGCCGGACGAGGGCGCGCACGAGGACGAGGAGAGCGCCCTGGTCGCCACCGACGTCGGCATCGACGGCGCCGCGGCGTCCGCCGAGGAGGCCGCGATGCACATCGTGGACGAGGACTCCCTGTCCGGCTGATCCGCACGCACCCTGCCCGACCGCCCCGCTCGAGGAGCCGCCATGCAGCAGGACAAGCAGCCCGACTACCACCCCGTGGTCTTCCGCGACCGCGCCGCCGGATACGCCTTCCTCACCCGGTCCACCGCCGGCAGTGATCAGACCATCGAGTGGGACGACGGCCGGACCTACCCGGTGATCGACGTGGAGATCTCCTCCGAGAGCCACCCCTTCTACACGGGCAAGGCCCGCACGGTCGACACCGAGGGCCGCATCGCACGGTTCGAGCGCCGGTACGGCGGAGCGGAGCAGGACGAGGCCACCTGAGCCGGAGCGCCGCGTCAGATCACATTGAGGGCCGCCGCGCAGCCCACTCCCCCGAGCAGCATGAACACGGGCATCAGCACCTTCAGCTCGACCCAGCTGCCCGCCCGGAACCGCATCGCCTTCGGCGGGCCCAGCGGGTACCAGCGCTTGCGGCCGAGCGGGATGGGCCACAGGATCGGGCATCCGGAGACGGTCAGCGCGTCCCCGATGTCGTGCACCAGCGCACCCAGCACGACCGGCAGCCCCAGCCACAGGTACTCCTGGCCCGGCGCGGTGAACAGCCAGTCCGAACCGTTGCCCGGCTTGTCCAGGATGCCCGCGAGGATCCACGCACTGGTCGCCGCCAGCAGCCAGACCAGGACATCGGCGCTGGAGCCGCGCGTCGCCCGCCACAGCAGGCCCTCGATGGCCAGCACCACGTGCGCGAACAGGATCGCCAGCACCGCCCAGCGGCCCCCGGTGATCGCCGCCGCCGAACAACCGCCACCGATCATGACCGCCCACAACCAGGTGTGCGTCAGCGTGCGGTGCCCCCCGGAACGGCGCGGGTCCCCCGCCTTCCTCGTCGACTTGTAGACGGCGTACGACAGCTTGTCGACGATCTCGCAGAGCCAGTGCGACAACGGCCCGAAGGCGCGCGAGATGGTCGCCGCCTTGTGGTCGAGGTCCGGGGCGAGTGCGGCGCCCGCGCAGATCAGCGCGCCGACGAGCAGGACCGGCCAGGGCATCGGGTGCCCGGCCGCGGCGGCGGCCGCTCCGACGCCGAGCCAGGCCGCGGCCCCCGACAGTGAGTGTGCTGGTCCCATCATGGCCGCTTCCCGCCCCATTCCTCGTGTGCCGCTGTCCAGTTGACACGGTGCACTGACGCGCCGTCGGCGACACAGCGTAGCGGTCGCGATCTTCGCACCTGCAGCCGATTCCCCCCTGGAGGACAAGGGCAGGCAAGATGGGGGCGTGACCCTCATCGATCAGCTGCCGCCGACCGCCGACCCCGACGCCCTCTACGAAGCCTTCGAGTCGTGGGCACAGGAGCGCGGCCTCACCCTCTACCCCCATCAGGAGGAGGCGCTGATCGAGGTGGTCTCCGGGGCGAACGTGATCGTCTCGACGCCCACCGGCTCCGGCAAGAGCATGGTCGCCGCGGGTGCGCACTTCGCCGCGCTGGCCCGGGACGAGGTCACGTTCTACACGGCACCGATCAAGGCGCTGGTGTCGGAGAAGTTCTTCGAGCTGTGCAAGATCTTCGGCACCGAGAACGTCGGCATGCTCACCGGCGACGCCTCCGTGAACGCCGACGCACCCGTGATCTGCTGCACGGCCGAGGTTCTGGCCTCGATCGCGCTGCGAGACGGCAAGCACGCGGACGTCGGCCAGGTCGTGATGGACGAGTTCCACTTCTACGCGGAGGGCGATCGCGGCTGGGCCTGGCAGATCCCGCTGCTGGAACTCCCCCAGGCGCAGTTCATCCTGATGTCGGCCACTTTGGGGGACGTGTCCTTCTTCGAGAAGGACCTCACCCGCCGCACCGGCCGCCCCACCTCGGTCGTCCGCTCGGCGACCCGACCGGTGCCTCTCTCCTACGAGTACCAGCTCACCCCGCTCACCGAGACGCTCACCGACCTGCTGCAGAGCAGGCAGGCCCCCGTCTACATCGTGCACTTCACACAGGCGCAGGCCGTGGAGCGGGCACAGGCGCTGATGAGCATCAACATGTGCTCGCGCGAGGAGAAGGACCAGATCGCCGAACTGATCGGGAACTTCCGCTTCACCACCAAGTTCGGCCGGAACCTCTCCCGTTACGTCCGCCACGGCATCGGCGTGCACCACGCCGGCATGCTGCCCAAGTACCGGCGTCTGGTGGAGAAGCTCGCCCAGGCCGGTCTGCTGAAGGTCATCTGCGGCACCGACACGCTCGGCGTGGGCGTCAACGTCCCCATCCGGACCGTGCTGTTCACCGCACTGACGAAGTACGACGGCAGCCGGGTGCGCACGCTGCGGGCCCGCGAGTTCCACCAGATCGCGGGCCGGGCCGGCCGGGCCGGCTTCGACACGGCGGGCCTGGTGGTCGCGCAGGCACCCGAGCACGTCATCGAGAACGAGAAGGCCCTCGCGAAGGCGGGTGACGATCCGAAGAAGCGCCGCAAGGTGGTGCGCAAGAAGGCGCCCGAGGGGTTCGTCGGCTGGACGGAGAACACCTTCGAGAAGCTGATCGCCTCCGACCCCGAGCCGCTGACCTCGCGGTTCCGGGTGACGCACACGATGCTGCTGTCCGTGATCGCCCGTCCCGGCAACGCCTTCGAGGCGATGCGGCACCTCCTGGAGGACAACCACGAGCCGCGCAGGCAGCAGCTCAGGCACATCCGGCGGGCGATCGCCATCTACCGCTCGCTGCTGGACGGCGGGATCGTGGAGAAGCTCGACGAGCCGGACGCAGAGGGCCGTATCGTCCGGCTGACGGTCGACCTCCAGCAGGACTTCGCGCTCAACCAGCCGCTGTCCACGTTCGCGCTCGCCTCGTTCGAACTGCTCGACCCCGAGTCGCCGTCCTACGCGCTCGACATGGTGTCCGTGGTCGAGTCCACGCTGGACGACCCGCGGCAGATCCTCGTCGCCCAGCAGAACAAGGCGCGCGGCGAGGCCGTGGCCGCGATGAAGGCGGACGGCGTCGAGTACGAGGAGCGCATGGAGCGCCTCCAGGACGTCACGTACCCCAAGCCGCTCGAAGAGCTGCTCTTCCACGCGTACAACACCTACCGCAAGAGCCACCCGTGGGTCGGTGACCACCCGCTGTCGCCCAAGTCCGTCATCCGTGACATGTACGAACGGGCGATGTCCTTCACGGAGCTGGTGTCCTTCTACGAGCTGGCCCGCACCGAGGGCATCGTGCTGCGCTACCTCGCCAGCGCCTACAAGACCCTCGACCACACCATCCCGGACGACCTGAAGTCCGAGGACCTGCAGGATCTGATCGAGTGGCTCGGCGAGATGGTGCGCCAGGTGGACTCCAGCCTGCTGGACGAGTGGGAGCAGCTGGCCAACCCGGAGGAGATGACCGCCGAGGAGGCACGGGAGAAGGCAGACGAGGTCAAGCCCGTCACCACCAATGCCCGCGCCTTCCGGGTGCTGGTCCGCAACGCCCTCTTCCGCCGGGTGGAGCTGGCCGCACTCGACCAGGTGGAGGAACTCGGCGAGATGGACGCCGACTCCGGCTGGGACGCCGACGCATGGGGCGAGGCGATGGACAAGTACTGGGACGAGTACGACGACCTCGGCACCGGCCCCGATGCCCGCGGCCCCAAGCTGCTGGTGATCAAGGAGGAGCCGGAGAACGGTCTGTGGCGGGTCCGTCAGATCTTCGACGACCCGAGCGACGACCACGACTGGGGCATCAGCGCCGAGATCGATCTGACGGCCTCCGACGCCGAGGGCCGTGCCGTCGTACGCGTCACCGATGTCGGCCAGCTGTGAACACAGGAGAATCCCACCGATGACGAACCCGGCCGAGAGACTGGTCGACCTTCTCGACCTGGAGCGGATCGAGGTCAACATCTTCCGCGGCCGAAGCCCGCAGGAGTCTCTGCAACGGGTCTTCGGCGGCCAGGTGGCGGGCCAGGCCCTGGTCGCCGCCGGCCGCACCACGGACGGCGAACGCCCCGTGCACTCGCTGCACGCGTACTTCCTGCGCCCGGGCCGGCCGGGCGTGCCCATTGTGTACCAGGTCGAACGGGTCCGTGACGGGCGGTCGTTCACCACACGCCGGGTCACGGCCGTGCAGCAGGGCCGCACGATCTTCAATCTGACCGCCTCCTTTCACAAGCCCGAGGAAGGACCGTTCGAGCACCAGCTGCCGCCGGCCCGGGAGGTGCCGCACCCGGAGTCCCTGCCGACGGTGGCCGAGGAGATCCGCAAGCACCTGGGCGCTCTGCCGGAGCAGTGGGAGCGGATGGCACGCCGCCAGCCCTTCGACATCCGTTACGTCGACCGGCTGCGCTGGAACGCCGAGGAGATACAGGGCGCCGAACCGCGCAGCGCCGTGTGGATGCGCGCGGTCGGTGCGCTCGGGGACGACCCGCTGGTCCACACGTGCGCCCTGACGTACGCCAGTGACATGACCCTCCTCGACGCGGTCCGCATCCCTGTCGAACCCCTTTGGGGCCCGCGGAACTTCGACCTCGCCTCGCTGGACCACGCCATGTGGTTCCACCGCCCGTTCCGCGCGGACGAGTGGTTCCTGTACGACCAGGAGTCACCGGTCGCGGTGGGCGGCCGCGGTCTGGCCAGGGGCCGCATCTACAACCTCGAAGGGCAACTGATCGTGTCCGTGGTACAGGAGGGACTCTTCCGCAAGCTGGGCTGACCTGCGGTTTCACCAGCGTCCTCATCGCCCCTGCGAGGGGTCACAACCACACGTCAGCCGGCCAGTGCCCCCTGCCCGGCACGCAAAGTGGCCTGCCCGCACCCGATCGAGAGATCTGCAGGCCGCCCAGGACGCACGAGGGCATCACCGACCACCTCCCACCCAAAACCTGCGGCGAACAGAACACGACCGAGTTGCACCTGCGAGGGGACCCCCTCGCACCGCCCCGATCCACGCGCAGGTCACGCGCCCGTTCGGAGAGGCTACTCACGCCGGCAAGAAAGCCCGCTGCTCGGCGAGCCCACGGGCTGGCGTTCCGCGCTTCTCGCGGCGGGGGGGGGCGGCAGGCAGAACCATCTACTCGGTGATCGCACCTGCTCGCATGATGCAACTGCTCGTCCCGCCCGCCGCCGCGGTGAACGCCAGGGGCTCAAAATCCGTAGGCCACTGCGGCGGTACGACGTACGACAGTCGATCGCCAGTTCTTCGATCGCCGACCGACAAAGGGGTCCCATGAAACACCGCCGCCCGCGCCACCGTCGCAGAGTGATCGCCAGAGCGGTCGGTACGGCGGGTGTGCTGGCCGTCGCCCTGGGTGCGGGGATGACGCCGGCGATGGCCGCCGGGAAGACGTCCAACAAGCCCACCGCCACCGGGGCCTCGCCCGACCAGGACGACACGCCCTGGGCGCCCCAGAACGACGAGGCGCCGCCACAGCACAAGGCCGTCCGTCCGGCAGTCGTCACACCCCGCGCGGCCACGTCCGCTCTCCAGCTCAGTCTGCCCGCGCCGACCGGGCGCCACGGCGTAGGCACGTTCAGCCTGCACCTCGTCGACAAAACCCGCCCGGACCCGTACGTGCCCGGCAACAAGCCGCGCGAGCTGATGGTGTCGTTCTGGTACCCGGCCGCCTCGACCCGCGGTCACTACGCGGCGCCGTGGATGCCGTCAGCCTCCGGCGCCCACTTCCTCGCCTCCCAGGGCCTGACGCCACAACAGGTGACGTTGCCGAAGACCGCAGGCCATGTCCTCGCCCCGGTCGCCACCAAGCTCGGCAAACTGCCCGTCCTCCTGTACTCCAGCGGGCTGCACTCGGACCGCGCCAGGGGCACCGTGCTCGCCGAGGACCTCGCCAGCCGCGGCTACCTCGTCGTCACCGTCGACCACACCCACGACGCCAACGAGGTGCAGTTCCCCGGGGGACGAGTCGAGGTCAACACCATGCCGGCCGGCGCGCACTCGGCCGACACGCTCAACGTGCGCGCCGCCGACATCCACTTCGTCATCAACCAGCTCGCCACGATCGCCAAGGGCGGCAACCCGGACGTCGACCACGCCAGGCTCCCCACCGGTCTGTCGCACCACGTGGACATGTCCCGCATCGGGATGTTCGGCGCTTCGCTGGGCGGCGCGGCGGTCGACACCGCCATGCAGCTCGACCACCGCATCGCCGCCGGCGCCAACCTGGACGGCCAGTTCTTCGGCTCGGCGCCGAGCAAGAACCTTGACCGCCCCTTCCTGCTCTTCAGCTCCGGCACCCACAACCGCAACAACGACAAGTCGTGGCGCACGCTGTGGTCGCATCTGAAGGGACACCGGATCGACATCCAGCTCCACGGCTCGGCGCACGTGTCGTTCGTCGACGACGAGGCGATGGCGCCCCAGGAGGCGAGCCTGCTCGGGCTCTCCCCGGCCCAGCTCCAGCAGGTGTACGGCACGATCGACCCCAACCGCGCGATCGAGATCCAGCGCGTCTACCTCGCCGCCTTCTTCGACCAGGAACTGCGCCACCAGCACGGCACCCTGCTCGACGGGCCTGACAAGAAATACCCGGAGATCTCCTTCGTCCGCTGACCGAGGCATCCGAAGCGCCTGCATGTGAGGCCCGCCCCTCGGACTCAGGTGGAAAACGGCACCAGCGGCGACGAAGTGGGCCGGGCGGCCCTTCCTGCAAAGGGCCGCCCGGCTGTTCAGCGAGTGGGCCAGGACGCCAGCCGCCGTCCGCCACAGAGACGAGTCTTCGGCTTCTGTCACGGGCGCTCCGCCCTATGCAGCCGGTCCTCCCCACGCGCTCCCCAGCGACGCAGATACGTGGCCCGGTCCGCCGCAACACCGCCGATCGCAGCACTGGCCCGGATGGCCGGCATCGACATCCGCTTCCCGCGCCGTGCCCTGGACCCGGCTCCTCCCGGTCGGCCCGCTGGCCGTGACTGCCGTGGAGGCTGCCCGGCTCCTGACCCTTGGTGCTCGGGTCGCTCTGTGTCTTCAACAACTGGTCGTTGATGGTGTACGTGTAGGTCGTGGTGTACTCGACGGCAGCGGCGCCTCGGATGTCCGCAGAGTGAGGGTGGTGCCGGTCGGCTTGCCGAAGGTGGTGTAGCCGGTGGTCGCCACCGTGTAGCCGTCGGCCGTGCCCTGGACGTAGCGGGTGGAGGAGGTCGGCAGACCGATCCGCAGGGTGTCGTAGGTCCAGGACGCGAACTCGAAGTTGTCCTTCGACGTGTCCTTGCCGGTGCGCTTGCGCCCCAAGAGATCGTAGGTGTAGTCGAGTTCGACGTGCTTGACGTCAGTGGTGGAGGTTAGGTCGCCTGCGTCGTCGTACCCGTAACGGCTGCCGCCCGCGTCCGGGTCCGTCTGGGACTTCTTCCGGCCGAGCAGGTCGTGGACGGAAGTCCACACCCTCTTGTCCGGGCCGGTGACTCGGTTCTGTTGCCCGGCAAGGTTGTATCCGTATGGAGTGGCCGAGGTGGTGCCGCCCGTTGCACTGAAGCCGGTGGCCGCGGAGCCGGAGGGTGGGCAGGGCGGTGCACTGATCCAGTTCAGTGGTCTGACCGCGGGCGTCGACGGCCGTGGTGGTGGCCACGCCGCCCTTCGGGTGGGGAGGAGGACGGTGGTCTTGTCTCCGGTGCGGGCGGTGGTCGTGGTCCAGGTCTTCTTGCCGTCGTGTCCCCCGGTGGCCAGGTCGGCTCGGCCCTGCCCGTCGTAGTCGGTGACGGTCGTGTCCGGGATGGACACCTGTGAGACGGATAACCGATCTTGGGCAGAGCCGGACTCTGCTGGCCGTCACCGTCGTAGGCGAAACCGTTGGTGTCGTAGGACGTGCGGATGTCGGAGATCAGTGTGCCGCCGGGAGTCGCCCCGGCTGTCGGGCAGTCCTGGGCTGTGGTGATCGTCTCACCGGCAGCACCAGGGTTTGCGTGCTGCCGGTGAGGTAGCGGTTGTAGGTGCATTTGGCGACGTTGTCGCTGTCGGCGGTCTCACCCCGGTCGTCGACCTGGATCGGCATGCCGGCCGTCGGTTCGCCCGGCGTGCGGTTGTAGAAGGTGTCCGTCTCGGTCCTGCGCCGGCCGTACGAGACCGCCTCCCGGCTCAACGACTTGGCGGTACGCACCATCTGCGCCGTCAGGTCCGGCAGACCGCCGCGCGACCGCAAGGCTGTGGGGCCGATGACCGTCGGCACCGTGACTTCCGCCCTGCTCAGGCGTCCGGTTGCGCCGGCATAGGTGTTGGTCTCGAATGCCTTCCCCGCCTACCTCCGCCTACCAGACCTGGCAACGCGGCACGGGTCACGCCCGAATGACTGTATACGCCTCCGACGGACGGGGCATCCCTACCCATCACTCCTACCAGTAAAGGGCGTTGCAGAAGGCTGTGATCAAGCAGCCTGATGCGGGCTGTTGGCCTGGGCGATCATGCGGCGAGGGCGAGGTTGTGCAGGCGGGCCGCAGCCTCGACGGCGTGGTGGAGGCCGTCCTGATCCAGGCGCGCGAGTCCGCCGTGCCGCTGCGAGGCCGCGGGTTCAGCTGGTCCAGGTGCGTGAGCACAGGACGAGCAGGTACCCGTCGGGGTCGGCGACGGTCACGCCGTACCTGTCCCAGTAGGGGTTGTGCGCGGGAACCCTGGTGCCCCCGTTGGCCTCCAGGCGGTCGACCAGGGCCTGGTCGACCGGGGCGCCGAGGTACACGACGAACAGGTCGTCCACTGTCGGGGTGGGCTCGAGCGGCCGTTCGGGGTCATGCGTGAGTTCGAAGTGCCAGGCGGCGCCCGGCGGGCCGACCATCAGGAGGTCGTGCTCACCCGCGACACGCTCGGTGGAGCGCCACAGGACGTCCAGGCCGAGACCGTCTACGGAGAAGCGCTCGGCGGCTGCGAGGTCCCGTGAGGGCCGGGCCACCCGGATCCGGGCCGTGGAGTCGATCACGCGGAACGCTCCAGGGCGGCGCGCCAGACCGGGCTGTCGACGTAGTGGTTGTCGAAGCGTTCCGAGGACTCGGCGATCTCCTTCGGGTCTGCCTCGCCGCGCATCACCCGGCCGAGCAGGCGCAGGTAGTCGAATCGGCCCATACCGGGGGTGAAGACGAACAGGACATCCGCTTCGCAGCCCGGGGCGGCCGCGAAGGCGTGCGGGGTGTGGGGCGGTACGGCGAGGAAGTCGCCTGCCTTGAGGACGGTGACTTCCTCGCCCACCAGGACCTGCAGGGCTCCGCTGATGACGAAGAAGAGTTCCGAGGCCCGGGTGTGGAAGTGGGCAGGCGCCCCCATCGCGCCCTTGGCGAAGGTGGATCGGTAGCTCGTGCAGCCGCCCGCGGTGCCGTCCGAGTCGGCCAGCAGGGTCATCACGCTGCTCGGGTCGGCACAGGTCTCGGCATCTGCATGGCGGGTCAGCACCGCCTCGAGCGGGGTCGTGGTCGTGGGCGTGGTGGGCGTTTCCTCGTTCATGATGGTGCTCCTGGGTGTGAGGGTGCGATGGGACTGGGGTGAGGCGTTTCAGCCGCCCAGCGTGATCAGGGCTGCGATCGCCGGGCCGAAGGCGCCGCCCAGCTGGTAGCAGAGGTTGAACAGGCCGATCGCTGTGGGGCGCTGAGTGGTCGGCGCGGCCTGGGTGGCGTACACCGCGAGCGTGGCCTGGCCTGCGCTCGTCGTGAAGACGGCCAGCGTCGCGACCAGCAGGAGCAGCGGCGCCCAGGGGGTCAGCACGGCGGTGAGCGGGGCCAGCGCTCCCACCGTGAGCAGGATCGTCAGGACCCGCGGGCGGCCGAGCCGGGCTGACGCCGCGGCCAACACCATGGAGAGCACGGAGCCCGCGAGGAGGGCGACCAGTTGGCCGGTGCCGATCGTGGAGGTCGACCAGTCGGTACGCTCGCGCAGCAGCTGCGGGATGGTGAAGAGCAGCGTGAAATACGAGGTCGCGAAGGTGCAGGCGAGCAGGGCGGAGAGGGCGAAGGCCCGGGTGCGCAGCAGCGTTGCGGGGACGAAGCCCGTGGGGTTGGACCGGATGTGCAGGGCCAGTAGCGCGGCCGTCAGCAGCGAGGCGGCCACTGCCGGGAGCGGATGGCGCGGGACGAGTACCAGGGCCGTCGCCGTCAGGACCAGCAGGGCGGCGCCCCGGCCGTCGAAGGGGGTGGTCTGCTTGGGTGCGGACAGGTCGGCGCGGCGCATGACCGCCGGCAGGGCCAGGAGGGCGACCACCCCGACAGCGAGGGACACCCGCCAGGAGGCCGTGCCCGCGATCGTCGAGCCGATCAGCGGTCCGACCGCGCCCAGCGTCCCGAAGCCCGCGGTGATCACCCCCATTCGGCGGACCGAGCCCGCCAGGCTCATCGCCGCGGTGACCAGGCCCGCGCCGCCCACCGCCTGGGCCGCCCGGCCTGCCATGGCCAGCGGCAGCCAGGGCGCCATGGCGACGACCGCGGTGCCGGCCACGATCAGGGCCGCGCTCAGCCGGAGCGTGTTGCCCAGGCCGCGGCGGCGCAACAGGCCCGCCATCAGCGGGGTGCCGACGGCCATGGCCCAGGCGAAGACCGTCACGAGCCAGGTCGCCGTGGCCGTACGGATGCCGAGCGAGCCGGCCATGTCGGGCAGGATCAGGACCGGGCTGTTGGCGCTCGCGGCGACCGGGGCGGCCAGCAACGCCAGCCAGGCGGAAGGGACATGGCGCGTCGGTGTGGCGGGCGTGGTGGCGGTGGCGGTGGCCGGCGCCTGCGCGGCGGGGCGGGGGCCAGGGCGGGCAAGCAGAGACATGGCAGGCTCCGGAAGGTGAGGGGGTCGGCGTGGAGGGCTCAGGGACGTCAGGAAGGCAGTTCAGGCAGGCCAAGCAGCTCACGCAGCTCTGGCGGCTCAGACCGTGGTGACGACCTCGTGGTAGGCGAGCCGCGGCGAGCGCGGGAACCAGGCGTCCGCTCCGGGGCGGCCGATGTTCACGACCATCAGAGGCGTGTGGTCGTCGTCCAGGAACTCCTTCTGCACACCCGGGAAGTCGAAGCCGGTCATCGGCCCCGCGGCCAGCCCCGCCGCCCGCACGCCGAGGATGAAGTACGCCGCCTGGAGTGCTGCGTTGAGCAGTGCGGACTCCTCGCGGACCGGGCGGTCGGCGAAGAAGAGGTCCTTGGCCTGGGGGAAGTGCGGGAGCAGCGCGGGGAGCTCCTCATGGAACTCGTTGTCGGCGGCGAGGACCGCGACCAGCGGCGCGGCTGCAGTCTTGCGCCGGTTCCCCTCGTCCATGAGGTCCACGAGCCGCTTGCGGGCCTCGTCGGAGCGGACCAGGACCACCCGCAGCGGCGACTGGTTGTAGGCGGTCGGGGCCTGCAGTGCGGTAGGCGTGCCCGGTGTGGTCGAGCCCGAGGTGGTTGGGGGCGGTGAAGATCGCGCAGTGTACGCCCAGGTGCCTGACGAACTGTTCCTCCGGGCCGAACGCCAGACGGCGGGTGTGGGAGTGGAGCCCGTCCGCGCCGATCACCAGGTCGAAGCGGCGCGGCGCGCCGTGTTCGAAGGACACGGTCACGCCGTGGGCGTCCTCGGTGAGCGAGGTGATGGAGTCGCCGAAGACGTACTCGGTGTGCTGCCTGGTGGCGTCGTACAGGATCCGGGCCAGGTCGCCCCGGAGGATCTCGATGTCCCCGGCGAACATGTCCGCGGGCAGCTCGGCCTGCCGCTTGCCCGCGTTGTTGACGTAGGACATCGAGCCCATGCCCGTCCGGACGCGCTCGAGGTCGGCCAGGATGCCCATGCGGCGCAGGACCGTCAGGTGGGCCTCGCCGCGGAAGTCGACGGCGTAGCCGCCGTCGCGGAGCGCGGGGGCGCGCTCCACGACGGTGGCCTCAAAGCCGTGCCGATGGAGCCAGTAGGCGAGCGCGGGGCCGGCGACGGAGGCGCCGGAGATCAGTACCTTGCGGTTCGTCATGCCTCAGACTTTCTACGGGAGCGCTCACCGCGGGCTCACCGTGCGCTCACCGCGCTCGCCCGCACCGCGGAGGAACGACCGCGCTCACCGGTGCGCGGCCACGGCCTCAAGGACGGACTCCACGGCCTTCTCTAGCAGCTGGCGCTCTTCAGAGTGGTGACACGGGACGCCCAGCGCTTCCCCGAACTCGGCGGCTGTTACCAACAAGAGATCCTCGGAGACCGCATGGCCCTGTTCACCCGGCACCTGTCCCACTGGCCGACGGACCTGCGCGCCAAGATCAGCGACCCCACCCGGGCCGCGCACGTCTTCTCCGCCCTGCTCCAGGCGGAGATCGTGGACACCGCCCTGCTCAATGGACCGGCCCCCGCTCCTGACGCCCTCCGCGCCCGCTCCCAGGAAGCCGCGAACGACCTGCTTGCCCTCGCCGAGGCTGGACGGCTGTAATCGACGTTCGCCCTCGGACGTCAGCGCTCACTTGCTGCAAGACGGGTCCGCGGCGCTCAACGAGGGGTGCAGCAGGTGGCGCTCCCCTCTTTTTCCGGCTCGGACCGCTGCGTGGCGCCGGGCGGCCACCCAGTCCGAGGGACCGAGTGTGCACATGGTGTCGAGTAAGCGATGCGGGTCCCTGGAGCGCGCTAGAGGTCTGCGGGCCGGGACCTTCTGCCGCGCAGCCAGGCGCGCAGTCCGCGGGGCGGCCGCGGCGTACCCTGCTCGGCCCCGTGCCCCCGAGGGGGACGGGGCGAGACCGGCCGCGGCGCGGCTCCGGCGTGTCGTACGGCCGTCGGCGACATGCGGTGGGCGTGGTGCTGGGCCGGGCGCGGGACGGAGGCAGCGTGCCGTGGGCCCGGGCGCGGGGCGGGCGCGTGGTGGCGTGCCTCCTGGACCGCGTGGGCCAGTTCGCTGCGCAGCCAGTCGGCCTCGTCGGCGTCGAGTGCCGTCATGAGGTGCTCGGCCAGGTGTGCGGACGGCGATCCCGGGGCGCTCGTGCCGGGCGGACCCGGCCGGAAGCGGTTCAGCCGAGCACGCTCGTAGGGGTCCTTGACGATGTCCGCGACCTCCACGGGTGCGAGAAAGGCGGCCACTGCCCCGGCCCGTGCCCATGGCTCCTCGGCCTCGCGCAGCAGGAATCCCAGGTGCCGGCCACGCCAGTTGCGGGCCCTCAGGTCCACTCCGGCCGCCAGCTGCCCCCTCAGGCTCTCGGGCGTGCGCCCCTTGAGCAGGTGTGCGTTCTCGGCGTCGGCAGCGAATTGCCGTAGCTCCTCGGCCAGGTAGAGCCAGACCACCGCCCGGTAGCGATTCAGGTGGAAACGCACCGGCACCAGCAGGCTCAGTCGCGCGAGCCGGGTGAACCTGCCCGCCGGGATGTCCATGAGCGCGGCGCCCTCCGCCGTACCCACGATCTGCACGCGCTCGCGGAGCGTTTCGGGAAAGCCGTCCTGGGCGCGCAACCGGTCGATCTCGGTTCGCTCGATCCGGCGACCTCCACCTCCGCCCTCGTCGGGCACGGTGCGGATACGGCCGAGGTGGACGGCGAGGGCGAACTCGCTGCGCCTGAGGCGCAGTTCACGAGCAGCGCGGCTCGGTGCGCAGGCGTCGCGGCGGGATGGGACGAAGGTGTTTCCCGACATGGTCGTACTCCCCCGTGGAGTCGGTGGCTCATCCGGCCTACGGCGGCCGTGCACACACCGTAGCCGCTGCGGCACATGTCGTGGCGAGCCTGTGGACAACTCCGTGGGGCGGAGCGAAGGCGCAGGTCAGAAGTCTGTCGTGGGAGCGCGTTCGGGTTGCCGGGCGTCCACGCCGAGGTGTTCGCCGACCCGGTTGACGAGCAGGGTCATCTCGTAGGCGATCTGACCGATGTCGGCCTCTGCGCCGCTGAGCACGCACAGACAGCTGCCGGTGCCGGCGGCCGTGACGAACAGGACGGCGTCGTCGTACTCGATCATGGTCTGGCGTACCCTGCCCGCGCCGAAGTGGCGTCCTGACCCCTTGGCCAGGCTGTGCAGCCCCGACGCGACGGCGGCCAGATGCTCGGCGTCCTCGCGGCGAAGCCCTGTGCTCGCTCCGGTGACCAGGCCGTCGTTGGACAGGATCAGCGCGTGCCGTACGTGGTCCACCCGCTCGGTCAGATCGTCCAGGAGCCAGCCGAGTCCCTGGTTGTGCACCATGTTCCGTCTCCCCGTGTGACGGCTCCTCCTGGCTGGAGGAACTGTCCGCCAGCCTTCCCCACGACCGGCGTGCGGGCAAGCAGGATGGGCGTATGGCACAGAATATGACCGATGAGGAATGGCGGGCGTTCGTCTCGTACGGCACCCGAACCGGCAAGTTGTCCACCGTCAACGCCGATGGCAGCCCCCATGTGGCCCCGATCTGGTTCCTGCTGGACGGGGACGACGTGGTCTTCAACACCGGTGCGACGACGGTGAAAGGGCGCAATCTCGCCCGTGACGGACGGATCGCCCTGTGTGTGGACGACGAGCGGCCGCCGTTCCACTTCGTGGTGCTGCACGGGCGCGCCCGGCTGTCGGAGGAACTGGACGAGGTGCGCCTTTGGGCCACCCGCATCGCCGCCCGGTACATGGGCGAGGAGCGCGCCGAGGAGTACGGCGCCCGCAACGGCGTCCCGGGCGAGCTGCTGGTCCAGGTCGCCGTGGACAAGGTGGTGGCGCTGAAGGACCTGACCGGCTGAGGCTCAGCCGACCGCGTCGGGAAACCCGGCGGTGCTCAACCGACCGCGTCGAGGAGCCGGGCGGTGCTCAACCGACCGAGTCGAGGAGCCGGGCGGTGTGCATCCGCCCGGCGTACTCGACGAGGCGGATCAGCACCTCCTTGCCGGAGTCCCGGTCGCGCGCGTCGCACAGGACCACGGGCGTTCCCCGGTCCAGGTCGAGGGCCCTGGCGACGTCGTGGGCGCCGTGGGCGCGGGACCCGGCGAAGCAGTTGACGGCCACCACGAACGGGATGCGTCGGTGCTCGAAGTAGTCGACCGCCGGAAAGCAGTCCTCCAGCCGGCGGGTGTCGGCGAGGACCACGGCACCGAGGGCTCCCTGGGAGAGTTCGTCCCACAGGAACCAGAAGCGGTCCTGTCCCGGCGTGCCGAACAGGTACAGGGAGAGGCCCGAGCGGATGGTGATGCGCCCGAAGTCCATGGCGACGGTCGTGGTGACCTTCCTGTCCACGCCGTCGGTGTCGTCGACCAGCTGACCAGCCTCGCTGAGCAGTTCCTCGGTGCGCAGCGGCCGGATCTCGCTGACGGCCCCGACCAGGGTCGTCTTGCCGACACCGAAACCGCCGGCGACCAGTATCTTCAGCGCCAGGGCCGACATGTCGTCGGCGTCGTCGGAGTACTCGGAGACCATGATCACTTCTCTCGGGAGGGCCGGTTGCGGTCGGGGGGTGGCACTCGGGACGGAAGTCAGCATCATGACAACTCCGGGACTCTTTCGGGGGATTGGACCGGAATGCACCTGATGTGACCGACTTGGATCTGGTTGGTTCCGGAAGGTGCGCGGAACGGGATGCCATGAGGTTCCCGACGGGTTCTGCATGTTCGTCTACAGCGCCCGCAGCCCCTCGATGACCTCGCGCAGAATCCGCTCGTCGGGCAGTTGGGCCGGCGGCACCGGGCGGCTGATGGTGACACAGCCCATCTCCACGAGATCGCCGAGGAGCACCCTGACCACGCCCACCGGCAGGTCCGCGCCTGCCGCGAGTTCGGCGAGGGACTGAGTCTCCGTACGGCACAGATCGACCAGCGCCCGGTGTTCGGGTCCGAGCGCGGTGCCGTCGTCCAGCGCCGGTGCGGCCGCGTCGAGGGTGACGAGGGCGATCAGGTCGAAACGCACTCCGGTGGGGCCGGGCTGGGTGCGTCCGCCGGTCATGGCGTACGGGCGGACCAGGGGCCCGGCCTCGCCGTCGTACCACTGGCTGCCCTGTTCGCGCGGGCCGCCCGTCGGGATCTCGGTCATGGGTGCAGCCCCTTCGGGCTCATCCGGCGGCGGGAGGCCGGGCGGTGGCGCGCGGCGCCGCGCTCAGGTGCTCGCCCACACGCTTGACCAGCCGTGCCATCTCATAGGCGACCAGACCGATGTCGGCGGTGACGGCGGTGAATACGGCGAGACAGGAGCCCTCGCCGGCAGCGACCACGAAGAGGAATGCCTCGTCCATCTCCACCATGGTCTGGCGCACGCCGCCCGCTCCGAAGTGCCGTCCCGCGCCCTTGGCAAGGCTGTTGAAGCCGGAGGCCACGGCGGCCAGGTGCTCCGCGTCCTGCTGTGCGAGGCCGGTGGAGGAGCCGACGGCCAGGCCGTCGTTGGACAGCACGACGGCGTGCCGTACCTCGCCCACCCGCATCACCAGGTCGTCCAGCAGCCAGTCGAGTTCGCCGGACCGCCGGGCAGCGGTCCTCATGCCGGGGTCATGGATCATGCCGTGGTCCTGGATCAAGCGGGGGTCCTGGATCATGCGGGGTCTCCTTCGGTGGTGTCACTGCCCGTTTCGGGGTGCGGTGCGGTGCCACGGCCGGGCCGCCTGCCGCCACCGCGCGCCCAGCCGTCGCGGTAGGCCGCCATACGGTCCCGTACGAGTTCGGGGGTGCGACGGTCGTCGGCGCGCGGGACGGGGTGCGGCTCCGGTTCGCCGGGAGTCTGACGGCGGAGTTGGGGGGCGAGGCTCGCCTGGCGCACACGGCGCGGGAGGCCGTCGGAGGATTCGGAGCCGCTCGGTGGGCGGTGCGGCCTCAGGGCCGTGACTCCGGGGGGCGGGGGTTCCTGCGGGGGCGTCGGGGTGGTCTGGGGGGCGGCTGCGAGAGCGGGCCGGGATCCGGGTCCGGGCTGCGCGGTGACCGCCGACGGGGGCTCGGGCGAGGGTGGGGGCGCGTCGGGCACGCGCGCGTACGCGCGTTGCTGCTCCGGAAGTGCCTGCGCCTCCTCGTCGGCGGGGCGTTGCGCGGCACCGGTGTGCAGCAGCGGCGTGGGCAGGAGGACGACCGCGGTGGTGCCTCCGTAGGGGGACGTGCGCAGTTGCACCTTGACGGCGTGCCGGGAGGCGAGCCTGCTGACCACGAACAACCCGAGGCGGTCGCTGTCGAACAGGTCGAGTGCCTCGGACTGCTCGATCCGCCGGTTGGCCTCGGCCAGGGTCTCGGCGCCCATGCCGAGACCCCGGTCCTCGACTTCGAGGGCGTAGCCGTTGCCGACCGGCTCGCCGGTGATCCGCACGCGCGTGTGGGGCGGTGAGAACTGGGCGGCGTTCTCGACGAGTTCGGCCAGCAGGTGGGTGAGGTCGGCCACCGCCGTACCGACGACGGACACCTCCGGGAGCCGGCGTACTTCCACGCGCGCGTAGTCCTCGACTTCGGAGATGGCGGCGCGTACGACGTTCGTGAGGGGCACCGGCATGCGCCAGGCCCGGCCGGGTGCCGCTCCGGAAAGGATGATCAGGCTCTCGGCGTGGCGCCGCATCCGGGTGGTGAGGTGATCGAGGCGGAAGAGGTCGCTCAGCTCGTCGGGATCGTCGGAGCGCCGCTCCATGCTGTCCAGGAGACTCAGCTGGCGGTGGACCAGCACCTGGCTGCGCCGGGCCAGGTTGACGAAGACACCGGAGATGCCGCTGGCGAGTTCGGCGCGCTCCACCGCGGCATGCAGGGCGGCGCGGTGGACGACGGTCAGGGCTTCCGACACCTGGCCGGTCTCGTCCTCCGCGGGCGGTCCGGCGGGCGCCTCGGCACGGATGTCGATCTCCTCGCCCGAGCGAAGTTTCCGCATGGCCGCGGGGAGTTTGTGGCGGGCGATCTCCAGGGCGTCGTTGCGCAGGCTCACCAGCTCGACCACCAGCGCGCGTCCGATGCGGACGGAGACGACGAGGGAGGCGGCGACGGCGGCCAGGCCGAAGAGCACGGCGGCGCCGGCCGGACCGACCAGGCCGCGTGTGACCGGGTCGGCGCGGCCCGCGACGGCACGCCCGGTGTCCGTCGCGATGGCCTGCATTCCGTCCTGCACGCGCGCGTGGGCGGTGCTCCAGGCGGCCGTCGGTGCCGTGTCGACCGCCTTGGATCCGGTGCGTGCGGTGAGGATCCTGTCCTCGGCGGCGGTGAGCGAGGTGTAGTCGCTGCCGGCGGCGAGGTCGCGCCAGGCGGTGCGCTGAGGGGCGGGCAGGTCGGCGACGGCAGCCACGGTGAGGGCGCGACGTGTGGCGACGGCTGCGCCGAACAGCCGCAGCCGCTCGCTCTGCCGGCCGTCGGCCGGGCGCGTGTTGCCGAGGACGGCGTCCTCCTGGGCCAGTGCCTCGCCGGCGCGGGAGAATTCGAGCAGTACGCGCGCGTCGGTGCCGACGTCGGTCTGCTGGATGCCGGTGAGGGCGCCGTCGACCGTGAAGGCCGTACCGATCGTCTGCGTGTACTGGTCGTACACCTCGATCCAGCCGGTCCTGCGGTCGAGTACGGCGGTCCGCAGCGCGTGCAGGTGCTCGGCGCCGGCGACGAACGCCCGGAGATGCTCGGCGACTTGGCCGGGCAGTTCCTGGCCGTCGGCGACGGTGGCGCCCTCGCCGAGCCGTAGCCTGGCCACCGCGCGGTCGGTGCGGGCGGCGAGCCGGAGAAGGGCGTCGCCGTCCCCCGCGCCCGGGTCGCCGGCCTGACGCACGGCGGCGGTGCGCTCGGCCTGCAGGGCGGTGACGGCCGCTGCGACCGGGGCGCGCAGCTCGGCGTCGACCTGCTGCGACTGCCGCAGCCGGGCGACGTCCTGGGCGGTACTGACGGTGGCGTAGGCCCACAGGGCGAGCAGGGAGACGACGGGCACCATCAGCAGGGAGACCACCTTGGCCCGCACCGTGCGGGGCCGCAGCCGCCAACGGCCCGGGCGGTAGGACGCATTGTCGGGCAGGGTGCCGAGGGGCCGTTCGGTGTCTTCTTCGGCGGGTGGTCCGGCGTGTGCGCGGCGTCCGCGCGGCGAGGACGGCTGCGGGCTGTCGGCGTTCGCAGTGCTACGGGGTGGGCGCATGGCCTCCTCGCTCGGGACGTGGGTCGGGGCTCCGGGGCCGGGCTCCCGCTAGCGGGCTGCGCTCTGGACGGGCAACTGGGCCGAGGCGGAGGCCTCGCGCTCGTCGGCCGTGGGTGAGAGGGCGACGAAGGCCGAGGTGAGGAACAGGTAGGACCCGAGGCCGACGGCGAGGGGGAAGATGAACTGCATCGCCGTGGCCCCGGGCAGTCCTTCGCCGGTGGGAGTGACGCGCACACTCACCGCGAACATCCCGGTGTAGTGCATGCTGCTGACGGCCGCCCCCATGACCAGGGAGGCGACGGCGACCGCGAGAGGCGACTTGATGTTGAGCCCCGCCCACAGCGCCGCGGTCGCCGCGACCACGGCGATCAGGACCGAGAGTCCGACGAGTACGGGGTCGTAGTGCACATGGCCGTGCAGCCGTACCGCCGCCATGCCCAGGTAGTGCATGCTGGCGACGCCCAGTCCGGTGGTGAGCCCTCCGAGGAGGAGCGCCCGGTTGCGGTCCCGGCTGTAGCCGACGGCGAAGACGCCGGCGCAGACGACGACCATGGCGACGACGAGGCTGAGGATGGTCAGCGGCACGTCGTAGCGGATGTCGGTGCCGCTGACGCGGAAGCCGAGCATGGCCACGAAGTGCATGGTCCAGATGCCCGTCCCGATCGCGGAGGCGGCGGTGACGAGCCAGTTGCGGCGCGAGTGGCCGGTGGTGCCGAGCGCGCGCACGGTGCAGCGCAGTCCCAGGGCGGCGCCCATGCAGGCCATGGCGTACGACAGCACGGGGGTCAGCCAGCCGAAGGCGGCGTGGTCCAGGTGTCCCATGGCCCCGGGACGCTAGCCGGAGCAGGGGCGCACGAAGGGGGCGCATTTCGAAAGGTGTTGGAATATGACACAGGAAGGTGATGGAACGATCGCCTCCCGCTCGAACATGCGCACAGTCATGTCCCTCGTGCCGGTGAGGGATCATGCGGAGCATGAGCGACGACCACACACATGTCCGGGAGTTCTTCACCGCTCGCGCGGCCGACTGGGACAGCAGGTTCCCCAACGACGGCCCGGCGTATGCCGCCGCCGTGGCCGCTGCGGGGCTGCACCAGGGCGACCGCGTGCTCGACGCGGGCTGCGGCACGGGCCGCGCCCTGCCGCCGCTGCGTGCCGCCGTGGGGCCCTCCGGGGTGGTGACCGGGGTGGACCTGACCCCGGCGATGCTCCAGGCCGCGCTGCGGGCGGGCAGGGACCGGCACGGACAGCTGATGCTCGCGGACGTCGCGGCGCTGCCGCTGCGGTCCGGATCCTTGGACGCCGTGTTCGCCGCTGGCCTGATCGCGCATCTGCCGCAGCCCGGCGAGAACCTCCGGGAGCTGGCCCGGGTGGTACGGCCGGGCGGCACACTCGCGCTGTTCCATCCGATCGGCCGGGCGGCCCTGGCGGCACGTCAGGGCCGGCAGATCACGCCCGACGACCTTCGGGCCGAAGCCAACCTCGGCCCGCTCCTCGCCCGCTCGGCCTGGCGCATGACGTCCTACGTCGACGAGCACGCCCGGTTCCTCGCACTGGCCGTACGCGAGGACTGACGACCGGGCCGGCACAGCCCCGTCCGACACGGCCGACGGCCGGGCCGGGTCAGCCCTCTCCGGCGAGAGCCGAAGGCCGGGCCGGCCCAGTCCGGCGAGAAGCGCTGACCAAGCCGGGTCAGCCGCTCCGGCGAGAAGCGACGACCGAACCGGGTCGGCCCAGTCCGGCGACGGCCGCCACAAAGGCATCCGGGTTGTCGAACATGACGTTGTGCCCGGCGCCCGGCACCGTCACCACGCGGACTCCGGCAGCTTCCAGGTCCTCGCGGCCCGGGAGGTCGCCGCTGTGCTCACCCTGAAGGTAGACGCGCTCGATCGCGAGCCCTCCCAGCATCGTGCGCATCACGGGGTCCGAGCCGCGCCGGAGGCCGACGGCACTGCGGTGCAGGGCGCGCGGATCGGCCAGCCGCATGGTGGCCGCCCACAGCGGACCGACGGCCGCCAGCACGCGCGCGTACTGCTCTTGCACGAACTCGTCCTCGCCGTGGGCGGCGATCCCGCTGCTGGCGGCCGTCGGCGGCGGGAAGGCGTCGAGATTGGCCTCTGCGAGGACCAGCCGGGCTACGAGATCGGGCCGTCGGTGGGCGAGCACGATGGCGACGGCACCCCCCATGCTGTGCGCGACCAGCTCGGCACCCGTGACTTCGGCCTGGTCCAGCGCGACCGCGACGGCCTCGGCATGCTCGTCCAGCGTGTAGCCGAAGTGCTCGGGCCGGTCGCTGATGCCGTGCCCGGGCAGGTCCACGAACAGGCTGCGCCGGCCGGCGAGTCCGGGGTGGGACGCGATGTGTGCGTGGTACACGGCGGACATGGATCCGAGTCCGTGCAGGTACACACGCGCGGGCTCGATGCCGGGCGCCTCCGTCCACCGGATCATGCTGCCCACGTTGTCGAATGCCGCCTGTTTCACGGTTCCTGCCCCTCCCTGTCGCCTGTGCCGCAGGATACATCGCTTTTGATGTATAGCGGGACCGAAATACCACTCATCCGATGCATGGCGGCTCCAGGAGAGAATGCGGTCATGCTGGAACTCGCCATCCTCGGTTTCCTGTACGACGCACCGCTGCACGGCTACGTCATGCGCAGGCACATCGCCGCCCTCACCGGCCACGTGCGGCCCGTCGCCGAGAGCACGCTGTACCCGGCGATCAAACGACTGGAGAAGGCCGGCCTCCTGGCGCGGGCCACCGAACCGGGAGCCGTGGCCGCGCCCCGTCACGTTCTGACGCTCACCGAGGAGGGCAGGCAGGAGCTGCGGCGCCGGCTCGCCGACCCCGGGCAGCGCGAGATCACCGACGAGAACCAATGGTTCACGCTGCTCGCATTCCTGCGGCACCTGGACGACCCTGCGGCCCAGGCTGCCGTACTCAGGCGGCGGCTGGCCTTCCTGGAGGAGCCGGCGAGCTTCTTCTACGACGGCGACCGGCCGCTGCCCGCGGAGGAGGTGGACGACCCGTTCCGGCGCGGTGTCCTCACCATCGCACGCGCCACGAGCCGGGCCGAACTCGCCTGGCTGCGCGACACCCTCCGCTCACTCGAGGCTGTCGGCAGCTGAGATGTCCGGGTACCGGACCGGACAGCCGCCCGCCCCCGGGACCGGGCGTGTGCCCAGGCCGGCCACACGGTAGCCGTTCGGGTACCCCTTGATCTCCCGGTTCTGCCGCGCGAAGTGCGGCGCACGACGCGGCGGCAGCAGCCGGACCAGCCGGCCACGCGTCCGCACGGCGCGGCGTACGAGCGCGGAGACACCCCGGCCCGGCGGCTCGTAGCGGAAGGCGCGCAGCAAGGGCTCGTCGAGCAGGGCTCGCGTCGCCGTGCGCAGCAGGGGTGCCAGCGGGCGCGGATACCAGGACGCCATCAGGTCGAGCGTGGCGTCGGAGACCCTCCGGGCCTGCTCGTCCCACCCGAAGTGGGCCTCTTCGTAGGAGTCGAGCAGTGCCTCGAACTCCTCGTAGGTCTCGGGGATGGCGGGGATGCCCATGTGCCGGCCCAGGGTGCGGTAGTACTCGGTGGAGGCGACGATCTCGTGCCGGGACAGGCGGCGCCAGCTGTAGGTGTCGATCCAGCGTCTGGGCATCACGACGAAGGTGGACAGCACGTACCGCATGTCGTCGTCGCTGATGTCGTAGCTGCGGTGCATCTGGTTGATGCGGCGGATCGCGGTCCGGCCCTCCGCGCTGCCGAAGCCGTGTTCCACCACGGCGTCGAGGAGCAGCACGGTGTCGTCGTAGCGCTTCTGTGTACGTCCGGTCAGCTCCGCTGTCTGCGCGAGCAGCCGACCGACGCTGGGGACGGCGTAGGTGCGGTACAGCGCCAGCTCCAGGGCCCGTGTGTAGTCCCACGGAAATTCGAACGCGACGCTGAGCCGGAAGATCTCCAGGGCATCCGCCACCGGGTCCATCCGACGGATCTGCTCCAGCCGTCCGAAGCGCTTCACCGCGTCGCCCCCTCTCTGCCGCCGAAGCTCCAACTCTACGTTGAGCAGCAGCAGATGGGCGCCGCGTGGCGCCCCTTTCAGGGGCAGAGGGCGCACACGTACGAAGCGATGCGCACCCGGGCCCCGGATTCCGCGCCTCCCCGCGCACGGAGGCACCGGGAGCTCCTGTCCGAGGCACGCACAACTTGTTCGAAGCCGCGGCCCCGTGCGCGGCGGCCCGCGCGGAGGATCCAGCGGGACCCGGTCGAGCAGTGCGGACACCGGGATGCCGCCGCAGGCACTGCCGTACGGGGTGCCCGGAGCGGCGTACCGGGCGCCCCGCCCCCGGGGACCCGCCCCGGCCGGTCGGGCCGGTCTCCCGGGGCGGGATGGCCCGGGCACCCACGACTGCTTTCGGCCGGAGCGGATCACCGCGTCGAACGATGGCCATTTCGCCCCTGTCCAGGTGGAAACCTGCAGCTCCGCGTGGTGTGCGGAGTCGTGACAAGCCCCTTCCGCTCGCACTAGGGTGCGCCGACGGACGAATCACTGGGGAGGCAGGGATGGCCGGAACGGACGATGAGGCCGTCGCCGCCGAGGCCGAGGCGCTGTACGTGCTCACGGCGGTACTGCTGACGCCGGCGCAGTTTCCGAGCGTGCTGGGCGACGACTATCCGGAGGCCTGCGCGGCGCTGGGTCTGGCACCGCGCGCCGACGGATACGGCCTGGTGCTCGGGCAGGACGGTGACGGGGCTCGCTGGACGGTCGTGATCGACGACGTCTCACTGGTCGCCGTGGCGATCGCGTCCTGGGACTGCGGCATGGAGTACGAGTTGTCGCCGGACGAGCGCACGGTCGTGGCTGCCCTGCCGGGCTGGCCGCTGGCGGTCGCCGTCGCCGCTCCCGGTGTGCCCGCGCCGCACGACCCCGATCCCGAGATCGCGGACGGGCCCTCACTGACGCCGCCGGACACCGGCTCCTGGGGGCCGGCCCAGCGGCGCCTGGGTGCCGACGAGATCGCCCTGCAGTGGGCTGTGTGGCGGGAGCAGATCGGCGACGACCACTTCTCCTTGCCCGCCGAGCAGGCCACGCCCCCGCGAACCACTGCGGGCGGCTCGGTCGACGACACGGCGGGCGAGGCGGGCGACGAGACGGCGGACAGCGTGTCCGACAGCGCGGCGGAAAAAGCGCCGCAGGGCACGGCGGACGGCGCGGGAAGCACACCGAAGAGCGGGCACCAGGGCGTGCGGCGGGTGCTGGCGGAGGCACGCGCCTACGTGGACTCACCACCGCCGCTGGGCCGGGTGCGCTCGTCGTTCGCCCCGGGGGACGCCCGTACGCTGCGCGCCGACGGCCCCGGATGGTCCATGGTGGCCCGCACCGACGACATCGCGTTCGTCCTGCTCGACGAGGAGCCCGGCGAGGTGCTGCCGGTGGGCCGGGGACCGGAGTTGCCGGGGCTTCTGGAGGCGCTCGACAAGATGGCAGTGCGTCCCAGTTGAGCCCACGGGGGCCGCATTCTCCGTGGAGATACGGCCCCCCTCGATATGCCGAGCGGGCTTACGGAAGCTCGCCGAGCAGCCTTGCCATCGTCTCGCCGAGCAGCCCTGCGGACGTCTCGGCGAGCAGCCCTGCCCACGTCCCACCGAGCAGATCCGTGGACATCCCGGCGAGCGACCCCGGCCTCCCCACCCGTCGCTCAGCGGCCGAGTTCCTTGCGCGTGACCCGGCGCAGCCTGCGCCGCTGCGAGGGGTCCAGCGTCAGGTACGCGGCGGCCGGAACCCCCACCACGATGAGGAACGCCACCCACCAGGGCAGCCATATCAGCAGGATCAGACCTACCGCCACACCCCCTGCAGCGACCTTCGCGGTCTTGGACATGAGCATCCTCCTTCGGGGCCACTACCGCTCTCTGCTCTGGAAACGGTCCCGCGCTCCCGGCGGTTCCGGACCTCACCCCTGAGACTTCCCTGAGACCCACCCCTTAGTGGCCCAGATCACAGCGTAAGCCTTCGAGGTGCATTCCCGACGTGCTGTAACGTCGGCGACTCCGAGCAAGTAGTCAAATTTGAGGAGTGCGGCAGAGCTGTGCAGAGGATTCCCACGGCACCACCCTCCGAGCCGTCCGAACTGGCCCGCTGCCGCGCGGTTTTCCTTCCGTCCGACCCCGCACGCGCCGGCCTGATGGCCTTCTGGCGGCCGGACGGCGAGCTGCTTCCCGCCGTCGCACAGGGGGCGGTCTCGGAGCTGGACCTGGTGCTGCCCGCCCCGGGCCGCACCATCCAGCGGGTACAGCTGCCTGCCCTGCTGGTTCCGGTTCGCACCGCCCTGCCGCTGCTCGCCTGCGCGCGTGCCGAGCCGGAGAGCCACCGGGCCACGGCCTTCTGGGGCGCCGCCGGTCTGCTGGCCCTGCACCTTGTGGCGCGCGGCCTGCTCCTGCCCGGCCTCTCCGCGAAAGACCACGACGCATGGCGGGTGGGACCGCTGTCCGCGCAGGACGGGGAGCTTGTGCGCGAACTGGCCGCGGCCATGCCTCCGGAGGCGCACGCCGTACCGCTCGCCGCCGCGGGGCGGCTGCGCCTGCCCGCCCCGGAGCGGCTGCTGCACGCCTTCCTGGATGCGGTCGCCGACGCACTCCCGCGTACGCCCGCCGCGACGCTCGTGACGGGCGGCACCGCCTACGCGGCACCGGAGCCGCGGCAGCTGCCGGGCCTGCGGGCGTGGGCGGACGACATCGCCGCCGGGCACGACGCGGGCGTGTGGCTGTCGCTGCGCGTGGAGGTGCCCGGCCTGGACGACGCAGGATGTGCCGACGACGCCCCGGTGCGGTTCCGTGCGGTGCTCCAGGTGCACGGCGCGTCCGGGGCGGCGGGCGTCGCGGACGCGGCCGAGCTGTGGGCCGCCCCGAAAGCCGGGCACGAGGCGTTCGGCCCACGCGCGCGTGGGGACGCGCTGCGCCGGGCGGTCCGGGCGTGGCCGCCGCTGACGCCTCTGCTGTCCGCGGCCGCGCCCGACGCCGTGGACCTCGCCGACGACGAGATCGCCGATCTACTGGGCGAGGGCGTCCGGGCGCTGGCCGCGGCAGGCGTCGACGTGCACTGGCCGAAGGAACTCTCGCGCGAGCTGACCACACACGCGGCCGTCGGCCCGCCGGACGACGCAGGGCACGTGGGTGAGAAATCCTCGGCGCTGCCCCTCGTTCCTCTCGGCACAGGCTCTGCTCGCCTTCCGCTGGCGGTTCGCGCCGGACGGACGGGAGCTGTCGCGCGAGGAACTGGACCGCCTCGCGGCGGCCAGGCGTCCCCTCGTGCGCCTGCGCGACCGATGGGTCCTGCTGGACCCGCGAGGCCGACGGCGCCCGCGCCCGGCAGGACCGCTCCATGCCCCCGGTCGAGGCCCTGGCCGCGGCCCCGACGGGCTCGGCGGAGGTCGACGGCGACCGGGTCGAGATACGGCCAACGGGGTGGCTGGCACGGCTGCGGGAGCACCTCGCGGATCCGGAAGCGGCGCCACCGGTGGGTCTAGCCGCCGGCGCTCGCCGCCACCCTGCGCGACTATGAGTTGCGAGGGCTCGGCTGGCCGGCCCGGACGACGGCCCTCGGGCTGGGCTGCTGCCTGGCCGACGACATGGGGCTCGGCAAGACGTTCACCCTGATCTTCCCTGTCACGTCAGCATGTTGAGTCGTTGAGGTCCGGCATCCGGGCCGCACACGGCGGCGGGGACATCACCCAACTCGCCGCGTCGCACAACCGGATCATGGCGGCCGCCGGTGTCCGCATTTGGAATGCAGGCCAGCCCCGTCCCGGCCTGTGACGCGACCACGAACCTTTCCCGTGGATTCACTGCCTTTCCCGTGCACGGGAAAGTATCACCGGCATTCAAGGGAAACGACGGAATGCATGACACGAAGTGCGGTCAGCCGTAAGGACATAGACGCAACAAGTAAGTCAAGACTTACCTTTAGGGAACTTTGGCCGTATGGTGCGGCTCGAATCGAAGGAGTCCCTTGTTGTCAAACATAAATGATTCTGCCGTGCGTGCGGTTGAATCGGAGCAAGGTTACGTGTCCTCATTGTATGAGCTGCTCACCGAGCGGCTTTCCGAGGCGCGAGCGAACCGGGCGAGTGTGCTGAAGGCCCCGGCGGACGGCGCCGGCGAGGCGTACGAGAGAGAGATCGCCGCCGACCGTCTGACCAAGGAGATCGGCCGGCTGGAAGGCGCCGAGAAGGGGCTGGTCTTCGGGCGCATCGACTGGACGGACGGCACGGTCCTGCGCATCGGGCGGATCGGACTGCACACGGAGGAGGACGACCTGCCGCTGCTCGTGGACTGGCGCGCGAACGCGGCGCGGCCCTTCTACGAGGCGACACCGGTCCACCCGATGGATCTGCGGCGGCGCCGGCACCTGCGCCTCGAGGAGCGCACGGTCGTCTCAGTGAGCGACGAACTGCTCGACGGGACCGCCCCGACCGACGAAGACGTCGTGGGGGACGGCCCGTTGACCGAGGCTCTGTCGGCACGGCGTACGGGCAGGATGCACGCGGCCGTCGCGACGCTGCAGGCCGAGCAGGACGAGATCGTCCGCTCCGCCCACCGCGGGGTGACCGTGGTGCAGGGCGGGCCCGGCACCGGCAAGACGGTGGTCGCCCTGCACCGGGCGGCCTACGTCCTGTACGCGTTCCCGCGCGCCGCGGAGGAAGGCGTCCTCGTGGTGGGCCCCAACGCCCGTTTCCTCGACTACATCTCCCAGGTCCTTCCCTCGCTCGGGGAGAACGACGTCGATCTGGCGACCTGTCAGGAACTGGCCGGAGTGTCCCCGGACGCGGTGGACCCGTTTGACACGGCGCGCCTCAAGGGCGGCCTGGACCTCGCCGACGCCCTGGCCGGCCTGCTGCGAGACCACCAGGCCCCCGCCGGTGACTTCACCGTCCGGGTCGGGCAGGAACTGGTCCACCTGTCCGAGAAGGAGGTCGCCACTGCACGCGCCGCCGCCCTGGCGGCCGCATCCGGCCACAACCCCGCGCGCCAGGCGTTCAAGGAACTCCTGGTCGACGCCGTCACCGACGCGATGCAACGGGACATGGGCGACCTCCTGGAGCAGATCGACGCCGATGCCGAGAAGATGACGGGCCTGAACTTCGACCGGTTCACGGGGGTCGCCCAGCGCCGTGCCGAGGGCGCCGCCGACCCGGGTCCGGTCCACGAGTTGGACCTGGATGCCATCGGGGCCGATCTCCTCGACGACGCCGGTGTCGACCGGGCGGTCGAGGCGCTGTGGCCGCGGCTGGCACCCGGCAACCTCGTGAAGGCACTGCTGACGGATGCCGACACCCTGGCCGAGCGCCTGCCGACCCTGACCCCGCAGGAGCAGTCCCTTCTCCTGCGTGCCCCGGACGCCCCGTGGACCGATGCGGACGTGCCGTTGCTGGACGAAGCGGCGAGCCTGGTCGACGGCCCACCCGAGCGCACGTACGGGCACGTCGTCGTCGACGAGGCGCAGGAACTGACCGCTATGCAGTGGCGGATGATCGTCCGCCGCTGCCCGGCGAGGGCGATGACGCTGGTGGGTGACTTCGCCCAGTCGGGCCCGGCCACGACGGCACGCGACTGGAAGGAAGCCCTGAGCCCGCATGTCGGGACGCGGTTCAGGCTGCACGACCTGACGGTCAGTTACCGCACCACGCAGGAGATCCTGGAGAGCGTCCGGGACCTGCTCGCGCGGATCGCTCCGGACCAGCGGCCCACACGGTCACTGCGCAGCGGTGAGAGCCCGCGCACCGTGACCACACATGGGGACGGGTTGGTCACCGCCGTCGTGGAGGAACTGCGCGCCCAGAGCACCGCGCAGCCGGACGAACTCCTGGGAGTGATCTGCGCGGACAACCGGGTGAGCCAGTTGACGGCTCACGGCATCGCCGACCACGCACGCATCGTGCCCGCGTCCGAAGCACGTGGCCTCGAGTTCGACGGGGTCGTCGTCCTGAACCCCGAGGAGATCATCACGGCCCGCCCCGGCGGGGAGAGGGACCTGTACGTGGCCCTGACCCGGGCCACCAAGCGCCTGTGCACCATCACCACCCAGCCCGCATGATGGCGCGGCGCCCGCGTGGTCGCCGCGGGCGCACAAGTACCCCAACGCGCCGTCAACGTGCGCGCGGTTGTAGCCCTGGCCTCCCTGCTCAGCCTGATGTCCTGCCTTCCGGCGTGCGTCGTCCAACGAGAGAGCCGGCTACCGGGTCCCTGCAGACTGAGACCGACGGAGTCTGCGACCTGTTCTACCCCGTCCGAGGGGTTCGCCTCGGACGGGTAAGGCTTGTCCCGCAATGTTGGACAGGAGTGATTCAGGTTTTCTCGGGCACTCGTGCGCACTCGCGTGCACACTGGAGATCGCAAAAAAGGCCCGCGACCGGCATTCCTGCTGGTCACGGGCCTTTCATAAAAGTAGCCCCGACGGGTCACACAGCAGATGGATGCTGGACGTGCCGCTGGTCATCAGATCCGTTTGCTCGCTGGATCGATCTGTCGTATGAGGACCGGTTCGCGGTTCGCTTCGGGCGAGCGTGAGTTCTGCCGACGAGGCCAGCGGGGCCGCCAGGCCGGCCTGGACGTCAGTGCGCCGGTCAGTCGACGCCTTCGATGATGCGGAAGTCGCGCTCGACGGCGTCGGAAAGGACGACCAGCGCCTCCTGGTATGCGGCGCTCTCGTGTGCCGCGACCGCCTGTTCAAAGGTGTCGAACTCGACCAGGACGGTGCGCTCGGCGATTCCGGCGTCGTGGGCGACGACCCGACCGCCGCGGGCGAGCGTCCGCCCGCCCCCGGCCTGGACGGCCGGACCGGCCAGCTTGTTGTAGGCGGCTAGCTTCTCGGGGTCGGAAATGGTGCGGTAGACGCTGACCCAGTAGCCCTTGGCCATGGAAACCTCCTGTGTTCGGACAAGCGTGCCAGGCTTCGAGTCGACACTCAGATTGATCGGCCTTGGCGACGGATCACCGGGCATTTCAGAGGGCGGCCCGCAAGGGACTGGCTGATTGTGGTGTGCTGTTGAGATAGGACGATGTCTCAGTTGGCGATGGAGCCCTGCCTACAACTCGTACCAATCGCTCAGTTCACCAGGCATCCCTGCCTGGATGAAGTCGTGAACGATGTCCCGCCCAAGCCGTCCTCGCTCTACATCTGGCCGGCTCAGCGTGAAGCTGGAAAGGGCTCACTGCGCCGGGAACGGGGTGCTCCAGGGCTCTTCCTCCAGGAGGAGCCCGTTGGCCAGGTAGCTGATGGTTCGGTACCAGCCGGCCAGCACGAGGAACTCCAGGAGTTGGGCGTCTTCGTAGTGGACGCCCAGGGAATCCCGAGCGGGTTGTGAGAGTTGCGCTGTGTCGTGCAGTTCGTCGACGGCGTTGAGCAGTGCCGCATGACCAGGCGGCCACGCGGTGTTGGCTGCGACGTCGATGTCGGTGGCGGCCTGGAGCCGTTACTGGCTCAGTCCGGCCTGCTGGGCGAGGGTCGCGGCGTGTGCCCCCCATTCGTAGGCGCAGCCGGTGCGTGCGGTTACTCGGGCGATGATGATCTCGCGGTCGACGGCGGGAAGAAGTCCGTGGCCCAGCAGGCCGGTCCCCAGGGCGAACATGCGTGAGGCCAGTTCCGGGTTGCGGTGCAGTACCCGGCACAGTGTGAGCGGCTCGTGTGTCACGTCGGGAGGCATCCATCGGCGCAGTGCCTGGTCGATGGGCGCGGGATATGGCGGGGTGAGCGGTTCGATGCGCGGCACGGGCACCTCCTGCTTCGGTTTTCGAATCACTATGATGCTTCGAAACCCGAAGCGCAACGAGTAGGCATGGAAACCAGAACGCCTCGGCCGGGATCACCGGTACGAGGGTCCGATTCAGGGCGCCCGGTCATGGCTGCACTCGATCTGCCCGGGCGGCGCTGGACGCTGCGCACCCAGTGGGAACTGAGCCAAACCCCTGCAGGCTTCCGGGAGTTGCAGCGCCGTTGTGAACGCATGTCATCGAGCGTGCTCAGCACCCGGCTGGGCGAGCTGACCGGCGCCCGCGTCCCACTCTGCACGGCGACGCCTATCACCTCACCCAGCCTGGCGAGGACCTAGGTGCCGGCGGAGGTTCCGAGCGCGCCGTCAACCCAGGCCGCGCGGGCATCAGCCGGCAGAACCCCTCTCGGGCATCCCGTCGCCCACGGTGTCGGGATGCGAGGTGCCGTCGGCGGGCCGCTCGCTGTTGCGGTGCGCCGGTTGCGGGTCGAGCATCGCCGCCCAGCGCTCCGACCACTGGACGAGGGGGCCGAGTGCGAGGCAGGCATCCCGCCCCAGCGGAGTGAGCTCGTACCGGCTGTCGGGTAGTTGGTGAACCACGTGGGCATCCAGCAGTTCGGTCAGGCGCTGCCGCATCACGCTGGAGGACATGTCGTCGCACTGCTTCTGCAGGGGGCGGAACCCAAGGGGGCCCCCGCGCAGCTCCCAAAGGATGCGCAGGCTCCACCGCCGTCCGAACAGGTCGAGTGCGGCCATGAGGGGGCGACCGGTGGTCGAACCACGAACTGGCTTGCCGGGTCTTGGGGTTGGCATGGCGTGGAGTCCAGCTTCCAAGGTTGATGCTTCGGATTCCGAAACGCTACCATCGGGGATCGCTTCGGAAAACGAAACGAAGGGGACCGTCGCGGCAACCACCCACCCGCGTCGCCCCGCACCCGTGCGCTGCGGAATCGCACGATCACCGCCTGGGAGCACTACCTGCGCTGCAGCTGAGTCAGTGGTGGTGACCGCCAGGCTCAACGCCCACTCGGAGATGGAGACCAGATGACCACGACACGGTTTCCCTCGGCTGCGGGACGAACCGCCGTCGCCGTCGCCCTGGCCGAGGACGCCTCGGGGAACGACATCACCACCGCGTGGAGTGTTCCCGAAGACCTGGCGGCCACGGCCGAAGTCCGCACCCGGCAGCGCGGCATTGCCGCCGGCCTCCCCGCGGTCGCCGAGGTCTTCGCGCAGGTCGATCCCGAGGTCGAGATCGAGGCGAGCGTCGCCGACGGCTCCCGGCTGACCGACGGCGACGTCCTGTTGCGCCTGTCCGGTCCGGCGCGCAGCCTGATCACCGGCGAGCGCACGGCGCTGAACTTCCTGCAGCGCCTGTGCGGCATCGCGACACTGACCGACCGCTACGTCCAGGCCGTGGCCGCGACCAAGGCCCGCATTCTGGACACCCGCAAGACGGCACCGGGCCTGCGTGCCCTCGACAAGTACGCGGTGACCGTCGGCGGTGGCCGCAACCACCGGCTCGACCTAGCGGCGATGGTCCTGCTCAAGGAGAACCACATCGCCGCGGCGGGCGGGGTGACCGCAGCGATCGAGGCGGTCCGCCGCGGGATGGCGCGTACCGGGCAGACGGTGGAGGTCGATGTCGAAGTGCAGACCGTGGCAGAAGCTGCTGAGGCGCTCGATGCCGGGGCCCGCTGGATCATGCTCGACAACATGCCGTTGGCCGACATCGAGCAGGTGGTGAAGATCCGGGCCGGGCGGGCCGACGCTCCCCGGATCCTGCTGGAGGCCTCGGGTACCGTCCGCCTGGACAGTGTCCGCGCCATCGCCGAAACGGGCGTCGACCTCATCTCGGTCGGAGCGTTGACACACAGCGCGCCCGCACTCGACCTGACGATGCTGCTGACCACCGGCCCGGTGCCATGCCCGAGGTAGCGATCGTCGACGCGTGTCAGCGACAGCGCAGGGGTGGCAGCGCGACCGCCGTTCTGGACGACGCGCCGTTGGCCGACGAGGAACGATGCCGTGTTCCCGCGGAGTTGGGAACGTCGCACGCCGTCTTCCTCCGCGCGACCGGAACCGAGCGCGCCCATCCGTCGTACACCCTCCGGTTCTTCACCGCCGCAGGCGAACTGCCCGCCTGTGGCCACGGCACCGTCGCCGCCCTCGCGCTGCTCGCCGAACGTGAAGGCGGCGACGACTACCGCGCCGTCCTGCGGACGACCCACCGCAGCTTCGACGGCCGGGCCACCCGAAACGGTGACAGCCTGACAGCATCGTTCGATCCAGGCCCGGTCAGCCTGAGTGACGCCCAAGGGCCCGAACTGGAGGCGATCGCACACGGCCTCGGACTGCCCGAGGACGCAGTCGCCGGGGACGCCTGCGTGGCGTCGAACGGGCGGCCGAGGCTTCTGCTGCCCGTCCGGTCCCGCGCCGTGCTGGCCGAACTCACCCCGGACTTCACCCAGCTGCGCGCAGCCTGCGACCGCCACGGTCTGCTGGGCTGCTACGCCTACTCGCTCCCGGACCGGCACGGCCGTGCGGCAGCCCGGATGTTCGCGCCGTCGATCGGAGTCCCCGAGGACATCGCCAACGCCAACAGCACGGCCTGCCTGGCCGCGCACGCGGCCGGATCCGGTACGGACCGCCTCATCGTCGACATGGGCGACCACCTCGGCTGCCCGTCGACCATCACAGCAACCGTTCACCACGACGGCGTGGAGCACCGAATCCGGGTCGGCGGCCAAGCGACGATAGCGCGAACGGTCGTGCGCTGAGGCCTGCGGTACTCAGGACCGGTCAGGCTGCGTGCCGAGCAGAGCCGCCCACGGGCTGTCGGCCGGTGCGGCCAGGACGAAGCGTTCGTGCGGTGCGTCGGGCGGGAGCGGACGCCAGGCCATTCCCGCCTCGGCGCCGACGGTGTCCTGGGGCCGCAGCGCGACCAGGTTCCGGCTGCTCCGCAGGTGGCGGCAGTACAGGGCGTGATTGTGGCCGTCGTCCGCAGACGGGGCGTCCAGCCCCGTTCGGCCAGGTGTCCCAGGACACCCTCGGAAAAATTCGGATTGCGACTGCTCGGGAACCATAGAAGCTTCTGGTCCGCGAGATCCGCCCAGGACAAGACGCAGTGACCCGTCAGGGAATGGTCGGGGCGCAGCACCACGCCCAACGGTCGGTCGGCCAGAGTCCGCGCGGCCAGGCCGTCCTCGTCCCGGAACACACGCATCACCCCGAAGGAGAGGGCTGGCCTCGCTGGAGGACGCGGCGCTGGAAGCTGCCGTGGTGAAGGCCGGACGCCGTCTCGCGCGCGCGGGCGCAGTGGGCGCGGTGACCGTACGACCGGGCCCGGTCACCGCTGTCGTCCGGGATCCGAAGGGCGGGGCGTACCGGGCCGACGTCCCTCGTGCCCGAGCTCTCGGAGGAGCAGTGGGTCCGGTTTCCGGACCTGGCCATCGATCAGGCGGGGCACCTGGCCGCGCTCCTCGACGGGGAGCTGCCCTCCCCTCTCATCGAGGACGCGGCGGTCTCAGGAATCGACCTGTTGGAGGGTACGGGCGATCTGGATCCCGCGTGCGACTGCGGCACGTGGGACCACTGCGGGCACACCGCCGCCCTTTGCCATCAGGTGGCGCGTCTGCTGGACGCGGACCCGTTCGCGCTGCCCCTGATGCGCGGCAGGGCCAAGGACGCGGTCCTCGGGGAGTTGTATGTGCGGAGCACCCCGTCGCCGGACGAGCCCGTGCAGGCCGAGGCCGAGGGTGTGGACGCCGCGGAGATCTGGGCGGCCGCGGACATCCTGCCCCCGCTGCCCGCACCGTCCGGCCTGCCAGAGGCCCCCGGCAGGCCGCCGTCCTTCGACACCGAGGCGGAAAGGGCACCCGGGGTCGACCCGACGGCACTGGAGTATCTGGCGGGGCGGACGGCGGCGGAGGCTCACCGGATGCTGGGACGTGTGCTCGGCCTGAGCGGACATGGAGGCGACGACATACTCATGGAGTTGGCAGCCCCTCAGGATGCCGTACGGCTGGGCTGCTCCGGGGCAGCACCGGGTGTCGTGACCGACCGACTGGCGGGGGGCTCGGGGCGCGGCCACGACGGTCTGGCGACGGCCATCCGTACCTGGCGCGTCGGAGGCGCGGCGGCCCTGGCCGTGCTCGACGAGGAATGGCAGCCGGAGGGGACGGCTCTCGGACGCGCACGTGCAGCCCTGGAAGCGGCCTGGGAGACGACGGAGCGGCCGTCGTTCGAGCCGGCCGCCCAACCGGTGGACGGTCCCGGAGGAGCGGCTTCAGTTGCGCCTCGGCCGGGACGGCCGCTGGTGGCCCTACCGCGAGGAGGGAGGACGCTGGGTGCCGGCGGGTGGCGCCGACCCCGATCCGGCGACGGCGCTTGCGACAGTACGGCGGTGACCGGCGCGTAGCCGGTTCAGATCCGGCGGCCATGGGTACGGCCGCTCGTCGGCAGGCGTCGACGAGTTCCTCGGTCCGATCGGCCGGGCGATGGTCAGGGTGCTGGAATTCGTCGGCAGCCTCCTCGATCCGCCCGGTCCGTTCCGACACCGTCCTGGGTGAAGGCCGCGCAACTGACACCGGATGACGCCGTAGTCCGGTGCCCGGTCCCGGGCCGCGCGTGTACGCCGCTCGCCCCCCATGCGCACTCCTGTGGCGGTACGCGCGGCGCGTATGCCCTCCCGAGTTGCTGCTGGAGTGTCCTCCCCGGTCAGATGCGCCATGTCTCCGCGTCGGGTGAGTCTTGGGGGCACCCGCACGGGGCGATCCAAGCCGGACAACGAGCGGCGAGGCGCGCTCAGGCGGACGTGGTGCGACGGGAGCGGGCTCGCAGAAAGAGTGCGGCGCCGAGTGCGGCGGCGAGGAGTACGCCGCCCGCGGCCCAGGCCACGGTGCTGGTGCGGGATGTCCCGGTCGAGTGCTGTGCAGCTTGCTGAGCGGAGCAGTTCTTTCCGGGTGCGGCAGGGGCGATGCGCAGACGGGCCCATGGTTTGCCGGGACCGGCCTCGTCGGTGTCATGCCGGTGGACGACGTAGACGCCGGGTGCGGAGTCGCACCTGAGGGTGGTGGTGGCGGTCAGGACGGCTTTGGCGCCGCGCAGGACGGGGCGGTCGGTGAACGCGCGGGAGGTGAGCGTGATGTCTCCGTCCGATCCCTCGTCATAGTTGTCGGTGATCGTGATGCGGCTGCCGGCCCGGAAGGTCCGCACGTCCCATTCCGACTGGGGCCAGGTGGCGTCCGGAGCCCAGCGTTCCTCCAGGCTGGGCTGGGGCAGTTGCCCGACCTTGTCCCGGCAGACGCGGCGTGCCGCCTCGTCGACGGATTCCACGCGTACCCGTGCCCAACGGAACGGATGCTCCTCCGGGCCCACGTCTCCGGCGCCGTGCAGCAGGACCGGGTAGGTGCCGGGCCGGGTGTCGCAGGCGACGGTGACCGTGGTGGTCAGCAGCGGATCCATCATGCGCAGTTTCCCGGCCCTGATGAACGCGGACGAGGTGATGGTTTCGGCGTAACGGGCCTCACCGCTCCTGGCATTGACCGTCAGTGAGTCGCCGGGATGCACCGACCGGACGCTTCCGAGCGGGAGAGACGAGTCGAGCGGGGAGGCCGAGGCCGACCCGGCTGCCAGAAAGGGCAGCAGGAGGGGAAGTGCCGCCCACGCGGTCCTGCGAAGTCGGTCCATCGCCTCGCCCATCTCTTGTGTTGACGACCTGCCAGTTATTACTCGGCAGTACACTACATAATCGAACACACATGCGATTGTGGGAAGTGCGGTGCTCGCTCGCCGTCGGCCCATTGCAAGACGGAAAGGCACCTTCTTGCGTTCCAGACACAGATGGATTCCAGCTCTTGGCCTGGTACTGGGCGTGGGCGTTCTCGGCGCCGGAACAGCATCGGCCGCGACGGGCCGTCCGGTAGCAGCGCTCTCCGCCGAACCGACGACCTCCGTATCCCCGGGGGCTCCCCACACCGGACACCAGGTCTCGCCGAAGTCGCCTGCGCCCTCGGCGCCTTCGACGGCCGCGGGGGCCGTCGAGCCGCCCGGCTCCGCCTCACCCTCGGCGCCCTCGACGCGGTCCGCCGGGCCGGCCTCCTCCCCCGCCCCCTCGGACGCGCCGAGCCTGGGCGAGGAGGAGAAGTTCTGGACGGCGGACCGCATGGACAACGCGGTTCCGATCGACTCCCCGCCGCCCCCCGCTCCTTCGGCCGGAGCGAAGCACGGCATCGCTGCGGGTCCCGCCGTCGCGCACCAGCCGCCGCCGTCGGGCACCCCGGCCCCGGAGCACTTCCTCGGACACCCGACGGTGGGCACGTTCTTCTTCGACGGCAAGCCGCTCGGCGGCCCGAAGACGTACTGCACGGGCAGCGTCGTGCACACGGCCGCCCACGACATCGTGCTGACCGCCGGACACTGCGGCCGCGGCCTGGAGAGGGCCACCCACCGCATCTTCGTTCCGCAGTACCGCATCGGCAGGGCCGCCGTCGAGCAGCCGTTCGGCGTCTACCCGGTGTCCCGCCTGTACATAGACCCGCGCTACGAGGCGAACACCAAGAAGCCGACCTCCGACTTGGACCTGGCCTTCGCGCAGGTCGACCCCAACACCCGGGGCGAGGTGGAGGACGTCACGGGGGCCTTGACCTTCACGCCGTCCAGCAGCTACAACCACAAGGTCACCGTCATCGGCTATCCCGACGACGTCAGTGTCAACCCCGACCATGTGCCGGTCCGCTGCCCCGTCAGCACCTCCCAGCTGCCGGGCTTCCGGCAGATGCGCATGACCTGCACCGGCTTCTACGGTGGCGTCTCGGGCGGCCCGTGGATCGAGGACTACAACAGCACCAACGGCACCGGCAAGGTCATCGGCAACACCGGCGGCTACCACGGTGGCGGCAACGACGCCAACGACGACTGGGTGACGTACTCGCCGGTCTACGGCAAGGACGCCCAGGACCTGTTCGCCGACGCCGCCGCGCATCGGAAGGTGGAGGACAACAAGCCCCCGTACCAGCCGTCCGGGGACCCCTGGCTTCCCGGCGCGGCGACCACCTGGCAGAACGCCAAGCTGATGGCCTCGGGCGACTTCCGCCAGACCGGCCACAGCGACATGATCGTGGTCTGGTCCGACGGCGAGGTCACGCTCTACCCCGGCAACGGACGCGGCGGCTACGATCCCGAGCGGCAGTTGCTGCCCAAGAACTCCACGTGGACGAACGCCAAGACCATCACGGCGGGCGACTTCACCGGATCCAACCAGTTCGACTTGCTGGTCCGCTGGGTCGACGGCGAGGTGACGCTGTACGGGGACGTCGGCTCCAAGGGACTGAACTGGGCCGGCACCCAGATGATCAAACACAACGACACCTGGAAGAACGCGACCCAGATCGCCGCGGGCCGCTTCGGCGCTTCGAAGTACGTCACCGACCTCATCGTGCGCTGGGTCGACGGTGAGCTGACCCTCTACACGAACGTCAGCGCCGGCGCCTTCGGCCAGGAGCACCAGCTGAAACCGAAGAACGACACCTGGCGGGACGCCACACTCCTGACGGCCGGTGAGTTCTCCGGCAACCAGAAATGGGACCTCCTGGTGCGCTGGACCGACGGTGAACTCGACAACTACGTCGGTACGTCGACTTCGGGGCTCGGCGGCGAGCAGCGCATCCTGGACCGCAACGAGCGCTGGACGCACGATGCGGCCCTGACGACCGGCAACTTCACCGGCAACGGACGTACCGACGACCTGGTCATCCGCTGGTCCGACGGCGAGACCACCATGTACACCGACACCCTCGCCAACCAGCTGGGAACGGAACACATGCTCGTCGCCCCGACCTCCTGAGCCCACCCGAAACACGCGGCCGGCCGCGAGTCGGCCTCCGCGCTGACCAAGGTTGTACGGGATCGCGCAGAGCTCTGAGCACGAGCCCCGGGCCCACAGGCCCGGGGCTTCGCTCTGCCGCCTCTTGGTCCGCACCTCGGTGCAACACGCACGGGGACACACAGCCCTGCGCATGTCGGCCGCGTAGCCCCCTGCGCCCCTCCGGCCGGCCCCGGCAGCATCGCCCGCGGGTCCGGGAACGGGGTGCCGGCAACGTGCGAGCCGCGTTGCCGACACCCGCAGAGGCTCAGGCGCCGGCGGTCGGTCGCCTGCTCACGACGCGGTGGTGAAGACCAGGACGGAGTCGGGACCCACGGTCAGGGCATGTCCGTCGGTGAAGTTCGCCGTCAACGTACCGACCTTCGTGGGGAAGCCGTTGGCGTCGGTGCTCGGGGTGGCACCGTCCGTGTAGAGGTACTTGTTCAGGGTGATCGCCCCGGTCGGCTCGCTCAGCCTGACCGTCTGCGCGACGGACGTGCGGTTGACGAGGGCGAACGTCCACCCGCCGCCGGGAAGTTGCGCGGCCAGCACCCGCACGCCCGTCGGCTCTGCCGGCGCGTGGATGACGGAACCCGTGGGCAGGTACCGGGTCAGCAGGCTCCAGGTGTAGAACCACGGACGCAGCGCCGTGGAGTGGGCCGACACCTTGCCGGGGTCGTCGCTGCCCCTGCCCCACATCCCGCAGAACGTGGACGAGGCATAGCCGTCGAGACACCAGGCTGCCGCGCCGTCGACGCCGCTGCGAGCCTCCTGAACGGCCAGATCCGCCATGCGCAGCGGCTGAGTCGTGTCGAGCGCGAAGCGATAGTCCTTGCTGCCGTCCGGGTACTGGGCGGCCTTCATGCCCGTCTCCCCCAGCAGCACCTCACGGCCCGGTGCCGCCGACCGGAGTTGGGACACCGCCTCGCTCATCACGGGCTCGGCGTACTCGGGGGCTGCGCCGTACAGCTCCTGGCTGTAGAAGTGCGCCTCGCCGGCCCCCAGCAGGCCGCTGCGCGCGGAGCGCAGCCACCAGGAACCGTTGCCGTTCCAGGTGCCGGTGTCCAGGGCGGTCTGTGTCCGCGTCAGATCGTAGAGCGAGTCGTCGACAGACGTGCTGTCGTTGGCGAGGTGCATCGATCCGACCGTGTGCTCAAGAGGCGAGGAGGCCACCGACAGGCGCAGGTACTTGCTGCCGGTGATGCCGGAGGCGGTGTAGGTGTAGCTCCACATGCCGCCCCCGTTCTTGCCCGTGACCATGGCGGCCGGCGTCGGCGGCGCGACTGCCAGTTTCTTCCACGTAGTGCCGTCCGACGAGGTCTGGAAGGTGACTGCGTTGTCGGTGGCGCCGGCCGCGTAGACCTGCGCGGTGAACGTGTTGAGTGAGGCCAGCTTCCAGACGAGGCCGGAGTCGCATCCCGCATTGCATCCGGGTGCGGTCTGGTGGTCGAGGTCGCCACCGTAGGAGCTGATGCCGGCCTCGGCGGTGTCGGCGCCGGAGATGACCGTCCGGGCGGTGTCCACCCCGGCGGTGGCGAAGGCCGACGCGAGGTTGGTCGTCGCGGTTTCCCAGTCGGCGTACGAGTACGACTTCGGGCCGGTGGAGACGTTGGGCTCGTTGACGCCGACCCAGTACGCGGGCGCGGCGCCGTCGGTCTGCAGATGCTTGATCAACGTCGCCTGGATGGTGGCCGTGTTCGCGGCGGTGTAGGTCAGGTCGTCTATGCCGAAGAGTCCGCTGACGACAGGTACGCCCTCGTCGACGTAGTGCTTGATCACCTTCTCGGCGTTCAGATAGGAGGCACTGGTGAAGTCGTAGCTGCCGCCCGCGTCCGTACCGCTCCAGAACCAGGGCAGGTTGAACATGACCCGGACCAGGCCCGGTTTCATGAAGTCGGTGCGGGAGACCATCCGGTTCCAGTCGGCGGTGCTCCAGGTCGTGCCGTTCGGCGGCTGGGGATTCTGGTTGTAGCCCAGGCCGATCCAGCGGCTGCCGACCACATCATCGGCGGCAGCGCTGCTCGGGGTCGGGGTCGCAAGTCCGGTGCCCAGCGCTGCCACGACGGACAACAGCGCCGCGCACAGCGTCCGGCCGACGGGCAGACCGAGCCGGAAACGGAGGAGTGATCGGGAACGCATAGATTCCTTCCAGCGTCTTGTGGCGTGGGCGGGAATGCTGGAGTCGCGACCTGTCCCTTCACAGCGGAAGCGGCGCGCTCGTGGTGGCGGCGGCACCGGACGCTGGGCACACCGACGCTGCCCCCAAGCCCGCCCTTACTCAGTTCGTGTCCTCCGTCATGCTGGCCCGGCCGGATCGGCGGGGGCATCCGTGAAAGCACGCAGGCCCGACACGGGGGTGGGTCCGCTGCTTGTCTTTGGTGCGTCGACGGCCGTGCGGTGAACCAGTGCTTTGCCCGGCAAGGAGGTGGCTTCGTCCACGTCCACGTCCACGTCCACGTCCACGTCCACGTCCACGTCCACGTCCACGTCCACGTCCACGTCCACGTCCAGCAGCAGGGTGTGTTCATCGGTCGCGACGGCAGTTGGTGATCCGCAGGACCGCCGGTCATCGGGGCGGAGCGTATCCACGGGTGTCGACGAGGTCGTGCGTGAGCTGGGCGAAGGCGCGTGAGGCGGTGCTGCGGTAGGCGCCTTCGCGCTGTAGGAGGGTGACGGTGCGGGCCGGCAGGGGTGGTTCCAGCGCGACGGGGGTGAGGTGGGGGTGGTCGTGGGTGATCGCGTCGGGCAGGACGGTGGCCAGGCCGGTGCGTCGGACAATTTCGGTGAGGGCCTGGATGGAGTTGGCCTCGACCACGATGCGGGGGGCGATGTGGTGGTCGGCGAGGTAGGCGTCGATGTGGCTGCGGGTGGCGAAGTCGCCGCTGAGCAGCGCCAGTTGTTGCTCGGCCAAGGCCCGGACGGGTAGGAGCTCGGGCGACGCACGAGGGTGCCGGCCGGCAGTGACGAGGCTGAGGGTCTCGGTGAACAGCGGTGTGGCGGTGATACCGGGCAGGTGGGGGCCGGCGAAGGCGATCCCGAGGTCGATGTCATCGCCGAGCAGCCCCGCTTCGATCCGGTCCTGGGCCATCTCCACCAGGGTCAGGCCGATACCGGGGTGGCGGGTGTGGAGCTCTGCGACCAGAGGGCCGATGAGGTAGGCGGTGAAAGTAGGGGTGACCGCGAGTCGCAGGTGGCCGCGGGACAGGTCGTGGACGTCGTGGACAGCGCGTTCGGCGGCGGCCAGGTCGCGCAGCGCGCGCCGGGCATGGTCGGTGTAGACCTCGCCTGCGTCGGTGAGCCGCACGGTGCGGCCGGTGCGGTCCAACAGCTGCACCCCCAGGGTGTGCTCCAGCTGTTTGATCTGGTGGGACAGAGTGGGCTGGGAGATGTGCAGGTCTTCGGCGGCGCGGGTGAAGTTGCCGTGTTCGGCCACGGCGAGCAGGTAGCGCAGGTGACGCAGTTCCAGGGCGGCCATGGCGCACACTATAGATGAGGTATATAGAACTCATGGATATTCCCTCTTGGACACTATAGGTGCAGGTCATGCAAGGTGTATTTCGCCAGCCCATCGAGGCCGGCAGCCACCGAAGGAAGTGACCCATGCCTGACCTCGCTGACGGCATCGCCCGTTTCCAGCAGGACGTCTTCCCGGCCAAGGCGGACCTCTTCGCCCGCCTGGCAGCACACCACGCGCCGCACACGTTGTTCATCGGCTGCTCGGACGCCCGCGTCGTACCGGAGCTGATCACCCAGGGCGAGCCGGGCGAGCTCTTCGTCATCCGCACCGCCGGCAACCTCGTCCCCGCCTACACCCCCGCCACCAACGGGGTGGCGGCGAGCATCGAGTACGCCGTCGCCGTCCTGGGCGTGTCCGACATCGTCATCTGCGGACACTCCGCGTGCGGCGCAATGACCGCCCTGGCCGAAAGCCATGACCTCATCGGCGTGCCGGCGGTCGCCGCCTGGCTGCGGCACGCGGACGCCGCCCTGGCCCGCGCTGCCGGCACGGCGGCAGGCCCGCAGACGGTAGGGGCCCTGGTCCGTCAGAACGTGTACGCGCAACTGACGAACCTGGCCACCCACCCCTCCGTCGCCCGGGCACTGGCGCAGAAGAAGGTGACCCTGCACGGCTGGGTCTTCGACATCGCCACCGGCAGCGTCGAAGCACTGGGTGCCGCCGGCACGGACACCGCTCTCGCGGCCTGACCCAGGTCCGCCCCCGCCCCTGTCCCGGCGCCGCTGACACGGATCGGCGCAGCGTGGCGTCCCGAACCACCCCCAAGAACCCGCCGTTCCGCTTGTTCCCACGCGGAAGGGCACCCCTGGAAAAAGGAGCCCCTCTCATGGTGCACGCCCAGTTCGACCCCGCCGCCCGCCAGGCCCTGGCCGCTCAGGCTGTGGCGGCCAAGACCCGCAAGAACCTCTCCTGGCAGCAGATCGCCGACACCTCCGGCCTGTCGGTGGCTTTCACCACCGCCGCCGTCCTCGGCCAGCACGCCCTGCCCAAGGCATCCGCGAAGGCCGTCGCCGAGCTGCTGGGTCTCGATGAAGACGCCGTGATGCTGCTGCAGACCATCCCCGCCCGCGGCTCGATCCCCGGCGGCATCCCCACCGACCCGACCATCTACCGCTTCTACGAGATGCTCCAGGTCTACGGCACCACCCTCAAGGCCCTGGTCCACGAGGAGTTCGGCGATGGCATCATCTCCGCGATCAACTTCAGGCTCGACGTGAAGAAGGTCGCCGACCCCGAAGGCGGTGAGCGCGCCGTCATCACCCTCGACGGCAAGTACCTGCCCACCAAGCCCTTCTGACCCGAGCGGCCTACGTGACACCGGGACGGGCCGTGCGGGGCGGCCCGCAGCTCGGCGTGTACACCGGCCACCGGCCCGTCCGGTTGATCCCGGCGGGCGGGCGGATCAGCGCAGTCCGGCGAACAGGTCGTTCTCGGGCACGGCCGCTCCGGTGGCGTCCTGGACACGTACGAAGGTCTCGACGCCCATCAGCTCGGTGAACCTCTCCCGGCCCATCCCGAGGAAGAAGATGTTCTCGCCCTGGCTGGCGTGCGCGGCCAGGGCATCGAACTTCTGGCCGCCGAACGCGGTGGTGTCCACCCAGGTGGTGATCTCCTCGTCGGGGAGTCCGATCTCGGCCATCGCGGCGGCCTCAGCGGGATCCGGCTCCTGCCCCTCCGCACCGAACTCGCGCATGACCTCGCCGAACCGCTGCATCATCGAGCGGGGAGCCGTCGTCCAGTACACCTTCGGTGTCAGCGCGGTCATCGCCAGCGCCGCCATCGTGATGCGGTTGGCCTGGATGTGGTCGGGGTGGCCATAGAAGCCGTTCTCGTCATAGGTGACGACCACATCGGGCTGGTAGCGTCGCAAGAGTTCCGCGAGTCGCGCAGCACCCTCCTCCACGGGTGTCTGCCAGAAGGAGCCGGGGGCGTCATTGGCCGGCCAGCCCATCATCCCGGAGTCGGCGTAGTCCAGCATCTCCAGATGACCGACCTTCAGGACTTCGCAGCTTGCCTCGAGTTCACGACGCCGCATCAGGGCGACGGCCGCCGGATCGTGCCCGGGGTCGCCCGGCTTGACACCCCCCGGTCCGTCACCGCAACCGCCGTCGGTACACGTCACGAGGACCGTGCGCATGCCCTCCGCCGCGTACCGCGCGAGGACACCTCCTGTTCCGGTGGCCTCGTCGTCGGGGTGGGCGTGTACCGCCATGAGCGTCAAGGGCAAGTCATTCATGAAACAGTCCTCCTGTGTGAAAGGGCCTCGGTCCGAGTCCTCGGCGGGCGCATCAGCGGTCGCCCCTCAGTATTCGGGTGTCGGACGACCGGGCGCACCGCGGACCCGAGGGCCCCGGGTCACGTCGGGACGGTCTGTCGGTTCCTGTGTTCCCCGTCCGCGGGGCGCCGGTCTCCTGGCTGGTGCAACAGTGTCGGCGGGACCGGCTGTTCCCGCCGCACACCGGAACGCCCCTGGGCCTTGGCCTTCGCGAGAGCGTCGACTCGCTGAACCGCCCCGAGCTCTCGGCTGCCGGCGCTTGGTGGTTCCCAAAGGGTGGGTTCCGGTGGCTCGAACACTCCCCCGGCGCAGGCTCACCCTGATGACCCGCTCCCACTCTCCGAGAAGTAGCTGTGCGGCCCGGAGACCACGAGGAGTGGGTCCCGGCCCGCAGCGGGCCGGTAGAGGAGGCGGGAAAACGCGAGTCAGAGCCGAACCGGACGGACCGGACGGACCGGGAGAGCTTCGACGCTGTTGCCGATGAAGCTGCGCTGGCGAGGCAGTTCGGCCTCGGGGACGGCGAGGTCGAGGTCCGGGAAGCGGGTGAAGAGCCGTTCCAGGGCGATGGTGGCTTCGAGGCGGGCGAGTGGGGCGCCCACGCAGTAGTGCGCGCCCTGGCCGAAGGAGAGGTGCCGGGTCGCGCCGGGCCGGGTGATGTCGAAGCGGTCGGCGTCCGGGCCGTGGAAGGCCTCGTCGCGCCCGGCGGCGGTGTAGCCGGCGAGGACCGGGGTGCCCTGCGAGATCACGGTGCCGCCGAGGGCCAGGTCGCGGGTGGGGTAGCGGAAGGGGAACCAGCTGACCGGGCCGTCCCAGCGCAGTGTCTCGTCGACCACGTCGGCCCAGGTGGCCTTGCCGTCCAGGACCAGCGCCAGCTGGTCGCGGTGGGTGCACAGTGCCCGTACGGCGTTGCTGATCAGGTTGAGGGTGGTCTCGTGGCCTGCGACCAGCATCAGGCGCATCGTGCCGATGAGTTCGGCCTCGCTGAGCCGGTCGCCGCCGTCCTCGCGGGCGGCTATCAGGGCGCTGGTCAGATCGTCTCCGGGGGCGGTCCTGCGGGCGGCCGCGACCGTGCCGAGCAGCTCGACGAGCTCGCGTACGGCGGCCATCACCTCCGCCGGGGTGGTGTCGGTGGCGATGATCACCGTGTAGGAGAGGTCGTGCAGCCGGCCGCGGTGCTCGGGGTCCACGCCGAGCAGCTCGCAGATGACGCTCAGCGGAAGCGGGAGCGCGAAGTGGGTGCGCAGGTCCGCGATGCCGTCCGGGTCCTCGGCGGCGGCCCGGCCGAGATCGTCGAGGAGACCGGCGGTCAGCTCCTCGATGCGCGGCCGCAGCCGCTCCACCTGGCGGGCGGTGAAGGCGTTGCCGACGAGGGAGCGCAGCCGGCGGTGGTCGGCGCCGTCGGCGGTGTGCATGCCCTGGGCGTTGGCGAAGACCCGTAGCGGCCAGTCCGCGGGGATCGTGCCGTCGTTCAGGGCCGGGCAGTGGCGGGCGTCCTTGGCCACGTCGGGGTGGGAGAGGAACTCCTTGAGCGCTTCGTGTCCCAGGACGACCGCTGCGGGCACCCCGCCGGGCAGGACGATGTCCGCAACGGGCCCCCGGGCCCGCAGGCCGGCGTTCAGGGCGTGCGGGCAGCCGCCGGCGGGGTCGACGACGTGGGCGGGGGCGGGGGTGTGGGAGGACAAGCCGGGACTCCTGACCGTTTGGACGAATACCGGCCAACAGTGCGGTGTGGATGCCCGGTTGTACAAGTCCGCCCCGCCGGCGCCTAGGCCCAGGGCCCGGTCCGTCCGGCCCGCTGCCTTCCGAAGCGGGGGCCCGGCGACTCCAGCCTCGCCTTCCGCATGCGGCGCCGGGGTCCGACACATCCAGCCTCAGCGGCATCCGAGGCACGGCGTCTGGGGCAGCTTGTTGGCCGGGTCGCTTTCATGGGGAGCCATTTCGAGGTGACTCGGGGAGTTGTTTCGTGGCGCCGGCCAAGATCGATATCAGTGACTTCTGCCGCCTCCCCCGGCTGTCAGAGCCGGGCGGAAGACGGTAAGGCACCCGCCCCCCCAGGCGGTCAGGACACGGCCGTCGCGCACGTCGAGGACCCGGAGGGCGCCGCTGATGCGCTTGCCGTCCTTGTCCAGTTCCACGCCCTTCGGCGGGGTGACCTCCGCGGTGCTCCAGCCCTTCTTGCCGGTGGCAAGCTCTGTCGCAAGGTCCTTGATCAGGAAGGGCACCCCCGCCAGTGGCGTACTCCCCGGAGCCGGCGTGTCCTGTGCGGGCCAGGTCTCGACGACGGCGTTGATCTGCGGATTCACCACGTCGGACGCCAGCTGGGCGGTCGAGGCGAGTTCCGCGGCGGTCACCTGGCCACAAGCCACCAGATCGGCCAGGCCGACGGCGTCGTGGCTCACGTACTCGGAGAGTAGCCTTCTAGCGGCGGTCGCCTTCACACACGTCGAGGCGTACGGCGGACAGGTACTGCGTGCTCTGAGGGCTGACGTCCGCGGACAGCAGGAGCTTGCGGTCCGACGGGTCGAGGACCTCGGCCAGTTCGTGGATGGGGTAGCCGAAGAGGTCGAGGTCGCCGAAGGCGACCGGAACGTCGGCAGCCCGGTCCGGGACCCCCTCGGTCCGCTCGACGGTCAGATGCCCCATGGCCTGCTCGGCACAAGCCGTGCAGGCATAGGCCGTGACCAGGACGCCGCGGTGGACGAAGAAGAGGGTCCAGTGCACTCCGCACATCCACCCGCCGGTGCGGATGTCCGCCAGGGTCGACGCCGTCCACTGCGCCGCATGCTCGGTCATGCCGAATCGCAGGACGCCTGCGTTCGCGGGGAGGACGAGCCCGGTGCCGGGCACCAATCGGAAGGTCACTCGAACAGTCTGCCGGGACGCGTCGGTCGGGTCACCCCGCTCAAGGGGCCACTCCACCGGCAAGCCCGAGGTCCTGTGGAGCTGTCCCTCGGTGGAGGTGCACAGTCTGGACGGCAGGGGCACCGGACCGCTCCCTGACATGCTTCCAGGTACGCGACCACGACCACGGTGCGCAATGCAGTGACGGAGTGGATGACGCGGACGTCGTCGATGTCGTCAATGTCGTCGGCGTACTCACGCCGTTCGGGGTGGGAACCGGGGATCGGGCTGGCGAGGTCCGCTGCGACGGACAGCGCGGTCGAGGCGCGGTCGAGTGCGTGGATCTCGGCGTCGTCGGTGATGCAGGACCCACTGCCGCTTCCAGTGGGACAACCTTTCAGACATTTTCGGAGCCCCTTTAGAAGGAAACATCGAAATAGTCGATGCTGTTGAGGCTTACTTCGAGGCCCTGGGCGCGTACGCCGCCGTCCTTGAAATACACCTCCTGCAGTCCTTCAGCCACGATGTCGCGCATCTGCTGGTCGCCGGCTCCGGCGGCGCGGGCGTCGAACAGACGCTGCGCGTAGACCGGGGGGAGGTGGACGGTGAGCCGTCGGAAGCGGCCGTCGTCGGTGGTGCCGATCGGTGCGGTGTAGCCGAACTGGGCGCGGGTCTCGATGGTGATGCCTGTTGCGGTGGCGGCCTGCTTCTGGCGCCGCTTGCGTACCTGCGGCTGCCAGCGGATCCGTACGGCAGCGTCGATCCGGTCGCTGATCGCCCTGGGCGGGTGTTTCCGCTCGCCGGTGCGATAGCGCTCCACCGACCGCTGGCTGACCCCGATCTCCCGGGCGACGCCTTTCGTTGTCTTGAGCTGCTTCAGCAGGTAGTTGATCCGCCCTTTGAGGGTCTTGGGAGGCTCCCTGGTGAAGGTCTCCTGACCTGCCCGGTCCAAGGCATCGTCGATGTCACCCACGGGTCACTCTCCTTCGTCGAACCGGGCGTCGTGGCCGTCGCCCTTGATGTGCCGGGCGGGATTGAGTCCCTGCTCCATCAGGTCGACCGCCCAAGCCATCTCCTGGACGCCTTCGACCTTCGCCAGGCCCGGCGTGGGTCCGAGACGGAAGGCGCCGGGGATCGGCTTGCCCGAGGCGCTGTAGGGCAGGAAGTCCAGCGCCGATCGGCCCGGGCTCGGGTAGACGACGCAGTCGGACAGCACGGCCAGCGGGTACAGGCCGGTGAACTCTGCCATCTTCAGCATCTTGCGGTGCATGTTGACCCGCGCCTTGGAGATGACCGCGGCGCGGATGTCCGGGCGCCACGTCGGCCGCTCCAGCGCCGGCCACCGGTCACCGTCCTTGTAGTGGCGGCCCTGGGGGCGCTCGCGCAGCTTGCCCACGCCGCCCTTGACGGTGGCCTTGACGGCGGCGAGGACGGCCACCAGGCCCGGGTCTGCCTGCTTGTGCCGCTCCATCGCTGCGAGGAACTCGGTGTCGGTGAGGTCCTTGTGGACGCCCAGATCCGCGAGCGTGTCGACGTAGGCCGTCCGGAGCCGGTCGTGCCACGGGTCCAGGTACGCGCCGGTCTCGCGGCGCAGATAGGCCTGGATGGGCCGGACGTTGTAGCCGAGCTCCTGGGCGTAGGCGACCGTGTGCGTCTGGTACCAGGCCGGACCCTGCGGGCGCTGTCCGGAGGGCGTGAACGGCGACGGCAGACGCGGGTCCAGTTCGACGGGGGACAGGTCCACCAGCCAGGAGCCGGGGATCTTCGGGTTGAACTGCGGGTGATGGAAGTGGTCGGGGCCGGACAGGCCCACCGTGAGCCGGGCCGCGGCCGCGAGGAATGCGGTGTTCAGGTCCAGGCCGACCGCCCACGGAAGCGACACCTCGTCGCCGGTGAGCAGGTCGACGTCGCGCACCCACTGGTACGCCTCCTCGTCCAGGAACCCGCCCGTCCAGCCGGAGTTGACGACCACAGGGTGCTCCGCGGTGGCCTCCGGCGGCGCCGGGTCCATCGGCTCCGTGCCCAGCGAGCCGGGAGTGTGCCCGGAGACCCAGTTCCCGGTCGTGCGGTCCTGCACCGCGCGGGTGGGCGGGCGCAGCGTGGTCATCAGCTCCAGCCCGGACACGGCGGTGGAGCCGCGCGGGGTGATGACGCGCTGGGCGTAGACACCGAGGACACGGGCGATGTCGGCCGGCTCCATCTCCGCCACGCCCGGCCACGAGCGGGTGTCCAGGGCGTCCCAGGACAGGACGGCGAGCTGTACGCACTGCCGCTGCCCTGCCTGGGCGGGCCGGTAGATCCGTGCCCACGGCCCGAACCCGCGCTGCGTCAGCTTCCAGCGGGCCTTGGCGACCTGCTTGACCACGGGGTGGTCCTCCGGCAGGCGTAGGGAGCGACGCTGCTCATGGCCCTCCAGGCGTTCCGGCAGTCCGAGCTTCACGGCGGCGGCGGCGGTGAGCACGATCAGCGGATCGGCGTCCTTGCCGTTGCGGTGCAGCTTCGGCGCACCGAGGCCGGACTCCTTGAGGGTCCACTCCACCAGCTCCGGCACGGTGGCCGCCGGGCAGTCCAGCACGATGCCGTCGACTCCGTACGCGGAGCCGTCGCCGTCCAGTACGGCGAGCGGACCGTGCGGGAACCGCGGGTCCAGGGCGGCCTTCGCCGCCTTCTTCACCGCCGGTCGCGGGGACGACGTCGCCGGGCGCACGGCCGCAGGGGCTGGGCGCTGGGCGGTCTGAACGGTCTGGGCGCCGGGCGCTTCCACCGGCCCGGTGGTAGGCGTCTCGGCTTCGCGGGCGGCCGGACTGGTGAACGTCTCCGGAACCGCCTCCGGGCGGGGCTCGGCGGCAGGGGCAGTACCGGGCGCGGGGTACTTCGCCGCCCACCCGTTCAGCAGCCGCTGGTACGCCTCGAGGCGCGGCGACTTCGGCTCGGAGCGCCCGTTCTCGTAGTTCTTCACCGTCTGTGTCGTCGTCTTCAGTGCCTGCGCGAGGCGGGCCTGGGTGATGCCGGCGGCCTCGCGGAGCCGGGCACGCTCCGCCGGGGGTGGGAGCTGCGGTTCTTCAGCCAACAGGGCGTCGACCGACGCGAACAGCTCTTCCTCGGATGCCATATCGCTTTACCTCCGCGCGGAACACTACCAGGATTAGCCCTATTTTTAACTCATTTATTAACCCTATCGGAGTGTTTTGGTGACCTCGCCGTTCGGTGAAGCGGCACAACCACCAACAGGAGGGGACGGCGGCAGGATCCGGCAAGGCACCGAGCATGCTGTCCGAGCTGCCATCGGACATTGACTGGCCGCAGCCCGTCTTGTCGGCGACTTGGCACCCCGCACGCCGCCACACGGACTCTGACACGCTGAAGCCGTACCCGGTTCTGCCGTGCCTGTTCCCGCGGCCCTCACGACGCTAGGGCCTGTCCGGCGGATCATTGCCCGCGGCAGGTGAGCCCGGGCAGTGATCCACCGGACGCGGCCGGGAAGGGGGCGTCAAGCCATGGAGAACTGGGCGACGTACTCGTCGAAGGGCTCGATGCCGACTTCCGCACGGAGTTCGTCCATGCGCTCGGGCTCTTCACAGGGCCACGGGACCGGCGCCCCGTCCTTCACGCCGGCGATCTGAGTTCCGTAGACCTGCTTGCGGCCCTCATTGACCAGCGTGCGGTCGCGCAGGAAGGCCAGCTCGCGCGGGCTGGCCGAGCCTGCCGACACCGCCTGCTGCATCAGCTGGAGGGCGCGACGCTGAACGTCGAGCTGCCGGTCGGCGTGCTGAGCGATGAGCCATGCCGCGCGTGCGGCCTCCTCGCCGACCAGTTCCGCCGTCGGCCAGCCGTACTCGTCCATGATCTCGTTGAGCCGGTCACCGTGCCGGGCGGTCAGTCGCCGCCAGGCCAGCTGCTCGGCGGGGTCGTCGCTGTTCGCGCGGACTGCCAACTGGTGATCGGCCGCAGCCATATCCGTGAGTTCCGCTGTCAGTGCGGCAACGTCGTGCGCCACTCTCAACTCCCAGGTCAGATCAGTGCTTTGTGTCCGCCCGCAAGCCTAGAGGTGCAAATCGGGTGTAAAGATCATTCCGGAGTACGGTGACAGGCGCCTCCCCGGCACCACATCGCTTGTCACGGACTGCTGACAGTCGGCACGGGGAACCATTGAGGTGTCCCGAGCGGCCGCCGGGCCAAGACGGCACCAACCTCGTCTGCGTCGGACGGGGTGTTGAGGCAACGACGAAAAGAGTCCGACTGCTGGACTGACACCTCGTTGCGTTGATTGCCACCGCAGTGACTGATGGTCGCAGGACAGGCGCTGACAACTAGGGCGACGTCGGGGCTTGCGTTGTGACCGTGCTCATCCGGCGCTGAGCCACGCCCGAACGCCCTTCGGGGCGCCCGATCATGCTCAAGCCGGTGTACGAGGTCTCCGAAACCACGTCCGCTCCTCCCTGCCTGCCGCCGTGCACAGGGCCTCCTCCGGCCGTGGCTGTGCACGGTGATTTGTGGTGGCGACTGCGGCCCACCGTCAACGGTGACGCCTGGGCCCTGGTGCCCTACCTCAACGAGGACCTCGCCGTCACTGCCACCTACGGCGACGACAACGTCGCTCCCCTACGGGAGATGCCCGGCGGACACGCAACCACATCCCAGCTGTGGTTCCTGACCGGCTGAGACATGCACAGACTCACGCCGGACTCGCTACTGCCACAGGACGACGCACAGGGGCGCCCTTCCGAGGCGGGCGCGTTCGACGCGGCGATTCCGTCACCTCGCGAACCCAATTCGTCTGTGGCTCGCAAGAGCGGAGAGCCGTCCTGGCCTTGTAAGGCCTGGGCGAGCAACTGCAGGTTCCCGGGCACAGTGGCGTTGCTGTACCGGGCGAGGTCCACGCCGTGGCGGGCCTGTTCGCCGTGGATGCCGGCCGAATGTGATGCGTTGCGTTGTTGCCGTCGGTGGCTTGGCGCAGCAGTGCTGGTGCACAGATAGCAGACGCTGCCAGGGCGCCCATGGGGGCGGAAGACGGAGCAGGCCCCGAGGTGTCCCCGGGACCTGCAGCCACACAACGGCCGGATCGGGTCAGGCGGGGGTGATGTTCTCCGCCTGCGGGCCCTTCTGCCCCTGGCCGACGTCGAACGTCACCTTCTGCCCCTCCTGGAGCTCGCGGAAACCAGAGGCGTTGATGTTGGAGTAGTGCGCGAAGACGTCCGGCCCGCCGCCGTCCTGAGAGATGAAGCCGAAACCCTTTTCGGCGTTGAACCACTTGACGGTTCCGCTGGCCATGCTGAGCCTTCCAGTCGATACCGGACCCGCACCGCGCGGACCCGAAGCTGATGCCCTGACCCCGTACCGCACAGCAAAGCGCCCACGCCAGAGCGCGGGCGGGCACTGCGAACCAGAACACCTCAGCAGCGACGCTACACGGCGAGAACGGCTCCCACCAGAGAGCAACGGTCATCAACCGGCAGGCATACGCCAGTCGGGCGCCGAGGGTGCAGACCGCGCCCCCATCACCGTGTCACGCGATACGTCGCCGTGCACGGCCACAGCGACGCTGATTCGCCCTCGCCAGTCCACTCTCCCCTGACCGGCCGCATGCCGGACACGGACGCGCGGCACCGTCGGGTGCCTGTCGGCCGGAACAGCTCCGCCGGACCCTGCTTGCCGACTTCGGCAGGCCAGAACCAGGCACCGGAAACATACGAAAAGGCATCACGGTTCGCACGCTCGTCGGTGCGGGCGAGTGGCCGTCACCCGCGGGTGCACTCGTCCGCCGCCGAGCGCGGGTGTGGCGGCCTGTCAATGCGTGAGCGGCTCAAGCCGCCCCGGGACGGGACCTGGGATCCGCCGGGGCACGGGCCAGGCGGCTTGCGCTCACCGGGGCTGTCAACTGGCGGTGGACTGCTCGAACGCCTGGCGTGCGTCGTTCAAGACCCTCTGCCAGGAGGAAACGTCTGGTCGGCGACGCAGCAGGGCCCTGCGTTCGCGTTCGGTCATGCCGCCCCAGATGCCGAACTCGATGCGCTCATCGAGTGCTTCGGCCAGGCACTCGGTGCGCACCGTGCATCCGGTGCACACCGTCTTCGCCTGGTGCTGTGCTGCGCCCGGAGTGAAGAGTTCGTCGGGGTCGGTGCTCCGGCAGGCCGCGTGTTCGGCCCATCGTGAGCTGGTCATGGCTCCTCCTCGGCTTTGCTCGGCGACCTACGCTGCCCACCTGAACCAACGTTCATGAGCTCGGGATCATTCAAAGGCGTTCAGGAGCAGCAGCTCAAGGGGGCCTGGGACGGTGGGCAGTGGTGGTGAGTTCTCGTACGGGTGCGTTCGGGCAGGAGATCAGCCGTGTGCGGCTGAGATAGGTAGCATCCGCGCAACACACCAGGGATCAAGGGAGCGTGCACCGCATGCCTGACACCGCCGTCACATCCATCCAGCAGAAGTACCAGCGCCAGTACGCAGCCGACCTCGAATCCAACCGCAGCCGGCAAAAAGACATCGAGCGGCAGATCGCCACGCTCAAGGAAACTCTCGGGCGGCTCCGGGCGGACGAGAAGTGGCTGGCCGAGCAGATGGAGTTGGTGCCGGCCCACCCCGAGACCACGGCCGTGCCTCGGGCTGAGGGCGGCGCACCCGCGCCCGTCAGGCCGGAGGAAAACTCCGTCCCCGAGCCGCGGCAGGAGGCCCATTCCGCCACCGTGCCGAAGAAGACTGCGAAGAAGACTGAGAAGAAGGCCGCGAAGAAGGCCCCGGCCAAGAAGACCACCGCGACGGCGACGGTCACCGAGCGGGCGGCCAAGCCTGCGGCAAAGAAGGCCGCCACCGTGAAGACGACGGGCAAGGGTGCAGAGCCCCCGCTGGGTGATCTTCTGCTGCGTGTCCTGGCCACGAACCCCGTCGAGCCGCGCACAGCCGCCGAGGTCGTCACCGGCCTGGAGAAGGCCTTCCCCGAGCGCGCCCGTGACATCAACACGGTGCGCAACACCTTGGAGCGGCTGGTGGCCAAGAGCCGCATCGAGCGGACCAAGCAGGGCAGCACGGTGTACTACACCGTGCTGCAGCAGTCCGGGGCCGGCATGCAGGAGGCGGACACCACCCCGGCGGGTGAGGAGAGCGAGACGGTAGCGGCGCAGGTCTGAGGCTGCGACGCCGGGCACTCGTCCATGCGGACGAGAAGTGAGGACACCGGCCATGCCCGCTGCGCCGCCGCGCGGAACCTTCCTGACCATCGCCAAGGAGATGGCCGAACCAGGCACGTTCCGACCCGGATATGCAGGAGCTGCCGTCCGTGCATGAGGTCATGGCCCGGTACAAAGTCTCGCGGGGGCTTGTCCTGCGCGCCTTCCACCACCTGGAGATGGAAGGCAACGGCCGTTCAGTAAAACCCGCCCCGGTACGGGTGCTGAACAGGTCTCATACCGGGGCGGGACAGGGCGGTCAGCTGAAGACGACTGAGCGAAGCTTCAGCCTGTCACCCAACCTCTTTCCCGGGTTCATGACGTAGAAGGTGTCGCCGTTGCAGTCGAAGTCCAGGAACACCGTTGCGGTTGACGTGGTGAAATTCTCGGGCGCAAATGCGGGGTCCTGCTCAGTTGCCCCGAAGAGATTGGTGCATCGGCCGCTCTCCGGGTCGGCGATGCCGGCCGGCACGCCAGGGCCTACCTTGTAGAGGAAGTCGCCAGTGGCGGCGCTGGCGGATGTGGGCAGGGTGACGACGAGCGCCAGAGCTCCGAGGGCAGCTGCGACGGAATGACGAAGACGCACGAGGGGAATTCCTTTGTCACGCAGGGGACAAGACCCTCCCAGCGTGCCGGGACCAGCGCGAAACAGCCCTCAGTGCCCGATGTAAACCACCCTCAGGGAGGGCTCAAAGCGATATTGCCACCCGCCATGTGAGGGACCCAACAACGGGCACCGCTGGAGGCCTTACCCCTCAATCCCCGAAGACCCATGCCCCCATGCTCTGTCCCCGGGTACCCCGAGCCGACGACGGGTGCCGCTGTGCCGAGCCGATGCGGATCAAGGCTCTCGGTCTCTAGCGTTTCGCCAGCGCCCGGCGGAGCGGAAGGGCTGTGAGCAGGACGAAGATGCCGAAGAGCGTGATCGGCAAGAGCCCTACGGGACGGAGAAACGTGATGGGATGTGCCATGACCGCGCTCCATGCGACGCTCCAGTTGCCGAGCATGTCCGAGAGCATGACCCCAGCAGCGAGCAAAGGCCCACAGGGGCGGGCGGAGACGATCAATGCTGCGACCAGCGGATCCAACAACAGGAGTGCATGGAACAGCAGTTGGACGAGCACCGGGGCGTAGCTGTAGGCACTCAACCCGCCCGTCATCGGAAAGTATCCGTGTGCTCCCGCCCCTTCCTGGAACCCGACCGTGTACACCGCCGCCGTGCACCGGATCCCTACCGAACGATCCCCCCATCGCATAGTGGTCGCTCTAGGTCGTGTTCGCGATGTGGTCACGGCGCCTGCCGTATCAAGGCGAGTCCGACGGTGGGTTCGCAGCCGGCACCCAGCCCGTCGTACCGGGCACGGCCTGCCTACGATGAGCAGCCTGCCTGGGAGGTGGCCGCCAGGGAAGCCGTGCGCGCAGGACGACCGGTCATCGAGGGGCTCGCCTCATCCATGCGACCGGAAGAGGCCGAACCAGCACGGAAACTGCTGCTGACGATGGACGGGACGCCACCGTTCCCGGACCTCTGAGGGGAGTCGCGTGCTCCCCAACCGCACAGCCTCGTTGACCGAAGAGCCCGGAGACGCCCCTCGAAGATCGTTGCCGGACGAGCCTCAGGAGAGACGTCAGGGCAGTTCGTCCGAGAGGGACGGCAGGAGCGTCTTCAAGTCGCTCGGCAGTGCGCTCGGCAGGCCAGACGGAAGCCCCGTCGGCAGGCGCGACGGGAATCCGGTCGGCAGGCGCGACGGCAGACGGCTGGGGAGTTCGGTGGGGAGGCTGAAGGAGGGCCGGGGAGAGGGGCTCGTGGCCGTACTGCCGTTCTCCGGGCCCTTCTTGTCGGTGGAAACGTCATGCCCGGAGGCCATGAGGACCACGGCAAGGACGGCTGCGGCGGCCAACGGGACGGCCAGGAGGGCGAACTTCGAGCCTCGGCCGCGCCGAGGTGACTGCCCGGACCATGCCTGGCCCGGCTCGTCCCACGGGGACGGGCCGTAACCTTCGTACGGCGGTCCGAAGCCACCGCCCCGAGGCGGCTCGGTTCCGTCCGGCGGTTCCGGTGGCACAGGCGGCAGAGACATACCCTCCAGAGTCGCCGCCGCCCGGCCACAAAGGTACCGGCGCACGGAAGCGGATGGCGGCTCGTGGTGCGGACCACACCATTCCGCCGGCCCGGCCCCACGCGCGCGCGTGGAAGTCTGTCGGCCCCCCACGCACGTATGCCTGGTCAGCCCCGGGCGCCGAGCAGATGGTCCATCGCCAGCTGGTCGAGCCGTTCGAAAGCCATCCCGCGTGTGGCGGCCGCCTCCACGTCGAAGTCCTCGAAGGCCGTACGGTCGGCGAGCAGGGCCTGCAGCCCGTCCGCCGCGGTCGGCCGGGCCAGTTCGTCGAGGCGCGAGGCGCGCAGCGCTTCCCGGACCTCCGGGTCGGCTCGGAAGGCGGCCGAACGCTCTTTCAGAATCAGGTAGTTGCGCATGCAGCCGGCCGCCGAGGCCCATACGCCGTCGAGGTCCTCGGTCCGAGGCGGCTTGAAGTCGAAGTGGCGGGGTCCCGTGTACCCGGCGCTCTCCAGGAGGTCGACGAGCCAGAAGGCAGCCCGCAGGTCGCCGGCGCCGAAGCGCAGGTCCTGGTCGTACTTGATGCCGGACTGGCCGTTGAGGTCGATGTGGAAGAGCTTGCCCGCCCACAGGGCCTGTGCGATGCCGTGCGGGAAGTTGAGCCCCGCCATCTGCTCGTGGCCCACCTCGGGGTTGACGCCGTACAGCTCGGGGCGCTCCAGGCGCTCGATGAAGGCCAGCGCGTGACCGACGGTGGGCAGCAGGATGTCGCCGCGCGGCTCGTTCGGCTTGGGCTCGATGGCGAATCGGATGTCGTAGCCCTGGTCGGTGACGTACGCGCCGAGCAGGTCGAAAGCCTCCTTCATCCGGTCGAGGGCCGCGCGCACGTCCTTGGCGGCGCCGGACTCGGCGCCCTCGCGGCCGCCCCAGGCGACGTAGATCTTCGCACCCAGCTCGGCGGCGAGGTCGATGTTCCGGATCGTCTTGCGCAGCGCGTAGCGGCGGACGTCGCGGTCGTTGGCGGTGAAGGCTCCGTCCTTGAAGACGGGGTGGGTGAAGAGGTTCGTGGTGGCCATCGGCACGGTCATGCCGGTCGCGTCCAGGGCCTGGCGGAACCGCTTGATGTGCGACTCGCGCTCGGCGTCCGAGGAGCCGAAGGGGATCAGGTCGTCGTCATGGAAGGTCACCCCGTGGGCGCCGAGCCCGGCCAGGCGCTGCACCGTCTCGACCGGGTCGAGAACGCGGCGGGTGGCGTCGCCGAACGGGTCCCTTCCCTGCCAGCCGACGGTCCACAGGCCGAAGGTGAACCTGTCCTCGGGGGTGGGCTGGTAGCTCATGCCGGGCTCCTTGCTGCGTACGACTATTTCGTCATGGCCGTTTACAAATTAGTATGCCGACGCATCGCAGGGAAGGGACAAGATGTCTTTGACGACAAGGTGTCTTCGACGGACGTCCCGACAGGCGTCCCCGACGGACGTCCCGACGGGGGTCCCCGGCGGACGTCTTCGGCGGGTGTCGTTGCAGACGTCCTGCCAGCTCACAGCACATCCCGCAGAGCCGCGGAAGAGGAGAGCCCGATGTCAGCAGCCGAGGGTCCGCTCGTAGTCGGCGTGGACACGTCCACCCAGTCCACGAAGGCGCTGGTCGTCGACGCGTCCACCGGTGAGGTTGTCGCGAGCGGCCAGGCACCGCACACCGTGTCCTCCGGTGCGGGCCGGGAAAGTGATCCGCGTCAGTGGTGGGACGCCCTGTGCGAGGCACTGCGCCAGTGCGGCGACGCGGCCCACGAGGCCGCCGCGGTGTCGATCGGCGGCCAGCAGCACGGCCTGGTCACCCTGGACGAGCGGGGCGAGCCGGTACGTCCTGCCCTGCTGTGGAACGACGTCCGCTCGGCGCCGCAGGCCCGCCGGCTCGTCGAGGAGCTGGGCGGTCCGAAGGGCTGGGCCGAGCGCACCGGCAGCGTGCCCGGGGCGTCGTTCACGGTCACGAAGTGGGCGTGGCTGGCCGAGCACGAGCCCGAGGCGGTCCGGGCCACCCGGGCGGTACGGCTCCCCCACGACTACCTCACCGAGCGCCTGACCGGGCTGGGCACCACGGACCGCGGCGACGCCTCCGGAACGGGCTGGTGGGCGTCGGGGACGGAGACGTACGACGAGGAGACCCTGGCGCACGTGGGGCTCGATCCGGCCCTGCTGCCCCGGGTGGTGCGGCCCGGCGAGGTGGTGGGCACCGTCCGCGACAGCCACGACCTGCCGTTCTCCAAGGGCACGCTGGTGGCCCCCGGCACCGGTGACAACGCGGCGGCCGCCATGGGCCTCGGCCTGCGGCCGGGCACCGCGGTGCTCAGCCTCGGCACGTCGGGCACCGTGTACGCCGTCTCCAAGCACCGTCCCGCCGATCCGACCGGTACGGTGGCGGGCTTCGCCGACGCGCACGGAGACTGGCTCCCGCTGGCCTGCACCCTGAACTGCACGCTCGCCGTGGACCGCGTCGCGACCCTGCTGAGCCTGGACCGCGAGGCCGTCGAGCCCGGCTCTTCGGTCACCCTGCTGCCGTACCTGGACGGCGAGCGCACCCCGAACCTGCCGAACGCCTCCGGCCTGCTGCTCGGGCTGCGTCAGGACACGACCGCGGGCCAGCTCCTGCAGGCCGCCTACGACGGGGCGGTCCACTCGCTCCTCGGGGCGCTCGACCTCGTCCTCGACGAGGACGCCGACCGCAGCACCCCCCTGCTGCTGATCGGCGGTGGAGCCCGGGGCACCGCCTGGCAGCAGACGGTACGGCGGCTGTCGGGTCGGCCGGTCCAGGTCCCGGAGGCCAGGGAACTGGTCGCCCTCGGAGCGGCGGCGCAGGCAGCGGGCCTGCTGACCGGTGAGGACCCATCCGCTGTGGCCCGCCGCTGGCAGACGGCCGCGGGTCCGGTGCTGCAGGCCGTGGAGCGGGACGAGGCGACGCTGGCCAGGATCAGCGGGGTACTCTCCGACGCGGGCCCGCTGCTGGAGCGGGGGACGGAATCCCGCTGAGCCCGGCCACCGCACCGGAGCCGAGCCCGGTCGCAGAGCCCCCGAGCCCGGCTGCACCAGCCCCCGAGCCGAGTCCGGCCGCAGAGACCGAGGATTGACGCAGGCATGACCGCACCACTGCACGAGGGCCACGGGCCCGGGACCGCGCGCTCCCTGCCGGACACCCAGCGGGGCATGCGCCGGCGCAACCTGGCGCGGGTGATGCACGCCGTCAGCGCGGAGGGGTCACTGTCGCGCGCCACGGTCGCCTCGCGCATCGGTCTGACGCGGGCCGCGGTGTCGACCCTCGTGGACGAGCTGATCGGCTGGGGTCTGCTGGAGGAACTGGGCCCGGAGCGGCCCGGCCGGGTGGGCCGCCCCGGCTCGGCCCTCGCGGTGAGCGGACGCGGCCCCGCGGGCATCGGGGCGGAGATCGGCGTCGATCACCTCGCCGTGTGCGCGGTCGACCTGCGGGGCGCGGTCCGCGCGCGGGGCGTGCGCCACGGTGCGAACCGGGGGCGCGCCCCTGAGCCGGTGCTGGAGGAACTGTCGGCGCTGGTCCGCAGGGTCCTGGGCGAGGCGGAGCGGGAAGGGCTGTGGCCCGCGGGGCTGGCGGTCGCCGTGCCGGGCCTGGTGGCCCGCGACGGCCGTACGGTCGTACGCGCCCCGAACCTCGACTGGCACGACACGGACCTCGCCCCGCTGCTGCCCGGCGGCCTGCCGCTGAGCGTGGACAACGAGGCCAACTTCGGTGCCCTGGCCGAGCTGTGGCTCGGTTCCGGCATACCCCGCGACTTCCTGCACGTGTCGGCCGAGATCGGCATCGGCGCCGCGGTCGTCGTGGACGGACAGCTGCTGCGCGGCACCCGGGGCTTCGCGGGCGAGCTGGGCCATGTGCCCGTCCGCCCGGACGGACCTGCCTGCCCGTGCGGCGGGCGCGGATGCCTGGAGCAGTACGCCGGTGAGGAGGCGGTGCTGCGCGCGGCCGGCCTGGAGCCGCGCGAGGACCTCGTCGGCCTGCTCGCGGGACGGGCCGAGGAGGGCGACGAGGCCGTGCGGCGGGCCCTGCGCGACGCCGGTACGGCGCTCGGGATAGCCCTGACCGGGGCGGTCAACCTGATCGACCCCGAGACGGTCGTCCTGGGCGGGGCCCTGGCCGGCCTCTCCCCCTGGCTGCTGCCGTCTCTGGAGGCCGAGTTGAGAGGGCGTACGGCGGGACCGGCCTGCCCGGTGTCGGTGTCCGGACTGGGCCCCGAGGGCCCGCTGCTCGGCGCCGCCCACTCGGTCGTCCGGACCGTCCTCGACGATCCGGCGGCGGTGGCGGAGCAGACCTGAGGGAGCGGGGCGGTGGCCCGCCGACGACACCCGACTGCCGCTGAGCGAGGAGCACGACCGACACGGTCTGATCTTCCTCGACGAACTGCCCCGGCTGCGGCTCACCGCGAGGCTCTCCCCCCTTCTCACCGCGCTGCACACCGCGGTCCGGGCCGGGACGGTGGCGTATGCGTATCAGTGGGAAGGCGTGCCCCTGTGAGGCGGTGGGCTCCACGTGGCCCGTGACGCCTCGGGCTCACACGGCCCGTGACGCCTCGGACTCACACGGGCCTTGACGCCTCGGCCTCGCGCAGACCTGTGACGACTCGGCCTCGCACAGACCTCCGGAGAATCGACCTCATACGGGCCTGCGAAGACTCGGACTCGCCCGTTCGGGTGGCCGAGTTGTCCACAGTTCGCGGGCCGTCCACGGAACCGAGGCAGGCCCTTCTGCACAACTCCCCCGCGCCGTACCGTGAATGCGCACGAGGTGCGGCCGCCGGTCCGTCGCGGCGGGGACCTCGTACAACGAAGGGATCCACACACGACGAGTGCCGTCAGGCCGACATGTATCGGGGGACACATGCGCGAGGAGACGACCGGAGCACTGCGGCGTGACGCCGTCGGGTTGCGCGAGGTGCTGTTCCAGAGCATCACGGCGATGGCGCCGGCTGCCGCGGTGGCCGCCTCCATTCCTTCGGGCGCGGCGTTCGCCGGGGGCAGTCTGCCGCTGGCCGTGCTGATCGCCCTGGTGGCCTGTCTGTTCACGGCGTCCTGCGTGGCCGAGCTGGCACGCGAGTTACCCGCGGCGGGCTCCGTGGCCACGTACGCCGCCAGAGGGCTGCATCCGGCCGTCGGCTTCCTCGTCGGCTGGGGCTACGTCTTCGTGGAGATGCTGGTCCCGCCGCTGCTGCTCCTGCAGCTCGGTTTCACCACGGCGGACACGCTGCACGAGGAGTGGTCCTCGTATCCGGAGGACCTGTGGTGGCCGTGGGCGCTGGCGGGCGCGGCGGTGATCGCCGTCGCCGGCTATCTCGGTGTCCGTGCCTCGGCCCGCTTCGGCACCGTCCTCGGGATCTTCGAGATCCTCGTCCTCCTGGTGTTCGCGATCTGGCTCATCGGGAAGGCGGGCGACGCCAACACCCTGACGGTGTTCGGCCCCTCGCACACCGCGGACGGGTACGCCGGGGTCGGCGGAGTTTTCGCCGGGTCCGTGTACACGGTGCTCGCGTTCGCCGGGTTCGAGGCGGCAGCGCCGCTCGCCGAGGAGACCCGCGATCCCCGCCGCACCATGCATCGCGCGGTCCTCGGAGCGGCCCTGGGCATCGGTCTGTTCTACGTGGTCACGACCTACGCGATGACCGTCTACTTCGGACCGGACCGCTTCGCGAGGTTCGGCGCGTCGGGCGCCGCGTCCTGGGAAGGCGTCGCCCGCGCCTCCTTCGGCCTCTTCTGGGTGCTGGTCTTCCTGGCAGTGGTCAACTCGGCGATCGCCAACGCCAACGCATGCGCCAATGTCTCCACCCGCACGGCCTTCGCCCTGGCCCGTATCCGGGTCCTGCCCCGCCTGCTCGCCACCCTCCACCCCCGGCACCGCTCCCCCGTGGCGGGCATCGTGGTGCAGACGGTCGTCGCGGTCGGTGCGGTGCTGGCGCTCGGCTTCGGCTACGACCCGGTGACCGCGTACCTGCTGCTGGCCACGGTGATCGTCACGGTCGTCGTCGGCGTCTACATCGTCGTGAACCTGGCCTGCGCGGGCTACTTCCTGCGCGGCGGACGGGAGACGCTGAGGCCCGTACGGCATCTGCTGCTGCCCGTGCTCGGCATTGCCGCGTTCGTCCCCGCCCTGCTGACGGCCGCCGGCATCCCGGCGTTCGACTTCGTGGCCGAGCTGACGACGCCGGTCTCGTACGCCGGTCCGGTGGTCGGCGTCTGGATGGCGGCCGGGGTCGTGGTCCTGCTGGTGTTGATGCGGCGTCACCCCGAGCGGATAGCCGAGACCGCGCGGGTGCACCTCGAAGAGCCCGACGCGGTCCGGCCCGACAGGTTCCATCGCCCATGACCAGCCCAGAGGAGAGGACCGACGCCCCGATGACCGACCCCTTGATCCTGACCGTCCGCCCGGGACCGGACGAGTACGCCTGGACGTTCGGCGGTGCGCCGCCGGTGGCCCGGATCGCGCCCGGCACGGTTCTCGACCTGTACACCGAGGACTGCTTCGCCGGCCGGGTGCGGTCCGAGAAGGACCTCGTCTCCCAGGTCTGCGAGTTCCCGTTCCTCAATCCGCAGACCGGCCCCTTCCACATCGAGGGCGCCGAGCCCGGCGACACCGTGGCCGTGCACTTCGTGTCCGTCGAACCGGCCCGGGACTGGGCCGCGTCCACCACGGTCCCTCTCTTCGGCGCGCTCACCTCGACGCACACCACGGCCTCGCTGCAGCCGCCGCTCCCGGAGCGGGTATGGATCTGGCAGCTCGACCGGACTCGGCGTACCGCCCTGTTCCGAGCCCGGGACAGTGACATCGAGCTGGAGCTGCCCCTCGATCCGATGCACGGCACGGTGGGCGTGGCCCCCGCCAACCTGGAAGTGCGTTCCGCGCTGGTCCCGGACGCGCACGGCGGGAACATGGACACGCCCGAGATGCGGGCCGGCGTCACCTGCTATCTGGGGGTCAACGTCGAGGGCGCGCTGCTCAGCCTCGGCGACGGGCACGCCCGGCAGGGCGAGGGCGAGACCTGCGGGGTTGCCGTGGAGTGCGCGATGAACACCGTGGTGATCGTCGACCTGCTCAAGGACGTCGTCACCCCCTGGCCCCGGCTGGAATCGGACACCCATCTCATCTCGACCGGTTCGGCGCGCCCCCTGGAGGACGCGTTCAGGACGGCGCAGCTCGATCTGGTGCGGTGGCTGGTGCGCGACTTCGGATTCAGTGAGCTGGACGCGTACCAGTTCGCAACCCAGGCGGCCGAATCGCCCTTGGCCAACGTGTGCGACACCAACTACACGTGCGTGGCCAAGCTCCGCAAGGAGTGGCTGCCCGCGAGGGAGACTCACCGCGGTCTGCATGCACGGCTGCGCGAGACGACTCGGGCACTTCGCCTCTGACGTCGCATCAGCCGGCCAGGCATGCGAAGCCCTCACACCGGCCCCAGAAAGGCAGCGACGATGGACACGAACCGGCCCCGACCTCACCTGAGCAGGCGACGGATCCTGAAGGGCGCGGCCCTCGCGGTCGTCCCCTACGCACTGCTCCCCGACGCCCGCGCAGGGGCGCAGGGCGCCGTCGACTATCCCCCGGCCGAGTGGCAGCCGGCGACCAGCGGCAACTACACCGCCTCCGACCGCCCTGCGTCCTATGCCGTCGACCGGGTGATCGTCCACGTCACGCAGGAGACGTACCCGAACACCCTGGCCATCTTCCGGAACCCGCAGAAGAAGGTGTCCGCGCACTACGTCGTCCGTTCGGCGGACGGGCACGTGGCCCAGTGCGTGCGCGAGGCCGACATCGCCTGGCACGCGGGCAACTGGGACTACAACACCCGCAGCGTCGGAATCGAGCACGAGGGCTGGGTGGACCAGCCGGTCTATTTCACGAACGCCCTCTACGAGCAGTCCGCGAAGCTGACGGCGGCGGTGTGCACGAAGTACGGCATCCCGAAGGACAGGGACCACATCATCGGTCACTACGAGGTGCCGGGCACCGACCACACCGATCCGGGACCGGACTGGGACTGGGTGCGCTACATCAGACTGGTCAATTTCGCCTAGACGGACGTCGAACCGGTTGTCCGCGCGAACACGGCGCGTGACGATGGGCCCAGCCGTTTCAGCGTCCGGGGAGGGCGAGTTGACCGATCCGTGGGTGGCTCTGGAGCCGGGGGCCGATCCCGCCGAGCGAGTCCGGGTGCTGCGCCGGGCGCACGAGACGTTCACCACGGCGGGAACGGTGCCGCGCCCGGTCCGGTCCGTGGTGGCGGAGTCGTGGCGGCGCAGCGCGCGAGCCGGTGTGGGACCGGACGGGACGGCGAGCGTGGAGCTGACCGACAGCGACCTCGGTGCCTATCGTGCCGAGCACCCGCTGTCCCGGGTGATGCCGCTGTTCCGGGAACTGCTGGGCACGTTCGCCGCCGACGGCGAGCATCTGCTCGCGGTGTGCGACGCGCACGGCCGGCTGCTGTGGGTCGAGGGGCACCCGGCGACCCGGCGCCGGGCGGACGGAATGAACTTCGTACCGGGCGCGCGCTGGTCGGAGGCGGCGGTCGGGACCAATGCACCGGGTACCGCGGTCGCCCTGGACCGGCCGGTGCAGGTGTTCGCGGCGGAGCACTTCATACGGCGGGTACAGCCGTGGACCTGCGCCGCCGCGCCGGTGCACGATCCGCACACCGGCCGGGTCCTCGGCGCCGTCGACATCACCGGCGGCGACGGGCTGGCGCACCCGCACAGTCTGGGCTTCGTGCAGGCGGTGGCGCGGGCCGCCGAGTCACAGCTAGCACTGCTCGCCCCGGCCCGGCCCGCCGGGAACAGCGCCGTGCTGCGCGCGCTGGGCCGCGACGAGGCCGAAGTGCGCCTGGACGGGCGGCGGACCAGGCTCAGTCGCCGGCACAGCGAGATTCTCGTGCTCCTCGCCCGCCATCCCGAAGGGCTGACCGGCGACGAACTGCTGTGCGCGCTGTACGCGGACGAGTCGGTGACCCCGGTGACCCTTCGGGCCGAGCTGGCGCGGCTGCGGCGGCTGCTGGCGCCGGGCCTGCTGGCATCACGGCCCTACCGGTTGACGGCTGCGGTGGAGTCCGACGCCGACGTGGTGGAACGGCGGCTGGGGACGGGCGCCCTCGTATCGGCGGTGGAGGCGTACACCGGCCCGCTGCTGCCGGGTTCGCAGGCCCCGGCGGTGAGACGGCTCCGCAGCCGCCTGGCCGACGGGATGCGCATGGCCCTCATCGCCCACGGGGACCCCGATCTGCTCGCGGACTGGGCACACGCGCCCTGGGGCGAGGACGACCTGGAGGTATGGCGGGCTCTGGCCGTGGTGCGGCCCACGGCGCCGGTACGGGCACGGCTCGCGGCGCTGGAGGCCGAGCTGGCCGTACCGGTCGGTCCCTCCCCTCCGCCGGCCGGCCGCGCAACGTACTTGCAACGTCCGCCCGCCTAGCCTCGCGCCGGAGCTGCCCAACGGCGGGCAGCGCTTCACCGGGAGGCAGACCAGCATGACCCGTTTCGCGGCGCCCGGCACCGAGGGCGCGATCGTCTCCTACCAGGCGCGCTACGACCACTTCATCGGCGGCGCCTACGTACCGCCGATACGCGGGCAGTACTTCGAGAACCCGTCGCCGGTGAACGGGCAGCCGTTCACCGAGATCGCGCGCGGCACGGCGGAGGACGTCGAGCGGGCGCTGGACGCGGCGCACGAGGCGGCGCCCGGCTGGGGTCGTACGGCGGTGACGGAGCGCTCCGACATCCTGCTGAAGATCGCCGACCGGATGGAGGCGCACCTCGAACCCCTCGCGGTGGCCGAGAGCTGGGAGAACGGCAAGCCGGTGCGCGAGACGCTGGCGGCCGACATTCCGCTCGCCATCGACCACTTCCGCTACTTCGCGGGTGCCATCCGCGCACAGGAGGGGTCGCTGGGCGAGATCGACGACGACACGGTGGCGTACCACTTCCATGAGCCGCTCGGGGTCGTCGCGCAGATCATTCCGTGGAACTTCCCGATCCTGATGGCCGCCTGGAAGCTCGCTCCGGCGCTCGCGGCGGGCAACGCGGTCGTCCTCAAGCCGGCCGAGCAGACCCCGGCGTCCATCCACTACTGGATGAGCCTGATCGCCGACCTGCTGCCGCCGGGCGTGGTGAACATCGTCAACGGCTTCGGCGTGGAGGCGGGCAAGCCGCTGGCGTCCAGCCCGCGGGTGGCGAAGGTCGCGTTCACCGGGGAGACCACGACCGGGCGGCTGATCATGCAGTACGCCTCGGAGAACATCAAGCCGGTCACGCTGGAACTGGGCGGCAAGTCTCCGAACATCTTCTTCGACGACGTCTTTGCGCACGACGACGACTTCCGGGACAAGGCGCTCGAAGGTTTCACGATGTTCGCGCTCAACCAGGGCGAGGTCTGCACCTGCCCCTCCCGGGCGCTCGTCCAGCGCGGCCACTACGGGGAGTTCCTCGAAGCGGCCGTGGCCCGCACCCGGCAGATCAAGCCGGGGCACCCGCTCGACACCGACACGATGATCGGCGCGCAGGCCTCCAACGACCAGCTGGAGAAGATCCTCTCCTACCTGGACATCGGCCGGCAGGAGGGCGCGAAGATCCTCACCGGTGGCGAACGTGTCGAGTACGACGGCGAGCTGAAGGGCGGTTACTACGTCCAGCCGACCATCTTCGAGGGCGACAACCGCATGCGGATCTTCCAGGAGGAGATCTTCGGCCCGGTCGTCTCGGTCGCTTCGTTCGACGACTTCGACGACGCCATCAAGATCGCGAACGACACGCTGTACGGCCTCGGCGCGGGCGTGTGGACCCGGGACATCAACACGGCCTACCGCGCGGGCCGCGCGATCCAGGCGGGCCGCGTGTGGACGAACTGCTACCACGCCTACCCGGCCCACGCGGCCTTCGGCGGCTACAAGCAGTCCGGAATCGGCCGGGAGACACACAAGATGATGCTGGAGCACTACCAGCAGACGAAGAATCTGCTGGTGTCGTACTCGCCGAAGAGGCTGGGCTTCTTCTAGACACATGCGAAAAGGCGCCTGACCTGGGTTTTCACCCGTCAGGCGCCCTTCGCGCAACCCGCTCTCGACCGGGCCCGGCTTGCGCGCCAACTCCCAATTCCTCCCACGACTGCACCCCTGCTGACCAGTGCTTCCGGACCAGTCACGGACCAAACCCTCGGTTCAGCCCTCGGGTACGTCACCTTGACTGACGCGCTGCCACTCGTTCATGGACTGCTCGATGAGACGGTTCGCCTGCTCTCGAAGGCCGTCAAGGAACTTGGCGTAGTGGCGAAAGAGAACCTCGATGCTCTGGCCGGCGCGGCGGGCGCACTCGGCCGGGTCCACTCCGGAGTAGGGCCAGAGCGAGATCCCGGCGTGCCGGAGATCGTAAGGCCGCTTCGCCAGGCGAGAAGTGCGCTCAGTACGGGTCAGGGCGTATTCCCGGGCCCGCGCCCATGTGATGCCGTAGGCGGCAGCGTCCACGTAGTTGCCGGCCTGGTTCCGGAAAAGTCGACCGTCAGGTGCCACGTCGAACCGATTCACATGGGCACGCAGCATGCGTACGAACTGCGGCGGGATGGGAACAGGCCGCGTCGCGCTTGCCGCGCGACGCTTGAGCGAGTGCACCTCGTGCACCTCACCGTCGTCGGTCCGCTCCTTGCCAGACGTGACGACCCCGCCCGAGAGGGTCAGCATCCCCCATCCCGCCTCGGGGGTCTCGCCGACGGGGTCACCGAGGGCCGCCGGATCTTCGCCAACACCATCAAGTACGTCCTGATGGGCACCTCCAGCAACTTCGGCAACATGTTCAGCACGGCCGGAGCCTCCCTGGTACTGCCGTTCCTGCCGATGCTGCCCTCGCAGATCCTGCTCAACAACCTCCTTTACGACGCCGGGCAGTTGACCATCCCCACCGACCACGTCGACCCGGAGCAACTGCGCGCGCCCTCGCACTGGAACATCGCCTTCATCCGTCGCTCCATGCTCTTCTTCGGGCCCGTCAGCTCCCTCTTCGACTTCCTCACCTTCGCGGTCATGATCGAGATCTTTCACGCCGGCGCCGAGCTGTTCCGCTCCGGTTGGTTCGTGGAGTCCCTCGCCACGCAGGCGCTGGTCGTCTTCGCCATCCGCACGCGCCGGGTGCCGTTCTAGCGCAGCCGGCCCAGCCGCCCCCTGCTGGTCAGCGCCATAGGTGTCGTCGCCGTCGGCGTCGCGCTGCCGATGTCCCGCTCGCGGGACCACTCGGCTTCCGGTCCCTGCCGCTCGGACTCGTCCTCGCTCTGGCCCTGATGGTCGTGCTCTACCTGGTACTCATCGAGGGCGCCAGGCATGTCTTCTACATCCGGGCCGACGCATGGGCCGCGCTTCCACCGGTACGCCACCGCACCCTCCGGCATCGCATCCAACGGCGGGCCGGCCGCTTCAGCCACCCCGGACCGCTGCGACCCCGGTGACACGCTGTCACCAGGGCCGTCAGCGGCTCCACCCCGCACCGCGACGATCACGTCACCTCGGGCGGCCGGGAACGGTCAACCGCTCAATGATTCCTCGGCGTCCCGGCGCGTCGGCCAGTTGTCCCGCCGCTCCCGGGCCACCTCCGCACGGCTGCCGGCCCGCTCTCCGGGCAGGGAGACCGACGGTGTGAGGGCCGGTGTGGGGGTGGCGGGCTCGGGGATCACGGCACTGGTGGACAGCGCGGGGCGCCTGGCGGTCCGGTGCACGAGCCGTCCGTCGGACTCGCCGTCGGTTTCCCTGCTCTGGTGGTCGAAGAAGCGGAGCATCTCCACGGGGAACGGCATCACGAGGGTGCTGTTCTTCTCGGCGGAGACGTCCACCACGGTCTGCAGCAGCCGCAGTTGGAGTGCTCCGGGGGTGTCGGCCATGGTCGCGGCGGCGTCGGTCAGCCGCTGGGACGCCTGGAACTCTCCGTCGGCGGCGATGACCCGCGCGCGGCGTTCCCGCTCGGCCTCGGCCTGCTTGGACATGGAGCGCATCATGGACTCCGGAAGGGCGATGTCCTTGATCTCGACGCGTTCGATGCGCAGTCCCCAGGGTTCCTCGGTGGGGGCGTCCATCACCTTCTTGAGTTCCGCGTTGATGTGGTCTCGGTCGGAGAGCAGTGTGTCCAGGTCGGCCCTGCCGATGACAGAGCGGAGCGAGGTCTGGGCGATCTGGGAGACGGCGGCAGGATAGTTGCGCACGTTCACCAGGGCTTTGACGGGGTCGATGACCTTGAAGTAGACGACCGCGTCGACGGTGAGCGTCACGTTGTCGGCGGTGATGGACCCCTGTGGCGGGATACCGAGGACCTCGGTCTGCACGGACACCTTCCGCATCCGGTCCCCGATCGGCCGGATGACACGCAGGCCCGGCCCGCGGATGTCCGGCAGCAGCCGCCCGAAACGGAACACCACGCCCTTCTCGTACTGCTGGACGTTGCGCACGCTCAGGGCGAGCAGGACCAGCCCGGCCGCGGCGCACACCGCCAGCACGGTGATCAGAACACCCATGGGCTCACATTCCTTAGGTCGATGACGGTCCCGGACCCGAGCGGTCCGGGAAGCACACGGCACGGGAGGACCCCGGCCTGTCGTCTGAGGTGCGGCCGGGGTCCCGGGCTGCTGCTGAGGCTCTGGTGTGTCGGCCCGGCTCAGCCGGGAGAACTCTGCGGTACACCGGTCCGGGCTCCGCCGACTGTGGCCCCGGTCGCCGCTGGAGTGCGCACGGCCCTCACCTCGCCGCCGGCGGAACGTAAACGGCCGGGATCTGCGGGCGTGCCGCGGGATCGCGGACTTCGTGGTCTTCTTCGGAGTCCCAGGCTGCCTGAACGGCCGAGTCGGTCTCCGACATCGTGCGCAGGAGCGCCGCCTCCGCCATCAGCCGGTGCACGTGCGAGGTGCGCAGGCAGTCCCGGCCGGCGGCCATTAGCCAAAGGGCCGAGACCGGGGTCGGCTGCACCTGCCCACCGAAGGGCCCCGCGCCCGGGGCGGCCGGCCAGTACCGACGGTTCGTTAGGCCCCCGGTGATCAGCCCCGACAGCGGATCGAGCACGGCCGTCGGAGAGGAACCGAGGGGAGCGCAAGAGATCCGGAGTGACGTGGAACAGGGCGTACTTCCGGGGATCGGCGTGGGGGAAACGGTCGCAGTCATGACGCGAACCCTGCTCCGGGCCGACCGGAACCGGCCCGGCATGATCAAATCGCCGAAAGTGACAGCGACATGGAAGCCGGTGCACGAAATACCCTCGGTAACACCAGCGTACTCCGTCGACGGTCCGAGCGGACTGCCCATCCGGGTAGCGCGGCCGGTCCAGGACCGGGCACGTGGAGCCTGCCCAGCCGGGTCCGGTGACAACACTCCCAGGCCCGCACCCGGAGTGCGGACCCGGGGGTGGTCCGACGGCCACCGTCAACGGACTGCGACTCCCGACTCCACGCTGTCCTTCACAACGGTGGCCCCACTCTCCATGAGCCGCCCGGCCTCCGCGTCCGTGGCGGCGGGCGGCACCACCAGCAGGTCCCACCGGCCGCGGCCGGGCGCCAGCAGGCAGACGAGTGACGGGGAGCGCTGGGTGGTCGTCCGGCGCAGGCGTACGACCTGGTTGGCGACGAGCAGCCGGCCCGGGAACGGGGACCATACGGCCTCGTCCGCGAGGACGCTGGTGACCTGTCCCCAGGCGTGCGGCAGGCCGCCCAGCAGCCTGGGCAGTTCGGACGCCAGGTCGGGCGAGCGTGGCCACCAGGCGCCGTCGATGCGCCGGGGCATGTGACCCCGTGCCGGCTGGGACACCAGGCGCAGGCGGACGGCGGACGGCGATGAGAGTGGGGGCGGTGGGGCATGTGTCATGGGAGCTCCCGAAGGGGATGCGGTCGCTCGGGTTCACACGCGGCGGGCGGCGATACGGTCCGGGGTGGGCCAGCGCACGACCCTGACCCAGCCGAGGCATTCGAAGAAGCGGATCAAGGCGGCGGACGGATCGAGCTGGCCGCGCTCGACGCCGTGCCGGGCGCAAGTGGGGTCGGCGTGGTGCAGTTGTGCCAGCTCTCGCCGAACGAGAGCAGGGCCAGGGGCCACAGGTTGGTGGCGCGGTCGTGGCGACGGGTACGGAACGGGCGCTCACCGATCACATGGCAGAGAGAGTTCACGCTCCACGTCACGTGGTGAAGCAGGGCGATGCGGTCAAGTCCCGCCCACAGCAGGGCGGTCAGTGCAGACACCCAGCTGCCGCCGATCAGCCACCCCGCGGCGAAGGGCAGCGCGAGGGTGAGCACACACAGGGCCGGGAAGGCCCGGGACACGGCCCGGATGTCACGGTCGGCCAGCAGATCGGGAGCGTAACGCGTCGCGGCCGTGGGGTCGTTGCGGAGCAACCAGCCGACGTGGGCATCCACAAGTCCCCGCAACTGACCGCATACAGACGTGCCGTAGCGATACGGAGAGTGAGGATCGCCCGGCCGGTCAGTGAAGGCGCGATGGCGGCGATGGATGGCGACCCAGCCGATCACGTCCCCCTGGAAGCTCATCGACCCGGCCACCGCGAGCGCGGTGCGCAGCGGCCGTGCGGCCCGGTAGCTGCCATGGGTCAGGCCACGGTGGAAGCCGACCGTGACGCCGAGGCCCGTGACGGTGTAGAGCAGCGCGGCGAGCAGGACGTCGACGGGATGGATCAGGCGCCCCCACAACGGCCAGACGGCCAGACCGAGTGCCAGGAACGGGAGAAGGACGATCAACGCCGTGATCGCCAGGGACAGCCGCTCGCTGCCGGTGCGCTCGGCAGCCGTTCCCTCGCGCGGGAAGGGTGCCCTCCCGTCGTACTCCGGGGACGGCGGGGAGCCTTCCGGCGGGACGGCGGACGGGGAACGGAGGATCTGGAGAGACATGCGCGGTCCTTGACCTCGGTGACGACAGTGCGGCCGGGGTTTGGGCTGCGCCTCTTCGACGTGGGTGCGTAACGGCATCGCTGAGAGCGGATGCGAGTCGCACGGACGGTGGATACGGGAGCTACAGGGGCTTGGGCTGGTGAGGACGTGGCGAGGGGGCGGCGGGACCGTCAGGCGGTCTCGCCCTGGTGGGTGCGATCGGTGGGCGGTCTGCTGGAGTCGAGCCAGGAGCCGAGCGGACCGGCGGCGCGCGAGGCGTCCAGTGTGAGGTGCAGCCGCGTCCCGTTTCCCGAGGGGCCCGCAGGATAGCTGCGCTGTTCATCGCCGGCGAACAGCAGCCGGAGCGCGTCCGCGACGCGTCGGGCCGCTTCGGGGTCCGCGGAGACAAGGCGGACCTCCACCCGGCCCTGCCCGCTCGGCTCGTGCGCGGCCTCGGGACGGGATGGGCGGTGCGGGGCTTCGGATGTCACAGGGCGTAACCTGCCCGGACCTGAGCGGCCCACATCTCTCTTGCGACGAGGACGAGACCGGTCCGGACACCGGCGTACGATGTGCCCTCGACGTTTTCAGCCTACTCCTGCTCGGGACAGCCGCTCCGGCACATCTGAAGTGGTGCGGTGACCGCCGAAGCCACCGGCCGGCGCCCGATGACGGGATGACGGGTCGGTCGATCATGAACAGCTCCCGGGACGACGACGTGACTCCGACGCCAGCCACACCGTTGGCCGTCGGTCGTGTGGCAGCCCGGGGAGTCCCGCTGACAGACCGGCTGCGGCGACAGAGGTGGACGGCGGAGCCGTCAGGCCGCCCTGGGTGGGTGCGATCGGCGGGCGGCCCCTGGCGCGCTCGGCTGGTGCAGCGAGACGGGTCTGATCACCGGCGACGGCCCTGGTTCTGTCGGCCCACTCCTGCCGGTACGACAGCCACCGCGGCGAGCGGCGGAAGGAGTAGGTTGGAGACACCGAGGGCATTTCGCATACCGGCTTCCACGCCGGGTCGTTCTCGGCGAGAGATGAAACCCGGGCCGTAACCCCAGGGGCGGCCCGGAGACGGGTCCGCATCATGACCGCGACCTTCGAAGCAACCCTGCCGCGGCCGGCACCCGTCGCAGCCCCTCCCGCCCGCCTCGTACTGAAGACGGACGGCCCCTCCCGTGGACTCCTGGACGGCGCCTGGTGGCCGCGCTCGCGCGACCTGCTGCGCGAACTACCTGCACTGACCAACGCGCTGGACCCCGTCTGGGGCCGCATCACCCGTATCGCCGTCAACCCCGAGCACTGGCCGGTCATCCCGCGCAAAGTGCCCGTGTGACTCACGCCGCGGGGCTGGGGCTAATACTTCTCGTTCGTCGACACCCCGCCACGGGTGTCGACGAACGAGCCGCCACCATGCCGACCCAGTTCCAGGGCATCATCGCTGCATCATCGCCCGGCACATTGTCAGGGTCGACGTCTCGAAGTCCCCCTGATTCCGGGTCGCCGACGCCGTAACGAACGTCAACGCGGCGATCCTGCGCCACTGGCACATAGCCCGAAGTCTTGGGAGCCGTTTGGAGCCGACTTCTGGAACCGGCTCCCAGGGCTCGTCTGCCGACGAGCACGCAGGAGCGTGTGCGGTCAGAGCCAGTCCCAGTGTTTGAAAGCGAAGTACAGCGTCAGAGAGACAACGACGATGACGGCGCTGGAGGCGATGAATCCCGACTGGTGTCCGAAGCCGGGGTAGGGAAGGTTCTGTCCGTAGAAGCCAGTGATCGCCGTGGGCACGGCGATGATCGCGGCCCAGCTCGTCACCTTCTTCATGATCAGGTTCATCCGGTTCGCCTGCACCGACAAGTTGGTCTCCATCACCGAGGCCACCAGGTCGCGCAGCGACTCCGTCCACTCGCCGGCACGCAGCACGTGGTCGTACACATCTCGGTAGTACGGCAGCAAGGGGCCGTCGACGACGTCGAGGTCGGGGCGCATGAGGGCGTTGACGACCTCCCTCATGGGCAGGACCACGCGACGGAGCCGGACCAGTGATTTCCGCAGGGCGTAGGACTGGCGCTGTACGGTCTGGATCTGCCGGCCGCCTTCGGCGAAGAGCAGATCGTCCAGTTGCTCGATGCGTTCGTCGAGCTGCTGTACCGCGGCGAAGTGCCCGTCGACGACATGGTCGAGCAGGCCGTGGAGCAGAAAGGCGACCCCGTGTGCCGCCAGAGCCGGGGTGCGGTCCCAGCGGGCGACCAGCTCGTCCAGGGCGAACGCGGCGTCCTTGCGGACGGTGATCAGCGCCTGTGGTGTGAGGATGACCGCGAGCTCGCTCATCGTCAGTCCGGCGCCGTCCGGGTCGACGGCGACCGCGTAGACGCTGAGGAAGTGATGGGTGCGGTAGTTGTCGAGTTTCGCCCGCTGTCCCTCGTGCAGCGCGTCCTCGAGAGCCAGCTCGTGGAGGCCGAGTTCCTCGCCGACCGCGGTGAACTCGGCGCGGTCCGGGCGGTACAGGTCCAACCACACGGTCGAAGACCGGTCCGCCAGATGCTGGGAGATGTCCCGGACCGGGAAGTCCTCCTCGACCAGGGAGCCGTCGCGGTACAGCCGAGTACGGGCCATGTCGCGCACCCTAACGGCACCGGCGGAACATCAGCGGACACCACTGCCGGGCATCCACTCCGACGGGCGGCACCGCCTCGATCGCCTTGAAGTCGGCACCGCCCGGCAAAGACAGCCCTACGGGCGCCCGGACCTCCAGAGGTCATCCCTCGGGCTCGTGGCGTTCCTCGCCGGTCCGAGAGTCCTCCACGGGGGTCGGGTGTGCCTGATGGGTGCCGGTGGCGATGAGGATCTGTGCGGCATGGGTGACGTTGTCGGCTCGGACGGCCCTGGCCATCGCGGCACGGGCGGCGTCGGGTGTCACGTGCGGCGGGACCACGAGAAGGGAGAAGTGGTCCTGGTCGCCCCGAGTGATCAGGACGGTGTCATCACCGACCGGGAAGGAGTCGATATGGACGACCTGGTCGTCGATGACCAGGCGCGTGGGAAGTTCATCCCATGCGGTGGCGTCCAGGCCGACGCGCGTGATGGGGCCGAGGTGCCCGGTCAGCACGTGGATGAGGTCGGGCAACTCCGCGCCGATGTCGCGGGAACGCGGCCACCACGCGCCGTCGAGGTTGCCTTCCCGGGATTGTGTCGTCTCCAGCCGCAGAAGAACTGTCCCGGGTTTCGCGGCTCGATGGATCGCGTCCGGCAGGAGCCCGGGGGCGCGAGGGGTGTCGGATTCGTTCATGGCGTGTCCGCCTGTCTGCGGGCTTCGGTGTCACCGCCGAACGCGGGACCTCCTCCTCTCACCGTAAGTCGTGCGCCGCCGCACCGGCTGCGTTCGCCGGTGGTTCCGGACTCGCTGCCTCTCGGTAAAGCGCCTACTCACGCGCACGTTCCGGGGCCTCGGAACGGCGTAGAGTGAAAGGACCGGGAGCACTTCGCACACCGGCCGCCATGTCGGTGTCGTTCCCGGCGAGCAAGAACACCGGCCTCCAATAGGAGGCCCGGGGACAGGTCCGCGTCATGACCGCGACCATCGAACCTACGATCATCAAAGAGCGCCTGCCTTCGGCGTCGGCCCGGCTGTCCCTGACCCCGACCGGCTCGGTTCCAGGTCTCCTGGACGGTGCCTGGTGGCCCCGCTCCCGTGATCTCCTCCGGGAGATCCCTACTCTGACAGACGCACTGGACGGGTACTGGGGCCGGATCACCCACGTCACCGTGAACCCGACCCACTGGCCCGTCATCCCACGCAAGGTCCCCGTCACGGGCCACACGGTGCATGTCGGCTGGTTCGCCGACGAGCAGGACCCGAACAAAGTGATCCTCCTCTCCTACACGGTGGGCCGCATGGACCTGCTGGTGATCCCTCCGGAGACGGAGCCGGCCGCCGCCGCCCGGCTGATGGCAGCGGCAACCTCTCCAGGAGGTATCCGCCCCGCCAGCGGTCTGATGGCCGACGAAGCCATCAGCCACGACGCGACAGATGCTCAAAGCCGGGAAGAGGAATGGGAGACCGACGGCGGAGCCGCTTCGACGGCCGCAGCCGCGATCGGGATCTCGAATTCCGCCCCGAGGAGGTGAGGACGTGGAGACCGTCGTCACCGTCGCCGTGATCATTTTCGTGATCATCGCGGGAATGTTCCTGATCCACCGGCTCAACGCGCAGCATGACGAAAGGATCGGGGCGTTCCGCTACAGCGACGCCCTACCGGGAATCGGTCGGCGGACCCGCAAGAGCCCACGTGCCGCCGTGCCGAAGGGCCCTCCTGCCCGGCGCCACACGCCCTGAGCATCGAGAGGGGAGCCGCTGATGACGCAGACCTGCTTCCAGCCAAGGGTGGGTGTGAGGCCAACGGCCGCCACACCCACCGGCACGTCGCCCGTGATGCACGTCGTCCTGGATGAGCAGGGGGTCACCTTGAAGTCACTGGAACTGCCGTCGGCCGGGCACGCGGAGGTTCGTACCGTCGCCGCGGACCCGGAGGCGGCTCGCCATGTCGCGGAGATTCTCCGCCGTTGTTTCGCCGCCACAGAAGCGCGCAGCTACCCCGCAGGCCCCGACGGCGGAACACGCCTCCACCTCAGCGTGTACACCACACACATGGCGGAGCCGGTGCGCTCCTGGCTGTTGACCAGCCAGTTCTCCCGGGACGATCACACACAGCCGGACGACATCCGAGGATATGGGCCTCAGCGGGGGGAGGAGGACACCGCCCCGGACATACGGGTTTCCGTCGGTGCCGGCACGAGGCGGGCGACCATGGCGACACTGCACGAGCGGGAGCACTACCGCGAGGCGATCATGAAGACCCTGTACGAGGCCATCGAAGGCGATCGCCTCCTCGGCCTCACCGGGGCGCAGTTGCGCGAGGATCTCGCCATGCCCGAGGAGGACCTGGCCGCCGCCTGTATGTACTTGGCGGCCGAGGGACTGATCCAGGTCGACTGGGCCCGAGGAAACACACCCGCGATGGTCACAGTGACGCACAAGGGGATCCAGCTCATGGAGACCGAGGAGCAGGACAGTGACTGACACTGCCCAGGCCACCCTCAGGGCTGCGGCTGACCACATGACGGCCTTTTCGTGCCATATGACCGAAATAGGATTCTGGGCATAGTCTGGTGAGTGGGCCGGTGCACTCTCACGTGCAACGACCCGGAAGGGCGGCCCCGGTGTGTATACGCCGGGGCCGTTGCGTCACCGGCACATGCCACAGGGAGAAGGTGTGATCCACTCGGCCGATCTCCGCGAGTGACGCAACTGCGACGCCCTCGACCCGCAGGGCCAAGAGATCAGTCCGCCGTCCACGTGACGGCGGACAACGACTGGCCCGCCGCTGACGCCCGGAGGCTGACGTGGTGCTGTTTATTCTGTTGCTCATCGTGGCGGTTGCGCTCGGCGTCATGGGGGCGCTCGGCAGGGGCACGCTCTACCTGCTGATCATCGGAGTGATGGTGCTCGTCGCCGACCTTGTCCTCCTCAGAACGCGGATGGGGCGCAGCCGCCGTCCCCGCGTCCGGTAGAGCGGCCCGACCGGCCACCCGACTTGCCCTTCTGCGTGGCGTACCACCGCCTCCTGGTGCCGTGCCCGACATCGCTCGCATGCCACTTGCCTGAGCGACGTCGGGCACTCGCCGTTAGCGTGAAGAAAGGGGCACGACAGGCCGCCTGTGCGTCGGAAAGTGGTGCCCGAAGATGACGGATACCGGACTGCCGAGCCGGCCCGAGACCCCTCGCGCGGTGTCATTGGGTGAGCACGGCGGGAAGACGCCGCACGGAAGCGATCCGGGATCGCGTGGCCGTACAACGATCGCCGACGGCGTGGTGGCGAAGATCGCCGGGATGGCGGCCCGGGATGTGCCGGGCGTCCACTCGATGCGCGGTGGGTTCGCCCGTGGCATGGGGGCGATGCGTGAACGTATGCCCGGTGCCGGCGGGAAGTCCGTCACCAGCGGGGTGAAGGTCGAGGTCGGCGAGGTACAGACCGCGGTCGACCTGGAGATCGTCGTGGAGTACCGCGTCTCCATCATCGAGGTCGCGGGCGACGTCAGAGAGAACGTGATCGCCGCCATCGAGCGGATGACCGGTCTGGAGGTTGTCGAGGTCAACATCGCGGTCGGCGATGTGCATGTGCCCGACGAGGACGAGGAACAACCAGAGCGGCGGCTCGAGTAACCGCTTGCCTGAGCCGAAGCAAGCAAGAAGCGCGCCGGCTTCCGTGAGAGCGATTGGTGTTGGCCAACCGTCTTCGACGTCCTTGGTGTGCTGCTGCTGGTGTGGTGGCTGCTAGTACAGCTGCGCCGATGTTGCCGTGGTCCGGTTTTCGCGGCTTGCCGCCGTGATTCGGCCCGCGCGACGCATGATCGTGCCCGTCGGTGCCGGGACCGGCGCCGCCGACGGCCACAGCGAGTGGCATTCCACCCTCGGACGCCCCGTGAGCCTTGCGCGCCCCCGGAAGATGCTCTTCCTACGGTTGTGCCGAGGTGACCACAGGCGGCACGACGATCGCCATGCCCTCTTGGCCTCCGTCAAACGACCGGCAGCTCGCACTCCTCACCAGCATCGGGGAAGGATCCGCCCCCGACACCTCAAACAACCCCGCGCTCGCCATGGCCAGCGCCCGGGACCCGAACGTCCGGCTGCATCACCGAACGGACGGTCCGGGCCATCCTCGACGACCTCGAACAGGCTACCTGCGCCGGCACCAGGCAAAACGGCGCAGCCAGTACACCCTCAACCGAACAGCAGGGCCACGATGCAAAGGACGGTACCGGTGTCCCAGCAGGCGGTGGCTGCCGTCCCGCCAGCGCGGGACGCCAGGTCCTTGACGAAGCCCCAGCCGGTGACGGGTCAGGTGGCGGGGATCTCGGATGTCAGGGTGACGGCGGCCTCGTGCGCCAGCCTGGCCGCGAGCTCCACGCGCTCATCGCCCGTGAGCTGGCGCCCGAGGGCGGCCAGCACGGCCCGCACGGACACCTCGGCCTGTGCGCGGGTGGTGTACGCGCCTTCGTACCGCACTCTTTCCAGCATCTGCTCAAACGTCATGCCCACGGTGGACCGGCGCGGCTCCTGCTGGGGAATCATCGGTGACGCGGTTGCCTCCAGCGGGCAGCCAGTTCCGCCGACTACCTCGCCCACCAAGTGCGCGCCCATCAGCGCCAGCACCATGCGAGCCGCCCGCTCGGCTTCCTCGCTGGTCCCGTACGCGCCTCGTTCCTCGACCTGATCCAGGAACGCCTCCCATCGCATGGCCATGGCTGCTCCCTTGCGCGTGTGGTGGCGAGCCGAGGCGGCGCAGGGGAGGTCGTCTCCCGTCCTCCGGCACGGCTGGGAGGGGGCTTCAGCCGCTGATCTCCTTGTGCGCGGAGCCGCCACCGATGGCGATCTTGCGGGGCTTGGCGCGCTCGGCGATCGGGATCCGCAGGGTCAACACGCCCGCGTCGTAGTCCGCGCTGATGTGCTCGGTGTCCAGGGTGTCGGCCAGCACGACCTGGCGGGAGAAGACGCCCAGAGGCCGCTCGGAGAGCTCCATCTGCACGTCGTCCGCCTTGGTGACGGGCCGACGCTCGGCCCTGACGGTCAGCATGTTCCGCTCGACGTCGATGTCGATCGCGTCCGGGGAGACGCCGGGCAGGTCGACGGCGATCACGTACATCTCGCCCTCACGGTAGGCGTCCATCGGCATCGCCGACGGACGCGACCATGTGCCGGTCGTGTTCAGGAGCTGCTGAGTGAGTCGATCAAACTCACGGAACGGATCGGTGCGCATCAACATCGTGAAACACCTCCAGTGTTCAGGTCAGTCGCGTTGCTGCCAATGCGATTCACCTGATCTCATTGTGACATGTCGTCTAAGTGATGACATATAGGGCATCGTCGAGATGACGACACCGCGGGTTTGGAGGATCCATGACCGTTGACGATCAGCCAACCCCCCGCGCCCGCGATCTCACCCCCATGTCCTTCCTCGCCGCCGCCGCGGCGCTGAACACGATCCACGAGGCCCTGCGCACCGCCCGGACATCGCGGGACAGGGACCATTCCGAGCCCGTCCAGGCCGGCTCGGAGCAGGCACTCGCCGCGCTCCTGCTGCTCCGCGAAGCGCGCGATCAGCTCGCCGAGTGGGAACCGGGCCTGATCGAAGCGGCCCGGGAGGCGGGCGCCAGCTGGGCCGACCTCGCCCACCCCCTCGGCGTCTCCAGCCGCCAGGCCGCCGAACGCCGCTACCTGCGCGTACGCCCCGGAAACCCGGGGTCCACGGGCGAGCAGCGAGTACGGGCCACCCGCGACCGCCGTGCCGCCAACCGCACTGTCACCGCCTGGGCCCGTGCCAACGCCGCGGACCTGCGCCAGCTCGCCGGCCAGATCACCGCGCTCACCGACCTCCCCGCCGCCGCCCGCACCCCACTCGCCGAGCTCACTGCCGCCCTCGTCGGCCCCCTGACGGTCACGCACCCGCTATCTGGCGTCCGACCACCCCGACCTCGCGACGCGCGTCAATGACGTCGCCCGCCACACCGACGGGCTCCGTCGGCACAGCGGCGCCCAGCGCCGGAACCGAGCGTGATCTCCGCGACGCCAGGATCTTTGACCACCGGCAAGAAGGTCATCACCGGCCTGCCTTACCGAGCTGAGCTCGCCACCGACAGCTGGGAATCCGTCGTTGAGGAAGGCAAGAAGCTCACGGACAAGAAGATCGACAGTGACCCGATCCTCTCCTGGATGCTGCGCCGGCCCACAGGTACTCCGAGGCCCGCGTCACCAGGCTGACCCGGCGGGATGCACACGGTGAACGGGGAGACCATGACGTACCGCATCGAACAACTCCTGAGCGACGGCGTCCGCGACAAGGTCCTCCCAGGCGCCATGTGGGCCGTAGGTGACACTGCCGACATCCACGCCTCCGGCTCCACCGGAGTGCTCGACCCCAATGCCCCAGGCGCGCCGATGCGGCCCGACACCATTTTCGATGCCGCCAGCCGGACAAAGATTCTCGCAGTGCGGGCCTCGATCGGTGCCTTCTGGGAGGAAGGCAAGCTCGGACCTCGACACCCCTCCCGGCACCTTCTGGTCCGTAGGATCGGGCAAGCTGTTGGGCAGTAGCTCCGCCTCGCTCACGGCTGATCGCTGATGGCCGTGGTCAGCGGTCTCTGTGTGGGTGACCCCAAGCGAGGCGTGGTGGTCGACGAGCAGCCGTTCCTGCAGGCAGCGGGCGAGGTCACGGTCCCTCTGATGCGGGTGGACCACGATTCCGGTGACGGCGAAGACATGCCCGGAGGCCGTGAGTTGCTCGATGTTCCGGGGGAGAGTCGCGTCGAATCCCTGCCACCAGGAACCGTTGCGGCCTACGGGAGATCCGAAGGCGCCCCCGACCAGAGTGGTGGTCTCCGCGACCAGCATCGCGAACCCCGGCCTCCGGACGTCGTCCGTGAGGCACGCAGGAAGTCCTGGCGGTCGTGGTACCCCTCGCCGACGGCCGTGTCGGAGGACTCACGTACAGATCGGCCAGATCCTCCTTCAGGCTCTCGGTCTGCCAGCGGTTGAGTCGGCGCAGACGGACCGCGTCCATGGCGGACGGCTCGCGGCCATTGGGTTTCTGCGGCTGCCCTGTCCCGGATCGCTCCCTCACCACAAACGCTCCGGCAGGGCAGGCGCGACAGAAGCGATCCTGTGCGGGGGCCCCGGATCAGACACATGCCGCAGGGCCGCCCGGCTCACGGGGAGGTCACCCGGGAGGCCGAGGAGCAGGGTGCCACTGTCGGTGAGGGCGATGATTCGAGCCAGTACCGGTGGTGGGTGGTGCAACCGCAGGGATCCGCCGACCACGGCGGTGGCCCGCGCCGCGTGCAGGAAGGCGTTGAGGCCGGTCACATCACAGAAGGTGACGGTCGTCAGGTCGACGTCGATGGTGCGGATGCCGTCCCGCAGGCATCGCCCCAGCCCCTCGCGCACGAGGTGCTCTGTTGCCAGGTCGATCTCACCGGCCAGGGTGATCAACGCCCGGCTGTGCCTGTCGTGCCGGTGGAGGGTCAGCTGTGGAATGGACATGGCGCCTCGGTTCAGGAGACCGGCCGGGCAGCGCCGTACGGGCCGGACTCCCGGCTCTTCCTGCGCTCCATACACGGTCGTGCTCTCGTGCAGAGAGGCGAACGGCCGGTCCAGCGGCCTGTGTTCCAAGCGCAGGGCCGACAAGTTCCCTCGGGGGATGCGCTGCGCAGTCGGACGGAGTCCGCTACCGCAGGCGTCTCGCATCGGAATCTGGGACTTCGACGTCTCTGCGCGGCACAGTCGCGGTCAGGGCCGAGGCCCCTTCCACTGAGCCGTTGTCGCCGGCTGAGCCGATGGTGTCAGGAAGGTTCACTTCTCTGTGCGGTGCCGCGGCCATAGCCGCCACCGCCGGGGACGGCCGAAGGGCAAGGTCGCCAGACGATCGTCGTGGCTCGCGGTGAACAGCTGAATCACGATCACGCCCAGGACGAGAATCGCGAGGAGCACGCTCACCGTCGCGAAGGTGTCCATGCCTCTCACACTCCTTCCGCCGGGGTCGGCACGTGACCGATGACCGCTGTATCAGGAGTACGTGACTCCGGGTGGCGGGCGTCATGTCCGCCTTCGGAGTCCCAGAACGCCTCCCGGAACGAGTCCGAGTCGGCCGCTGCCTCTGCCGCGGTCCGGAAGCGTTCGGCCTCATGGATGAGGCCGGTCGCCGTGAGGCTCCGCGACGGGTCGGTGGCCATGTCCATCAGCCGGGCCGCCGTGACCGGCTCTGTCTCCGGTGGGACCACGAGCAGGTCCCAGCGGCCGACGGTGTAGGAGAGCAGCAGCAGCTTGTGCGGGTCTTGCTCGGCCTCGAACCAGCCGACGTGCACCACGTGCCCGTGGACGGGCACCTTTCGCGGGATGACCGGCCAGAACGTGGGGTTCACCGTTACTCGGGTGATCCGCCCCCACAGCGGGTCGAGAACCTCGATGAGCGCCGGAAGCTCCGCCGCCAGGTCGCGGGAGCGGGGCCACCAGGCACCGTCGATCCGTGCCGGAGCGGTGTCGGCGGGTGCCAGCGCGAGTCGGGGCGGCGGCGAAGAAGGAATCCGGTCTTCGACCGCGGGCGTCAACAGAATGGTCGCGGTCATGATGCGGACCCAACCCCGGGCCGGTCACGGCCGGCCCGGTCGTCGTGAATCGCCGAGAACGACCCGGCGTGGAAGCCGGTGTACGAAATGCTCTCGGTAATCACCAGGGTACTCCTCGTCGAGGCCCGACGGACCGATGCGGAGCGACGGATTGAACGGAACACGAGGCCCTGGTCGTCCGCCGCCGGAGTCAGTGCAGGAGACGCCGACAGGAGCGCCCGTGTATCGCGTCAGCCGTGCTCTTCCCCCTCGGCGCCTCGATGCGCCGCCTGCCTTGGTGCGTCACGGCGCCCCTTGCCAGTGCCCCAATCGACCTTGATCAGGTCCTCACCCGAAGTTAGGTGCAGGCTGTGGTCAATTCCTCTTCGTGTATCCCGGGATCACGGAGAAACACCGCTCCGGTGACGCACGGAGCCGGTTGCCTTCCCTTGCCTCACGCAAAGCCTTCATAGCCTTGTGGCGGTACACCTTCCGCTCCGCCAGTGATGCGACTGCTCCAGAGAGAACCGCGGACTGCTTGTTACTCAACACGCTGGTGAGATGTCGGGTGTCGGATGGGGGCGGCATCGGCCCAGCGGCTGCGAATGCATGAATTTCGTCGCCGCCCGGGCTGACCAGGGAAGTGACGCCATCGTGTCGCCCGTCTCGACTAAGCAGGAGAGACCATTCGGCCCATTAATAGTTTTCTGAGCATTTGCGAGCAGCTCGTCAGGTTCAGCGAAACCACTCGCATGAATCGCAACCTAGCGCATGCGCCTGAGTAATATGCCAACGGCAGAAGCAGGCGATTCTCCACGACGGAGAACCGCCAAATACGTCTCCATCCCCTCACAGGAGTTGGCCCTTCGATGACGCTCAATATCCCTGTGGCGCCTCTGCGGCGCACTTTGTCGGTATGGACCGCGGCGGTACTTGCCGTGGTGATCTCCGCTGTCGTAGTCGCTGTGACGCCGACACAGGCAAGTGCCCTCGCCACCTTTGTAGACCTGGGTAGGGCGGACAGCTTCGCGGTACTGGCCGGTTCGGCGACCACCAATACCGGCCCCTCGGTGATCACCGGAGATGTCGGAGTGTCGCCGGGAACGTCCATCAGCGGATACGGGCCGCCCGCCGTGGTGAACGGGACCCAGCACTCTGCGGACACCGTGGCTCAGGATGCCCAGACCGACCTGATCGCGGCGTACGACGACGCTGCCGGACAGCCCTCCGACGGGGCACTTCCCCCGGATGCCGGTGGCCTGACACTGGTTCCGGGCGTCTACACCGCCTCCTCCACTCTCGGACTCACCGGCACCCTCACCCTGGATGCCCGGGGGAACCCCAACGCCGTCTGGGTCTTCCAGATCGGTTCGGGCCTGACGACGGCGTCCAGCAGCCGCGTATCCCTCATCAACGGCGCCTCACCGTGCAATGTGTTCTGGAAGATCGGCAGTTCGGCCACCCTCGGCACCAGCACCGCCTTCGTGGGCAACATCCTGGCCATGACCTCGATCACCGCCACCACGAGCGCGACCATCGAGGGACGGGCGCTGGCCCGTGGCGGTGCCGTGACGCTGGACACCAACACGATCACCCGGCCACAGTGCGCGGCCGGCACTACCGGTGCGACGACCGCCGGCACTACCGGCTCCACGACGGCCGGCACTACCGGCTCCACGACGGCCGGCACTACCGGCTCCACGACGGCCGGCACTACCGGCTCCACGACGGCCGGCACCACCGGCTCCACGACGGCCGGCACCACCGGCTCCACGACGGCCGGCACCACCGGCTCCACGACGGCCGGAACCACCGGCTCCACGACGGCCGGAACCACCGGCTCCACGACGGCCGGCACCACCGGCTCCACGACGGCCGGCACCACCGGCTCCACGACCGCCGGCACCACCGGCTCCACGACCGCCGGCACCACCGGCTCCACGACCGCCGGCACCACCGGCTCCACGACCGCCGGCACCACCGGTGGGACCGGCCATGGCTGCAAACCCGGACACAACGATTACGGCGACGAGTATGGCGACGGGTATGGCCAGGACGACAGCTACGGCTGTGATCCTGCCTAGCACGCGCAACCCACTCCGACGGGGTGAGTGCTCGGACGCAACCACTCCCGTGCGCGAGTAGGACGGGCGGCGTGCGGCGCGGATCGTCATCGATTCCGCCGCACGCCGCAGGCGGAAGCTCAGGAGAACCAGGTGAGAGAAGTCGGGACGGAAGGACCGGATCGGGCCGTGCGGGGTGGCATTGCGTCAGCAGACGCTGACGAATCGGACCAGGCGGGCGCTAGACCAACCGTGCAGAGGGGGGACGGGAGACCGACTGCGTTCCGAGCGTCTTCAGAGCCGCCCGTCGCCCTGAAGGCCGGAGTACAAGTCGCCGTGATCCTGTGCCTGGCAGCGGCCCTGGTACATGTGCTTCTGGTATTTCTGCAGGTGGCACCACCGAATCCCCTCTCCCGGCAGTACAGTCGGCAGGTCAACGCCTGGGTCTTCCCGTTGTTCGAGCAGAACTGGCGGCTCTTCGCCCCGGACCCGGAGTCGGTCAACCGGCAGATTTCGGCAAGGACCATGCACACCGCCCCGGACGGCACCGCCCACGTCAGCGGCTGGTTCGACCTGACCGCCGTCGACACATCCGCAGTAGAACACGACCCCTTCCCCAGCCACACAGCACAGAACATGCTGCGCCGGGCCTGGACTTCCTACCTCGAAACACACGGCGGCGACGACCATCCGCGCTCACAACGCGCTCTGATGATCCAGCAATACCTGCGCAACATCGCAGCCGATCGCCTCACCGCCCATCGTCACGGCACATTCGAGTCCATCCAGCTGCGGGTGATCACCTTGCCCATCGCCGCGCCGCCCGCAGCGGGCGGCCCCGGTCCCGGCACGGCCGCACCACGGCCCACCGACACCCGTTACCTGCCCTGGTGGAAGGTGGCCCGCCATGCAACAGGCTGAGCAGACATCGGCCCCGGCAACCACGCCGACACGCCCCGGACACGACACCGAGCGGGCGAGCGCACACACGCCACAGCAGATTCCGGCGCGTATCGCTACGCTCCTCACCCTCCTGCTGGAGCAGCCGATCTCCCTGTACGCTGCGGCGGTTCTGCGCATCGGGTACGGATTCCTCTACTTCGCCTTCCTGCTGCGCGAGTTTCCTCACCGCGACGAGATCTGGGGTCCCGGCTCACCCTGGACACCGACACTGGCCAAACAGCTCTTCGACCAGACCGGGTGGGCCAGCATCCTCACCCTGTCCGACAGCCGGGCCTACTTCGAGGTCTGCTACGCGGCAGCCATCGTCATCTCCGCCCTGTTCATGCTGGGCTGGCGGACCAGAGCGGTGTCCGTGCTCTTCGCGGTCGTAGTGACGTCGTTCCACGCCAGGGCGATCTTCATGACGGACGGAGGGGACAACCTCATCCTCCTCATGGCCCTCTACCTCGTCGTCACCGCATGCGGCCGACGCTGGTCCCTCGACGCGCGCAGGGCCCGGCTCCGAGCATCCGCCGGCAAGACAGTCCGGCTTCCGCTGGACCAGGCATCCGGCGAGCTGCGACGCCACCTCCGTGACGCGCGCCTGACAGTGATCACCGTGCTGCACAACTGCGGCATGCTCGTCATCGCCGCCCAGGTCTGCTTCCTCTACGGATCCGCGGGCCTCTACAAGGTGCAGGGCGCCTCCTGGGGCAACGGCACCGCCCTCCATTACGCCCTGAATCTCGACCTGTTCCAGCCCTGGCCCGAGCTCTCCGCCATGGCGGACGAACACGACGTACTGATCGCCATCGCCTGCTACCTGACGGTGCTGTTGCAGGTGGCCTTCCCGTTCGTCCTGTTCGGAAGGCTCAAGTACCCCGTCCTGACGATGCTGCTGGGCATGCACGTGGGTATCGTGGTGTTCCTGGGCCTGCCGCTCTTCTCCGGCGCGATGATCGTCGCGGACGCCGTGTTCCTTCCGGACCGCTTCTACCGCTACCTGGGACAGCTGTCGCGGCGCGTTGTCCCGTGGGCTGACATCAGGGAGGCGAGGACTCGGACTCCCGCAGATGCTGCACTGGTACCTCCGCAGTCGGGACCGACCGTCTGAGCCCGACACCTGGTACCACTGCGCGGCGGCCGGAATTCCGCCCCCGGAGCAGGGTGACGGCCCCATCGCGAGCGGCGTGGGGACCCTCGCCGGACCCCAGCGTTGTCGGTCGGACAAACGTGGACTGGTGCCGCGGCCGTGAATCTGCCCTAACGTCCAACCCACGGCTGATCGGCGTGTACCGCAGCCGCCTGCGCCATGGCTCCGCCTCGACGCAGAGGATGCTGACGAGTCCGGCCGCCCGGCGGTCTCAATTTCCGTCTCATTCAGCGCCATTCACGGCCGTTCAGACGAGACCGGCGCGCGTATCCACCTCGCCGATCAACCGCTCATGGACCCAGGTGAACGCCCCCAACCGCACCCCCCACCGCCACCAACAGACTTGGAAAGCGTGTTGTGAGGGAGCTCGGCCTTCCTCCGGCTGACCGGTGATGGTCGTGATCAACAGCCTCTGTGTGCCGTCGTTGCGATCACGGTCGCCGTCACCACAGCCCTAATGAGGTCAGCCGAGATAGGGCCGCTCACGGTGCTCAAGGAAGTGACGGATCCGGAGCCGCTGCGTGTGGTGCATCGGCAATTGATCAATCTCCTCCGGCTGGACGAACCGCAGCTCCGTGGACTCGTCCGAGATCGCGAGTCGGCCGCCGACCACACGTGCGGTGAAGCAGACGTTGAACTGTCTGCGCACCTCACCGTCCGAGTAGGCAATGATGTGGCGAGGGTCGGTGTACGTGCCCACAAGTCCGGTGATCTCCACGTCCAGACCCGTTTCCTCCTTCACCTCGCGGACGGCCGTTCCCGGAAGTGAGTCGGTCATCTCCATGCCGCCACCAGGAAGCGCCCAAAGATCGTTGTCTCGTCGGCGCTGAAGGAGCATGCGCCCTTCGTCGTCGGTCACCACGGCTGACGCGGCGACCACCAAGCTGTTCGGCTCCGGTGCCGCCGGGTCGTCGTAGTACTCGGTCCGTGCCATGGTCAGTCTTCTCCTACCGGCGTCGCGGTCTCCCACACCGCGTCGAAGCTGCTGGCGTAGGTGTCGAACATGCCGCCCTCTCCGTTGCGCCGAAGATGCCACACGGGAGCGCCGTAGGCGTTCACGCCCCAGACATGGGCATTGACCATCGCCTGGTCATCCGCACGATAGATCGAGTTGTAGAGCGTGGTGGCACGGGTCCGCACCTCGATGCCGGATAGCCCGGCCAGGGGGCGATAGTGCAGGAGGGCGAGTCGGCAACGGGACTCGATCCCGTGGCCGAATCTCTCTTCCTGGCCGCGCTGTTGGACATTCGCGCTGTGCGGGTCGCCGATCGCGATGCGGACCGCACATCCGTCGGCAGCTCGCTCTCGCAACAAGTCGTTGAGCCGCGGGTACGCCTCGTGCAAGAAGACGGCGGCGTACACCAGCACGTCGATCTGCTCGCGAGCCTGGGTCAGCATGTCCACGAAGGTGGACACGGGAATGTCCGCGCGCTGGTCGTAGAGAGCCACAAGTTCCGGACTGACGGCGCGGGCGGGGCGTGCCTGCCGGAGCGCTGGCCATAGAGCGTGCACATCTTCTCCTAGCGTTTCCGCTGCCAACATGGCCGTGGCACGGCGCGGCGTACGCCCCAGATTGACCCATCGTTCGACGGACTTGGGATCGACTTCGGCCTTGTCCGCGAGGGCGGAGTACGTCCAGCCGCCGGCCGCCATGGCAGCACGTAACCTCTCGTTCGGCATCCCAATCTCTCCTAACACCCGGGGACGGCCTAGTACTGCAACGGTCTTTGCCGTGACGGTGGGGCAGGTGGGTCGTTGGGCTGGTCGTGGGTGGGGAAGTTACTGAGGCCCAGTCGTGGGCTGGTGAACTGAAGGCTCTGCACGAGCGGTTTGTGCATCGTTTCTCCAGATCGGAGCCGCGTGAGACGGCCCTTGCCTGTATGCAGGGGCTGATCGCTCCGCTGGAACGGAAGAACGGCTGGACGCTGGCGGAGGAGGCCGGGCACGCGGCACCGGACCGGATCCACCGGCTGCTGAACCGGATCGACTGGGACGCGGATGAGGTTCTCGACGACGTGCGGGAGTACGTGGTCGAGAACCTCCGCGATCCGGATGCGGTGCTGATCGTGGACTACACCGGGTTCCTGAAGAAGGGCGACCGGTCGGCCGGTGTCCAGCGGCAGTACTCCGGCACGGCCGGGGCTTGTATTTCACCCGGGGTGATCCCGTCTCCGCGTTGCGATGGACCACCTTGTCGCTGCGGGCCCTGGCCTCGACTCTGACGTCACAGGGCCATCCGGTCAGTGCCGCAACCGTTGGGCGCCTGCTGCACGGCCTGGGCTATAGCCTGCAGAGCACCGTCAAGACCACCGAGGGCGCAAGCCATCCGGACCGCGACGCCCAACCGGCTCAAGCGCGGCTCGCGCGGCGGCCGACCGCCGAAGTTCGACAAGGACGACTACAAGCAGCGGCACGCGGTCGAGTGCGGGGTCAACCGCCTCAAGCGCCATCGGGCCGTCGCCACTGGGTACGACAAACTCGCTGTCCGCTACGAAGCGACCGTGCTGGTCGCAGCCATCAACGAATGGCTGTGACCAGCACCGTCGCAACGACCCTCAGACGACGTCGAATTCGTTACCCTCGGGGTCCTGCATGGCGACGGCGTAGAGCCCCCTGTCCGGCTCATCCTTAATCCGCAGCACGGTGGCATCAGCTTCGACCAGCCGTTCCACCGCAGCCTTGACCCGCTGTGTGCGGACGTCCAGTGAGACGTCACGGCCCCCACCGACCTTCAGGTCGAAGTGCCACCGGTTCTTGGCGGCCTTCGGCTCCGGAACCTGCTGGAACCACACCCTCGGTCCACGTCCCGCGGGATCGATGATCGACTCCGGAATATCCCCGGCACCGGCCGGCAACTCTGCCTCGGGCACCCCCACCGCCGCCCAGTAAGCACGCCACGTGGCGTGGCCGCCCGGCGGAGGCTCAGGCACGTAGCCCAGGGCCCCGGCCCAGAACGTCACCATTCTCTGCGGATCGGAGCAGTCGATCGTCAGCTGCACTGTCATCTCCATGCTCGGAGCATCCCAGGCAGGTCTGACAGTCGATCAACTTTCGCAACAGGCCCCAGCCGTCCCCAGCTGCGTACCGGCAGCTTCTTCCCCAGCCTGCTGGAGCGACGCCGCCGCATCGACCAGGCCCTGTACGCCGTCATCATGGACGCCTACGTGCACGGCGTATCCATCCGCGCAGTCGACGACCTGGTCAAGGCCCTCGGCGCGGACACCAGGATCAGCAAGAGCGAGGTCTCCCGGATCTGCGGCGAACTCGACGAGCCCCTGTGCGCCATCCGCACCCGGCCGCTGGATCATGTCCGCTTCCCTTACGTCTACCTGGACGCGACCTACTGCAAGGGGCGGGTGGACCACCAGATCGTCTCCCAGGCTGTTGCCATCGCGACCGGCATCACCGAGGACGGCGGCCGCGAGGTCCTGGGGCTCATGGTGGGCGACAGCGAGACCGAGGCGTTCTGGTCCCAGTTCCTGCGCTCCCTGCGGGAGCGTGGCCTGTCCGGGGTCCGCCTGGTCATCGCCGACCACCACAGCGGTCTGGTCAAGGCGATCCGCAAGGTCATGCTCGGCGCCGCCTACCAGCGCTGTCGTGTCCATTTCCTGCGCAACGCCTTCGCGGTGATCTTCAAGGACTCGGCCGAAATGGTCGCGGCGACCATCCGCACGATCTTCGCTCAGCCCGCCCAGACGGCGGTCCGCACCCAGCTCGACAGCGTCCTCTACCGCGACCCCCCGTTGGCGAACTTCGCGATGTCCTACCCGACCCGGCCGGTCGACATCGGCGGCTTCCTGCTTCCGGCCGACCAGCCGGTGGTCATCAGTTACGCCGCCTGCAACAACGACCCCACCCTGGGATCCCACCGGCCGCTGGGCAATCGGGCCCACCTCGCCTGGGGAGCCGGCCCGCCCGGGCCGGATCGCACGCGTACCTCATCGCCGAAGCCGCCATCCTCCACGTCCTCGGCGCTCTGCCCGAGATGGACCTCGACGGCCACCGGGACGACCTCGTCCGGCGCCCCCCTCCCTGGTCGCCCTGCCCGTCACCTTCCCCACGAGCTGAAAGAGACCTAACCGTGTCCGAACAGCAGATACTCGTCCTCGACCCGACCGGATCCGACCCGGACGCCGAACACCAGGCCCTGCGCGAACGCGGCCCGGCGACGCTGGTGGACATCCTCGGCGTGCGCGCCTGGTCCGTCTCCGACCCGGCCCTCCTCAAGCAGCTCCTGACCAGCAAGAACGTCTCCAAGGACGGCCGCGCCCACTGGCCGGCCTTCGCCGAGACCGTCGCGTCCTGGCCGCTGGCCCTGTGGGTCGCGGTGGAGAACATGTTCACCGCCTACGGCAAGGATCACAGCCGCCTGCGCCGCATGGTTGCCCCCGCCCTCTCCGCCCGCCGCACCGCCGCCCTCCAGGCGGACATCGAGGCCCTCGTCGACGGCATCCTCGACGCCCTCCCGGCCGGCGAGACGGTCGACCTGCGCGAGCACCTCACCTACCCGCTCCCGTTCGCTGTCATCGGCAAGCTCATGAGCATCCCCGTCGATCAGCGCACCGAATTCCGCACCCTGGTGGACAACGTGTTCGCCACCCACCTCTCCGCCGAGGAACAGGCCGCGAACACCGCCGCCCTCTACGGCCTGCTCGACGCCCTGATCGAGACCAAGCGCACTGAGCCCGGTGAGGACATGACCTCGCTGCTGATCGCCACTCGCGACGAGGAAGACGGCTCCGCCCTCAGCCACGCCGAGCTACGCGACACGCTCCTGCTGATGATCAGCGCCGGATACGAGACCACGGTCAACGTCATCGACCAGGCCATCACCACCCTGCTGACCGATCCCCAGCAGCTCGCCCACATCCGGGAAGGCCGCTGCACCTGGCAGGACGTCGTCGAGGAAACCCTGCGCCACCAGCCCGCGGTCAAGCACCTTCCCCTGCGCTACGCCCGCACCGACATCCCGCTCCCCGACGGACAGACGATCAAGGGCGGCCAGGCGATCCTCGCCTCCTACGCCGCCGCCAACCGCCACCCCGACTGGCACAAGGATGCCGACCGTTTCGACGCCACCCGCCCCAGCATGGAACACCTCGCCTTCGGACACGGCGTTCACTTCTGCCTCGGTGCCCCGCTCGCCCGACTCGAAGTCGCCACCGCGCTGCGCCTGCTCTTCGAACGCTTCCCCGACGCCCAACTCACCACGGAGCGAACCGCGCTGAAGAGGCTGCCGAGCCTCATCAGCAACGGACACACTCCGTCCCCGTGCACCTGCGCCCGATGTCGAGCCACTGACCGATAGCGACGAGGAAGACCACCATGACTGCCCCCGCCCCGACCACACCGCTCACCCCGGCCGAGAGGCGCATCGCCCGGCACGTGGTGAACGGCCTGCCGGCACGCCAGATCGCCGACGCCGAGACGTTGTCGCACCACACGGTCCGCGCGCACTTGCTCTCTCTGCGCAAGAAGCTGCACTGCCCCGAACGCTGCTCCCTCGCCGTCGTCACCACCGCCTTCTGTAACAACTCCAGAAGCACGTTCACTGGACAGACCCGGTCGGTACTGCATCCGTTCGAGCCGGGCCTTGGGAATCTGCACGCTCCAGTTGGTGCCGTGCAGCAGCAGGTCCAGCCCGGAAAGGGTGTACTCGACGCCGGACGTACGACCTCGGTGATCCTGGCCGAGCTCCGGCACTGGTCGCTCCAAGCGACGGCGGGCCGGCCTCTGACACCGCCTGCGGAAAGCGCGGTCGAGCGGGCATCGCCGGGGCCCTTGGAGACCAGGGCCTGCCGACCGCCCGAAGCCGACGCCCGACGCCGGCGGTTCGCCGACCTACGCGTCACCCTGAACCGCCGGGCCGCATAGCGCGGCGCACGACAGCCGGCACGCCCCACGTAACCCGTCCACTCAAAGATCTCCAGAGGTGCGGGAACGCGGTGTGGCTTGGTGGCCAGGACGTCACGACCGACCCCGTCCGTTCATGTCCGGCGGGGCCGTGCGTCCGTTCCGGCACGGCCCGGCGGTTTCGCCTGCACTCGGCCGTCGGTGAGACATCTGGTGAACGCTTGGAGTGGAGCGCCAGGCAACGGCGCGTGTCCACGGACGCGGAGTGCGCCCGGCGGCGCTCGCCCATGGCCGTCGTCAGGCGCGTCCGGGAGGAGCGGCAGGTAGCTGCAAGGTCACAGCCCATATCGTTTCTTCCACCAAGCACACCCCCGAGCCGCACGACAATGCAGTGCCAACAACAACCACCAGGCGAGGTGCACGCACTCCGGGGATTCGAATTTCGCATATTATGCGAATTTTATGAACGCCCTTGCCACCGGCTCACGCTCTGCAGCTAGCTGGTGATGCGCCCACTTCCGGTCCAGGTTCCCGATGAACCCTGGGCAGACCGACAGCACACCGGGCAGTGCCGGGTCGTCGGTCAGGGAAGCGGTCGGGAAACCGCACGTGAGGAGTAGTCATGAAGAAGGCATACGAGGCACCGACGCTCGTCCGGCTCGGCACCTTCCGGAAGGAAACGGGGCTGCTTCAGCGCCACGGCAACGACCGGCTGATCCTGAGCAAGAACTGACGTCCGACGGTCCTTGACCCGACGCCATGACTGATCTGCACGAAAGTGCGGGGACGGGCCCCGGCGACGCGCACTTCGCGGTCTTCACCGACCGTGCGGACGCGGCCGCCGTGGCCCGCTCCTTCGCCCGCCCCGGAAGCCGGATCCTCGCGCATGCGTCGGGCCGGCCCTGGCTGGTCGGCCGCTGGCACGACGACGACATGGTCACGGCGGCGGCCGGCGGCGCCGCCCTCGCCGTCGTCGGCTGCTGCCCCACCGACGCCGAAGAACTGCGCCGCCGGGCCGGTCGGTTGCGCGATCTCACCGAACTCGACGTACTGGCCCGGTCCCTGCCCGGCAGTTTCCACCTCGTCGGCGCCCTCGACGGACAGATCAGGGTTCAGGGCACCGCCTCCGGACTGCGGCTGGTCTTCCACGCGGAGATCGACGGCGTACGGGTGGCCGCCACCCGTGCCGACACGCTCGCCGCCGTCCTGGGCGTCGACCCCGACGTGGAAGAGCTGGCCGTGAGGCTGCTGTGGCCCGCCCCGTATCCGCTGTTCGAGACGTCTCTGTGGCGTGCGGTCACCGCCGTTCCTCCTCAGGACGCCGTGATCGTCACCGCGGACGGGCGCCACGTACGGCACACCCGGTGGTGGGCCCCGCCGGAGCCGGTCCGTCCGCTCGCCGAAGCGGCGCCCCTGATCCGGACCGCGCTGGAGGAGGCCGTCGGCGCGCGTACCCGGCAGGGCGGCGTGGTGAGCTGCGACCTGTCCGGCGGCCTGGACTCCACCTCCGTCTGCTTCCTGGCCGACCGCTCCCCCGCCCGCGTGGTGGCCAGCACGTGGCCGGGACGCGACCCGGCGGACACCGACCTGCACTGGGCCGAACAGGCGATGGGCCATCTCCCGGACGTCGAGCACGTGGTCTGGGACGCCGACGCATCGCCGCTGGTCTACGAGGACCTGCTCGACATCGACGACCTCCTCGACGAGCCCACCATCGGCGTCATGGACCGCTCCCGGGTCCTGCACCATCTGCCCGGCCTCACCGCACGCGGCAGCCGGTTGCACCTGACCGGCATCGGCGGCGACCACGTGGCGTGGTGCTCCGAGGCGTACTACCACCGCCTGCTGCGCACCCGTCCGTTCTTCGCTCTGCGCCAACTGCGCGGGTTCCGGGCACTGTGGCAGTGGCCGCTCGTCGGCACGGTCCGCGCTCTCGCCGACTCCCGGCCGTACGGGAAGTGGCTCGCCGACGCGGCCGGTCACCTGCGTGGCCCGTTGCCCCCGTCCGTCGCGACGGGTCTCAGCTGGGGCATGACCCCGCGTCTGTTCGACTGGGTGACTCCTGATGCCGAACGGATGGCCGGTCGGGCGCTACTCGCGGCCGCGGCGACGGTCTCGCCGCTGCATCCGGACCGTGGCCTGCACACCGACCTGGAGCAGATCCGCTCGTGCACCCGCGTCATCCGGCAGTGGGACCGGATGGCGGCCCGCGCCGGCCTGCCGATGGCCTCTCCCTTCCTCGACGACCGCGTCATCGAGGCATGTCTCGCCGTACGTCCGAGCGAGCGCGTCACGCCCTGGGCGTACAAGCCCCTCCTGAGCGCCGCGATGCGCGGGATCGTGCCCGAGGCCTGCCTGCGGCGGGCCAACAAGGCCACGGCCTCCATGGACGCCTCCAACGGACTGCGGGAACACCGCGCCGACCTGCTGGCCCTGTGGGAGGACTCGCGGCTGGAGGCGCTGGGCCTGGTGGACGGCGCCGAACTCCGCCGCCTCGCCCGGAGGCCCGCCTCTCCGGGGCTGTCCGACGCCATCCTCTACTCCACGATCGCCGCGGAGGTGTGGCTGCGGGGACTGGCCCGCACCCGCACCCATGTCCCGCACCCCTGACCACGTCCCCACGTCAGAAAGGCCCCCCACATGCCCCTGCGGTTCGGTGACAATGTCTCCACGGCCGAGACCGACTACGGCACGGTACTGCTGGACGAACGTGCCGGTGCCTATTGGGAGTTGAATCCGACCGCCACTCTGGTCGTGCGGACGCTGCTCGACGGCGGCGAGGAGTCGGACGCGGCCGCCGCCCTGGTCCGGGAGTTCGACATCGACCAGGCGCAGGCCGTGCGGGACGTCGCGACGCTCGTACGGGAGTTGCGGAGCTCGGGGCTCGCCTCATGACGACGCCCAGCGCGCTGGAACGACCCGCCGGTGTTCCCCTGCCCCGACGTATGGCAGCCCGCCTGGTTCTGCTCCCCGCCGTCGCCCTCGCCTTCCTGCCGCCCCGCCGTCTCCGCGCGGTGCTCGGCGTCCTGCGGCGCGGTGCCGCGCCCGCCACCGCCGCGCAGGCCCAGAACGCGCGCGATGCCATGTGCGCGGCCAGCCTGCGCTGCGCCGGACCGAAGGGGTGCCTGCCACGCTCTCTGGGGGCGGCACTGGTGTGCCGGCTCGGCGGAACATGGCCGACCTGGTGCACCGGCGTACGCGTCGTCCCGCCCTTCACCGCGCACGCCTGGGTCGAGGCGGAGGGCCGTCCCGTCGGGGAGGGTGTGCCGGACGGCTACTTCGCCCGGCTGGTGGCCGTCCACCCACGGCCACGGCCCATGGACCGATGACCGGCGCGGCGGCGGTGAACGGCGGCCGGGCCGCGGCCGCCGAGGGCGACAAGTCCACCCGGGCGGCCGTGGCCACGATGTACCGGCTCACCGCCGGACACCGGAGCGCCGTCGCGGTCGCCACGGTACTGACCCTCGTGGGCTCCGCCCTGGGACTGGCCCAGCCGCTCGTCGCCAAGCACGTCGTGGACGCGAGCGGCCGCGGGCAGGTCATCTGGCCGCTGCTGGCACTCCTGTGCGCACTGTTCCTCACCGAAGCGGTGACGGGAGCCGCAGGACGCTTCCTTCTGGAACGGATGGGAGAAGGTGTCGTACGGCAGCTCAGACACGGGCTGGTGGGGCGGCTGCTCCGGCTGGAGATGAGGGAGTACGAACGCCACCGGGGCGGCGACCTCATCTCCCGGGTGACGGCCGACACCACCCTGCTCCGGGAGGTCGTGTCGCAGGCCCTCGTCGATCTGGTGACGGGAAGCCTTGTCGCCGCCGGGGCGATCGTCCTCATGGCGTGGCTCGACCCCCTGCTGCTGCTCCTGGTCGCCGTCACTGTGGCCGCGGCGGCCCTGGTCGTGGCCTCGCTACTCACCGGCATCAGAGGCGCGTCCGAACAGATGCAGGAATCGGTTGGTGCCATCGCGGCCGACCTGGAACGCGCCCTCGGTGCCCTGCCGATGGTCCGGGTGCACCGCGCCGAGGAGCGCGAGGCGGCTTGCATCGGCGCACGCGTCGAGGCGGCCTACGGCGCGGGGGTACGCACCGCGAAGCTCGCTTCTGTCATGAGCCCCGCTGTCGAACTCGCCGTTCAGGGCTCCTTCCTCATCGTCCTGGTCGTCGGCGGCCTGCGCGTCAACGGCCGGGCCGGCTCCCTCGGCGACCTCGTCGCCTTCCTGCTGTACGCCTCGTACCTCGTCCTGCCGCTGTCCTCCGTCTTCCGTGCCGTGGGCCTCATCCAACGCGGGATGGGCGCCTACCAGCGCATCGACGAGGCGCTCCGTCTGCCTGTCGAGCCCACCGCACCGCGGGTCCCGGGAGTCCGCACGCACACCCCCCGGCCGGCCGTGCCGTCCGCAACCCCCACGCAGCCCGCCCTCGCCCTGCGCGACGTCCGCTTCGGCTACGCCCCGGGCAGGCCGGTCCTCCGCGACGTCTCGTTCGCCGTCGAGCACCGGCAGCACGTCGCCCTGGTGGGGCGGTCCGGAGCCGGCAAGAGCACGGTGTTCGCGCTGGTGGCGAGGTTCTACGAGCCGGACGCGGGCCACGTGCTCTTCGACGGACGGCCTGCGACCGAACTCACCGTTGACGCATGCCGCCGGCGCATCGCCGTCGTCGACCAGAACACTCACGTCGTCCACGGCACCCTGCGCGACAACATCGCCTACGCAGTGCCCGACGCCACGGAAGCGGAGATTCGGCGCGTCACGGAACTTGCCCGACTCGAAGAAGTCGTCGACCGGCTGCCCGGCGGCCTGAGCGCCGTCATCGGTGAACGCGGCAGCACCCTCTCCGGCGGCGAACGCCAACGCATCGCCCTCGCCCGCGCGTTGCTGGCCCGCCCTGCGTTGCTCCTGCTGGACGAGCCCACCTCCCACCTCGACGCGATCAATGAATCGGCGCTCACCACCGTCATGAAAGACGTCGCCCAGGAGTGCGCCCTGCTGGTTGTCGCCCACCGCCTGTCCACCGTGCAGCACGCCGACCACATCGTCGTCCTGCACGACGGCCGCACCGCCGCCGGCGGACGCCACGAGGAGTTGCTGGCCGACAACGCCCTCTACCGCGAACTGGCCGCCAGCCAGATGCTCCGGCCGGGCGGGGAGCCCGGCGGCGCCGGAGCGGGCACGGCCGGTTGACACCGTGCCGTTCCCGGATCTCAGCCGACCAGGATCAGGACCGTGCATGGGCCGACGGCCCAACGGTCGCCGCCATGAGTTGCGTTCCTGCCGGTCAACAGTGGTGCGGTAGCCGTACCGCCATGGAACCAAGAACCTCCTGGTGTCGTACTCGCCGAAGGAGCTGGGCTTCTTCCAGGCGCAGGAAAAGGGCGCCTGACCTGCGGCCGTTTTCTGGATTCCCGTTTCGACAACGGCCCCGGGGTGCTCGTGGGGCCCGAGGGGCCGGTCCGGTCCGCTCGCACCCTGCCTCACCAGCATGGCGAGCACCCGTGAAGCTCTTGTGGTCAACTGCACGCCCAGGGCATCCCCCGAACCGTCCAACACCGAGGCGCTGGCCTCGGTGGTCGCCGCGCGACTGGCCGAGCTGGACGTGAAGACGGAGTCCGTGCGCGCCGTGGACTCCATTACCTCGGCTTCGACGGCGTCCCCGACGACCGCGAATGGGACCCTCGGCTCCTGGCCCTGCGCGCCGGGTTGGAAGACCGCTTCCTCGGCGCCCTGCGCACGGACGCGCCGGTCGACACGTCCGACACCGCCTCGCAGGCCGGACCTGGGCCTGGACACCTCGTACGGCCACGATGTCGACGCCGCGCCCGCCGAGGCACTGGCCACCGTCAACATGATGTCCCTGTTCGGCCCGCACCGGGCACTGCGCGGCGCGCTCGTCGGCCACTTCGCAACCGTCGAGATCGCCTCCTCCCCCGCCTCGCGCCGCCTGGCCGAGGCCCTGCGCCGCATGAACGCCGGCCCGGACGCCGTCCGCTTCTCCGCCGAGCACGTCGAAGCCGACGCGGTCCACGAACAGGTCGTACGTCACGAAGTCGTCGCCGGACTCCTGGCGGACGAACCGCGACTGAACGCAGACGTCCTCTTCCAGACCGCGCTACGGGCCACCTGGAGAACCGCCTCACCGCCCGCCTGCTGGCAGCCTGGTGCGACGACCGCTCGCCGCTGCGCACCGGCCACACCACACAGACGGCCCGAGGTATCCAGAGCGCATAAGGGAGAGCGTGGTACACGCAGCCTCCAACACGGTCCGGCTCGTCGTGGCCGAGGCGACGGACGGGGTCCGCACCGCCCCTGACCCGGCATGCATGGCTCTCAGCCTCGTGGGATTACGGGCAGCCTTGAGGCACGTGGGCAGCACAATGGGCGGGCCGGCCAGGTGGTCAGCCCGCCAATGTGCTCGCAACGGCGTATCTTGCCCTCCCCCGGCAGCCGCGGTCAGCGGGCTCAGATGCGTCCGCCCGTGAGACGGGTCAGCGGGCCCATGCGGACCTTTCGCGTCGAACGGCCGATCGCGAAGGACGCCCCGGCGACCCCCGCCACGGCCGCTGCCGCGCCCGCCACGACCGCTTTTCGATGCTTGACGACTGTCCATGCCGTGGTCGCAACGGCAGTCGCCTTGGCGGCGCCGACGATCACGGCCTGCTGCCCGCTTTCCAGCCGGGCGACCGCTGCGCGGCTGACACCTTGGCCGGCGTCACTGGCCGACTGCACGCTGGACGCAGCCGATTTCTTCGCCTCGCTCGCCGCCTCCTTGGCCTCGTGGGCCGCGTTGCGCGTTGCCGCCGTGCGGGAGGCCGCGGACTTCTTCGCACTCGCTGCGGTCGAATTCCGGGCGCTGTTACTTCCGGTAGTCATGGTGCTCCTTTCGTTCCGTAACTGAAACCTAATTACGGAGCGTGATCAGATGGATCAGAATTCACGGGGAAGCAGTGAGCCCAATGGACCGAGATCCAGGTTCAGGTCATTCATCGTTAGGTTGTACCGACTGCACAGCTCCTCCATCCGCTCCTGAAGGATCATCAGGGTCATTCCGATACGTTCCTCCTCGTCGTCGGAGAGGTCGCCTTGATCGACGCGGTGGATCGCAGTTCGCTCCATAAGCTGCCGCAGCAGTTCGACGATGGTGAGGACCAGCTTCATGAGATCCCTCTCCACCGTCTCGGGGTCTGTCTGCCATCGTTGTTGGAGATTTCCGGCCGGTGCCGCCGCTGGCATCCTCAGCAAACGGTCCGCGAGGATGTCGACAGATGTTTCGGGCATGATTCAGAACTCCTGGCTGTGCGGCCGCGGACATGCTTCTCCAGGCGCCGGCGCCTGGGAGGTGACCGACCGGATGACCGCGCGGAGGTTGATATGGACCAGATCCACGTCGGCGATGCTGAGGACCAGATCCCCGGCGAGCACCGCGCCGCCGTTCAGCAGCCGGTCCAGCAGGTCGATGAGGGCCACCGGCGGTTCGGGGCCTCGGCCCCCGAGGGATGGCGCGCTCATGCCGGCCCTCGATCTTCGGCCCGGTCTCGCACGGGTAGGGTTGCGAAGGAGTACGGCGCCCAGGGTCCGGTCACCTCGATGCCGACGCCCGGGTGTGCGAGGGCGCTCAGCCGCGCACGGAACTGCTCCACCGCGTCCAGCGGCACGAGGTATGCCTCGTTGGCCACGTTCTCGCCTCTCCCGCCCGACCACTCCCCCTGTTGAGGCCGGTGCACCATGCGGGCCGTGGACAGCGCGCCTGCCTCGAGGGTCGCTGCTTTTGCGAGGTCGATCGCGACGCGTTGGGCGTGCTGCGCGGTGTCCCGCTGAGCCCTGCGGCGCCGCAGATAGGCGCGGCCCGGTGAGGCCGCGTCCGGTTCGGGTTCCGCCGCCTCGGGGATGGCGTGCGGCAGGGAGTAGACCTTCAGGCCGAGTTCGACGTGACCGTCCAGCAGGTCCAGCATCTCGTCGAACTGTGGCCGCTGCTCATCGAGCATTTCGGCCACCCGTTCCTCGTCGCGGTACACCGTGGCGAGGCGCATCGGCAGGACCGTCGTCCGGGCGAAGGCCGCGTCCACGACTGCGTGGTGCGCCCGGGCGAGCCCTTCAAGGCGCGCCAGGTCTTCGAGCTGGGCTGGCAGGTTCGTCTCGTCGAATCGGTCGGACGGCACTGCGGAAACCACGGCGGCCAGCCCGTTTCCCGACACCGTGTGCAGGGGGTGGCCGTCCACCCCGGTCAGCGGGGTCGTCACTTGCTCCAGCGCCAGTTCGTCTCGGCCGACGGCGTAGACGTACCGCAGTTCGGTGTCACTCATGGCCGGACTTCTCCTGCGAAGTCTCCTGACTCTCGAGCTCCGGCGCAGCGGCCTCCCGCAGACGGGCGATCTCGGCGCGCAGCCGTGCGTTCTCCTCGCTCAGTTCGGCCGCTGGGGCATGGGAGGGCGTGGAAGGAGCACGCGAAGAGAGGGAGGGGTCATGCTCCCACCAGTCGATGCCCATCTCCTTGGCTTTGTCGACGGACGCAACCAGCAGGCGGAGCTTGATGGTAAGCAACTCGATGTCAAGAAGGTTGATCTTGATGTCGCCCGCGATCACCACTCCCTTGTCGAGGACACGCTCCAGGATGTCAGCAAGGTTCGCCGATGATCCCTGTGCCGCGTAAGGGGACGCGGAGCGGGTGGGGGCGGGCAGTCGACCGCTCAGTGATTCGGACACGTTGTCAATCCTCGTCCTGCGTTCGGTCCCTGATCACGCCTGCGCCTCGGCAGTGCGCCGACGCCGGGTGCCGCGGTCCGGCTCGTCGGTGTCTTCGACCTCGGGCTCCGGCTCATCGGAGATCTCTTCGTCCTCGGCTCCGCCGCGGGCCTCGTCTTCCTGGTAGCCGTCGGGCTCCTCGTCGTCGTAGGGCTCCTCCTCGCCGTCTACGAACTCCTCCTCGTAGTCCTCGGCACCCTCGTCGTCTTCCTCGTCGTAGGGCTCGTCGGTCTCGTCTTCGCCGGCGTACGCGTCGTCGTCCTCCTGGGCGTTCTCGTCCGGCTCCTGGTCCTCAGAGGACTGCGAGTCCTGATCTCCTGCCTGTTCCTGTTCCACGGCGTCCTCGGGGGACACCACGACCTCGCCATCGCGGATCTCACCGCGCCACCCGTCGGTGGCCTCTCCGCGCATCATGATGAACTTGCGGTAGAGCTTCAGGTCCAGCCGGGCCCGCCGGCCCTGGGCACGCCAGATGTTGCCCGTCTTCTCGAACAGGCCCTTGGGGAAGTATTCGAGAACGAGCAGCACCTTGGTGAGGTCGTCGGTCACGGCGTGGAAGGTGACGACGCCCTTGACGGTGCCCTTCGCGCCCTCTGTCGTCCAGGTGATCCGCTCGTCGGGGACCTGTTCAGTGACGTTGGCCTTCCAGCTTCGAGTGGACTTGGCGACCTTCACCTTCCAGTTGCTGGTGGTGTCGTCGGCCTTCTCGACACTGACCACGCCCTTGGCGAAGGTGCTGAACTCCTGGAACTGGGTCCACTGGTCGTACGCTTCGCGCACCGGCACGCCGACGTCGATGTCCTCGACGATGGTGACGCTCTTCGACTTGCCGCCGCCCGACTTGCGGCCCTTGCCGAAAAGCCCCTTGACCTTGTCCTTCACGGTGTCCTTCAGGTGGGAGACGGCCACGCTCACCCCGGCCTGTGCCGGCGACTTGCCATCCGCGAGCGTCTGCCCGCCCTTGGCGAGGCTCTTGAGCGGGCCGCTTGCGCCGCCCTCCCCGGGCTGGGCCAGCCTGGAGACGCCCTCTCCGAGCTTCCGTCCCAGTCCGGTGACCGTGTGCTCGGCGCGAGCGACCAGGTAGTTGCGCAGTTCTTCCTTGAGGCGATCCGTGGCGGGGTTCGACATGACTTCGCTGCGGATCTTGCCGACGGTGGAGTCAGCCATTGCCTTCACCGCCGCTCTTCCGGGCCGAGCTGGTCCGCTTCCTGGCGGTGCCCGTCTGCTTGGAAGCGGCGGACTTGGCGGCGCCGGTGCGCTTGCGGGTGGCCTGGGACGTGCGGCGCGCAGCCCCTTCCGCGGCCGATCGGGTCCGCTTGGCGGGGGCGCGACCGCCGTCCTTCGTCGACTCGCCGGCCGAGGACCTGCGCCGAGCCGGCTTCTCGTCGCCGCCATCCTCGGCAGGCTCGTCCGGCTCGTCCGGCCCATCCGGCTCCTCGGCGCGGGCTTCGTCGGTGGCACCGAGCGCCTGGGTGCGCTTGGCGAGAGAGGAGGCGAGGCCGGCCGCCCGCTGCGTGAGCGCCTCGGTGGCCGCACTGCGAGTGGCGTCGACCAACTCGCTGCGCACCTGCTGGTTGAGTCCGCCGAGCGCGGGCGAGTTCGCGAGCAGTTTGCCAATGTTCCGGGGGTCGAGGTCGATCTTCTTGCCCGCCAGAAACATCCCCAGTCCCAAGGCCATCTTGGCCTTCTTCGTCCGCCCCAGGACGTATCCGCCCAGCAGAGCGACGGCTATCTTCACGTTCTTCGTCATGCTGTGTGCACCTCGGTCTCTCCACTCTCAGGTCGCGGACCGTCAAGCGCTGCCCCGGCGTTCCTCCTGGTAGCGCTCGATCTCGTCCAGTCGGTCGAGCAGTTCGTCCTCCCGGCGGTCGTACTCCTCCTCAGAGATCCGGCCCTCGGTCAACTCGCGTTCCAGCGCCGCGAGCTGCTGCCGCACCGGGCCAGGGTCGTAGTACTCCTGCTCCGCCGCGGTCAGCACCTGGTCAATGACCCAGGCAGTTCCGCGGACAGGCGCCAGCGGGAGGGTAAGGATGCTGGTGATCAAGCCCATGCCCCGCTCCCTTCCGGCTTCGTGGGCCGCGCCCCGCCCGTCAGACGAAGCTGTACGGCGGCAGCGGGCCGGTCAGGGTGAAGGTGTAGGCATCGCCACGCCGGTCGGCCTCGCCCTGCACGGCCTGGACGAACGCCTCTGTCTCCGCGCTCCGGACGAGGAACGACAGGCTGAGCAGGTCCGGGCCCCCCTGCCCCACCGACACACTCGTCGCAGCCGAGGCCAGCGCACCGGTCAGCTCCTGAGCCTCGGCGTCCCTGCGGGCCTCCACCTCGCGCGACACCGTCTCGCCGAGGGCGACTCGGTCATCGTGTGAGCCAGTCGCCCGGCTACGCTCGCGCAGCTCTCGCACCTGGTCGGAGTGGGTGACGATCTCACGCAGGAGGTCGTCCTCGTCACGGGAGACCTTGAGGTTGTACTCGACGTGGCCGTCGAGCTCGGCGAGCCGGGCCTGGTAGCCCTCGCCCTCCGCGTCCAGCGCCGCCGCGACCTGGTCGTCGTCCGGGGCGAGCAGCCCGAAGCGCATGGGCAGGGTCGTGCCGTCGGCCATCAGCGTCTCCAAGACGCTCTGATGGGCGCGGACGTCGCGGCGCTTGGCCCGCAGCCCCTCGGGCGCGTCACTGACCACCGCGGTGAGCGTGTCGGTGCGTATGGCCCTCAGCTGCGTGGCAGGTTCCCCGACGCCCTGGACGCTCTCCAGGCGCAGCGGGTGATCGGCTCGAGTGATGCCGTATACGTAGGTGGGCATCTTCTACTCCTCGCTGCGCTGTGCGCTCTGTCGGCTGGACGTGGACTTGCGCGCCGTACGCTTGCGCGGCTGCTGTTCCGCCTCGGAATCGTCGTGCCGGGATGAGAGGGACTCGGTGAACGCCTCGACCGCTCCGGTCAGCGCTCCTTTCGACTTGCCCTTCGCCCCGCTCTCGGTCATGTCTCCGACGAGGTCGGTGAGCTTGGTGGGCGCCTTGCGGCCGGCCTCGAGGTCGAGGCGGTTGCACGCCTCGGCGAACCGCAGGTAGGTGTCGACGCTGGCGACGACGACTCGGACGTCGATCTTGAGTATCTCGATCCCGACCAGAGAGACACGCACGAACGCGTCGATCACGAGACCGCGATCCAGGATGAGTTCGAGCACGTCGTAGAGATTTCCGCCACCACCTCCACTCCCTTGGGAGGCAACGCTGCTCTGCTGTACGAGTGTCATGGTGAACCCTTTTCGTAGATCCGTTTTCAGCGGCGGTCGATCTGGCCTCTGGCGTAACGGCGCACCCGCTCATAGGCGCGCAGGCGCCCCTGCGGGTCGAGTTCGATCTGGTACGACGCCATGACGCTCATCGTGTCGGGCACCCGTTCCAATTCGAGGACCTCGACCTCCGCCGACCATCCGTTGTCCGTGGCTCGGACGGCGGACACCGATTCCACGTCGCGCTGCAGCAACGCGGAGATCTGGGTGCTCGCCTCGCGTATCACGGAGGGCAGATCCAGACGCTCATCGGCGGCTCCGCCGCTGTTTTGGTTCTTGTTGTCGGTGGTGCTCATAATCTCCGCCCGCCGAATGGTTTCTTGAAGACGTCCTTCATCTGTCCTCTACGACTTCTGCTTCGGTTGCCCAAGGGGCTTGCACGTATGCCTCGACCCCCGAATCACCCGATAGCAGATGAATATGCCCAGTCGTCGCGCAAGTTGACACGATGTCCGATTTGGCCGCTCCGTGACTGGCGAGGCGGAGGTTCGGGGTGGCTCGGCTGAGGCCGTGGGGGCCAGGCCGCCCGGCTGCGGGTAACTCCGAGAAAGCCTGGTCAGAGTCCCCGATCAAGCGCCTCATCCTGCTGGGCCTTGCCGGGAATCAGAACGCTGATTTGATCCTGGATTCGGCGAGTTGAGGTACCTGACGACGACGTCTGGCGTGCAGATGCAAACTCTTGAGGGGGGAAGCACCGTGGCTTCCACGAGTGGGCGGAGTCTTTCACTGCCGACTGATGGTCATGGCGGTGGTGTTGAAGAACTGGCCGAAGAGCACCTGTAAACCCGGATGGGGCCCGCTTCGATCAGACTGCCGCGCCGTGGAGCGGCGGCGATCGTAGGCTGAGAGGGCTCGGGGCCTGTGTGGGAGCCCCGCGCACTGGCCCTGGTGCAGTCCCTATGGCCATTTCAGCAGACTCTCGCCACCCGCTATCGATTACGAACTGTAACCGGAGCACATGGGCGTCAGGCTGGCGTCAGGCTTTCCTCAACGCACCCGACGATCGTCTGCCTGCTCCCCCCTGGGGAGCGCATCGCTGCATGTCAGCACACTTTGGCAGACAACCTCAAGAAGATCTCGTCGTCCCACTGGCTTCGCGCATCACGCCTGATCCAGAGCGAGCCCTTCTCCGCCTCCGGCCTCGCCCAGTTCACGATCAAGATCCGGACCATATACGGGCCAGAGCCGGCCCTCCCTGTGTGAAAACTGGCATTCATACTGGTCAGAGCCATGTGCGCCGTGCACCACCAGCAGACGAAGAATCTGCTGGTGTCGTACTCGCCGAAGAAGCTGGGCTTCTTCTAGACGCACGAAAAAGGCACCTGACCCGGGTTTTCGCCCGTCAGGCGCCTTTCATTCAGCCCGCTCTGGACCGAGCTCGGCCGGCGCGCCGACTCCCGCTGCCTCCCGCTGCCGTACCCCACCTGACGAGTCCTTCCGGACCAGTCACGGACCAAAACCCCGGTTCGGCCCTCGGGTGCGTCGTGCCCCATGGTGCGCTCGCAAAGACGAACTCCTCATCGAGCCGCGTGGCAGTCGCTGACCAACCCACGATGAACTCGACGCCGACCGCCAGGGAGGCCGCGCACAGCTCCTTCAGCAGCGGGCGCCCGCCGGGATGCAGCACGGCATCTCCCACGAGCCGGCGGTCGGCGCGCGGGGCGCCCAGCTGGACGTCGGCGAGGGCGCGAGTGCGGGCGGCGCGCCGGGTGGCCTTGGCGTCGGCGACATGGCCGCCGGGCGGCCCGGTCGCGATCACCGCCAGGGCCGCCCTCGCACACCAAGCGCCCCTCCAAGGCAGGTCGCCGGCATCGGTCTCCGCCCGCGCCCGGCGCACGATGCCGATGCGGGCCCCCCTTCGAACAGGCGGGAACGCACCTCGCCGGCGCGACCGCACGCACTGCGTTTTCCCTGGTGAACGGGATGACAGGAGGTCGGCAGGGGCTGCCGCCGCGGCTTGGCCTGATCACGCGCTCGACAAGCCGGCCTTCCGGAGAACTGGGTTACGTTTTGGGCCGAAGGTCAACAGACGGCGTCGGATCGGCCTTGTTCGTGGTGGAGGACGGCTGATGGGGCGCGGGAGAGACCGTGTCCGCTGGAGGCCTGTCCAGTGGAGCCTGAGAGCGATTTCCCATTTCCGGGGGAGACATGGGTCGTAGCGCGGATACCCGAAACGGTGGAACCGCGGCTGGTTCCGGGAGACAGGACGGCACGTGAGGCGAACCGGCGACTACGTCGAGTTGCAGCGCAGATGCAGGGCGATCCTGAGCGATCTCGGTGTGCCTCGGTCCCTTTCGCTCGACGCGATCCACGAGCGGGTGGAGGAACTCCGGGGCCGGCCGCTCATTCTGAAGGAGCTGCCCGAGCGGGCCGCCTCGACCGGGGTGTGCGGACTGTGGCTGGGCACCGACGACGCCGACTACGTCTTCTACGAAGCCCGGACGGCGCCCCTGCACCGAGAGCACATCATCATGCACGAGATCGGCCATGTGCTGTGCGACCACCACCGTGGCGTCACCGCCAGGACCGACGCCTTGGTCGGTCAGCTGCTCGACGGTCTCCAGCCCTGGCTCGTCGAACGCCTCATGGCCCGGACCGGTTACAGCACCGCCGAGGAACAGGAAGCCGAGATGATCGCCAGCCTGATACAGAGCGCCGGGACACCCGGCCGCTCGGTCGGCGCGCTGGGGCGGCTCGGTGCCTTTCTGGGAGTGAGGGCCGGCGGCGGTGAGTGAGCTGGCGGCCCAGGTCGGAGTGTGCGGTGTCCTCGCCCTGTGGTTCGCCCTCGGACTGCGGGCGGGTCCGGCGCTGCGCCTGCCCTCCCAGCGGGGCCTGTGGCTCACGGTCCTCGCCGCGACCGTCGCCATCACCCTGTTTCAGCCCAGGGTCGTCGGGTGGCTGACGGACCTCGGCGGCACCTACCGGACGGTCTCCCTGGTCCGCAACCTGATCGGCGTCCTGAGCGCCGGACTGGTCCTGCTGTTCATCGTCGACTCCACGCGTGCCCGTCGCCCGCACCTCGCCGTGACGGCGGGGCTGACGGCGGCCATGGGCTCACTGCTCGCCCTGTACCTGCTGGGAGCCGATCAGACGGTCTCGCGGACATCACCCCAGGGACCTGCCGACCCGTCGTCCCTCTACCGGTTGATCCTCGTCGCCGCCCACCTGGCCGGTGACGCCGTCGCGGTGGTCGTCTGCCGGCGATACAGCGCACGTACCGACGACCGCGATCTCGTCTGGTCACTGCGGCTGTTCGCGGCGGGAAGCGTCCTGGCCATCGCCTTCTGGTGCGGCTACCTGATCCACCTCTACGTCCGGGTCGACGGCATGCTCCCCTGGCTGTCCCTGATCATGAGCCTCCACGGCTTCTTCCGCGCGGCCTCACTGCTCGTCCCCGTCGCCACGGCCTCCGCCCGGTCGCTGGCGGCCCTGCGGACCACCTGGCTGCTGTGGCCACTGTGGCGAGATCTCGTGGCCGCGGCACCGCATGTGGCCCTCGCCCAGCCGCAGCGGACCCGGGTCCACGAGGTGCTGCGCCCGCGCTCTTCGTACGCCCTGCAGGCACACCGGCAGACCATCGAGACGTACGACGCGCTGCTGCACCTGCAGCAGTACGTCCGGCCGGACGCCTTCGACCGGGCGCACCGGCAGGCGGGGCTGCGCGGGGAACGCCTCGCGGCGGCCGCACTGGCCTGTGCACTGGACCAGGCCCGGCGCGCCAAGCTCGCCGGCGCGCCGCCGTCCGCTCCGTCCGCGCTGCCCGGCGTCGATCGCGGCAGCCCGGCGACCCTCCTGGCGATCGCCCGCATGTGGCCGCCCCCGCCCGGCGCACTCCCCGCCGGGGCCGCCCCGGGCGGCCCCGGACCGCAGCCGCGGCGGGCCGGACGGGGCACGTCCCGGCCGAAGTGACTCCGCCGGTGTCAGAGGTCGGCGCCGGCGCGTGGTGCGATGTGGTGGTCGAACGCGAGGGTCCCGGGATCCAGGGCCGTCGCCCCGCCGTCGACCGTGAGCACCGCACCGTTGACGTAGGACGCCGCCGGGGAGACCAACCACCCGATCGTCTCGGCGACTTCATGCGGCTCGCCGACCCGGCCCATGGGCAGTGGCATCGTCACCGCCTCGTAGGCGGATGCCACACCGCCGTCCAGGCCCGCCTCCCGGGCGAAACGCTCCATGCGCCGGTCGGCCATCTCGGTCCTCACCCAGCTGGGGCACACGATGTTGGCACGCACCCCCGCGCGCCCGTAGTCGACGGCCACGGAACGGCACAGCGACAGCAGGGCGGCCTTGGACACGGCGTAGGGGGCGTTGCTCGGCCCGTTGCGCAGGGCGGAGACCGACGCGACGGCGACGACCGCTCCGCGCGTCCGCACCAGATGCGGGATCGCCGCGCGCAGGAGCAGCATCGGACCGGTGACGTTGGTGCGCATCACCTCGTCCCAGTCCGCCGGCGACAGGTCCCCGACGGTGCCGCCGCGTCCGATGCCCGCGTTGAGCACGACACCGTCCAGCCGCCCGTGGGCGTCGAGGGCCGTACGGACAAGGAGTTCGGCGGCGTCGTCGTCGCCCGCGTCGCACGGACACGCCAGTGCGCCGATTTCCCGCTCCAGCCGCCGCAGCGGTTCCACCCGTCGCCCGGAGACCACCACCTGGTGACCCTGCGCGCGCAGCAACCGGGCGGTGGCCTCCCCGATGCCGGAGCCGGCGCCGGTCACGATGACAACTCGCTCGTCCATCAAAAGGGTTCAGCTTTCTGTTCCAGGAGCCAGGGATGACACCAAGCCTAGGAGGGACCACGCGCCGGCGGCTCCGCTACCAGCGATCTTGAGACAGCTTGCCCGCCGTGCGCAGGGCGTTCAGGACCGCGTTCACCGCCTCGGAGGACTTGTCCTCGCCCGTGGCCCGCCGGTGGTAGTTCAGCCCGCCGGGGTTCTCCATGTTCAGCTCGATGACGTACGGATAGGCGAGGTCGACCCCCACGTAGAAGATGCCGTGGTCCATCAGCCGCTTGCCGAAGCGGCGCAGGAACACCTCCTCGTCCGGGGTGAGGGTGAGGCGTTCGAAGCGGGCGCCGACCGTGGCGTTGGCGCGATGGTCGTTGTCCCGGTGGAAACGCAGGAAACCGGTCACGGGCACATCGCCGGCGAGGATCACGCGCTTTTCGTTGCTGCGCACGTTGGGGATGTACTCCTGCACCGCGGTGTAACGCTTGGCCATGCCGATGATGTCGCGGCCGTAACTGACGTAGCGGGATGTCGCGTTGCCGGTCGCGGCGGCCAGCATCGCCGAGCGGTTGCGGTCCTTGTCGTTGACGACATAGACGTTCTGCCCACAGCCGCCGTTGGTCGGCTTGGTGACCCAGGAGCGGCCGGGGTCGGACCCGACGAGGTCGTTCAGGAACTCGTAGTCGTTCGAGACGTACGAGGCGGGCACGTTCTCCGCGGGCACCACCGCGCCGAGGTTGGTCTTGGCGTTCAGGTAGAACAGGGCGGTCGCGTCGTTGACGAACGGCACCCTGCGGTTGAGCAGCCACAGCAGCTGGAAGTAGTCGGTGGTCGCCTCGGGATGTGTGCCGGCGAGCACCCAGACCAGGTCGAAATCCTCGGCCGAGGCGTAGGGCTCGCTGAGCTTCGGGAACTCGCCGCCGGCGACGAACTCCTCGGAGACCCGCATACGGTCGCACACGACGACGGAGTCATGGACGCCCAGCGTGTCGATGTCCCCGATGTGCACCTCGTGGCCCTCGCGATACAGGGCGCTGGGGATGATCGAGTGGTTGTCCAGCTTGAATTTGTACGCTTCCGAGACCAGGACGAGAATCCTGTAGGGCATGGTGTCACCTCGTTGTGCGGTTCAGGCGGTCGGCAGTTCCTCGATGTGCTCCATCAGCCAGGACTCGGCCCGGAGCAGCCGTCGCTCCACCTCGGCGGCGTCGACGCCGCTCACGATGACGAAGCACAGGTGCGAAGCGCTGTAGAGGGTGACCGCGTCGGGTGCGATCTGTTCGTTCACCTCGTAGTGCCGCACCCACGGGAACGGCGGCCTGCCCGGCAGCCGTACCGGGCGGCCCTGCGGCAGGATGGAGACCGAGCCGTGCACCTCGGCCGGCGGGTCGGCGCAGGGCGGCTCGCAGGGCAGTTGGCAGGACAGGCGCAGGGAAGCGGTGTGCAGGTCCACCCCGTAGGTGGCCCGGGTGAGGGCGGGAATGCGGTCCCCGCCCACGCGGGAGGCGATCTCGCACATCACCAGTTCGTCCTCGGGTGTGTGGAAGACCTCCAGGTGGTAGGCGCCCGCCTCGGGAGTGTCGAAGGCGCCCAGCACCCGGTCGAGGAAGTCCTCCAGCCGCAGGGCCAAGGGGTCGTCGGGCCGCAGCTGGACGGAGCCGTTGTTCTCCCCGGAGAAGACGCCCAGGCAGCTGCGCAGGTAGCGGGAGGAGGCCACGAAGCGGTAGCCGGGGGCCAGGACGGCGTCCACGTGGTACATCGGGCCCTTGACGAACGTCTCCGCCATCAGGTCCTCCCGCCAGGGCCTGCGGCTGAAGGCGACCAGTTCCTCGTCGCCGTGCAGCACGGTGATGTCGCGCGATCCGCCCTGCTTGACGGGTTTGACGACGACGGGGAACCCGTGCTCCGCGATGAAGTCCGTCAGTTCGGTGAACGCGGCGAGGCGGGCGAACGGGGCCGTCGGGACGGTACGTCGCGCGACCTCTTTCATCACCACCTTGTCGCGGAACGACAGTGCGCTGGCCGCGGACTGGCCCGGGATGCCGAGGTCCTGCCGCATCCGCGCAACCCGTTCCAGGTCGTACTCGTTGTCCGTGATGATGTGGGTGAACGGCCGTTCCCGGGCCATCCGGCGGATCATCAGTTCCGGATAGGGCACGGTCTCGCACTCCGGCACGTGTTCGTATCCGCCGAGCCCCTCGGTGTTCGTCAGCTCGTGGTGGCTGAACACATGGAGGCGGTCGGCCACGTCGGGGAACATGGCGGGATAGTCCAGCCGGGGGCCGTAGTTGATCACTGCGATGTTGGTCATGGCGTCCCACTCAGTGGAGGCGGCGGGTTCCGGGAACGGCGCGGTGGCGGATGTCCCACTGGTTGCGGCGTACATATGTCCGCTGCAGCCAGCGGTCGCGTCCGTCGTAGTGCGCCGTGAACGGCGAACGCGCGTGCAGGCCCTTGCGGTTGTTGATCAGCAGTGCCTGGCCGGGCCGCAGGAGCACATGATGGGCGACCGCCCGGCAGGTGGCCTGGAGACGGTCCAGGGCCGAACGCGCCTCGTCGTCCAGCGGGCGCACCCCGTTGGCCGCCGCGGACACCTCGGGGCATGACTCCGGTCCGCTGATCATCGGGACCGGGTCGGACAGCACCTCGGCGCCGTGCGCGACGTCGCGGACGTAGCTGCCGGGCGCGTTCATCCGGAACAGGGGGCTGCGCAGGGTCCGCAGCGTCGCCTCGTCGAGGGCGCGGCAGATGTCGCGGGCGTCGGCGTAGTACGTGCCCGCCACGCCCTCCGGGTCGGCACGCAGGCAGCTGAGGACGAGGAAGTCGGGACTGGCGAGGTCGTAGCGGCCGGAGGGGTCGTGGACGATGTCGTTGTGGAAGTTGAGGAAGACCGCCGACCCCTGGTTCGTCTGTGTGCGGGCGCCGCTCGCGACCGGGACGACGTCGTGCACCAGTTGCCCGCTCTTCTCGGTGGCGAACCCGACCGGCTCGCCCAGCAGTCCGCTCAGCCCCAACAGGACGCCCTCGGCGACGAAGGTGGCCTTCTCCGAGCTCGGCCTGCCGTCGCGCGGGGTGCCGGGCAGCCTCGGATCCACGGGAAGGTTGCGGACGTGGCCGACGCCCGGGGTGTCGGGGTGCCTGCCGAAGTCCAGGAAGCGCTGCAGTAGTTCGGTGGGCATGCGCGCGAAGATCTGCAGGTAGCGGGTCATCGCCCAGTCGATGTCGCGGGACGGGCCGGGCTCCTTGACCAGGTGCACGGCGAGGGTGTCGCGGACGTGATCCGGCACATCGATCTCGGCGAGGGTGACCGGAGCGGCCGGGGCAGGCGCGTGGACGGTCATGCGCGTACTCCTTCGGTGTGCGGGTGGATGCGGGGTGGGGCGGGGTGGTCGGGGAGGCCGGCGTGCAACTCCCGTGCCAGGCGCACCGCCTCGTGTTCGTCGGCGGCGACGTGGACGGTGGCCAGTCCGTCCCGGATCTCGGTCACGGGCACACCGGCCCAGCGGCCGGGTGCCACACCGTGCCGGCGCTGGACCTCCTCCGGGTCGGCATAGCCGCCGATCACGGCGACGCACGGGGTGTCGTCCAGCCGGATCGCGTCCACGCCGTCGGCGCGGAACGCCCGGTGCGCCCGGTCGGCGGTCGCGTGGTCGGGATGGGCGAGGACGACGGAGCGCAGGTTGAGCACCACGGCGTCGGCCGTGGCGGCGCCGGGGCCGATGACGGTGCCCGGCGTGAAGGGCGGGGTGTTGTGCCGGCAGACGATGGTGACACCGCGCCGTTCGGCGAGGCGTACGGCACGGTGGTGCAGCACCTTCGCGCCGTGCCGCGACATCGCGGTGGCGTCGGCGTAGGAGACGTGGTCCAGCAGCCGGGTGGCGGTGACCTGGTTCGGGTCGCAGCTGTGAATGCCCTCGACGTCGGAGTGGATCTCGCACTCGCCGGCACCCACGGCGACGGCCACCGCCACCGCGGACAGGTCCGAGCTGTTCTTGCCCAGCCAGGTGGGGCGGCCCTCGGCGTCGACGGCCTGGCCACCGGGGACGACGACCACCTCGTGCTCGTCCAGGGCGCGGCGCAGCGGACGCGGGTCGGTCCGGCTCAGCCGGGCCCACATGAAGGGCCCCTCGGTCGTGAACCCCGTGCGCGGCCCGGCCAGCACGGTGGCCGTCCGGCCGACACGGTGCAGCGCGGCGGCCAGGAGGTGGGCGCTGACGGTGTCCGCGAGGGTGAGCAGCCCGGCCACCCGGTCGCCCGAGGGACGGGGATCGACGGCGTGCAGCCGTTCCCGCAGCCGCTCGGTCTCCCCGGGCATGGCGCTCACGACGACGGCCAGTCGCCGCCCTCCGGCATCCAGCCGGGCGGACAGGGAGTACGCCAGCTCGCCGTACGCGGCGGGTGTGGCGAAACTGGAACCGCCGAACTTGAGGACCGCGGGCGGGGCGGGGACCGTCACAGCACGCCCCGTTCGACGAGCGACTCGGCGATCTGCAGGGCGTTGAGGGCGGCTCCGATGCGGAGGTTGTCCGCCACGGCCCACAGCCAGAAGCCGCGCGGATTGCGCGGGCTCACCCGGACGCGCCCGACGTGCACGTGGTCGGGGTTCTTGGTGGTGCGCGGTGTGGGGAAGGCTCCCGGGGTGTCCGCGTCGTGGACGGTGACCTCGGGTTCGGCGGCGAGCAACCGGACCAGTTCCGTGCGGTCGACCACGTCGTCGCACTCGATCCAGACCGCCTCCGAGTGGCCGTTCATCACCGGTACCCGGACGCAGGTGGTGGTCACGTCGAGATGCGGGAGCCCGAGGATCTTGCGGGACTCCTGGAGCATCTTCTGCTCCTCCAACGTGAAGCCGGTGTCGAGGAGTTCGTCGATGAAGGGAATGACGTCGAAGGCGAGGGCCGGGGAGAAGGCGGTGGCCGGTGGAGTGGCCGCGGGGTCCTCCAGTGCGATCCGGCTGGCTTCGGCCAGCTCGGCGAGGCCCGAGTGGCCGCGCCCGGAGGCGGCCTGGTAAGTGCTCACCACGGCGTGCCGGATGCCCCACCGCTCCTCGACGGGCCGCAGCAGCCGGACGAGCGGGATGGTGGAGCAGTTCGGGTTGGCGATGACGCCAGTGGCCGGGCGGACGTCGAGTTCGGCCGCGTTGACCTGGGGGACGACCAACGGGGTGCCGGCGTCCATGCGGAAGGCGTTCGTGTTGTCGATGACCAGTGCGCCCCGGGCGACCGCCGAGGGCACCCACTTCCGGCTCACGGCACCGCCGGCCGAGAAGAAGGCGAGGTCGGTGGCGGAGAAGTCGAAGGTGTCGAGGGCTTCGACGCGGTGGACGCGGCCGTCGACGGTCAGCTCATGGCCCGCCGAACGTGCGGAGGCGACGAGGCGTACGTCCCGGTAGCGGAACCCGCGCTCCTCGATGAGCCGGATCAAGGTGGTGCCTACGGCGCCGGTGGCGCCCACCAGGGCGATACGGGGCGCGCTGTCCCCGGGTGTGAGGGGCATGGTGCTCGTTCTCCGTCCGTGGGTGGTTGCGGGTGCGTCCGGGGGCGGGGCTCACAGCAGGCGGTCGAGGAGTCCCAGCAGGGCATCGGGGCGCCGGTCGACGGGCAGCGGGTCGACGAAGTACACGGGTGAGCCGAGGGCGGCCGCACCGGCGTCCGCCACCCGGTCGTCGCCGACCATGGCCACATCGGGTCCGGCGAGTCCCAGGCGCTCGCAGGCGAGGGTGAACAGGCGTTCGTCGGGCTTCTGCACGCCGTGTTCGTAGGACAGCACGAAGGTGTCCACGTAGCCGTCCATGCCGTGGTGGCGGAAGACGGGCCGCAGGTCGTAGCCGATGTTGCTGACCACCGCCACGCGCACGCCGTGCTCCCGCAGCGTCCGCAGCACCTCCTGGGTGTCCGGGTAGGGCTGCCAGGCGGGCGGGGTCATGTGGCGTGCGTAGAGCGCGTCGGTCAGCTCGGGCCAGGGCAGTCCCGCGGCCCGCAGCAGCCCGGTGTACGCCGCCCGGTGCCGTACGGCGTCCAGGTCCCGCTCGTGCCACAGGGCCGTCAGCTCGGGGCCGGCGTCACGCGGTGCCGGTCCGCCCGGCACCGCCCCGAAGTCCGTCAAGTGGTGCGCCCACCGCCGTAGTTCATCCGCCGCAAGGGCACGGCCGGATTCCTCGGCCACGGCCCGGAGCCAGCTCTCGGCGTCCTCCAGGTGGAAGAGTGTGCCGTTGAAGTCGAACATGCATCCTTTGACGGCCATGGGGCTCCTTCGTGGGTGGCGGGGGGAGTCGCGGGCTCGGGTCCGTTGGGCGTCGCGGGTCAGGCGGGCGTATTGCGGGTGCGGTCCCGGCCGCGGCGCACCAGGTGGCCGAGGAGGGCGGCCAGTGCGGCGAGTGCGGCGATGGTGGTCATGGCCGCCGGCAGCCCGAACGCCTCGCTCAGGAAGCCGATGGACGGCGGGCCGAGCAGGATGCCGGTGTAGCCGAGGGTGGACGCCACGGCGACCCCCTGGGAGCCGCCGGACGCACCGGCGTTGCCTACGGCGACGGGGAAGACGTTGGCCAGTCCCATCCCGGTCAGCGCGTATCCGAGGAAGACCAGCCACGTCTGCGGGGCCAGGGCTCCGGTCAGCATGCCCACCGCGGCGAGCAGGCCTCCGGTCACCAGGACGGCCGTGTCCCCGAGCCGTTCCAGGAGCCAGGTGCCCGATGCGCGGGACACCGTCATCGTCAGCGCGAAGACGGCGTACCCGGATGCCGCCACGCCCGGTCCGGTGTGCAGGTCCGCGGAGAGGTGCAGCGCGCCCCAGTCGGCGAGCGCGCCCTCGCCATAGGCCGTGCACAGGGTGATCAGCCCGTAGACCACGATGAACAGCCGCAGACGGTCCGTGCTGCCGCTGCCGGCGGTCCGCGTGGCCTCGGCCGGGGAGCCGGGCCCGCGGGGTACGGGGGCGCGCAGCAGGACCCGGCCGGCGAAGGCGGTGACCAGGAGCCCGACGACGGCAAGCAGCAGCAGGTGCCGCTGCGGGCTGAGGTACGGGGCGAGCAGGCCGCCCAGACCGGCTCCGGCCAGCCCGCCCGCGCTGAACGCCGCGTGGAAGGAAGGGAGGATCGGACGTCCGATCGCCTCGGCCAGATCCACGGCTGCCGCGTTGAAGGCAACGTTGAGGCCGCCGTAGGCCGCGCCGAACAGCAGCAGGACGAGGCCGAGTTGCACCGCGTCATGGGTCAGCGGCGGCAGCGTGACCGACAGCGACAGCAGGGCCGCGGTGACGACGGTGACGGGGTGGTTGCCGTAGCGCCGACACAGCCGGCCGGCCAGCAGCATGGTGGTCACCGATCCCACCGACACGCCCAGGAGGGCCAGTCCGAGCACGCCCGGCGAGGCGTCGATCTGTTCCTTGATCGCGGGGATGCGGACGACCCACCCGGCGAACACGAAGCCGTCGAGGGCGAAGAAGAGACTGATCGCCCAGCGCAGCCGGGCCACCGGCAGACGGGTCGTGGCCGGGCCGCGTCGGCCGGATTCCAGGAGCTGTTCCACGAAGGTTGCTCACCCGCTTCCATGAGGGGCCTCGGCGCTGAGGCGCGTGTCGGTGGCGTCGTCGTCCCCCGCCGGGGCGGAGGGAGTGTGCGCCGTACGAGGCTCCGGGTCGCCGCTCGTTCCGTCGGGGGCCGAGCGTGCCGCGGTGGCCGCCCGGCGGGCGCGAACGACACGGGACGCCGGCAGCACGAGGGCGGCAGCGAGCAGGGCCTGCGGTGCCACGTAGACCCAGAAGTGCGCGGAGTCCCCGCCGGACTGGGCGAGCGCGTAGAGCCGGCCTCCGACGATGCCGCTGGTGAACGAGCCGAGGCCGAGCGCCATCCGCTGGCTTCCGACGGCCAGCGTGGGGCGTCCGGGTACGGCCCGGAGGGCCGCCAGTTCGTTCTTCAGGAAGATGACTCCTTCGCCGACGCTCACCAGGACCGTGCCGAGCAGGACGAAGGAGACTCCGGCGCGGCCGAAGGCCAGCAGCCCGAGGGTGAAGGCGGAGAACGCCACCAGCGTGGCCGTGGAGTAGCGCACACGGCCGATCCAGCGGGCGGCCAGGGGCTGTCCGACGATGACGACAACGCTGTTGACGACGAGGGCGAGGCTGTAGACCACCGCCGGGTGGGAGGCGGTGACGAACACGCCGAGGTAGTTCTGGAAGAACCAGTACAGATAGGAGCTGATCGCGGCCACGAAGGCCGGCGGGGTGAGGAATGCCCTGACCCAGTCGGCCCGGCTGCCGCCGTCGGCCGGGCGCACCGGGCCGCCGCGCGGCAGCAGCACCGCGTGCAGCAGGGTCAGTGCGGCGAACAGGACCGTGACGACCGACAACACGAGCAGGGGCATGTGGACGATCAGCAGTCCCGAGATCAACGTGCCCAAGGCCATTCCGCTGCTCAGCGCCGAGTTGTTCAGCGAGAGCAGCACCGAGCGGTGTTCCTCGGAGACCTCCCGGACGAGGAAGGCCTTGTTGGCCGGGGAGTAGAGCGCGTCGCCGGTCGCGGCGAGCAGCACCGCGGCGACGGCCGGTCCGGGGGCGGACAGCCCCAGCGTGAACAGGCCGAAACCGGTGGTGCGGACGACCAGACCGGTCACCATGGCAGGCTTCAGCCCGATCCGCTCCGCCACCAGCCCGCCGCCGAGGCAGCCGGCGAACTGCAGGAAGGACGTCGTCCCCAGCAGCACGCCGACCGTGCCCATCGCCATGCCCAGGCGCTCGTGCAGCAGGATCGCCAGGAAGGGCAGCACCATGAAGCTGCCGAGCGGCATGACGAACGAGGTGGCCAGCAGGAAGCGGAGACTCGGAGGCAGTCCGGCCAGACCGGCTCTCAGTTCAGAACGACGGGTGCCAGACATCGCCGTCCTCGAATTCCACCCAGTACGTGCGGGCGATGTCCCGCTTGGTGCGCTCGGCCGCCGCGTGATCCGGCACCCGCAGCCAGATCAGCCCCGGGCGCCTGGTGTTGGCGGCGACGGGCAGCGGTGTCTCCCCCGGGCGGATGTCGATCTCGAAGTCCTCGACGCCCTCGACGGCGCGCAGCAGTTCGGGGTCGGCGGTGCGCAGCACGCGTTTCGCGGGCGGGATCAGCGAGACCACCCCGCCCACCGCGTGGGTGGGCGGCAGATGCGGGGAGGTCACGCGCTCGCCGCCGGGCAGCAGGCTGCGCAGGACCGTGGCGATCTCGTCGACGCCGCCGGCGTGCTCGACCATGCGGAAGATGCGGTAGCCGCCGATGCGGGTCTGCGACTCGATGATCACCGGCCGCCCGTCGCGGGCCACCTTGACCTCGGTGTGGGTGAGGCCCCAGGTGTGGCCGATGGCGTCGAGGAAGGCCACCACGGCGTCGGTGATGCGCGGCAGGTGCCGGTCGTACGGCGCCGGGGGCGGCACGGTGATCTCGGTGACGGCCGGGTTGGGGTGCCGGGCAAGACGGCACAGGGAGATCCCGGCGACCGCGTGCCGGCCGTTCAGGGTCACCGTCTCCACGCTGTAGAGCTCGTCCCCCTCGATGAACTCCTCGGCCAGGTGGGGCTCGCCGATCCAGAGCCGGGCGTCGTCCAGGGCGGTGCGCAGTTCCTCGGCGGTGGTGATCTGGCGGACTCCCACGCTGCCCGAACCGGCGACGGGTTTGAGGATGAGCGGCAGGCCGTGGCGCGCGTGGAACTTCGCCAGGTCCTCGGCGCTCGCGACTCGGGCCCAGCCGAGACCCAGTTCGGGATGGTCGGCCAGGATGGCGCGCATCCGGTCCTTGTAGCGGGTGGCGGCCACCGAGGCGAGGGGCAGCCCCCTGATGCCGAGGGCGTCGGCGACGACGGCGCAGCTCTCCAGACCGAACTCGCCGAAGGAGACGGCCGCGTCGAGCGGATGCTCGCCGTGCATGGCGCGGGCCGCCTCCAGACAGCCGACGACCTGTTCGGCGGGCAGCGGCCGGACGAACCGGCAGCGGTCGAGGACCTCCAGGTCGTGCGGGGTGAAGTCGGCGGTGTTGCCGATGAAGCTGACGTCGAAGCCGAGCGAGAGGGCGGTCTCGATCACTCCCGCCCAGCCGCTGAGGACGAGGAGGTGGGGCCTGCGCTCAGTCACGGCGATCTCCTTCCATCCGCACGCTCAGCTCGCCGGCGGCGGACAGTACGTTCTGCAGGGCGAGTTCCGAGGTGGCGCCGGTGGCGGACACCACGGCGACGCATCCGTCCTGGTCGGTCACCGTGGTCACCTCGGCGCCGTCCGGCAGTGCGGAGCGGACGGCCGGGCTGCCGGGATGGCCCGTGAGCAGCCGGGCGCCCTCGACGCCGCGGAAGACGCCCGGGCGCGGGGCGTAGAGCCGGGCGTGCGCGGCACCGCGCAGCGGCGACAGGGGCTCGTCCAGGACGGCGGGGCGCCGGCGGAGCGCGAGGTCGACGAACGCGGCGTACGCATTGACGTCCAGCGCCCTGCACAGCCCTTCGCCGACCAGGCCGCCCCCGAGCCGGGGGTTGATCTCGACGACCTCGAAGCCCTGGTCGGTGAGGATGAACTCGGTGTGCGCGAAGCCCTCGGTGTAGCCGACCGCCTTGAGCACCCGTTCGATCCAGCGTGCGGCCTCCTCCGCCATGCCTCCGGGCAGGATCACCGGGAGCGCGAGTGCTTCCTCCCGGAACACCGGGGGCGGGGACAGGACACGGCTGCTGACGGCGAGCAGACGGGTGCTGCCCTCCCAGGTGAGGGTCTCCATGCTGTACAGCGGACCCAGGAAGTAGGGCTCCGCGGTGAGTCGTCCGCGCAGCGGGGCGCGCCTGGCCACGTGCAGGACGGTGCTGAGCTCGTCGGTGGTGCGGGCCAGCCAGACGTGCTGGCTGCCCGTCCCGGCGCTGTCCTTGACGATGAGAGGCAGGCCGGTGCGGGCGGCGACCGCGGCGGCGTCGTCGGTGTCGGCGACGGGCCGGCCGTCGGCGCGGGAGAGCCCGTGCTCGTGCAGGCGCCGGCGCAGTCGCGCCTTGTCACGGACCAGGCGCACGGACTCGGGGTCCTGTCCGCCGAGTCCGAGTTCCCGGCGGGCGGCGAGCGCCACCAGGCTCCAGGTGTCGGTGGTGCTGACCAGCCCGGCGACGTCACCGATCCGCCCGGCCGCGTCGACGACCTCGCTCACGTCGAAGGTGTTCACGTCGTGCACGACCAGCCGGCGGCTGTCGGCGCTCGCCAGTTCGTGCTGGTACTCGGAGCGGTCGCCGGTCAGGAGATGGACGGTCAGGTCTTCGTCGGCTGCGGCGCTCACCAGGCGGCCGAGGCCGAACTGCAGCCACTCCAGGGCGATGAGGTTGCGTCCCTCGGGCGGGGTCACCGCGCGGTCTCCTTGACGCGGGGCTGGAAGGACCGGCGCCCCCAGCACATGACGGACCACGGCAGGGCGAGTTCGTCCTGGGTGTCGATGTGCCGGGGCGCCAGGTCCTCGACGCTCGCGGGGCTCTCCGGGCGGGCGTAGACGCTGTCGGCGTAGCGGTGTCCGGTGTCGGCGGCGACGAAGACGCAGGGCCGCCCGGGGGCTCGGGCCGCTTCCCAGCGGGCCGCGAGGTAGGTGCAGCCCGCGGACATGCCCGCGTACAGGGCGTGTCGGCGGAACAGGTCGATGGTGGCCGTCACCGCGCTGTCGAAGTCGATCCAGTGCACCCGGTCGTAGAGTTCATGGCGTACGTTGCGCATGTGGATGGGGCTGCCGATGCCCGATATCGAGGCGACCGGGTCCTCGACCGGTTCGCTGCCGAAGGTGATGCTCTCGAAGGGCTCCACGCCGACGAGTTCCACGTCGTCGCCGAGTTCGCGCAGGCAGCTGGTCAGCCCGCCGGTGGAGGCGCCCGAGCCGACTCCGCCCACCAGGGTGAACGGCTCGCCGCCGAACTCCTTGTGCAGCATCTGCGCGACTTCCCGGTAGCCGAGGTAGTGCACCGCATCGTGGTACTGCTGCATCCAGTGGACGTTCTGTTCGGTGTCCAGGATGTGGGCGACGCGTTCCATGCGGGCCGCCTGGTCCATTTTGTCGACCAGCGGGCCCGGCGGGATCGTCACCTGTTCGATGCGCGCGCCCAGCATCTCCAGCTGGCGGCGCAGTTTTTCGTCCACCTTGGTGGAGCACACGATGCGGCACTTCATGCCGTATTTGTGGCAGGCCATCGCAAGGGAATAGCCATAGGTGCCGCTGGAGCTGTCCATCAGGGTGTCGCCGGGTTTCACGACTCCGGTCACCAGCAGATTCCGCACGGCTTCCAGCGCCGAGTGCAGTTTCATCATCTCGAAACGCAGGACATACAGGTCGTTGTCCAGTCGAATGATGTCCGGCTGTTTCATCGCGTCGGCGACGTGATCAAACACATTCCTGTCCCGTTCTTCTGGCAGTGGCAAGAACCATGCGTTCCGCGGTGTTTCCTCAGCAGGCGGCGATGTTCTTTCACCGCGCCGCGGGGGAGGTTTCCGCCCCGGGTGTGCCGGGGAGACGCGGCCGGAGCGGGGGCGGGCCGGCCGCGTCGCTCATGGGGCCCCGCGCCCGTCAGGCCGCCGTGGCCACCGCTTGTGCGGCCACGGGGATGCCGAAGGTGCGGTGCGCGGTGCGGCTGGTGAGGTGCCGGATGTCCGCGTCGGACAACCCGTGGGCCTTGGCGTTGGCGATGTGCAGCGCCAACGGCTGCGATCCGGCCGCGACGACGCCGTTCTCCTCGTACCACAGGCCGTTGTCACCGGTGTTGTGCAGCGGCCGGCCGCCGAGGCGCGCGGAGTCGCACCGGTCGGTCATGATCATGGCATTGCGCGGTCCCATCAGCTGCACGGCCCGGGCGGCCAGCGCCAGGTCGACGTGCTCTCCGTCGAAGTTGATGCAGGCCGAGATACGGCAGTTGACGGCCTGCTTGATGATGGCGCCGGGCACGGGGCCGGCGATCTCGCTGATGTTGTCGAGGGTCCAGTTGGACAGCTCGTACGACTCGATGACGCGGTCGCGCTCGCGGCGGGCCCGCTCGGTCCGGAAGGCATGCCGGATGTTGAGCGGCATGTCGTTGAACAGGTGGTCCGTGGTCACCCGGACGCCGGTTCCGTTCCACTCCGACTGGTAGGCGATCTCCACGATGGCGTCGACGTTCTCGGCACTGCGCTTCGGGTTGTCCCGGGTGAAGTGGCCGAGCGCCGGGCGCACGCCCTGGGCCAGCAGGGTCGGCACGATCCAGGAGAAGTCGCTGGTACGGAGGTTGGCGTCGTCCTGGAGCACGGACTCCGGGGAGTACGCGTCCGGGGACACGACCGTGTACACCAGGCCGTGCTGTCCGAGGGCGGCCAGCCGTTCCCACTCCTGCCGGCTCGGCGCCCAGACGGTGGAGGTCGGGGTGCCGCCCCGGTGCGAGAGGAGGGGACCTTCGAGCGCCACACCCGGCACGTGCGGCAGCAGCCCGTCCTTGCGCATCTCGGCGTAACGGCGCATGAACGCCTCGAACTCGGCCAGCCGGTCGCGGTGCAGATACATGGTGGGCAGCGCCAGCACGCCCTCGGTCGCGCACCACTCGTCGAGCCGGCTCAGATCCACTCGGGTGAAGTCGGAGAAGTCCACGTCTCCGAATCCATGGCAGTGGACCTCCACCGGACGCATGCCGTTCTCGTCCACCTCGAACGGCTTCACTTCACGCTTTGCTCGTATCGAACTCATCAGCCGAAGCTCCCTCTTCGATCGGGTCGCCTCGATTCTGGGGCGGCGAACAGCGCGGTATCCAGTGCGGACAATGCTCATGTAGCTGCATTGCAGGTTGCTGAAGGAGCGATCAACGGGGGTGCGGTGCGTATTCTCGCTTCCGGGCCCGGCAGACCGTGCCGAAAAGTAACCGAGGCATGAACGGCCCGTCGGAGCCGAGGCGTTGAAGGCCTCGCTCTCACCACACCCTTACCCGCCCAGGAGAGATCCTCCATGCCCTCTTCTACGGTCATATCGGACCGGGAATTCGTCCTTCCCCCATACGGGCGACGCATAATCCTCTCCAGCGTCTCGTCCGATTCCCACACCTGGAATCTGGTCTACCTCCAGCTGCTGCTGGAGGAGTGGGGCCACGAGGTCCACAACCTCGGCGCCTGCGTGCCCGACGACCTGGTGCTGCGCGAGTGCCGCGACCACCGTCCCGACCTGGTGGTGATCAGCAGCGTCAACGGCCACGGCTTCCTCGACGGCCGACGCCTGATCACCCGGCTGCGGCGGGAGCCGGACCTCGCGCAACTCCCCGTCGTCATCGGGGGCAAGCTCGGCACCGACGGCGCGGCGGGCGGAGCACACGGCCCGGCGCTGCGGACGGCGGGCTTCACCGCCGTGTTCGAGGGCGACGCCGCCATCGACGGGTTCCGCGCGTACGTGCGCCAGGTCCCCGCCCTGGCCCAGGGCGGCCCGCCCGCCCTGGCACAGGCCGGCCCGCCCGCCCTGGCGGTGGCGGCCGTATGAGCCGCCCCGCTGCGCAGAGCCCGCCCCGGGAATCCGGCCCGTCGCCGTTCGGCGCCACCGTGGCCGCCGCCCAGGCCGCGGGCGAGCTGGTGGTCCAGCCGCGCATGGGGTTCCCCACCGTGCCGGCCATGCGGCGCGGCCTGGAAGCGGTGCGTGACGTGCCGGCGCGCACGGTCGGCACGATCACCCTGGACAGCTACACCCGCGTCGGTGATCACGACTCCGCGCGCCGCGCGCTCGTCCGCGGCGAGAACCTCAACGGCTATCCCCTCGTCGCCCAGGGTGCCGCCCGGACCGGGCAACTGGTCGCGGGCCTCGGTGAGTCGGGGCCGTTCGCGGTCCAGGTCCGGCACGGTTCCGCGGTGCCGCTGGACATCTTCCGGGTCCTGTTGGACTCCGGCCTGGACGCCACCGAGGGTGGACCGGTCTCGTACTGCCTGCCCTACGGCCGTACCCCGTTGGGTCAGTCGGTGGACGCCTGGGCGCGCTGCTGCGAACTGCTGGCCGCCCGCTCGCCGACCGCCCATCTGGAGAGCTTCGGCGGCTGCCTGCTCGGCCAACTGTGCCCGCCCGGGCTGCTGGTGGCCATGAGCGTGCTGGAGGGGCTGTTCTTCGAGCAGCACGGACTGCGCGACATCTCCCTGAGCTACGCCCAGCAGACCGACTTCGGCCAGGACGTGGAGGCGATCTCGGCGCTGCGCCGGCTGGGCGGCGAGCTGCTGCGGCAGGCCTCCTGGCACATCGTCCTCTACACCTACATGGGCGTCTTCCCCCGCACCGAGCCGGGTGCGCTGGCCCTGCTGCGGCACAGCGCCCGGCTGGCCGCCGCGACCGGGGTGGAGCGGCTGATCGTCAAGACACCCGCCGAGGCGCACCGCATCCCCACGGTGGAGGAGAACGTCCGCGCGCTGCGGGAGGCGGCCCGCACGGCCGCGGACACCGCGCCGGCGCCGGACACGGCGACCGATGGCGCAGGGGTGTACGAAGAGGCCCGGGCTCTGGTCGAGGCGGTGCTCGCCCTGCACCCGGACACGGGACGCGCGCTCACCATCGCGTTCGCCCGCGGTCACCTCGACGTGCCGTACTGCCTGCACGCGGACAACGCGCAGCGCTCGCGCAGCTTCGTCGACGGCGACGGCCGCCTGCGGTGGCTGTCCGTGGGTGCCATGCCGATCCGCCCCGCGACACCGGCGGGCCGGTCCCGGCTCCGCGCGGACGACTTCCTCGGCATGCTCTCGTACACCCAGTCGCAGTTCGACAGTGCCGCGCTCACCCCGGCCTGAGACGGATACGCGCCGGCGCCCTCCGCGCGCCCGCCCTCCTCGCTCTCCCCTGCCCTTCCTGCCCTTCCTTCTCGATTCCTCGACGCTTCCGTCCCGTGCGGCACGCGCTGCCGGCGGGCGGGCCCAAGGAGAATCCCCATGACCATGCCCCAACAGCCGCCCGAGCCCTACACCATCGCCGTCGTGGGCACGGGACCGCGCGGCATCTCCGTACTGGAACGCCTCGCCGCCCTGCTGCGCGACCGTGACCCGGCCTCCGCGCCGGTCCACCTCTACGCCATCGACGCGGTCGAAATCGGCGCAGGCCGCGTGTGGCGGTCGGACCAGGACGACTGGTTCACGATGAACACCGTCATCGGGCAGGTGACGATGTTCTCCGGAGAGCCGGACGGGGGACGTCCCCGACCGGGTGCCGGTCCCTCCCTCGGCGAGTGGCTCGACCGGCACGCCCCGGACCGCGACCGGCGGCCGGCGCTCGGCCCCGACGACTTCGCCTCGCGCCGCGACTACGGCCGCTATCTGAGGTTCGTCCACCGCACCATCGCCGACGAACTCCCCGCCCACGTCCGCCTGTTCCCGGTACGAGCCCGGGTGACGGCCGTCCGACCCGACCCGCGCGGCGCCTACCGGGTCACCCTCGACGACGGCACCCGGACGCTCACGGCACACAAGGTCGTGCTGACCACCGGACACCCGCGCAACGAGCCCGACGCCTTCGACCGGGCGATGCTCGACTTCACGGCGTCGCACCCCGCCCTGCGCTACGTCCGCGGGGACTCGGCCGCGGACATGGACCTGGAGGGCTCCGTGCGCCCCGGGGCCCCCGTGGCCGTCCGGGGTCTCGGTCTCACCTTCTACGACGTGCTGCTGTCGCTGACCGTGGGCCGCGGCGGCGCATTCGTCCGCGACGGCGACGGCACCCTGCGGTACGTGCCGTGCGGGCTCGAACCCCGCATCGTCGCCGGATCGCGCAGCGGGCTGCCGATCCCGGCGCGCGGACGCAACCAGAAGGCACCCGGACATGTGCACCCGGCCCGCTTCCTGACACAGGAGGCGGTGGCGGCCGCCCGCGCCCGCCGCAGGGAGGCGACCGGCAGCCCGCTGCTGGACTTCGCGGAGGACCTGCTGCCACTGCTGCGCAAGGAGGTCGAGCACGTCTACTGGACCACCCAGGTGCGGGCCCGCTCCGGTGCCGCGGCCGCGCAGGACTTCGCACGTCAGCACGCACAGAAGCTGCACGCGGACGACGACACGACCGTCCTGCTCAAGGAGGCGGGCCTTGAGCACCTTCCCCCGCTCGATCTGCGGGCACTGGCCCGCCCCTTCGCCGGCGAGACCTTCTCCGGCCACGCGGCCTGGACGGAACGTCTGCTGCAGGTGATGCGGGAGGACCTCGCCGAGGCCGCGCGGGGCACCCTGGACGGTCCGCTGAAGGCGGCCCTGGACGCCCTGCGGGACCTGCGCGGGATCGTGCGGTCCGCCATCGACTACGGCGGCCTGCTGCCGCACTCCCACCGCGACGCCTTCCTCCGTGACTACGCCCCCGTCAACGCGCTGCTCTCGGCCGGGCCGCCCATGATCCGCAGCGAGCAGCTGATGGCGCTGATGGAGCAGGGAGTGGTGGAGATCGTGGGGCCGGACACCCGGTTCGGCGCCGACGCGGCGCGCGGCCGGTTCGTGGTCGAGTCCCCCCAGGTCAAGGGCTCGGAGCGGACCGCCGAGGTGCTGATAGACGCCCGCATACCGACCCCCAGCCTGCCCCGCGACAGCTCCCCGCTCACCCGCCAGCTGCTGCGGGAGGGCCTGGTCCGCGAGTTCGTGAACGCCGACACCGCCTCGGGTACGTCGTTCGCCACCGGCGGCATCGACATCGTCCAGGGATCCTTCCGGGTTCGGGACCGCTCGGGGCACGTCCACCCGGGGCTGTACGCACTGGGCATCCCCACCGAGCACGTGCGCTGGTTCACCCAGATCGGCAACGGACGGCCCGGCGTGGCCACGGACTTCATGAAGGTCGCCGACGTCGTGGCCCGGGACGTCCTCGCGGACCTCACGGCCGGGAACGACGCCCACGACGAGGCCCTCGCACCCGACGCGGCACAGGCCGTCCTGGTGGGGCCCGAGCGCGGATCCCACGGCTAGGGCCTCTCTTTCGGATCCTGCCGGGGTCGCGGGCGCCGGCACGCACATCTGCGGCGTTGCCGCCCCTCGCCGACTCCCCCACGCTCGGCCTCGCTCGCGAGGGAGCACCCCCATCGCGTCGACTCCCCCCTCCGCCCTGCAGCCGCACGCACCGGACCGCGCTCGGGTCCGCCACAAGGCGCCGCGCACTGAAGCCGGCCTGATCCGAAAGAAAGACCCCAGGTCTCCCGTACCCCTCCACGAAAGGCACCTTCGGCCATGACCGTGCATCGCACCCGGGCACACCTGGCGTTCCGTCAGGCGCGTGACCTCCTGCTCGAACACCGCGACGACCTGGAGACGGCCCGTCGGCTGTTCCGCTGGCCGCGACCGGACCGCTTCAACTGGGCCCTCGACTGGTTCGACGTGGTGGCCCGCGACAACTCCGCGCCCGCCCTGCGGGTCATCGGCCCCGACGGCGACCAGGACCACTCCTTCGACACCCTCCGTCGCCGCTCCGACCAGGTCGCGTCCTGGCTGCGCGAACTCGGGGTCCGCCGCCGGGATCCCCTGCTCCTCCTCCTCGACAACCGGGTCGAGCTGTGGGAAGTGATGCTCGCCGCCATCAAGCTCGGAGCGGTCGTCATCCCGACGTACACCACGACCACACGGACCGAACTGGTCGACCGGGTCGAGCGGGCCGGGGTCCGGCACGTGGTCGCCGCTTCGGAACTGACGGACCGGTTCGCCGACATCCCCGGCGGCTGGACCCGCATCGCCGTCGGCGCACCGCGGCCCGGCTGGGTGTTCTACGGCGACTCGCTCGCCGCTCCTGCCGAGTTCAGCCCGCAGGGCCGTACCTCCGCCGACGACCCTTTGTTCTGCTACTTCACCTCGGGCACCACCTCGCGCCCCAAAATGGTGGCGCACACCCACCTCAGCTATCCGGTCGGCCATCTGTCGGGGATGTACTGGAACGGCGTGCGCCCCGGCGACGTCCACCTCAACGTCTCCGCGCCCGGCTGGGCCAAGCACGCCTGGAGTTCGTTCTTCGTCCCCTGGAACGCCGAGGCCACCATCGTCGCCCTGGCCGACCCGCGCCCCTCCGCGGCGGCCGTCCTCGACGTGCTGCGCACACGGGAGATCAGTACGTTCTGCGCTCCGCCGACCGTCTGGCGCGCCCTGGTGGAGCGGGGACTGGGCGAACGCCCCGCGCGTCTGCGGGAGGCGACGGCGGTCGGGGAGTCGCTGGAGCCGGCCCTGTTCCACGCCGTGCGGCAGGCCTGGCACCTGCCCGTCCGCGACGGTTTCGGCCAGACCGAGACGACCGCCCAGATCGGCAATCCGCCCGGCCGGCAGGTCGTTCCCGGGCGCATGGGCTGGGCGCTGCCGGGATACGACCTGGTGCTGATCGATCGGGAGACCGGGCAGGAGGTGCCGGACGGCGCCCCGGGCGAGCTCTGCGTCCGGCTCTCGCCGCGACCGGTCGGCATGATGACGGGCTACGCCGGCGACGAGGAGCGTACGGCCCGCGCCTTCGGCAACGGTGTCTACCACACCGGTGACCTGGTGGTCCGCCACGAGGACGGCGGCTTCGCCTATGTCAGCAGGACCGACGACATGTTCAAGTCCTTCGACCACCGGATCTCGCCGCTGGAGCTGGAACGGGCCCTGCTGCGCAGCCCGGTGGTCGCCGACGCGGCGGTCGTGGCTGTGCCGCATCCGGTCGGGTTGTGGGAGCCCAAGGCCTATGTGGTGCCCTCCGGCGGTCACGCCCCGGACGGTGCGACCGCACTGGCCGCGTTCCGCGACTCGGTCGAGGTGCTGCCGCGGGAGAAATGGGTGCGCGTCCTGGAGTTCGCCGACCGGCTGCCGCTGACGCCCTCCGGCAAGATCCGCCGGGCCGAGCTGCGGAAACGGCCCGAAGACCCCGGCATGGTGCACCGGATGCCCGCCGCATGGGAGGAGGACAGGGATGGAGGAGCACTCCGGGGAACCGAGCCCGCTGCTCTGCATGTGTCTGCACGTGACGGAGCGTGAGGTGCTCGCCGCCGTCGAGGCCGGGGCCTGCGATCTCGAGTCCGTGCGGGACGCCACCGGGGCGAACACCGGCTGCGGCGACTGCGCCCACGACATCGTGGACCTGATCGCCGACCGGCAGGAGCAGGGGGCGACGCCCGACGCGTGCGGGTGACCCGTCAGGAGAGCCGGGCCGGTGGCCCGGCTCTCCGCCTGTTCAGCGGCGGACACGGCTGGCGAGGAGGGTGCCGGCGGTGGCCAGCAGGAGCCCGCCGAGCGTGAGCGGGCCCAGCCTCTGCCCCAGGAGCAGGGCGGCGAGGACGGCGGTGCACATCGGCACGAGGTAGAAGAGGCTGCTCACCTGGCTCGTCCCGTGGCGCTGCAGGAGGCCGTAGAGAAGGCCGACGCCCACGATCGAGTTGATCAGTGCGCTCCACAGCAGTGCCGGTGCGTAGGAGGCGGTGAAATCGACGTTCCAGCCCTCGACGAGGAGAGCGGGGACGAGTACCACCGCAGCGGCGGCGAGGAGTTGGACCGCGTTGCCGCCCACCGGGTCCATCCGGCCGCAGAACCGCTTCTGGTAGACGGTGCCGGCCGAGATCCCCAGCAGGCCGAACAGCAGGAAGCCCAGCCCGAGCAGGTCGTCGCCCGACATGTCGATCCCGTCGGAGACCGCGAGGGCCACGCCGCCCAGGCCGAGGACCAGGCCCAGACACTGGCCCGTCGTGACGCGCTCGTGCAGCAGGGGCACCGCGAGCAGTGACGCCGTGAGCGGATAGAGAGCGATGATCAGGGCCGCGAGCCCGGAGGGCACGCCGAGGTCCATGCCCATGTAGATGCTGGAGAACTGCACGGCCTGGACCAGGGTCCCCGCGACCGCCAGGTGCAGCAACCGGCGCCCCCGCGGCAGTGGTTCACGACGCAGCGCGGCGACGCCCAGCAGGGTCGCGCCCGCGAGGGCGAAGCGCAGCGTGGCGAAGGTGTAGGGCGCCGCGTGGCGCAGGCCCAGCTTGCCGGAGATGAAGCCGGAGCTCCACACCACCACGAGGGCCGCACGAGCGGCCAGGTCGGCGGGGCGCAGCGCACCGGGCGGCTCGTCGGCGGTGACCGGTAAGCGGCGAGCGGCAGGGGCTCGCTCGGAGCCCTCGACAGGAGAGTTCGGCATCGTCACGTTGACCTTCCTCTGTGCAGTAAAAAGCACTCTAGAGCAAAATATCGTTCAGAGCGAGAGTGGAAGACCGAACGCGGGCAGCAAAAAGCCCCACGGACCCGGATTCCGTGGGGCTCTGGCGCGGTGGAGAAGTCTCAGTAGAGGCTGGAGAAGAGGATTCCCACCATCTGGGCCGGCTCGTCTGTGTCGTTGCGGAAGCTGTGGGGATAGCCGGCGGTCCACTGGATGCAGTCGCCGGCCGACAGGACGTGATCCACCCCGTTGTAGCGAGCCACCAGGGTGCCCCGGGTCACCACGATGAGGTCCGAGCCCTCGTGCTGGAGGTCCTCGGCCAGGCCGCTGTGCGGGTCGAAGTCCCCCGTGACCACCTGGTATCCGAGCTCCGGGGAACGCAGCACGCGGTAGACGACGCCCGGTGCGCGGTCGAGGACGTCCTGGCCCGCCCGGGGGAACACGGACGGCGTGGCCCGGCCCCGCGAGAAGCCGAGGAACGAGCCGACGTCGTGACCGAACACCTTGGCCAGACGGCCGAGCCGCTCCAGCGCGATGTCGGTCTCCCCCCGCTCCAGAGCGGCCAGGAAGGACACGGACAGCCCGCACTCCGCCGCCACCTGCCGCAGGGACATGCCCTTGTGGGTACGGAGCCGGTGCAGCACCTCGCCGGGCGGCGGGAAGCCGAGTTCCGGATCCCGAGGAGCGGCGGACAGCACAGGGGAGTCCGGGTCAGTCATGCCCCGCATCCTAGATGGCCCCATGCCCCGCCTCCCAGCCGACGTAATGGATCACCCCTCATCGAGGAGTCCGGACTGGGCGATCAGCACGCCCAACTGACAGCGGCTGCGCGCCCCGAGTCCTTCGTAGATCTTGGCCACATGGGCGCGGCAGGTCCGCACGCTCAGTCCGATGCGGCGGGCGATCGCCACGTCGGTCTCACCCTCCGCGAGCAGCTGGATGATGGACATCCGGACACTGGACACGACCTCGCTCACGTCCGCCGAGCGGTTCTGCGTCTCGAACGGCCGGGCGCTCACCCAGGCCCGCTCGAAGACGGTCACCAGGAAGTTCACGACGGCCGGCTGACGGATGGCCACGGCCGAGTCGGCGTCGCCGGCCGCCGGCACGAACGCGAGCTCGCGATCGATCACGATCATCCGCTCGAACGAGTCGCCGAGCGTCCGCACCTCTCCGCCGGCCGCCAGGATGCGCTCCACCCGTTTTCTGGCCGCACTGTCGAAGCGGCTGACGTGCTGGTACAGGAACCGCGCCCCGGCCAGCCTGTCGAGGGTCGGTTCCGGCAGCTCCCAGGCCCCGCGGCGAGCGGCGCCGCCGCCACTGCCGGCGGGGCAGACCACCAGGATCTCCGCGGGGCTCGCCTCGACGGCCGCCGTGATCTCCGCGGCGATGGCATCGGCTCCGGCGATGGTCTGCAGCGGCTCCGCCAGGCTGGTCTCGCGCAGGGCCCGTTCGTGCACTTCCTGGAAGACGGCCAGTTCCGCGCGGATCTGCTCGGACCGGCGTTCCATCTGTGCGATCTGCGAGTGCAGCGGGGCCAGCCGGCGCGAGGCGGCGGCGCGCGGTGCAACCGGGACGAGTACCCCGTGGTCGTCGGCCAAAGGCCGCAGGAGCCCTCCCTCCATCAGCGGCCCGACCGCCTGGGCCATCCGGGTGTGATCCCACCCGAGTTCCTCCGCGGACTGTTCGACGTCGAGGATCTGGCAGCGGATGGCCAGCCGATACAGCTCCTCCGGATCACCGACCTCGGCTAACGGCTCGGCGTACGGAGTCGTGAGACCTGTCTGCATGTATCCCCCTTGGCGCAGCAGACGGCACGGAATGACGCGCTCGAAGCAACGCTCCAACCCACAGGCGTCACTTATACTGCTTGAACGTGCTTAATATCGCACGCAGCGATGCGACCGTCAACTACAGCGGATCGTGGGCTGGTTCACGTGGCGCCACTTGTCCATGATGGCGGATGGCCCCTTCGGGTTCGGCACCTGGGTGCACTGCCACGACACCAGAACCACCCTGCTGCGTACGGGGGTCGGGCGTAGCCGGGGACGACGAAAAGCCAGGCGTCGTGAGGAATCACGGCGCCTGGCGAGGCGGAGGACGGACCGCGCGTCGGCCCAGTGGCGCGCGTGCTGAGTTCTGCGGGTGCCCAGTGGCGCGGGTGTTCGGTGCTGCGGGTGCTCAGTGCCGCGGGTGCCCAGTGCTGCGGGCGCTTAGTGCTGCGGGTGCTTAGTGCTGCGGGTGCTTAGTGCTGCGGGTGCTGCGCTCCGAAATCGGGTGCGGCCGACGGCCGGGGGATTCCCTTTCCGTCCGTCCCCGTCAGGTCCTGGAGCCGGCGGACCTCCTCCACCATGGCCAGCAGGGCGTCCAGACTGGCCGGCGAGAGTCCGTGGGCGCGCAGTGCCAGATGGCGCACCTGTGCGTCCCGCAGGGCCGAGACGAGAGCCAGCTGGCCGTCGACTTTGTCGGCCACCTCGTTGTTGACGAAGTACTCGGTCGGGACGCCGAAGAACTCCGCGAGCGCCTCCAGATGGTCCAGGGTGACGTTGGACTTCTTTCCGGTGGCGAGTTCCCAGAGATAGGTGCCGGAGATCGCCCGTCCGGTGGTCTCGCGTATCTCCTGGGCGAGTTTCGCGTAACCGGGCCGCCGACGCTCGTCGGGGTAGACGGCGGCGATCAGGGTGGTGAGCCGACGGTCGATCTTGCGCTCAGTGGGTGGACCCGAGCGGCGGGACTGGGCTCCGCCCATGCGCGTCCGTTTTCCTTCCATGTCCGACCAGCTTCTCGACGGCCTCGGCCGGCACGTAAGAGTGGCAACCCTGTGACCATACTACTGGCCGCCCTCGTGGACGCGAAGGCAACTCCTGCCCGCTCCGGCGGGCCTGGAGTCACCCATGGCCCCAGCCCACATGCGAGAAATGACACTGGTGGCCCAACCCCATGAAGAACTCCGACAGTTCGGCGTACTGTCGCTGGTCCGGGCGCTCACGGAACAGGTACCCGACGACGGTGCCGGTGTGGGCGACGACGATGCCGTCCGCACCGAGCTCGGCCCGGTGCTCGTACAGGGCCTCGAAGGTCCGTTTCGGGACGACGCTCTGGGACAGCGCGGCACTTTCCGTGGCGGCGGACGCGACCGCGGCGGCGTCGGAGCGCGCGAAGGCCTCGAGGAGTGCGTCGGCGCAGTCGCGGTACGCGGCCCGGTGCCGGCCATAGTGCGCCAGCAGGGCCGGCCCGGCCGCCTCGGTGTCGACGGATCCCTCTTCCACGATGTAGCACGCGTACAGACCGATCCGGTCGCCCAGCCGGCGCACCACCCGCTGCGCGGCGCTCAGGTAGAGGGCGTACTCGTCGAGGAAGACGCTGTCGGCCCGCTCGATCCGGGCCAGGACGCCGGTGACGGTGCTCTGGTCGTAGGGCAGGGCGAACAGCCGGAACAGACAGCGCAGCGTGGCGACGATGTCCGCGGTGGAGCTGGCCATCCCCTTGCCGACCGGGAGTTCGGTGTGAAAGGTCATGCGTCCCGCGGGCATGGTGAGCTCGTAGCGGTCCAGGAAGAGGTCCACGGCCCGGGCCGTCTTGGGGCGGGTCGCGAGGGCCGAGGCATCGAACTCGGCGGCCGAGGGGTCGAGGGCGATGTGACACCAGCTGAACTTGTCGACCGGCAGCGACACCAGTGAGATGTGGGGCAGCCCGGCCTCCCAGTGCGGACCCTGGTACAGCTCGCCCAGCGTCCCTCTGCTGACACCGCTGTACAGGGCCCGGGCCGTCCCGGCGCCGACGGCCGGGCGGGGAGCGGTCCGGGTCCGCGGCTCAGGCGGCGTCTGCAGCATGGCCCGGCCCCCGGACGTCGGTGGCGGCGAGCGCGGAGCGGACGATGTCCAGGCCCCGGTCGAGTTCCTCGCGGCCGATGGTGAGCGGGGGCAGCACCCGCAGGACCTCGTCGTCGCGGCCGCAGCGCTCCATGACCAGGCCGTCCTGGAAGCACAGCTCCTGGACGCGCCGGGCGCGTTCCGCGTCCCCGGTGTCCACCCCGGTCACCAGACCGCGGCCCCGGACGTGCAGTCCCAGCTCGGCGGTGACCCGCTCGCCGAAGCTCCGCAGGACGCCGGCGTTCTCGTCGAGCCGCGTCAGGAAGAGCGGGTCCCGCCAGTGGTCCAGGGTCGCGGTGGCGGCGACGAACGCCAGTTGGTTGCCGCGGAAGGTGCCGCTGTGCTCGCCGGGCCGCCACACGTCCAGCTCCGGCGAGATCAGTACGAGCGCCATGGGCAGCCCATAGCCGCTGATGGACTTCGACACGGTGATGACATCCGGGGTGATGCCCGCCTGCTCGAAACTGAAGAAGTCACCGGTGCGTCCGCAGCCGGCGAAGATGTCGTCGACGATCAGGACGATGCCGTGCCGTTCGGTGAACGCCCGCAGGCCGCGCAGGAATTCGGGGGACGCGCAGTAGATTCCGCCGTCGGACTGGACGGTTTCCAGGACGACGGCGGCGGGCGGCGCGGATCCGCTCGAACGGTCGGCGACCATCCGTTCCAGATACGACAGGGAGTCGAAGGGGCCCGTCGGTCCTTCCGGAAACGGCACGAAGACGGTGCCGGAGGGATCGGTGCCCAGGGCCGCGCGGGCGACGAGATCACCCGTGACGGCCAGGGAGCCGGCGGACACACCGTGGAACCCGCCGTAGAACGACACCACCCCGCGGCGGCCGGTGGCCTTGCGGGCCAGCTTCAGCGCCGCCTCCACCGCGTTGGTGCCGGTGGGGCCGCAGAACTGGACCTTGTGAGGAAGTCCGCGGGGAGCGAGGACGGTCTCGTTGAAGGCGTCCAGGAACTCGCGCCGGGCGACGGTGAAGAGGTCGAGTCCGTGGGCCAGCCCGTCATCGGCCAGGTACTGGAGCAGCCGCTCTTTCACCGCCGGTGGATTGTGCCCGTAGTTGAGGGCTCCCGATCCGCAGAAGAAGTCGATGAACCTCCGGCCCTCCTCGTCGTACAGGAAGGAACCCCGGCCCTTCGCGAAGACGGCGGGGAACTTGCGGGAATAGCTTCGGACTTCCGATTCCCGCGAGTGCGGGTGGCACTCCGCCCGGGTCGGTGCGAGAGGTGACTGCGGGGGCATGAGGTTCTCCTTCGGCGGGAGGCAGGTGAGGGGAGCCCGGCCGGGGCCGCGGCTCAGGGCTGCGGGACGCCGGTCGCTCCGCGTCGGGAACAGCGAGGACCGCGGCCGTACGGGCTCGGCGAGGTGACCGGTCCACGGCGGGGCTGCGCGCCCTGCGACCGCCGGCGGACGTGTGCCCCGGAGAGTTCGTCCCCGATCCGGGACGACGGTGCGCGGCCCGAAGACCACGGTGCCTGGAGCGTGACCGCCACGAAAACACCGTGGACACCGCACTGTCAACGGCCGGTTCGGGCGCGGGTCCCTCAGCTTGGTGCGCTGCAGTTACCTGGGTCCGGCGACCGCTGGAGAGCGTTCGGCCACGGGCACATACTCGGCGTGTCCCTCCCCCACCCGCAACGAACGGAGACACCGGCGTGCACGTCGCAGCTCTCGAATGGCTCACCTTCGGTCTCGCCGACGCGGTGGCCGCCGCGCAGGAGCGGGGCCTCACCTTCCACCTGCTGACCGCCGACCGTTCCGAGTACGCCTTCGAGGTGAATCGGTGTGCCCCCGGCTCGCTCGTCGTGCACGACACGGACACCTCCGACCCCGCCCGGGTGGTGAAGGAACTGCGGGCGATCGACGGTCTGGCCGGGCTGATCAGCACGACCGACGTGTGCAGCCAGGTGTCCCCGCGGGTCGCCACCGAGCTGGGTCTGTGGGCCCAGTCCGCCGATGCCGTAGGGCTGGTGCGGGACAAGGCCGCGCTGCGCCGCCATCTGCATGACACGGGCCTCTCGCGCTCCTCGCAGCGGACCGTCGACCCGTTCGGCACCGGTGCCGAGGACCTCGCGAGCACACTGAGCTACCCGGTCATCCTCAAGGACGTCTCCGGAACCGGTAGCCAGGGCGTGTGGCTGGCGCACGGACCGCAGGACGTCCCGGCCGTGCTCGACGCGGCCCGAGCCGCCGGTCTGCGCGGCGGCGCGCTGACGGCCGAGCCCTACTTCTCCGGCCCGTTGTACAGCGCCGAGACACTGAGCTGGGGCGGTGAGACCCGGCTGCTCGGCGTCACCAGCCGGCTCATGTCCCCGCTGCCGTACTTCCGGGAGGAGGCCGAGGCGTTCCCCGTCTCCTTCCCCGCGCTCCAGGCCGACGAGCTGGCCACCCTGATCACCTCGGCACTGGACGGCATCGGCTACTCCGGCTTCTCCCACACCGAGTTCATCCTCACCGACGACGGCTTCGAGATCGTGGAGGTCAATCCCCGGCTGGGCGGGGGCATGGTCGGCGGCCTCATCAACGGCGCGTACGACATCAACCTGTGTCACGCCTTCATCGACATGGCGCTCGGGCAGCGTCCCGCTCTGCTCGACGCACCCCTCACACCGCTGCGGGGCATGTCGGAGGTCCACCTCATCGCGGACCGGACCGGTGTGTTCGACGGTTTCGACGGCGAGGCGCTGCTGACCAGCCACCCGGGCTCCCCCCGGCTGTTCCCGTCCCGCTCCCGCGGGCAGACCGTGGACTGCACCACCGACTGGCGCGGCAGTGTGGGATCCATCGTGGCGCACGGCCCGACCCCGGAACTGGCCCTGTACAACGCGGCCGCGGCGGCTCGCGTGGTACGGCCCCGCATCCGGTGACGGCCCAACCACGCCCGCGCCGGGCCCAGTCCAGCGGGCCGAGTCCGCTTCGGCGAGAGGGCTTCGCTCCCCGAGCCCCTTGTGCGGCTTCCGTCGGTCAGGCATGCGGTCGCCGCCTGAGACGGGTTCATCGATGCGGGCCATTCGGGAAGCGCGGTAAAAAGCCGCGGTGGTGCGGGTGGAGGAACTCCATGCCGAGCCTGGAGACGGGTTGCGCGGCAGCTCACCGAGAGGGCGGGGCGACGCCCGGCACTCGGCCGGTACACAGCGCCGCGCCTCAGAGCAACACGGTGCCGCTCGCCGTCCCCTCGCCGGCCCCAAGACCAAGGTCCGGGCCAGGGGCGGACCAACTCGGCCTCTCATCAGCACCTTCCGCTCAGTGCAGCAGGTCAGCCAGGGATCGGCCGTGTACCACCAGCAGACGAAGAACCTTGCAGCACGAATGTCCGCGGCGAAGTCGTGCCATGCCGCAGAGAACCCTTCGCCTCAACGGCCCGCGCCCATGAACGCCGATCCGGCCGACCCGAGGGCGACCGGATACAGTGCGCGAGACGGCAGCCTGGTCAGGGAGGGGAAGCGTGACCGACACCAGCGACACCCGGCCCGCCGACGGTGCAGCGCAAGCGCCGCGGCAGAGCCGACTGCACCGCCTGATGCGCTACATCCCCCTGATCGCCCCCGTCCTGCTGTGGGCCGTGCCCTGCTGGGTGCTGCTGTACAACGGCCAGCACTGGCCGCTGCCCGTCACGTTGGTCGGCACCGCCGTGTTCACCCTTGGCCTCATCGGTATGCCGCTCGCCATGGTGCGCGGCCACGGCCGGCGCCAGCAGGACCGGGCGGCGATCGTCGGTGACACCCTGCTGGGCAGCAGCTGGGTTCTGTTCACCTGGTCCGTTCTGCTCGGCGTCCTGCTGCGGCTCGCCCTGACCGTGGCCGGCGTCGGCGAGAGTCAGGACCGGGCCCGCATCGTCACGTGGGCCGTCCTCGGCGCAACCGCCGTACTGCTCGCCTGGGGGTACGCCGAGGCCCGCCGCGTGCCACGTGTGCGCCGACTCGACGTGCAACTCCCGCGACTGGGTGCCGGGTTGGACGGCATCCGCGTCGTCCTCATCACCGACACCCACTACGGCCCACTCGATCGCGCTCGCTGGTCGGAACGGGTGTGCGAGACGGTGAACTCTCTGGAAGCCGACCTGGTCTGCCACACCGGCGACATCGCGGACGGCACGGCCGAACGCCGCCGCGCCCAGGCCGTCCCACTCGGTACCGTGCGGGCGACCCGGGCCCGCGTGTACGTCACCGGCAACCACGAGTACTTCAGCGAGGCCCAGGGCTGGGTCGACCTGATGGACGAGCTGGGCTGGGAGCCGCTGCGCAACCGCCATCTCCTGCTCGAACGCGGAGGCGACACCCTCGTGGTCGCCGGCGTGGACGACGTCACCGCCGAGTCCTCCGGCCTGGCCGGCCACCGCGCCCATCTCGCCGGAGCCTTGAACGGCGCCGACCCCGACCTGCCCGTCCTGCTCTTGGCACACCAGCCCAAGTTCGTCGACCGGGCGGCTGCCGCCGGCATCGACCTCCAGCTCTCCGGCCACACCCACGGCGGCCAGATCTGGCCCTTCCACCACCTGGTCCGCATCGACCAGCCCGCCCTCGCCGGCCTCAGCCACCACGGCACCCGCACCCTCCTCTACACCAGCCGCGGCACCGGCTTCTGGGGCCCGCCCTTCCGCGTCTTCGCCCCCAGCGAGATCACCCTGCTCGTGCTCCGCTCCCCGCACCTGCCCGCCTCGCCGTAGCACGGGGCGGGCCAACACATCCGCTTGGAGCGGTCCACGCCAGCGCCCGTCGCAGCACATCGGCTGGAGTTGGCGGGAAGCGACTCACGTGGTGTCGAACCGACTCACCACCGGATCACTGGAACCGGTCCATCAGCCAGGTGCACAGCTCCTCGGTCGGGAGGGTGTGCGGGGTCGTCGTGGAAGAGCAGCGGAACTCGTCCAGACCGCTCTGGGCCGGGTCCAGGTCGTGGACCCTGGCATACAGGTCCTCCTGCCGCCCGAAGTCCAGGATGTCGACCGCGCTGACCGACGGGACGAAGCACACGTGCGGGTGTCGCAGGTCCGCCTCGCCACCGGCCTCGGTCATCGAGTCGGCGAGGATCTCGTACGTCGCGAGCGTGCCGCCCGGTGCGCCGTCCAGCTCCGGGAAGCCGCTGGTCGTGATGGTCCGCTCGGTGGCCGGGAACTTCCGGTTCAGGTAGGCGACCGTCACGTCGTCGCCCTGCGCCTGGGTGTAGAAGGTGGTGCCGGGGTAGCGGACGTCGAGCCGCAGGGCGACCTCGCCGGGCTCGACGTCGGGCATCCCGATGCCGTCGCCGCGGCCGTTGGCGACGGCCAGCCTGCGCGGGATCTGCGGCCACTGGCCGACCCGGTCCAGCTCGTTCAGCAGCGCCGTGCGCTCGGGGGCCACCCCGATCTTCTGGGTCTGCTTGTCGTAGTGCTGCCACAGCATCTGCCGCGCGGCCAGGCTGTTCATCTGCTGCTCGAACGGATGGGGCTTGAGGTCCAGGCCGTATGGAAGCAGATATGCGAACGCCTGGACGCCCACGGGGATGGAGGCACCGCGGTGCGGGGTGTCGAACGAGAAGTACACGCCCGTCTGGTGCTCGTCCTCGTGGAAGTCGGTCTCCATCCTGGCGAGGGTGTAGCGCGCGATGAGGCCACCCATGCTGAAGCCGCCGACGATCAGCCGCTCGTTCCCCGTGCGGCGGTCGATGGCCTCACGGATGGTGCCCTCGACCGCCTTCGAGTTGGTCAGGATGGAGTCGGAGCGGTTGTCGAAGCCGAGCAGGATCACGTCCATGTTGCGGCGGCGGAGTTCGCTGATGAAGGGGTAGTCCTCGCCCTCAAGGAACTCGTAGAGCTCCTTGAGCTTGCTCCTGCCGTGGTTGAAGCCGTCTGCGATGATCACCGGCCGGGTGAGGGTGCTGTTGTCCTTGCCGTAGAAGACCCAGGTGAATCCCTTGTCCACGGTCCACTCTTCGTCGAAGTCCGGTACCTCGACCGGATGGGAGGGTGAGTCGAGCGGGTCGCCGATGGTGAACGGGATGACGGGGGACTCCGTCGCTTCGGACATGGGCGTACTCCTCGTGGGAGGGGGAGGCGGACGACAACATCATGAGCCACATTTCGGACATAAGGCCTGTCGTGCATGCTCTCGCGTGTCGCACATGGTTTCGGGACTTCCGGAGGGGGATCCGGGAGATCGCGGAGGTCCCCACAGTCGGGGGAAGCAAGCCGGGAGGCCCGGTCGAGGACCGGGCCTCCCGAAGCGTCTTCACAGGTCACCGAGGTGAGACGAACACCCCGCACCGCAGCAGCACATGCGGATACGGCCGCGCCTCGCCCGCACAGACCGCCAGCCACGCCCCCGCCGACAGCTCCTTCAGCTCCCCGTGCGAGACGTACGCCAGTCGGGTGAAGTACCGCTCCAGCAGCCCCGCCCCCAGCGGATTCACCTCACGCGCCTCGGAGGCCGCCGTGACGCCCTCCTCGAACAGCGCGTTCATCGGCCCCTCCACCACCTCGGCGAACGACGGCACCCCCGCCCGGAAGGCGAGGCCGACAGCGCTGGTGAGCACCCTGTTCCCGGCGCCGAAGGCCTTCACCAGCGCGTCCTGGAGGGCGGGCAGCAACTGGACGAGCTGGACGTCGGGGAAGTAGGAGGTACCGACGCTGATGCCGCCGTGCGCTGCCATCACCCAGTCGGTGCCGACGCTCTGCTCACCGTCGAGGTTCTTCGACGTGGACCAGGCGCCGAGCCCGATCCGGCAGGTGGCCCACTCCTTGAAGATCGCGCGCACGTCCGGGTGGCCGGCCTTGCCGTTGTAGACGCCGTGGAACTGCGGCAGGTCCTCGCCCACGACGGCCTTGGCACCGACGGTCGTGCAGAACGGCACGCCGGTGGCCTCCACCAGGTCGACGAGTTCCCCGCCGAGCCCGTACCGGTCGATCTCCTCGCCGGCCCACACGATCGGGCGGGGCCTGCCGTCCGGGCCGGGGTGCTCCTCCATCAGGGTGAGGATCGCCTGCGCCGAATTGGATCGCATTCCGGACTGACATGGAGTCCCCTGTCACACAGCCCGCATTGACCACTCCCGCCTCGGCAGTCGCAGCCCCACTCCCCCCGAAGCGCCACCAAACAACCCCGCCGGGACAGAACGCTCTTTATGGCCCGTCCCGCAATTGATCTCTGGCCAGCCGACATCGTGGAGGTCCGGGCAAGGGCCGGCCACTCACCGGAGGCCGGACGCGAAGGCGAGGATGTCGTGGGCCGCTTCGCGCAAGCTGCCGAAGTGGCGGTGCACCCCCTTCACGGCCGCGGGGGTGTTGACACCCCACACCGTCATCCCGGCGCGCAGGCCGGACTGCACTCCGGAGGGGGCGTCCTCGATGACCAGGCAGTCCTCCGGTCTGGCACCAAGTCGCGCGGCGGCCTGCAGATACGGCACCGGCGACGGCTTGCCTTCCGGCACGGCAGCCGCATCCACGAGGACCTCCGGCACCGGCAGACCCGTCCGCGCGAAACGTCCACGTACCCGGTGTTCGTAGTTCGAGGTCACCAGCGCCCAGGCCCCGGGCCGCAGCGCGTTCAGCAACTCCGCGGCGCCGTCGAAGGCCGTACAGGTGCCGGAGCGAACGTCCTCGTCCTCGAGCTCGTGCAGCGTGGCCAGGCAATCCCGGGGATCCTGGTCCGGAGCGACCTGTGCGAAGGTCTCCATCGGCCTCGTCCGGAGCGCCACTCGGTAGACCTCGACGGGGTCCAGTCCGTATCGCTCTGCCCACGTTCGCCAGACCAGGCGCTGATTGTCCAAGGCGTCGATCAACGTGCCGTCGACATCGAACAGGACATGGCTCCTCGCACCGGGGCAACCGGGTTCACTGATCACGCCTCGATCATGCCATCAGGCCCTGAGCAGGAAGTTCGGGAGAAGAGGCCGACCTCGGTGGCCCCGCCGGGAATCCGGGGCCACAAGGGCCGGAGCCCGGACTGGTTCCGGCGGCTCGTCACAGGGCCGGAGGCCCTGCCTCGATGCGGCGGAGCACCGGGGCCAGACGGTCCAGGTCGGGGCCGGTCTGGATCTGCCGCTCGTCCCACCACGTGGCCCCGGCGTCGCGCAGCGGACCGATCACGTCCGCGGCTCTGGCCGCATCGGGGGGCGTAGCGCCGCCGAGCACGAACTCGAAGGGGGCCCTGGCCCCGCCCGTACGCTGCTTGTTCACGTGGCCGACCAGTTCCCGCACCTCCGCCGCATCCGGTACATGTCCGTGCCGGGCCGTCTCGAACAGCGGCACCGCGCCGTCCCATCGCGCTGCCCGCCGCATGGGCTGCCGACGCGGCCAGAACCCGCCGATCCACACCGGCGGACGGGGCCTCTGCGCGGTGGCGGGCACCAGCGTGACGTCCCGGACCTCGTAGTGCGGGCCATGGTGGTTCACCGGCTCACCGGACCAGTAGCGCCGCAGGAGCTCCAGTCCCTCGTCCAGCCGCTCGGCGAGGACGCGTGGCTCGGCGGTGTCGCCGAAGCTGCGGTACTCGTCCTCCAGCGGGCCGCCCAGGCCCGCGGCGAAGATCACCCGGCCGCCGCTGAGGTGGTCCAAGGTGGCCACCTGGCGGGCGAGTTGTTGTGGGCGGTAACGAGGGACCGGCGTCAGCAGGGTGCCCAGCCGGATCCGTGAGGTCGCCAGCGCGGCGGCGGTCAGCAGCATCCAGGGGTCCGCGAAGGGACGCCCCTGATGCTGTCGGTGCAGCACGTGATCCCAGACGAAGAGACCGTCCCAGCCGCACTGTTCGGCGGCTGCCGCTGCCGTCGCGACGTTACGGGGGTCTGCGAAGTCACCGAAGTTGGGGATGTTCACGGAGAAGCGCATCCCAGCAGGATGCGGAGCCGACCGTGCAGGGGCAACAGAATTGAGGGCCGGCCGATTGCAGAACGGGCCGCCGGCCCCCGTGATCCCCGGCCTTGCCTCTGGTCGGAGGCGAGCGGACCCCGCCCCGCCGGCAGACGAAGAACCTCCTGGTGTCGTACTCGCCGAGGAAGCCGGGCTTCTTCCAGACCCAGAAAGAGGACGCCGGTACCGCGCAGCGCGGCAGACCGGACACAGCCTGGAGCCACAGGCCGTGCACCGCGCAGCGCGGCAAGCCGGACACGGCGGAGAGCCACAGGCCGGACACTGCGAAGGCCGGCGGGTCGGGCACCGCGAAGGGCGGCAGGTCGGTGCCGCGAAGGGCGGCGGCGGGGTGACCGCGCCGCCGCCCCTCACGTCCGGACCGTCAGGCGTCCTCGATGGTGATGAAGGGGTCCCACTGGTAGTACCCCTTCAACTGCCGGTGCCGGTCGAGGATCTGGAAGTAGAAGTGGTACACGACCTTGCCGACGCTCTTCACCGTGGTGCGCCAGTAGTGGTCCTGGTACTTCTGCGTCACGAAATCCGGACTGCCCTCGCTGCCTTCCTGCGGCAGCGGATAGACGCCGTCGACCACTTCGATCTCCGGCGTCCTGATAAGTGTGTGGCCCGGGTCGCTGCTCACGTAGCGGTACAGCAGCGCCTTGTAGTCGCTGCCCAGTGACACCGTCGTCTCCCGCCACCGGATAGTGTCCCCGGGCTCGGCCCGCAGGTTCAGCTCGGCGCCCGAAGTGCCGACGATGTGGTCGTGCCGCGTCGTCATGTAGATCAGGCTCTGGTCGACGTAGGTCGGTGCGTCGGGATTCCGCGACGCGCCCGGATTCTGCTCGACGATCGTGGCCGCGTCGAACGCGATCAGTACGTTCAGATCAGCCATTTCTTTCCCCCTCGGGATTCGGGATTCTCTGACACGGGAGTTTCGGTCATGAGGATTTCGGCACCTTGTACGCCATGGCCCGCGGATAGTCGTGCCGGTCCAGGCGGACGCGGACCAGGAGGGGTCCGGCGTTGACCGGGTCGCGCGGGTCGCCGAGGCGGGCCAGCAGGTCGTCCAGCTCCGCGGGGCGGGCGACGCTGAGGCCGGTCGCCGGGGTGTCCTTGCCGGCGAAGACGGCCGCGAGGCGGTCGTAGTGCCAGGGGTGCAGGACGTTGTAGAAGTCCGGCTCGGCGGGATCCTGTCCGGCGAAGTAGGCCGGGTGCACCAACATCTGCTCGATGCCGTAGAAGGACCCGTTGTCCAGGACGAAGACCACCGAGCGCAGCCCGAGCCGGGTGTGCGTGGAGATCTCCTGGCAGGTCTCCTGGAAGGCGCCGTCGCCGACGAACACCATCGGGCGGGCGCCCTCGCGTTCCGGGGCGAGCGCGGCGCCGGTGGCCGCGCCGACCGACCAGCCGATGGACAGCCAGCTGATCTGGGACAGGAAGCCGCCCGCGGACAGGGACAGGTTCATCGAACCGATGAGGGAGAACGCGGCGTCGGACACGACCGTCCACTCGTCCGTGGTCTCGCGGCCCAGGAAGTGGTTGACCCGGTCGAACACGCCGTCGTACGTGAGCCGTTCGGCGTCCCGGGACCGCGCACCGCTGACGCTCAGCGAGGCGCGGTACTGCGCCAGGCCGGCGGGGTGGTCGTCCCGCGCTCCCTGGTAGCTGTAGGACTCGGCGTAGTAGTCCGCGGACAGGCCCTCGGTGCCGTAGGCCTTCACCAGCGCGTCCTGGAGGGCGGGCAGCAACTGGACTAGCTGGACGTCGGGGAAGTAGGAGGTACCGACGCTGATGCCGCCGTGCGCTGCCATCACCCAGTCGGTGCCGACGCTCTGCTCACCGTCGAGGTTCTTCGACGTGGACCAGGCGCCGAGCCCGATCCGGCAGGTGGCCCACTCCTTGAAGATCGCGCGCACGTCCGGGTGGCCGGCCTTGCCGTTGTAGACGCCGTGGAACTGCGGCAGGTCCTCGCCCACGACGGCCTTGGCGCCGACGGTCGTGCAGAACGGCACGCCGGTGGCCTCCACCAGGTCGACGAGTTCCCCGCCGAGCCCGTACCGGTCGATCTCCTCGCCGGCCCACACGATCGGGCGGGGCCTGCCGTCCGGGCCGGGGTGCTCCTCCATCAGGGTGAGGATCGCCTGCACGGCCTGGTCCAGCATCGTCTGGTTGCGCTCGCTGAAAGGCCGTTCGCGGCGGACGATCGGCTCCCTCGGCTCGGGGCAGGGCTCGTCCCACAGGTCTTCCATGACCTCCAGGTAGACCGGCCGGCGCTCCGAGACGCACGCGGTGAGCGCGGCGTCGATCTGGGCGGGCGCCAGGCCCGGGTGGGAGATGACCTGTGCGTCCACGGTGACCTGCCGGTAGACGTCCAGGTTGCTCTCGGCACGGGGGCTCATGTGCGAGGTGAGCAGCCCGACGGCGCGGAAGTTCTGCCACTGCTCGTACGGCGGGCAGGCGTTGACGGCGATGAGCGGGACCTGCTCGACGTACGCGCCACCGCAGGCGTTGAGCAGATTGAACGCGCCCACGCTGTACGTCACCGCCGCCGCGCCCACGCCGTGGATGCGGGCGTAGGCGTCGGCCGCCTGGCCCGCGCCGCCCTCGGTAGGAGTGCCGACCCATTCGATGTCGCCCTCGGCCCGCAGGGTGGTGAGGAACGGGCCGAGGTGGTTGCCGGGGACTCCGAACAGATGGGTGATGCCCAACTCGGCCAGCCGCAGGGCGAGATAGCGGGCGACCGTGCAGGCGGGGGTGATCGCGCTCACGAGGACTCCCCTTCCCGGTCCGCACCCGGGACCTCCGGTTCCGGGCCTTTCCAGTCGGTGACCGGCGGGGCCTGGTGGACGGCGAGTGCGGCGCGGACGGCGCTCTCCAGGGCGCCCTCGATCCAGGCGTGCTTGAGGGACGTGTGCTCGCCGGCGAAGTGCACCGGGCCCTCGGGCCGGGAGACGTCCAGATGGAAGCTGGTCATCTGGTGCGCGGTGTAGATGGCGGCCTCGCCGAAGGCGTACGGGTCGCGGGCCCAGCTCTGGGTGGCGCCCCGGCCGGTGAAGAACACCTCGATGCGCCGGCCGTGCACGGCCTGGAGGTTGCGCAGGGCGTAGAGGTAGCGCTCCGTCTTCGGCATGGAGTCCCAGCGTGCGGCGTCGTCGGACCAGGAGTACGAGGCGAGGACGACGCCGCCGCCCATGCTGTCCGCGACCGGGTGCGAGGGGTAGTACATGAACCGGTTGGGGTTGTCGGCGGCGGAGCCCCCGCCGAAGCAGTGGGTGGCGGGCCGGACGGCGGGGCCGCGCAGGGGCAGACCGCCGTCGATCCGCCGCATCTCCTCGGTGACGAGGCTGTCCTTGACGGCGGCGCCGAGCAGTCCGGCCTCCGGCTCGGGCAGCGTGGGCACGGACACGGTCTCGGTGTCCACCTCGTGCCCCCGCCGGTAGTACTCGTACAGGCCGGGCGCGATGCCGTCCAGCATGTCGCGCCAGTCGTCCTCGGTGAACTCCCACCAGCGATGGCTGAATTCGAGCAGCACCTTGGTGGCCTGGTCGTAGTGGGTCTCGATGATGGCGCGGCGCTTCTTGTACGACATCGAGGGGACGATCTCCACGAAGCGCAGCGCGGAGAACGGGATGGTGACGACCGCCAGGTCCGCCGTCCACAGTCGGGGCAGTTCCTTCGGGTCCTCCTCGTCGACGGTCTGTACGGCCACGCCCCACCCGTCGGGTCCGACCGCCCCGGTGCCGTCGGGGTCGGTGTCGCGGCTGGGGTCGTGGTATTCGAGGCGGATCATGCGCTGACCGAGCTGCACCTCGTCGCGCAGGCCCTGGTACAGGGCGTGCGGCAGGCGCCAGCTACCTCCCGGGATCTCCCAGTAGCGGACGCCGGGGTTGATGTCGCTGCGGCTCAGGAAGCTGTGGAAGAAGGAGAGGTAGAGCCGCGAGGACATGTTTTCCAGGGTTCCGAGGGCTTCGACGGCCTCGTCGCTGAGCCCGGCCCGGTCGCGCAGGAAGGAGCCCATCGAGTCGCCGTCGAAGTCCCGGATCACCCGCGCCCAGCCCTCGACCCACTCGTCGAACGGCTTGTTGACCCGCTTGCCGTCGACGACGTCGGAGTAGTAGTCGCGCACGCTCTCCAGCGCCTCGTCCACCATCCGCGCGACGGGGGCGCGGACCTCGTCGTCGATGAGGTGGAAGCCCTCGTTGATCCGCTCGGGACCGGCAGCGTAGTCGGCGCGCCGCACCTGGACGCGGTTGGCGCGGATCCAGGAGTTGCCGAGCTTGTCGGGTTCGGCGAAGTCCGGGCTGTCGTCGCCGTACGTCCACGTCCGGCCGGTGAAGGAGGAGTACGTCACCGGAGGGACGGGCACGTCGGGGCCGCTGCCGGTGTGGGGGTCGATGTCCACGTTGTAGAACTGGCGGCGGCCGAGCCCCAGTTTGTCGACCAGGGCGAGGACGAGCGGGTGGAAGTCGGGCAGCCGCATGGCCCCGGCCTCGGCGTACTGGGCCGGGTCGGCGAAAGGCTGGTGGTGCTTGGTGGTGCGGAAGGTCTTGATGCGTCCGCCGACGCGGTTGGCGTTCGCCTCGAGGATGGTGACGTCGTGCCCGGCGTCCTTGAGCAGCCGGCCGACGACGAGGCCGGTGATGCCGGCGCCGACGACGAGGACCTTCTTGCGCGGGTGACGGGTGGTACCGAGGCGGCCGGTGTCTATCAGAGCATGCAGGTATTCGAGCTTGAGGTCTTTGCCGTCGGGTCCGACGAGGAGGAGTTCACGGGCGAGCCTCAGACAGGTCTGCCAGCGGGCACGGGTGGCGGAGTTGCCCCGTGGAGTGTCGGTCATAGCCTGCGATCGTAGATATGCCGAAACGGTTTCGCGGTTCACCCTGAAGACAAAGTCCTGAAACTACCGAGAGGAGTCGGTGGCGTGATTTCCACTTGCCCGAATTCTCGGCGAGAAGGCGGAAGATCCCTGAGGGACGGAAGGGAATTCGGATGCAACTGAAATAGCAATTCACTTGCGGAATGTGAAGCCCCTGAGGCGAGGATGTGACGACTCCGCCCGCCGACACGACAGGGAGACCGACGCCCCACTCCACAACTGACCGGCCGATCAGCGACGTTGACATATGCATCCGGCCAATGTGCGCCCGACCGCCGCCACATCACCACCGGAGGGGCCGGATTCCCATAGTCGAACGCACGCCCATCGAACGCGAACTCGACCAATCTGATAACTGGCTGCACTGCGACAGGACGCCGCGCGTCTGCGAGTCAGGGCCGAGCCGGCGCCGTTCGGACAGGTGGCCTCCGATCCGACGGTGTCGCGGCCGATCGACGCGCCGGCAACGGGCGGACATCGGGCGCTGACCGCACTGCGGTGGGCCCGTGGGCTCAAGTCCGTGAATACGAGGCAGCTGCTGAGATCGTGCGAGGGAGCCGACCGGGATCTTCTGGAACCTCCCCGGGAGGGTCGGCATCTCTCTGTGCAGTGAGGCAGGAGCGATGACACGGGGTCCCGCAAGGATGTCTTCACCAGGGGGAATCTCATGGCACCGCGGACACTGGCAGTCTCCGCTCTCAGCCTGGTGGTATTGCTGGGTGCCGCTGCCTGCGGCAAGGACCACGACACCGCCACCCAGCCGTCCAAGGGCGCTTCGGACGCCCGTCCCGCCGCGTGCGGATCGTCCGAGCTGAGCTGGAAGATGACCCTTCTGCCGGGCAAGCCGCACCATACGCCGACGGCGATGCTCAGCGCCGCCCGCAAGGGATCGGGTCCCTGCGCCTTCGACGGTTACCCGGGGCTGGAATTCTTTGTCGGCAAGGGACCGTCTGCCGATGCGAAGCCGAAGAAGTCCGCGCCGGTCCACGTGGTACTGAAGCCGGGCCACAGCATCGAGTTCCCGGTCTTCTACGACGCGGTCGCCTCGCCGTCCGAGAGCTGCGACGTCCTGGCGGAATACGACCCTCGCATCTCCGTGACACCACCGCACCGCACCGCGCACGACTACGGCTCCCTCGTGCAGCTGACCGACCCGCAGGGGCACCATGTCCGGGCGCAGGTGTGCGGCCCCGACGACCCGCTGCTGGGCGTGCCCCAACTGCACTGAGGCGCCCCTGGTTCGACAGGGTGCAGGCCCGTCTCCAGAACCCGGGCGCCGGCACCCGACACCCGATGCCCTCGGCACGCACCCGCACCGAGGGCATCACACGCACGGCACGCCGTCCGCCCCGGCCTGCGTATTCGGACTCAGGGGCGCCGGCCGCAGAGCTCGCCGCCGCCGCTCTCGGCCTGCTCGCGCAGTACCGCGTCCACAAGCGCCGTTGACCGACGAAGCGCGCGCACCGGTGACCGCCGAAGACCACCAGCGACTGCACGCCCCTTGTCCCCCCTCGGCCGGCCGGACCCGCTCCCTCACCTGTCCAGCTGAGAGAAACACAGCTCGCTCTCTGCCAGGAGCGGAGCTCATGAAAACCGCCGAGCGCATCCGACGTCACGCCGCGATCCCCTCCACCTCGTGCGCCTCCTGCGCCGGGAACGAAGCCCAGGATCGCCCGACCGGCCCAGCGCACGGCATGACACCCCTGCGGACCAGGGAAGATCCACACGCACAGATCCTCAGCACGAACAACGCATTCACCCCCGTGAGGAACAGACGATGCGCTCCGCACCTCGCACCGCCTGGCCCCGCAGCTCATGTCACCGCGAAGAGCCCGTAGCCGCGCAGATGACGACGTCCGAAGCACCCATGACAATCACTCTCTGGAGCATGGCATGTCCACACCCGAACAGAACAAAGAACTCGTTCTGACGGCCTTCGACACGCTCTTCGGCAGGCGCGACTACGCGGCCGCGGAGGAGTTCTGGTCCGAGGAATACGTTCAGCACAGCCGACACATCCCGCCCGGACGGGAAGGTCTGTTCAACCTCGTCCGCGCCCTGCCCGCCACCCTGCGCTACGACAACCAGCTCGTGGTCGCCGAGGGCGACTACGTGATGCTCTACGGCCGGTACTCCGGCACCGGCGAGACCGCCTCCGTCGTGGCCGACGTGGTGCGTATCGAGAACGGCAGACTGGCCGAACACTGGGACGTCTGGCAGGACGAGGCGACCCGGACCGAGTCCGCGAGCGGTCTGCCGATGTTCGGCAACGCCTTCCCGCCCGACCGGGCGAGTTGAGCCGGGACGACCAGTACACGACGCGCTCGCGGCCGGCGGCAATGCGCGGATGGCGTCGCCGAGCTCCCGGGGCCCTCGCCACGCATTCCACGGAACAGGTCTTCCACTACGACGTGGCCGGCCTGCTGCGCCGGCATGACTATGCGCCCGACGTGCTCGGCGGCACAGCAGCCGCTCACTTCTCCGAACACCATGTGCCCGCATCGGGATCGGTCTTCCCGACTCACAGGTTCGTCGTGCCCCTTCAGGAAGACGGACACGCCGCGTCCGAACCGACCCTCATCACCGTCGATCCGACCGGCATCTCCGTCGTCCGACGACAGACCGCCGACATCCCGTGGGGAAGCACGAGATCGCAAAGAGCCCCAGTTGCTGTCGGGGGCTCGGGTCCGGATGGAGTCGAGCGTTCCCCATTCGGTCGGTCTGACCACCTGTTAGCGTGCGACGATGGAAGATCTGGGATCCGTGGCCTGGCCGCCTGAGCCGATCAGGACCGAGAGGCTCGTGCTCCGTGAGCCCGAGACCCGGGACCGTGCGGCGTTCATCGACCTGCTCGCCTCGCCGGAGGTGCACACCTACCTCGGCGGCCCCCGGCCTCGGGACGAGCTTGAGCACGAGACGCCTGAGGTGCCCGAGCGGTGGCCCGGGAACTTCGTCGTCGATCTCGACGGGTCGATGATCGGCCAGATCCTGCTCAGGAGAGCAACGGGGCACCGTCGCCCGGCTGCCGCGGGGAAGGCCGATCTCGGCTACATGTTCCTGCCGCGGGCCTGGGGATTCGGGTACGCCGCCGAGGCCTGCGCGGCGGCACTCGGCTGGCTCGCCGACGCGCTTCCCGGCGAGCCGGTGGTGCTCACCACCCAGACCGCCAACGTCGGCTCGATGCGTCTCGCGGCGAAGCTGGGGTTCACCGAGGTGGAGCGGTTCGAGGCTTGGGGCGCCGAGCAGTGGCTCGGCATGCGGTCCCCGGTCACGCCGTCCGGTTGAGCTCGCGACGAAACCGCCGCCCAGTACCCGCCCCTCCGCGCGCGAGCGGCCTGCAACCGCGACGTGCCTGCCCCTCGTCCGGGCCCCTTCGTGCCCCTCGGATGCCGTTCCGGTTCACCCCCGTTCGGGTGCTGCCGTCCGCGCGCCGAGCCGACGGTACCCACCGCCTCGTCACTCACCCGAACAGAGCAACCACGGACCGTTGCCGCCTTGTCCCCGTTGGCCTGTGCCCCATTCGGAGTTGCGTCCGTCCGGGGGACATGAGTCGGTGGGAGTCGTGTCCTGCCGGATCTCACCTTCAGGAGGAGACATGGGCACGAAGAACAACGGCCGGTCGGCCGAAGGGCTGAGCGTCGTTTTCACCGTCCGAGTGATCGAGGGCGGCGAGCAGGGATTCCTGGAGCTGTACGACCAGCTCCGCAAGTCCGTGTCTCAGACCCCCGGCCATATCGTCGAGAGGCTGGGAGAACCCGTGGACGACTCCCGTCAGTGGGTCATCACCAGCGAGTGGCAGACGGCCGAGCACTTCTTCGCCTGGCAGCAGAGCGAGGAGCATCGTGCGCTGGTGGCTCCGCTGCGCCAGTGGGTCGACTCGACGCAGTCGCTGCGGTTCCGGGTCGTCAAGGAGACCAAGGGGGTGACGGCATGACACATGCGTCCCGCACCCCCGTCGCCGTACTCGGGCTCGGCGCGATGGGCAGCAGCCTCGCCACGCGTCTCCTCGACCGGGGAATACAGGTCCGGGTCTGGAACCGTACCCCGGAGCGGGCCGAACCGCTTGCTGCGGCAGGCGCCTTCGTCGTCCCCTGCCCCGCCGACGCCGTCGAGGGCACGAGCGCCGCCATCTGCGTCGTCGCCGACGGCGAAGCCCTCGGCTCCGTGCTGCGCGGGCCCGGCGGCGTGCTGGCCAAGGGCCCCTACCCCGGCGTCCTGATCTGCGCCAGCACCGTCTCCCCCGAAGAGGTCGTCCAGATCGCCGGGGACATTCCCTCGGTCCTGGACGTCGGCATGCTCGGCAACCGCGACCACGCCCGGGACGGCGAGCTGCGGCTCTTCGTCGGCGGTGAGGAGCAGGCGTTCAACGCCGGGCGCCCGCTGCTGGACATGCTGGGCAAGGAGGTCGTCCATCTGGGCGCACTCGGTTCGGGCATGCGGATGAAGCTGTGCCTCAACCTGCTGATGGGCATAGAGGTGCAGGCCCTGGCCGAGGTCACCCAACTGGCGGACGCCTGCGGACTGGACCGGCAGCTGGTCCTGAAGACCATCGCAGGCAGCGGTTTCGCCTCCCCGGTCATGGCGTTCAAGTCGAGGCGCCTGGGTTCCGGCCGCTTCGAAGAGCCGGACTTCCGGCTGCGGCTGATGGCGAAGGACCTCATGCTCGCTACCAAGCAGGCAGCGGCAGCCGGCCTGGATCTGCCACTGGCGAGCGCCGCGGCAGAGACCCACGTCCGTGCCACCGAGCAGGGACTGGGCGACCAGGACTGTGCCGCGGTCACCCGCGCACTCACACCGAACCCGGGAAGCGACACGTGATCATCGACATCCACGGGCATCTGTCCCCGCCGGAGGCGGCCAGACGTTTCCCCATGCCCCCGAGCCTGACCGACGTCGACGGCATGCTCGCCGCGCGCGCCGAGGCAGGGATCGACCTCACCATCATCGGCAGCCCCGTCGGCGCCGGAGCGATGGCGCGGGTACCGGGCGTGGACAACTACGCGCAACCACGGGACCGGTTGCGCAGTTTCCACGCCTGGATGTCGGGGCTGATCGCCAGGTTCCCGGACCGGTTGCGCGGCTATGTGTACGCCAACCCGTTCGGTGACGACGATCACCTGGAAGGGGTGCGGGAGACCCTGGAGGACCCGGCCTTCGTCGGCCTGATCACCACGTCCAGCGTCCACGGTGAGCTGCTCGGTGCCCCGCGCACCGACTCCTTCTTCGCTCTGGCCGCGGAGGCGGGGGTGCCGGTCCTGGTACACGCCCCGGCCGAACCGGTCGGCACGGAGCGGGTCGAGCAGATCGGCTTCGTCGAGCAGATCGGCCGGTTCGACGACGTCACCATGGGCATGGCCATGATCGCCTTCACGGGATGGCTGGACAAGTACCCGGATCTGCGGCTGATCGGCGCGACCGGCGGCGGCGCGATGGCGCTGCTGCCGGAGCGCCTGCAGACGGCCGCGCGCCCGAGGCACTGGGCCGGGGGCGCGCCGCCCCCCGGCTCACCCGGGGCGGCCGGCGCCCCGCCTGCGGCCGCCCCGCCGGCGACCACGGGGCCTGCGGTCGACCCGGCCGCGGCACTCCAGCGCATGTACGTCGACACGAGCCCGTCCAGTTCGGCGCATCTGAGTCTGAACGCGGAGGTGCTGGGGCCCGAGCGGATGCTGTTCGGCACCGACTCACCGCCCTTGGCCGTGCCGCTGGAGGAGCAGATCCGCATGATCGAGAAACTGCCGGTGGACAGGGCGTCGCAGCAGCTCATCCTCGGGGGTAACGCCGAGGCCCTCTTCGACCTCAGGAGTCGTCCGTGACCACCACGCAGGAGGCCGTCACGGCGGCCGAACGCTGCACCCCGGAGTTCCGGCGGGACCCTCACACGGTCTACGCCCATCTCCGCGACGCGGCCCCGGTCTGCCCCATGAGACCGCCGCACGGCAACGAGACGTACCTGATCACCCGGTACGACGACGCGCGGGCCGCCCTGGCGGATTCCCGGTTGAGCAAGGACATGTACGGGGCCATGGACGCCTACCGGAGGATCTTCGGTGACTCGTCCGTCGCGCTGGACGACAACATGCTCAACTCCGACGCACCCAAGCACACGCGACTGCGCAGGCTGGTCAACTCCGCGTTCACCCCACGGCGTGTGGAGGCGCTGCGGCCGAAGATCCAGGATGTCGTCCGGGGCCTCCTCGACGAGTGCCCGACCGGGGAGTCCTTCGACCTGCTGCCGGCCTTCGCGTTCCCGCTGCCGATCGTCGTGATCTGCGATCTGCTCGGTGTGCCGCCACAGGAGCGGTCACGGATGCAGGACCTGTCCTCCGCGGTGGCCCGGAGCGGCTTCGACGAGGAGGCCAAGCGGGCCCAGCAGAAGGCGGAGGAGGACCTGCACGCGTACTTCTCGGATCTCATCGCCGCCAAGCGGAGCCGTCCGGGTGACGATCTGCTGAGCGCGCTCACCGCGGTCCGGGACGACGACGGCGGGCTGACCGAGAACGAACTGGTCTCCACGGCGTTCCTGCTGATGTTCGCAGGCCACAAGACGACCGCGTACCTGATCGGCAACGCCGTGCATCACCTCCTGTCACATCCCGGGCAACTGCGCGCCGTGCGGGAGAACCGGGAGCTGATGCGTGCCGCGGTCGAGGAGCTGGTGCGCTACGACGGCTCGGTGGAGAGCGCGACGTTCCGCTACGCGACCGAGGACGTGGAGTACAGCGGGACGCGGATCCCCAAGGGCGCCCTGGTCCAGATCGCGATCAGTTCGGCCAACCGCGACCCGCTGAAGTTCGACGCCCCGGACGAGTTGAACGTGGTGCGTCCGGGCAACGCGCAGGACGCACATCTGGGGTTCGGGCACGGCAGCCACTACTGCCTCGGCGCCCCGCTGGCCCGGCTGGAGATGCAGCTGGCCCTCACCGGCCTGTTCGACCGGTTCCCGAGAGCGACCCTGGCTGATCCCCGCGGCGAAGCGCGGTGGCTGGAGGTTCCCTTCCCGGCCTTCCGTGGCCTCGCGGAACTTCCGGTCGTGCTCGATCCTGCCGGGTGACCGACGCGCAGGAGAGCGGATTCTCGCCTCGGGTGGCGTCCCGGCCCGCGCTGCGACTGTCCTCGGGGCCGTGCGTCCGAACCACCGGTCACTGTCCGGGGCGGCGTATGCGAGGCGACTGCGCGGCACTGCAGCGGCTCCGTCGGAGCCGGTGCAGTGCCGCGCTGCCTGCTCAGCGAGGGAGCCCGCGTGGGCAATGTCACGTCACGACGCCTTCGACCAGGACTGAGGCGGGAATCTGCGCTTTCCGGCCACCATGAAACGTTCGACGGGACATGGGGAGTGCGCGATCAATGCCCGATTACGGGTAGTTTGGCGTGCTTGCCCTGCCCGCGGCGTCACGTCATCGACGTGCACCGCCCCGTCGATCGTCTCGGAGCCCCATGCGCCCCCGCATACCCTCCATCCCGCGAACAGCCTCCGTTCCGCCCGTCGCCCTGGCCGGGGGCGCCCTTGCCGTCGGTGTCGGCGGCCTGTATCTGACCGGGCTGCTGCTCACGGGTGGGGAGATCGAGGCGGGTACGACCGTCCACGGCGTGGGCATCGGGGGCCTGAGCCCCGTGGACGCCGTCCGGAAGCTGGAAGAGCATCTGGCGCCGGCCGGCTCGCAGGCGCTGGCCGTGACGGTCGGTGAGCGCACAGGCACGATCGATCCGCGGCAGGCGGGGCTCCGCTTCGACGTCGAGCAGACCGTCGACCGGGCGACGCGTACCGGCTCCGACCCGATCAGTGGGGTCGGCGCCCTGTTCCGCTCGGACGGCGACGACATCGAGCCGGTCGTACACGTCGACGACAGGCGGACGCGCGCCGCTCTCGGGAAGCTGGCCCGATCTCTCGACCAGAAGGTCCGGGACGGCGCGGTCACCTTCGCGGGCGGCCAGGTCGGGCAGGTGACCCCGCGCCGCGGCTACGCGCTCGACGTGGACGCCGCGGTCGGCACGGTGCGCACCTCCTTCCTGCACGGCAAGGCCGACTCGGTCACCCCCCTGCCCACCCGCGAGACCAAGCCGAAGGTCACGGCGGCGGAGGTACGACGAGCGGTCCGCGAGTTCGCACAGCCGGCCATGTCGGCACCGGTCACCCTCACCGAAGGTGACAAGCGCGTCACGATCGGCCAGGCCGTCGTGGGCAAGCACCTCCAGATGCGACCGGACGGCAGTGGCAGGCTGACGCCGAGGCTCGACGGCAAGGGACTGCGCACCGAACCCGAGCTGGCCGGCCTCACCAGTGGCACCGAGAGCGCCGGCCTGCGGCTCGACGGCGACAACGTCGTCGTGGCCGATGACGGCAGGCCCGGCCAGGAGATCAGCGACAAGGCACTGAGCAAGGCCGTTCTGCCGCTGCTCACCAGGTCGGGCACCGCCGCCCGCACCGGCGAACTGCCCACGCGCAGGATCCAGCCCGAGGTCACCCGCGACAACACCGCGCAGCTGGGGCCGAAGGAGAAGTTGTCCTCGTTCACCGTCAACTTCGAGAAGGCCCCGTACCGCACCCAGAACATCGGCCGGGCCGCGCAGCTCATCAACGGCTCCGTGGTCAGGCCGGACGAGACGTGGAGCCTCAACCGGACCGTGGGCGAGCGCACCAAGGCCAACGGCTTCGTCGAGGGCGTCATCATCCTCGACAACGAGTTCACGAAGGCGTCCGGCGGCGGGGTCTCCACCGTGGCCACCACTGTCTACAACGCGGCGTTCTTCGCCGGGATGAAGTTGGTGGAGCACGGCGCCCACTCCTTCTACATCGAGCGCTACCCGGAGGGCCGTGAGGCGACGGTCGTCTGGAACCTCCTGGACCTGAAGTTCAAGAACGACTCCGGCAACGCCGTCTACATCCAGGCCGAGTCCACCGACACCTCCGTGACCGTCACCTTCCTCGGCACCAAGAAGTACGACGAGATCAAGTCGGTCACGGGGCCGCGCACCCACGTGCAGCAGCCGGTGAAGAAGGTGAGCACGGCCGAGCAGTGCGTGCCGCAGACACCGCTGGAAGGCTTCGACGTCACTGTGCAACGGGTCTTCTACAAAGACGGCCTGGAAGTCAAGCGGGAGCCGTACCGCACGCACTACGCCCCGCGCGACGAGATCACCTGCGCATGACCCGGATGGCACCGCCGACCGAGGGCTTCGGGCCTCGGGCTTCGGGCTTCGGGCTTCGGGCTTCGGGCTTCGGGCTTCGGGCTTCGGGCTTCGGGCTTCGGGCTCATGCGGCCAGGGCCGGAGCCGCGGCCCCGGTCCGCAGGACGTGCGGTGCACTCCGGATGGGGCGTCCCTCGCAGGGGGTCAGGACACCAGCAGCACGGCGTCCCACAGGGGCGGTGTGCCGGGCCGGTGGAGGGCGAGGGCCACTCCGGCGGCGCGATCCCGCGCGGTCGGCCTTGAGTGTCAGAGGGCCTCAGTATCGTTCCGATCGTGAGGGTAGGAACGGAAGAGACCCGCTTGGTCGTGCTGCGCGGCAACAGCGCCTCGGGAAAGTCGTCCGTCGCGGCGGGCCTGCGTGAGCAGTTCGGCCGCAACCTGGCCGTGGTCGGCCAGGACAACTTGCGCCGGGTCGTGCTGCGCGAGCACGACCGGCCCGGCGCAGCCAACATCGGCCTGATCGGGATGACGGCTCGCTACGCACTGGACGCCGGATTCCATACGGTCGTCGAGGGCATCCTGTACGCCGACCGTTACGGCACGATGATCGAAGACCTCGTTCGCACCCACCGGGGCACCTCTTTCTGCTACTACCTGGACGTCCCTTTTCAGGAAACCCTGATCCGGCATGCGACCAAGCCCGATCCGGCGTACCTGGCCCAGGTCACCGACCAGCAGCTGCGGGACTGGTACCGCGAGCGGGACCTACTGCCCAGCGGAATCGAGACCGTCATCGACGCCGGCAGCACCTTGGACGAGACCGTGGAGCGCATCATGCGCGAGACCGGCCTGGATCGGGTGCCGTCCATCGACCGCTGAAGGCCGACGGACAGCGCAGAGCCTCGATTGGGAGCGCATGCAGGCCGGGGACTGGGCCGGGTTGCGTGAGTTGCTGGCCGAGGACCTGGTGGTGGAGTGGCCGGTCAGCGGCGAACGGATCGTAGGGCCGGAGCACTACGTCCGCATCAACGCCGAGTACCCGCAGGGGTGGTCGATCCGGGTGCTGCGGGTCGTCGCCGAAGGCGAGCAGGTGGTCTCGGAGGTGGAGGTTCCGCACGAAACGATGGGGCCGCACCGGGTGGCGTCGTTCTGGACGGTGCGGGACGGAAGGGTCGTTGCCGGCCGGGAGTACTGGAGCGAGTTGGGCTCGGATCCGTCGCCGGAGTGGCGGGCCGGCCTGGTTCAGCCGTTGTGAGAAAGCCGGCGGACACCGGCGAGGCCGCTCGCGCCGGAGGCACGGACGCCGACCGAGCGACCGATGTTCGTACTGCGTGAGGTGTTCCAACCGGGCTGTGCCGAGATCTGCGAAGCCGTCGGCAAAAGCCCCGTCCCCGTGCGTCGGAGCGCTCACCGGCCCCCCGGCACACATCGCCGCACGCGGGGTGCCGTCTCCCCGCCCACCAACCGCGCCGTGCTTCGAGCCGGGCCAGCGGCAGCACAGGGGCGCTCAGCCGACTCGGCGGGGAGCCGTTCGGGCAGGTCACGCCACTGCCCCCCGGCCCGCACCTGGTACGGAATCTCCAGGGACGTCTCCCCCGCGCGACGATCTGCGTTGATATACGCTGCGCCTGACTTGTTTCGAACAGTTCGGCGAATCCGTGTGACCGGATACGCCCTGCCCGGGGGGGCATTCCCATGACTGCGCAGTCCCGCGCGGTGCTCGGCATCGCGCTCACTCCCGTCCTCGCTCTGGCGGCCGCAGCCCCGACCGCAGCCCACGCCGCGCCCGCGGCCACCGGCACCACGGCCATCGGCACCACCTCCACGGCCGTCGGCGGGACGCGTGCACCGGGCCCGTGGGGCACCCGCAGCCTGCACTCCCCGAACCCCGCCCCCGCCTCCGCCTCGGGCGGGCTCAACGCCCTGGTGTCGGCCGGCAACGGCGCCGTCGTCTCCCTCACCGGCGACGGGATCTCTCGTTCCACCCGGATCCGGCCCGCCGACAGCACCCGCTGGCTCGCCCCGCAGACCTGGCCCGACGCCGGCGGGTACAACACCGAGCTGGTCTCGCCGGGCGACGGCACGGTGCGCCTGGTGTGGCGGGCCCAGCGCGCCGACGACCACGACAACTACTGGCTGAAGGTGGCCACCCTCACGCCCGGTGCGACTGCGTTCTCCGAGCCCGAGTACGTCGCCGCGGTTCCCCAGAAGGGGTACCAGCACCTGGCGGCGGCCCCCGACGGCCGGCTGGTCGCCGTGTGGTCGGCCTCCGGCGTCGTGAAGGCCGCGGAGAAGAGCGGCCCGCAGGCCGCGTGGACCGCTCCGGCCGACCTCGACGAGCAACCGCCGTCCGGCAGCCGGGACATCTCCGACATGGACCTTGCCGTCGCCCACGACGGCACCGCCCTGCTGGTGTGGCAGTGGCAGGCGAGCAAGGCCGTCGTCGCCCTGGAGAAGGCCCCCGGCGCAACCACCTGGACCCCGGTCCAGGGCTTCCCGGTCCCGGGCGTGGACCTGGCACGCCCGAGGGTGTTCGCCGGTCCGCGGGGCGGCTTCGACGTGTTCTACGACGACATCGCGCATCTCATGCACACGCGCCGCGACGCCGGCGCCACGCAGTGGAGCACCCCGAGGTCCGCCGCCGACTACGGCAGCACCTCCGCGATGACGGCGCCCGTCTACCTGCCCAACGGCGACCTCTTCGTGGCCGGCGGGCCCGGGTATTCGACCGGCCCCTGGTACGCGGTGCGCTCGGCGGCCACCGGCGTCTGGCAGCCGTACACGCAGCCCTTCTCCGCGCACAAGAAGGTGCGCGCGGTCGGCGCGGCCGCCACCTCGGGCGGCACGGTCACGGTGACGTGGCGGGAGGGCTACTCGTACGAGGAGTACACGATGGCCGCCGTCTTCAAGGGCGGTACCTGGTCCGCCCCGCGGCGGCTGAGCGCGACGAGCGCCCAGTTCACGGGGGCGCCCGAGGTGGCCGCCGACGCGCTCGGCCGGCCCGTCGTGCTGTGGGACGAGTACAAGCGGACCGAGACGAACAGCACTGTCCTCGACGGCGTCTACCAGGCCACCACCACCAGCCGCGCGCTCCCCCGAGGGCGTGACTACACGGACGACGGCAAGGCCGACCTCTTCGGCCGGGACAGCACCGGTCTGAAGGTGTACGCGGGCGACGCGACGAAGCTGTCCGCGGGGCAGCGCGCGACCAGCTGGCCGACGGGCACACTGGTGCTGCCGTACGGTGACCTCGACGGCGACGGCTGCAACGACGTGTTCGTCCGTTACCCGAAGGGCGAGGCCCGCGTCTACCCGACGATCTGCGGCGGACTGCCCGACCAGCAGTCGTCCCACGTCACGGTCTCCTCTGACTGGAGCGGGTACGACACGGTCGTCTCGCCCGGCGACGTCACCGGCGACGGCCGGGCGGACCTGCTGACCCGGTCCGCCTCGACGGGGAAGCTCTACGTGTACGCGAACAACGGCGCGGGCGGCTTCAAAGCCCGCACGCTCGCCGGGTCCGGCTTCGACCGCTACAAGAAGCTGATCGCCGCCGGGGATCTCGACGGCGACGGCAAGAACGACCTGCTGGCCCTCGACGCGTCGAACGAGCTCTGGCGATTCAGCGGCGCCGGCACCGGTACGTTCAGGCCCCGGTCGCTGGTCTTCAAGGACTGGGGCACCTCCTACAAGGACGTCGTCGGCGGACTCGACCTGTCCGGGGACGGCCGGACCGACCTCATCTCGCTCGACAAGGACGGCCACGCCTGGCTGAACCGGGGCAACGGCCACGGCAGCTTCGGCAGCCGGACGCAGGTCGGCAAGTCCACCAACTGGTCGGGCATCCGCATCTCCTGACGACACGCAGCCAGGGGCCACAGGGGTCCCGGAGGCCGGCTCCCCACCCGGCTCCGGCGGCTCCGCCCGCACCGACCCGCCCCGCCCCGCCCCGCCCCGCCCCGGATGGGCAGGTGGACCGACCGGGCCCACCCACATACGCCGGCCCGGCCGCCGCATCCACGGCGTCCGGGCCGAGCACCCGCACCCGCGCACCCCGCACTAGTACGCCCGGCCGGTCAGCGCCCGGCAACGAAGCACGGGCTGCGGGGCGCGGGGCTGCCGGCTGCACGGTACGGGCGGTGCCTACCGGTCCGCGCGTACGCCCACACCGCCCACACCGCCCACACCGCCCACTGAGCAGCATGACCTCGGACCGCAGCCTTCCTGCACGCAGGAGTGGCCAGGCTTCTGTGGCAAGCCAGAGCCGTCGGTCGGTGGGATGTATGCATCACACCGCGGCGGTCGGTGATCCGTAGGCGATGTGTCGGTTCTCGCTGGAACCGTGGTTGACCAGCCGCTCCCTCGGGTGCGGCCGTGACCGTCTCATCGTTCCGGTGCAAGGGAGATTGTCCTCATGTTGCCAACGTCCTCCGTCCCGTCCTGGGACGTTCACCGGCTGCCGCGTGCCGAGGGGAGCGTCTTCCTGGTCACCGGCGGCAACGCGGGCATCGGGTACTTCGTCGCGGAGCAGCTTTCGGCGACCGGAGCCACCCTCGTACTGGGCAGCCGGGACCCGGCGAGAGCCGAAGCCGCCATGGCCTCGATCCGCTCGCGTGTACCCGGCGCGCAGGTGCGTGCCGTACGTCTGGACCTCGCCGACCTGTCGTCGCTCAGCACGGTGGTGGAGAACCTGGAGGTGAACGCACTCGATGCGGTGGTCCACAATGCCGGCGTCGCGCTGGACGACCCGCCCCGTCGCGAGACGGCGGACGGTCATGAGCTCATGTTCGGCACGAACCACCTCGGGCACTTCGCGCTGACTGGCCGGCTGATGCCGCTTCTGTCGGCCGCACCAGCAGCACGTGTCGTGACCGTCGGCAGCTTCGCGGCGAAGTCGGAACGGCTGGACCTGGACGACCTCCAGTCCCTACGGGACTACGACGCCAAACGCACGTACGGACGGTCAAAGCTGGCACAGATGCACCTCGGGCTCGAACTCGACCGCCGGCTGCGAAGCCTCGGCAGCTCGGTGGAGAGCGTGGTGGTCCATCCCGGCGGCGCCCTGGACTCCCTCACTCCGTCACGAGCGCCGGTCCATGCGCGAAGCGTCCGCGCGCGGCTGCGCGCGGCACCTGCCGCCCTGCTCGTCCAGGGCAAGCACGCCGGCGCATGGTCCGCGGTCCGGGCGGTGCTCGACCCGGCCGTGCGCGGAGGACAGCTGTGGGGACCACGCCTCTTCGGCCTGCGAGGCACCCCTCGACAAGAGGCGGTGTGGAGTCATCTCACCGACACCGCCACGGCGGCGAGGCTGTGGGACGCCAGCTGCGACCTGACCGACGTCGACCCCGGCAACCCGTGCAGCTAGGCCAAGCGGACAGATCCCGTACCGCCCGGACCTGGTCGATGGCTGTCCACCGGCACCGGTGCGGCCCTCAACGACCGACCACATCATCCGCCGGGGACAAAAACGCCGGCGCCGGAGGAGAACGGCACGGCATCGTCAGGCGCATGCACATTACCGAGTGCCGTACCGAGGATGTCGTCCTGCTCGACGAGCACCTGCCGTCGGGCAGTGCGACCTCGTTCCATGCCCGGCGCTTCGCTCGCCACACCGCGGGCAGCAGCACATACCTGGTGGCCTGGACGGACGGCTGTCCGGTGGGCAATGGCGAGGTCCGGTGGAACGGCTGCAACGCCCCAGAGGTCCGGGCCGTCTTCGCGGACTGCCCGGAGATCAACGGCCTGCATGTCGCCGAACCGCTGCGCGGCGCCGGGATCGGGACCGCGCTCATCCGCCATGCGGAACGACTCGCAGTCCAACGGAACACGCGCAAGATCGGACTGGGCGTTGACGACCACGGCAACCCCCGGGCGGCAAGGCTCTACGCCCGCTTGGGATACCAGCCGACAGTGCGCTACCTGGACCGCTGGTCCTACATCGATCAGGACGGCATCGCCCACCACGTCGAAGACCCCTGCATCTTCCTCGTCAAGGATCTCACCACAGGCACCCCCCGACGCTGACGGCCGACGCAGCCACGCTTCCTGACCCAACGCCAAGCCCGGCATCACGCAACCGACTTCACTGGCCGGCCTTTCGTCGGCGAGGGCGGTCTCGATCGCGCCCGTGGGGAAGCAGAGGGCGGCGCTGAAGGCTTCGCCGGGCGGGGCTGAGCGCTCCGGTCGGCGAGCTGCGCAACGCGGCTGGTGAGCGAATCGATCTCTGACGGGCGACGGTACCTGTGGATGTCGTTGCCGCATGCATAGGATCGCCGGCATGGCACTGCGACCTGTTCTGGTGAACATAAAGGCTCTTGATGACTCGGCAGTCGGCCGGTTCTGGGCGGAGGCGCTCGGCTGGAGCGTTTCCAGCCGGGAACCCGGCGAGACCAACGTGGGACGCGTCGGCTTCGATTGGCGGGACCCGGCCCGCGTATGCGTCGACGTCGTCGCCGTCCCGGAGCCCAAGACTGCGACGAAGAACCGTGTGCACCTCGATCTTGCCACCACCTCTGCGGCCCATCAGGCGGAGTTGGTCGCGCGCCT